>NZ_JBXWMJ010000002.1:0-653541 GCF_059609805.1 Ruegeria sp. YTSC004
TGGCTCCGGCGGTAGGGATCGAACCTACGACCAATTGATTAACAGTCAACTGCTCTACCGCTGAGCTACGCCGGAACTGAGGGGCGTATAACAACCCGTTTTTTGCCCGTCCAGAGGAGAACTGCATCAATCGGAAAAAAATTTGGACAAGTCACGCGGTTCTGAAATAATTGGCATTTCCCGATAGCGCATCAGGTGTGGAGACTTTTGATTTGCCATATAGATCAATTAGATGCGCAAACACGTTACGCTCGGCGGCTGGCAGCAGCGCGATAGGTGTATCGGTGTAAATGCGCTCGGCAAGTTGGCGGGCGGTTCCGGGCTGATCCGCAAGCGCCGCCAGTATCTGAGCTTCGCGCGTGAGGCGGTGTTTGATCAGCCAGTCCAAACGTTCGCCAGGATCGGTGATCGGTGCACCATGGCCGGCGTGAAACACGGTCCAGTCCCGGGCGCGCAACCTTTGGCAGGCTTGCATGAAATCCGTCAGATCCCCGTCCGGAGGGGAGACCAGCGAACTTGCCCAGCCCATGACGTGATCGGCTGTAAAGCAGACATTGCCCCATCCCAGGGCGATATGGTTTCCCAGATGACCGGGTGTATGGATGATCTCAAGCTGCCAGTCTTCACCCTCGATCATCTCACCATCCGCCACTTCGATGTCCGGCCGGAACGCGGTATCTATCCCTTCACCGCCGCCGACCAGACCTTGTTGCGCCAATTCGGTCATGACTGCGCTGCGTCCGGCTTGTGGCCCGCCAAAGGCCAAAATCGGCGCTCCGGTCCGTTCTGCCAAAGGTGCCGCAAGCGGCGAGTGGTCGAGATGGCTGTGGGTGACGATGATGTGGCTTATCCGTTGACCCGGCTGCATGGCGTTCAGAATCGCCTCAAGATGCGCGTCGCTCAGGGGGCCGGGGTCGATGACCGCCAGATCGAGCTCTCCCAATAGATACGTATTCGTACCGCGATAAGTCATCGGAGACGGGTTTGGTGCCAGAATCCGCCGCAGGCCAGTTTGTATTTCGGTTGCTTGACCCGGTGGCGGGTTGAAATCGTCGGGCACCTGCATTCTGAGCTCTTTCTCTTGGAGGATCAGCCCGTTAGGTTTAGCGCATGTCCAGTCGATGGCTCAAACACTATATGCCGCGCAGCCTTTATGCCCGAGCAGCACTGATTCTGGTTCTTCCGGTTATCGTTCTGCTGTTGGTGGTTGGGATTGCCTTTTTGCAAAAACATCTTGAGGACGTCACCGCACAGATGACTCGATCCGCGGCGCGCGAAGTGACTCTGGTGCTTGAAACAATGCAGGGGGCCGAGACCCGGCAGCAGGCATTGGCAGCCATTCGCCCGGATTTGGTTGCGCTTGAGATGAAGGCCCGCTTTGTCGACCCCGATCAGGATCCTTTGACCGACAAGCGGCGGTGGTACGACTTCATCGCACCTCAGGTCGAGGCAAATTTGCAGATGCGACTGCCCGATCTGGTTTCTGTGGCCTTGCCTTCGGGTGACGAGGCACGGTTGTATCTGGAAACCGATCTGGGGCTTCTGCAGTTGACGATAGATCGCCGCCGCTTGTCACCCACGGCGCCGCATCAGTTGATTGTGACTATGGTGTTTTTTGCCGTGGTCATGACCACGATCTCATTCCTCTATATGCGCAATCAACTGCGGCCCATCACCCGGCTTGCTGACGCCGCGCAGGCCTTTGGCCGGGGCAGGGTGGTACCCTATTCGCCGGGCGGTGCAATAGAAGTGCGTGCAGCCGGTAGTGCGTTTCTGGAAATGCGGGCAAGAATCGAGCGCCAGATGGAACAGCGCACGATGATGCTGTCGGGGGTCAGTCACGACCTGAGAACACCGCTGACGCGCCTGAAACTGGGCCTGTCCATGTTGCCTGAGGATGAGGCAGCACCGATGCAGCAGGACGTAGACGAGATGCAATTGCTGTTGGATGCGTTCCTCGATTTCTCTCGCGGCGCCGCTGAGGGCCCTGCCGAGGCAATCGAGCCCGCGGCGTTGTTGCGCCAGATTGTCGAAGACGCGCGACGGGCAGGTCATCAGGCCGAATTGGTCTCAGTCGAAGGTGACGGCACGGCGATGCTGCGCCCGATGGCCATGCGCCGCGCGGTCGAGAACCTGATTGGCAATGCGGTGCGATATGGCAACCGGGCCGAAGTCAGCCTGTCCCTGACGCCCAAAACCACGCGCATCCGGGTCGAAGATGACGGACCGGGCATTCCGGTAGAGCAGCGCACTGAGGCTGTAAAACCGTTCTCGCGTCTTGATCCCGCACGCAACCAGAATCAGGGTAGTGGCGTTGGTCTTGGGTTGGCGATTGTTGCGGATATTGCCCGCGCACATGGCGGTGTCCTGCGGCTTGGCAAAAGTGAAAGGCTGGGTGGCCTTTGCGCAGATATCATTGTTGGGAGGTGATTTTGGTGGGATCGGAATTTACGTTTTGTGTCGCTGCCATAAGCGGCGCGCAAAATTTTTCTTTGGTCTAAAGCACCGATCACCCCGTACAACCTTTAGAATGGGAGGAAGTCATGACCAATAGTTTCGACGTGAAATCATCGTGGGTATCGGTAATGGATGAAACAAAAAACCCACTAAAAAAATACTCTCTATCCACAGCACACATGCTGATGCAGATGTTGGCATGGATGTGGAGCGCAATCTTCTCGCTGATGGTTGGCAGCTATTTTGTTTTCGGTGTAACCGCATTGGGCCATTTGCTGCTGATCGGCGGGTTGTTTGTCACCTTGGCAGTTTTCCAAAAGGCTGAAGCGACAGATCCTGAAGCGTAAAGTTGCTGCCTCGTATTAGACCGAACGGCTTTACCCGGGGTTTTTTGGTCCAATTCTTGACCCGCTCCGTATCGCCTTCACTACCCCAACTGCCTCCCGCGTTGTTTGTAACGGTTTCCCTCCGAACAACGCGGGTTTTTTTGGAGCGGGAACGAGTGGCTACCCTGGTGTTTAACGGGGTGTATCTCCCCCATTAGACTTGAGGCGCATTTCTATCGTAACGTTGCAGAACGTCTTTTGCGGCATAGGTTTAGGTATGGACAACACTGTATTGTATTTCTTGGTTGGTATATTTGTCGTCGGGCTTTTGACGCTTGGATATTACTCAAAAAGCAGTGGTGCATTAATCTCGATTGTCATCGTAGTTGGCGTATTGGGTGCGATGGTTGGATACTTTGGTGGATACTTCGGTGAACCTCCAAGGTAGGCCTGAACTTCAATTGGAGGTTTGCCGGTGCGCTTTGTATTTGGAAGCTTTTTTTCAAACTAAAAAGGGCACAAAAAAAACCAGCTTCGCGGTCCGAGTGAGCGGAGGGGTCGCGAAGCCGGTCAATTTCCTCCTACTGGGTGCTAGTCGGAGGCTGGGATGCACATGTATGGGACGTGCAAGATCATGAAAACATGAATTTACAAGTTTCGCTAAATGGAAATGGGATAGCCAAAAACCCATTCGAATAGGTGATGTATCCAAAAGTATAGTATGCGTATGTGTCATATTGTCTTGAATGTACCAAATGGCACTTCCGCTTGAGCGGGACTCCGAACTCTAGGGGCTTGAATAAGGCTCAGAGTTACTGGGCAACCCTGCAGATTTAGAAGAATGAATCTTATGTTTGAACTGGACAGCAGAAACACCGTGCATTGCTGGTCTGGCAAGCATCTGTAACTGATAACAATGAACAAGTAGACGGTGGTAGGCCCGGCAGGACTTGAACCCGCAACCAAAGCGTTATGAGCGCTCTGCTCTAACCAATTGAGCTACAGGCCCGCCTGAGCGCTTTGAGTACCACGGTGAACAGCCGCGTCAAGCCTGACCGTTGCAACAAGTCGCACAATCGAATAACCCGCGCGGGAACCATTCATAAGGGGCTGGCCATGACCACGGGCAAGAACGGAATCACCTATGCCGATGCAGGCGTTGATATTGATGCGGGGAATGCCCTAGTCGACCGGATCAAGCCGGCCGCAAAACGCACCAACCGCTCTGGTGTGATGAGCGGGCTGGGCGGATTTGGCGCTCTGTTCGATCTAAAGGATGCCGGATATCAGGACCCGATTCTGGTTGGGGCCACCGATGGGGTGGGCACCAAGCTGCGCATCGCCATTGATACCGGCGTTGTCGACGGCGTGGGCATCGATCTTGTGGCCATGTGCGTCAATGACCTGATCTGCCAGGGCGCTGAGCCGCTGTTTTTCCTGGATTATTTTGCGACCGGCAAGCTGGATACGGATACGGCGGCGCGGATCATCGAAGGCATTGCCGAAGGCTGTGTCCAATCCGGATGCGCCTTGATCGGCGGTGAAACCGCGGAAATGCCCGGCATGTACCCGGATGGCGATTTCGATCTGGCCGGGTTCTCGGTTGGCGCGATGGAACGTGGGGCTCATCTGCCGGCCGGCGTTCAGGCGGGCGACGTGCTGTTGGGGTTGGCCTCGAACGGTGTGCATTCCAACGGGTACTCCCTTGTGCGCAAACTGGTAGAGATTTCGGGTCTGGGCTGGGATGCCGCCTCACCGTTCAGTGAAGGATCGCTGGGCGAAGCTCTGCTGACACCCACACGTCTGTATGTGAAGCCAGCTCTGCAGGCGATCCGAGCAGGGGGCGTGCATGCGCTGGCCCATATCACCGGCGGCGGCCTTACAGAAAACCTGCCCCGTGTGCTGCCCGAGGGGTTGGGTGCCGAGATTGACCTGAATGCATGGGATTTGCCGCCTGTATTCCGCTGGATGGCGGAAACCGGTGGGATTGTTGAGGCTGAGATGTTGAAGACCTTCAACTGCGGCATTGGCATGATCGTCGCGTGTGAAGCGGATCGCGCGGATGATTTGGCGGCGTTGCTGGCCGATGCGGGCGAAACGGTTGCGCGGATTGGCACTGTGACCGGGACAGCGGGCATGGCCTATTCGGGCACCCTGTTGTGAGCCATAAGCGCGTCGCAATTCTGATCTCGGGGGGTGGCTCGAACATGGTGTCGCTGGTCGACAGCATGACCGACGATCACCCTGCGCGGCCTTGTCTGGTTCTGTCCAATGATGCGAATGCGGGTGGCCTGACAAAGGCGGCAGAGCGGAGCATTCCGACGGCTTCGGTGGATCACCGCCCGTTCAAGGGCGACCGTGCCGCGTTTGAGGCCGAGTTGCTGAAACCGCTGGAAGAAGCGCAACCCGATATCGTTTGTCTGGCTGGCTTCATGCGTGTTCTGACAGGCGATTTCGTGTCACGCTTTCAGGGACGGATGCTGAATATCCACCCTTCGCTTCTGCCGAAATACAAGGGTCTCAACACCCATGCGCGCGCTATTGAAGCCGGGGATGCTGAACATGGATGTTCGGTTCACGAAGTCACCGCAGCCTTGGATGACGGTCCGATCCTTGGGCAAGCGCGAGTAGATATTGAACCGGGTGATACGTCCGAGGCATTGGCCGCCCGGGTGCTGGTGTGGGAACACAAACTCTACCCCGCAGTGTTGCGCCGTTACGCCAGTGGGGATCGGACTCCGGTGTTGCTGCCCTGAACGTCTCGGGATGATTTACACGCGCGTCAAATTCATCCTATGGTCCGCAATACGGCTGGGTACGGAATGAAACAGACAATCAGCCGCACAGAACAAGAGCAAGAACAGCACCGCGCATGAAAACCCTGACGACGACGCAAGAGCTGGCCGAATTCTGCAAGGCCGCGGCGGAATATGACTATGTCACCGTAGATACCGAGTTTCTGCGCGAACGGACTTACTATTCGAAACTCTGTTTGGTGCAGCTTGCAGTTCCATCCGACAATGAGGACAGCGCCGTTCTCGTCGACCCATTAGCCGACGGCTTGTCGCTGGACCCGCTTTACGACCTGTTTCGCGACGAAAGCGTGGTCAAAGTGTTTCACGCCGCGCGACAGGATCTTGAGATTTTCTGGGTCGAGGCGTCCGTATTCCCGCAACCTCTGTTCGACACTCAGGTCGCCGCGATGGTCTGTGGCTTTGGAGAGCAGGTGGGATACGAGACTTTGGTGCGCAAAATCTGCAAGGAAGGGGTCGACAAAACCTCGCGTTTTACCGATTGGTCACGTCGGCCACTGACAGATTCGCAAAAGACCTATGCCTTGGCGGATGTCACGCATTTGCGGCAGATCTACGAATATCTGGCGGCCCAGTTGAACAAGTCGCAGCGCAGCCATTGGGTGTCCGAAGAGTTGCGCACCCTGACCCAGCCCGGAACCTACGATATCCGTCCGGAAGATGCATGGAAGCGGGTGAAGACCCGCACAAATTCGGCCAAGTTCCTGGCTGTCGTGCGCGAGTTGGCGCAGTTTCGCGAAGCTTATGCGCAAGAGAACAACGTTCCGCGCAGCCGGGTGTTCAAGGATGACGCCCTGATCGAGCTTGCCTCGACCAAGCCCAAATCTCCGTCGGACCTTGGTGGTTCTCGCCTGCTGCTGCGCGAGGCGCGCAAAGGCGTGATTGCCGATGGTATTCTGGCGGCGGTGAAACAGGGGGTGAATTGCCCTGCCGATCAAATGCCGCGCGTTGATAACAGCCGTGATAAGCTAAAGATCAACCCGGCGCTCGCCGATTTGCTGCGCGTTTTGCTCAAATCCAAAACCGAAAGCTCGGGCGTGGCGGCCAAGCTGATCGCCACCAGTTCCGAACTGGACCAGTTGGCTGCGGGCGAGCGTAAGCTGCCTTCGATGTCAGGCTGGCGATTTGAGGTGTTTGGCGAGGATGCCCTGAAACTGTGTGACGGCAAGATCGCTCTGGCCGCCAAGGGGCAATCCGTACAAGTCGTGTCGCTTTAGCGGCGGTTAACGCCGCCGGGACTCTAGTGCATTCTGTTCGCCACGAACGCGAACCAGACGGGTGTTTCGCAGCTCGGCCCGGCCTAGCGTCGTAGCACCATTGACCTCACGCGATTTTTCAGAGCCTTGATTGGTCGCGTAGCTTGGGTAGCTGACTTCGAACGTGTATTCCAGAATGCCGTTCTTTTCGTTTTCTTCGCTTTCCACGGGGACAAGGCGCGCATTATAGGCGCCCTGTCTTGCGGCCGTACCTTTGACATAGACGATTGCCCCGGTAGACGTGGGATCGATGCGCAGCTCATCTACCTTGGTTATGGCAAAGCCGATCACTTCCTTTTCGGGTCGCGAAAACAGGCCCGGGCCGTCGCGCCCTTCGGGCACCAGAGCATCAGCTTCGTTTACGGATACTTCAGTAGGGGCGGGTGTACTGGACCCGAACCAATTGGTCGGGTTCACGCGCGACTCGCTCCAGCCGCTGCAGGCGGCCAGTGTAAGCGTGCCGACCAATAAAAGAGGTGTTGATTTTTTCATGGTCCCAAAGCCCAGAGAAGTATTTTCAGCAATGGGTTATCGTAAATTCCAAAGATTGAAAACCCACACCGGGGCTGGACAGGTGCCCAACAGAGGCATAGGTCACAAATGTGATCGCAACAAAAAGGACCGCTGCGAAATGGCAACGCCCGCCTTTGAGGAAATCGTCGAGGATTTTGAGTTTCTGGATGACTGGGAAGACCGGTATCGCCATGTCATAGATCAGGGCAAAGCGATGGAGCCTCTGGACGATGCGTTCAAAGTGCCCGCCACAAAGGTGCACGGTTGTGCCAGTCAGGTGTGGCTGCAGCCCACGATCGAGGGTGGCGTTTTCCGGTTCGACGGCGATAGCGACGCGTTGATTGTGCGCGGGCTGATCGCGGTGTTGCGGTCTTTGTATAATGGCTTGCCTGTTGGCGAAGTCCCAAAGGTCGACGCGGGCGGCGAGTTGGCACGCCTTGGGTTGAATGATCATCTGTCCGCACAGCGGTCAAATGGCTTGCGGTCGATGATCGAGCGTATCCGCGAAGTCGCGCACGAGAACGCCTGACGATCAGGCGGTCGGCTTGCGGGCGGCCCACTCGGTCAGGGTGGTTTCCAGATCGCCATAGCCGGTGAACCGGCGTTCAAACGTCAAACCCATGCGTTCGGCGCATTCCTGAGCGCGGGCCGTGAGGTCCGGATCGTCTGTCTGCGCTTGATAGACAAGCTTGGTATAGTTCCCGAAATACATGTCCCGCAGTTGGGGGTGACGGTCCAGGCCAAGCGGTTTCCACACAAAGGCATCGAACTGGCGGGCCAGAAAATCCGTCAGGTAGAAGGCTGTTGTTTCATCATCGCCATGGTCTTCAAAGGCTTGATTTCCTTCGAAAAAGGAATAGCAGTGCGGGCCTTTGATCATCTCAATGCCCATCTCCTTGCAGGCTTTCTGCAATAGGCCGCCGGTGCCACAGTCGGCATAGACGACGAAGATCTGGTCAAAGTTACCGCGGTGCTTGGCAACAGCTTCTTCGACAGCCTGTGTAATCCGTTCGGGGTGAACGTGCAGTATGGCGGGCAGGCAGGTCAGGGTCATATGATCCCAGCCGTTGCGCTTTTTCAGATGCAGGATTTCGCGCGCCAGCGCACCGCATGCCAATAGCAGTATGCCGCCTTGCCGAGTGTCTTCGGTATAGCCTTTTGTCGTCAGGCTTGCGTCATCCGGTGTGGTGTTCTGCTGCATCGTCAATTCCCTGAAGGATTGCAGCATCAAAGAATGAATGCCGGATCAAGGCAAGTCCACTTCCGACATCCCGTGTCAGGCCACCGACGCACGCGTTTCAAAAGATTGAAGCGATGGGCGGGCAGGGGGACCATAGGCGGTGATCCCGTGGCTGGCCAGTTCCGGAAACAGCGACAGGATCTCTTGCTGTGTGTCATCCTCAAAACTGTTCCACGCCTGGATTCCAGGGTGAAAGCTCTCGCTTAGGCACCCTTCGGCCCAGATCAGTTCGTGCTGATCGAACATCAGGTGATAATAGGTCACAAGACCGCCGGGCTTCATCACGATATCGCGGCCATTCACCAAATGCTTGGCAGGCGCCAGCGCCTCAGCGTGGCCCGTATGCAGTTCAACACGCCAGTCGCTGATCAGCATCCTGTGCTGCTGCGAGAGCAAGAGATCGCGATCATTGCCAAGCGCACCCGCCTTGATCAGCACAGGCGTGAACACGCCTGCGGCACGCGCGGTCTGAGAGCCAATCCAACGCAGCGTTTGCAACCCATGATCCAGCGTCGTAATTTTGTCACCCACGCGCAAATTCTCGACCTCGACCAGGCCACGTTCCGTTTCGATCAGAGTGCCGGTTGCGAAACATCTGGCGATGTCCCAGGATTCACGGTCAGCGTTCAAACCCGTAGTTGTGGCGGTGTTTATACTGTTGAGCGTTAGTGACCTGATGCCCGCAAATTCCAATGCGGCCTGATCGCTGTTGGCTGAGAATTCTGGAACCAGAAAAGTGTTCCCGAGCGTGTCTTGCGCGATGACTGCCGTTATGTCTGCCGTTGTGCCGTCGACATACGTAATTGTCGCATTGTAGGCGACAGCTGCATCGAAAATGGTCGCAGCGCCATCAATTGCAAAAAAATCCACGTCAGAGTTGGCGTTGTTTTCGTAGGTTCCACCAGGGTTTCCTACCGGTGTCCAAACGACAGCGTCGTCAAGTAATGGATCACCCGGACCACCAAAAGTTTGTCCAACCAAAGCGCCCGCGTTTTCAGCAGTGTTGTTACCCTCAGTCGGGTCGATGATTGCAAGATTACCAAGAAAAATAGCATTAAACGTCGTAGGCATAACCCACCCTATATGTACTCGTTAACAACACGTGCGTCACAACAGATTCGCACTATCACAATTGACAGGTAATAAAACCTGTACTGCTTATCAAGCAGTTGAAGACAAAAAAGCCGCCCCGGAAAGGGCGGCCTTGATCATTTTCGTGTCACCTGAATTAGCTGGCCAGTTGGTTATGCTTGCGGGACACAAAGTCTTTGGCAGTTTCCACCGCAACCGCCGCGTCACGGCAATAAGCGTCTGCGCCGATGGCCTTGCCGAATTCCTCGTTCAGAGGGGCGCCGCCAACGAGTACGATGTAATCTTCACGCCGTCCCTGTTCGATCAGCGTGTCGATGACCACTTTCATGTAGGGCATCGTAGTGGTCAGCAAGGCAGACATGCCCAGAATGTCAGGCTGTTCGGAATCCAGGGCTTCCAGGTAGTTTTCGACCGGGTTGTTGATGCCGATATCGACAACTTCGAAACCAGCGCCTTCCATCATCATCGACACCAGGTTCTTGCCGATGTCGTGGATGTCGCCTTTAACGGTCCCGATCACCATCTTGCCAACGCGCGGCGCGCCGGTTTCGGCCAGCAGTGGTTTAAGGATCGTCATGCCACCTTTCATCGCGTTAGCGGCCAGCAAAACTTCGGGAACGAACAGGATGCCGTCCCGGAAATCGTGGCCCACGATGGTCATGCCACCGACCAGAGCTTTGGTCAGGATGTCATATGGTGTCCATCCGCGTTCAAGCAGGATGTTCACACCTTCTTCGATCTCTTCTTTCAGGCCGTCATAAAGATCGTCGAACATCTGTTCGACAAGTTCGTCGTCGTTGAGTTCGGACAGGACGATGTCTTCTTCATCGGACATGGGGCATTTCCCTGTGCTGGGCGGGCCATCGGCCCGTGGTGGCATTTTTTCCGTTTTGGCCATTTCGTCGCAGTTAGACTGTTACGATTGCGACCTTGGCGGTTCCGGGACCGACCTATACGTCAAATTGTTTGCGATCACGATGGAATTATCTGCAACAACATCCTGCATTCTGTTCACAAACGGGGAAAAACCAGGCGCCCAAGATCGGGGGGCTAAAAGGGCGGTTCGCGCAGTTTTCCTTGTCGCATGGCGATACAGGGTTTATTGATTCCTGAATGAGAACATAACAGGAACAAATATGCCTGCACTCAACATAAAGGCCCGCGGCGTGGCCAGCAATGAATCAGGCAGATTCGAACGCTTTGCGACCGAAGCCTGCGATGACGGCTGGGAGATGGAAGAGGAGCTTCCGACGCTCAGAACTGAAGTCCGAGAAGAGGTGGCGCGCAGTGTGGTCACCTACAACCGATCGCCCGATCTGCCGTTCGACCGCTCGATTAACCCGTATCGCGGGTGCGAGCATGGGTGCGTGTACTGTTTTGCCCGTCCGACCCATGCCTATCTAGGGTTGTCGCCGGGATTGGATTTTGAAACCCGGTTGATCGCCCGGCCAAACGCGGCCGAGGTTCTGAGGAAAGAACTGTCCTCGGCCAGGTACAAAGTAGCGACCATTGCGATGGGAACGAATACCGACCCGTATCAACCGATCGAGAAACAGCACAAGATAACGCGGGCTTGCCTTCAGGTCTTGCGAGAGTTCCAGCATCCTGTCGCGATCGTGACCAAAGGCGCGATGATCGAACGGGACTTGGATATCCTTACCCCTATGGCGCAACTTGGATTGGTTCGGGTCGGCATTTCGTTGACAACTTTGGACCCAGGCTTGTCTCGACGTATGGAACCACGCGCGCCATCCCCTGTAAGACGGCTGGCGACGATCCGACGGTTGACCGATGCAGGTGTGCCGGTGCGCGTCATGACATCGCCTTTGATACCGGGTCTGACGGATCACGAATTGGAATCCATGCTGGAAGCCGGGCGAGACGCGGGCGCTGATTCCGCAACCTGGATCATGCTGCGCCTTCCGCGCGAAGTCTCTGAGCTGTGGCAATCCTGGCTGCATCAGCATGAGCCGGCGCGAGCTGAAAAGGTCATGTCCAAACTGCGCGAAATGCACGGCGGTCGTGACTACGACCCGCGTTGGGGGCACCGCATGCGGGGGGAAGGTGAGTATGCCGGGCTGGTGGCCAAGCGCTTCAACCTCGCGGTCAAACGTTTGGGGTTGGCCACAAGAACGCCGCCGCTCCGATGCGATCTGTTTTCCAGGCCCGCGCAGGCAGGGGACCAATTGACCCTTTTCTAAAACGAAAAACGCCCCGGACACGGGTCCGAGGCGTTTCGAAATTGTAACCGGCAATCAGCGGTTTTCGATGTCCACATAATCGCGGGTCGTTTCGCCCAGATATAGCTGACGCGGACGACCGATTTTGTTCTGTGGATCTGCGATCATCTCTTTCCATTGGCTGACCCAGCCAACGGTGCGCGACAGCGCGAAGATCGGCGTGAACATTGAGGTGGGGAAACCCATCGCCTCGAGGATGATGCCCGAGTAGAAGTCCACGTTCGGGAACAGTTTTTTCTCGGCGAAATACGGATCTTCCAGCGCCTGCTTTTCCAGTGCTTTGGCAACCTGCAGCTTCGGATTGTTCTCGACGCCAAGCAGTTCCAGCACTTCGTCGGCTGATTGCTTCATTACAGTCGCGCGCGGGTCGAAGTTCTTGTAGACGCGGTGGCCAAAGCCCATCAGGCGGAACGGGTCGTTCTTGTCCTTGGCACGGTCGATGTATTCCGGAATACGATCGACGGAACCGATCTCTTCCAACATCTCCAAACAGGCCTGGTTTGCGCCACCATGGGCAGGACCCCAAAGGCAAGCCACACCCGCCGCGATACACGCAAACGGGTTGGCGCCTGACGAAGACGCCAGACGCACGGTCGAGGTTGACGCGTTTTGTTCGTGATCCGCGTGCAAAGTCAGGATCCGGTCCATCGCACGGCTGAGGATCGGGTTCACCTCATATTCTTCGGCGGGAACGGCAAAGCACATGCGTAGGAAGTTGGACGCGTAGTCCAGATCGTTGCGCGGATAAACGAAGGGCTGGCCGATGTGATACTTATAGGCCCATGCGGCGATCGTCGGCATCTTGGCGATCAGACGGTGCGAAGCGACCTCGCGCTGATGCGGATCAGATACGTCGGTTGAGTCGTGATAGAACGCCGACATTGCGCCAACGACACCCACCATGATCGCCATCGGATGCGCATCCCGACGGAAGCCGCGATAGAAATACTGCATCTGCTCGTGCAGCATGGTGTGGCGCGTGATGGTGGTTTCGAACTTCTCAAGATCCTTGGCGACCGGCAGTTCTCCGTACAGCAGCAGGTAGCACACTTCTAGGAAATGCGATTTGCCGGCCAGTTGATCGATTGGGTAACCACGGTGCAGCAGCTCACCTTTTTCGCCGTCGATATAAGTAATGGTGCTGTCACAGCTTGCGGTCGACGTAAAACCGGGGTCGTAGGTGAACACTCCGGCATCGCTGTACAGCTTACGGATGTCGATGACGTCAGGTCCAGCGGTCGGAGAATGAACCGGCAACTCGTACGTTTCACCATGGACTGTCAGAGTGGCTGTTTTATTGCTGTCGGTCATAGTGTCCCTTCCTCATTCTTACGCATGTCGAATCGCTGTCCGACCTTGCGGGCAACGGCTGCGCGCGGGCGCGCAGTCCGGGTGTTAGCGGAGCAGCGTTACCCAAATATGAAGATTGGGTTTACGTCGCTGCGTCAGAAAGCCGGGCCAGGGTTTCTTCCTTCCCCAGCACAAGCATCATGTCAAAAACTGAAGGTGTCACTGCCCGACCTGCCAACACGGCCCGCAACGGGCCCGCCAGTTTGCCGAACTTAACCTCTTTCGCTTCTGCAAACGAATTTAGGGTTTGCTCCAGTTCGTTTCGCGTCCAGCTAGCATTTTGCACGTGCGGCGTCAATTCGTTCAGTATACCATCGGATACTGAGGCCAGTGCTTTTGCGGCCTTTTCATCCGGCTCAATTGGGCGAGATGTCAAGACAAAGTGAGCTTTTTCAAGAAGTTCCGGGAAAATGCGCGCACGATCCTTGAGGCAATACATCGCACGTTCCAGATCACCGGATTGTGTTTCCGTGAGGTCAGGCAATTTCGCCGCCGCTAAATAGGCTTCGATCTCTTGCCGCAATGCAGCATCAGCCGCGATGGCGATATGCTGTCCACACAGATTTTCCAGCTTTTTCAGGTCGAAACGGGCAGGGCTTTTGCCGATTCCATCCAGATCGAACCACTCCTTTGCCTGTTCGTCAGTAAAGAATTCATCATCGCCATGGCTCCAGCCCAAACGCGCCAAATAATTGCGCATTCCAGCCGCGGGGTAACCCATGGCCTGATATTCCTGCGCACCCAAAGCGCCATGGCGTTTGGACAGCTTTTTACCATCCGGCCCGTGGATCAGAGGGATATGTGCCCAGACCGGGACGTTCCAACCCATCGCCTCGTAGATCATCATCTGTCGTGCAGCGTTGTTCAGGTGGTCGTCGCCTCGGATCACATGGGTCACGCCCATGTCGTGATCGTCGACCACGACCGCCAGCATATAGACCGGAGTTCCGTCGGAACGCAGCAGGATCATGTCATCCAGTTGATCATTGCGAATGGTGACGTCGCCCTGAACCTGATCGCGGATCACGGTTGTACCATCCTGAGGCGCTTTGATGCGGATCGCGAATGGGGCGTCTGGATGAGAGGACTCGTCAGCATCCCGCCAAGGGCTTCGGAACAGAGTCGACTTCCCTTCGGCCCGGGCTTGTTCGCGGAAGGCCGTTATCTCGTCCTGAGTTGAAAAGCACTTGTACGCCTTGCCCTCAGCCAGCAACTGATGTGCTACCTCGGCGTGACGTGCGGCACCGTCGAACTGGCTGATCACATCGCCGTCGTGATCCAGCCCCAGCCATTCCATGCCTTGCAGGATCGCAGCCGTTGCTTCTGGGGTAGAACGCTCGCGGTCGGTGTCTTCGATCCGCAACAGGAACTTGCCGCCACGGCCGCGGGCATAGAGCCAATTGAACAGTGCGGTGCGTGCCCCGCCGATATGCAAAAAGCCGGTTGGGGACGGAGCGAAACGAGTGACGACCTGATCGGACATTGTGTGGATTAACCTTTTGGTAACCGTGTCGGGCATAGATTGGCGCCTGTCTAACGAGCCGGAAGGACGGGGGCAACCATGCGTGTTCTGGCACGGGTCGAGGCCGCATTGCTGAACCAGACAGGGTATTTGTTTCAGTGGTCTCCGGTGTGTGTGGCAGTCGGTATAGGTCTGTATTTCAGTCTTCGGTTCGAACCGGACTGGAAGGCTTATGTTGGCCTTGTTGCCGCGATTGCCATTTGCCTGGGGATGGCGCGCAGGCTGCCGTCTGGCTGGGCGGCGTTGACAACAGGGGGGGCGCTAATCGCTGCCGGGTTCATCCTGGCGGGCGTGCGCGCCCATACGGTGGCAGAGCCGGTCCTGTCATGGCGTTACTATGGCCCGGTCGAGGGGCGGGTCGTTGCCATGGATCGCTCTGCGTCGGATGCGCTGCGGATTACGCTGGATCGGGTGCGTATAGGGGATGTGCCCGGTGACCGGCGGCCGCAGCGCGTTCGGCTTTCCTTGCACGGCGACGCACGCTCACTAGTGCCCGGCCAAAGGATCATGACCACTGCCCATTTGTCGCCCCCTCAAGGTCCGGTGGAACCGGGAGGATTCGACTTTCGGCGACACGCGTGGTTTCAACGGCTGGGGGCCGTGGGATACACCCGAGTTCCGGTGCTGATCGCTGCGCCCCCGCAGCCCGAAGGCATCCGCATTACGGCATGGCGAATGGTGATTTCCCACCATGTCCGCACGATCCTGCCGGGTGAGATTGGCGGGTTTGCGGCCGCCGTCACAACGGGTGATCGCAGCGGTATGGGGCAAGAAACGCTAAAGTCACTGCGCGCATCCAACCTGGCGCATCTGTTGGCGATTTCGGGCCTCCACATGGGCCTGCTGACCGGGTTCGTCTACTTGATGTGCAGGCTTTTGTTTTCTACCATTCCTGCGCTGGCTCTCAGATTGCCTGTGCGCAAACTGGCGGCTGTCTGTGCGATGGTCGCGGCCACGATCTACTTGTTACTGTCTGGGGGGAATGTCGCCACGGAACGCGCCTTTGTCATGGCGAGTGTCATGTTGATGGCCATACTGATCGACAGACGCGCGATTTCCCTACGGGCCGTTGCGGTCGCCGCACTTATTGTACTCAGTCTGCGCCCCGAATCCTTACTTAGCCCGGGGTTTCAAATGTCTTTTGCCGCAACGACAGCGCTTGTGGCGGTGTTCGGAGCGTTGCGTGACATTGGACCGATGCCGGGGCCAAAGTGGCTGAAACCTGTTGCGGGCCTACTGATGTCCTCAGCTATCGCGGGATTTGCAACCGCGCCAATTGGTGCGGCGCATTTCAACACATTGTCTCACTATGGTCTTCTGGCCAACATGCTGTCGGTGCCGGTCATGGGCATGGTTGTCGTCCCTTCGGCCGTGGTGGCAGCACTGCTGTCGCCATTCGGCTTTGAGATAGTGCCGCTGGCACTGATGGGGCTGGGTTTAGAGTGGATTCTTGCGGTTTCGCAATGGGTATCGGGATTTGACGGCGCGCAAGGATATGTTGTCAGCCCGCCGACCCCTGTCCTGCCGCTAATTGCGCTTGGCGGCCTGTGGCTTGCGCTGTGGCAAGGACGGGCCCGATGGGTTGGGGTGGCACCAATGGCCGTGGCGTTGATGTTATGGGGGCAGGGAAATCGCCCTGAAATACTGGTTGCGGATAGTGGCGGTCTTGTTGGCGTAATGACTGAACAAGGACGCGCCTTGAGTAAGAAAAAGGGAAGCGGGTTTGTCGCAACCGTCTGGCTGGAAAATGATGGGGACGGGGCAGATCAGTTGCAGGCGGCCAGCCGTTGGCCGCATGATTCCGGCACCATTCAACGGTATGACTGGCAGGGCAAAGAGGTGTTGCACGTTACAGGCAAACGCGCGGCGCGCGGGTTCAGTGCCTGCAATACCGATCAGATCGTGATTTCTGCCGTGGCGCTGCAACTGTCCGGCGGCTGTGAAGTCTTCGATCCGAAACGGCTGCTGGCAACGGGAAGCCTGTCCCTGTCGGGCGGCAAGATCACAACGTCTAAAGAGGCGATGGGCTACAGGCTCTGGTCCCCGAACACATCCGGGAACCGGGATACCAAGCAGTTTTAGTAGCTGCGGATCAGCCCAACCAGACGACCCTGCACCTTGACCTTATCTTCCGGCAGAACGCGGGTTTCATAGGCGGGGTTCGCGGCCTCAAGCGCAATCGCCTGACCCCGGCGGAAGAACCGCTTCAAGGTGGCTTCCTGATCTTCGACAAGGGCAACAACGATATCGCCGTTGTCGGCAACCGAGGTTTCCCGGATCACTACAACGTCACCATCGTTGATTCCGGCGTCGATCATCGAGTCGCCACGCACTTCCAGCGCGTAGTGCTCTCCTTTTCCGGAAACCATTGTTCCGGGTACCGCGACGCGGTGCGAGACGTGGCTGATCGCCTCAATCGGGACGCCGGCAGCGATGCGGCCCATCACTGGCAATTCCATCGCATCCACGGTCACCGGCTCAAAATTCGCGGGGCGGGGGCCGGACGGCTTGTCGCCTTCGATCACACGCGGCTTGAAGGCCACTGTGGGTTCTCCACCCAAGCTTTCCGGCAGTTTGACGATTTCGATAGCCCGCGCGCGGTGCGCCAGACGCCGTATGAACCCACGTTCTTCTAACGCCGTAATCAATCTGTGGATGCCGGATTTGGACCTGAGGTCCAGCGCGGCCTTCATTTCATCGAAACTGGGCGGAACACCGTCCGCTTGAACGCGTTTGTGAATGAATTCCAACAAATCCAACTGCTTCTTGGTCAACATTGCTCACACCTCATCGGTCATGCGTTTTCTTTTGTTCTACGCATGTTCACGTTTTGTGTCAACGGATTTGAGCGGGATTTAGATCGGCAGGTATTGAACCTCATCCCCGGCAGGTCGGGCGGGGTCATGCGGAATCCTCACCAACAGAGCGTTTGCCTGCGCCAAAACGCTGAGCAGCGAACTGTCCTGATCGGAACACGCGCGAATACCGGTTTCGTCCAGCATAGCCCGCATATAGTGTTCACGCGGACCGTTTTCGCCCAATGGTTCAGCAAGCCTTGCGGTTCGCAATGGGGGCAGAACCTGTTCGACACCCAACATCCGGCATACCATCGGCAACAGGAAGAGATAACCGCAAACCATTGCACTGACAGGATTTCCGGGCAAACCGACCATTGCCGTTTGTCCCAATCGACCCGCCATCAGAGGTTTGCCGGGGCGCATTCGGATCTTGTAGAAAGATTGCTCCATTCCCAGTCCGGTTGAGACATCTGACACCAGATCGTAGTCTCCAACCGATGCGCCGCCGATGGTCACAACCAGATCCGCTCCTTCGGCCAGTCCGAAGGCAGTCTCAAGCGATGACACCGTATCGCGCGCGACCGGAAGGATGCGGACGTGCGCGCCAGCGCCCTCCAGCAGTGCTTTCAAGCCAAACGTATTGGATGCGATGATCTGATCGGGGCCCGGGGTTTCGCCCGGCATCACCAATTCATCACCGGTGGAGATCAGCGCAATAACAGGCTTTCGAGTCACTGGTACGGTCGCAATATTCATCGCCGCCATCAGCGCGATGTCCTCGGCGCGCAACTGACGTGGGGCCGAGATCTTTGTGCCTGCTTTGAAATCGACGCCTGCAGGTCTGATATTCGATTTTGGGCCGGGCAGGTCCGAGATTGTGATCAGGTCGCCGCGACGTTCGGTATCTTCTTGTATGACAACGAAATCAGCACCTTCGGGAACCGGGGCACCAGTGAATATGCGCACCGCCTGTCCGGGCCCGACGCGACCGGTGTAGCGGTTGCCAGCTGCCGACTCGCCGATGACCTTGAACATGGCGTGCAACTCGACCTCGGTCGATTTCAGCGCGTAGCCGTCCATCGAGGACGCTTCAAATGGCGGCTGGTCGCGGGTGGCCTCGATATCCTGAGCCAGAACACGACCTGCGGCGTCGGACAAAGCAACGGTCTCGGCTGGAAGGGGCGAGACCAGTTCAAACAACAGCGCGCGGGCCTCTTCGACGGTGATCATTTTGCTTCGTAACGTCCTGACTTACCGCCATCTTTTAGCAATACGCGGATACCGCCAATTTCCATCGCCTTATCCACGGCCTTGGTCATGTCATAGACCGTCAAGGCAGCGGTAGAAACGGCGGTCAGCGCCTCCATCTCGACCCCAGTCTGGCCGGAGGTTTTGACTGTGGCCTGGACCTGCACACCGGGCAAGTCCGGATCCAGCGTCAGCTCGACAGCGACCTTGGTGACTGGCAGCGGGTGACACAAAGGGATCAGATCAGGCGTTTTCTTTGCGCCCATGATGCCCGCAAGACGTGCCACGCCCAGAACATCACCTTTCTTGGCGCGGCCTTCGGAAATCAGATCAAAGGTGTCCTGCGCCATTTTGATGTGACCAGCCGCCACGGCGACGCGGTCGGTGACTTCCTTGTCCGAGACATCGACCATATGGGCCTGTCCCTGAGCATCAAAATGGGTCAAGGGCATCACATGACTCCGGGGATCAGAGGGCTTGCGAGAAGGTGGCGGGTGGCTGCTGCCACGTCGTCCTGACGCATCAGGCTTTCACCGATCAGGAAGCTGCGCGCGCCGTAACGTGCGATGTCGGCCAAATCTTCAGGCGTGCTCAGACCGCTTTCGCAGACGATCGTCCGGCCCGCTGGCACAAGCTTGGACAGATGCCGTGTGGTATCAAGAGATGTCTCGAAGGTCTTGAGATTACGATTGTTTATCCCAATCAGTGAGCTTTTCAGCTCGGCTGCACGTTCCAACTCGTTCTGGTCGTGAACTTCGATTAGGACATCCATACCCCAGTCGAATGCAGTCTGTTCCAGTTCAGCGGCTTGCGCGTCGTCGACCGATGCCATGATGATCAAGATGCAATCCGCACCCAAAGCACGCGCCTCGACCACTTGATAGGGGTCGTACATGAAATCCTTGCGCAGCGCCGGAAGCTCCGTGGCAGCCCGGGCTTCGGTCAGGTATTCCTTTGCCCCCTGAAAACTGGGTGTGTCTGTCAGCACCGAGAGACATGCGGCTCCACCTTCTTCGTAGGCTTTGGCCAGCGCGGGCGGGTCGAAATCCGGGCGGATCAAACCTTTGGATGGGCTGGCTTTCTTGACTTCGGCTATCAGGCCATACCCCCGACGCGCCGCTGTTCGAAGCGCATCGGCAAAGCCGCGGACCTCGGGCGCATTGCGGGCCTCGTTTTCCAGCGTTTCCAGCGACTTCTGCGCTTTGTCCGCCGCAATTTCCTCAAGTTTATAGGCTTTGATCTTATCCAGAACCGTCTCGGTCATGCGGCCTCCTGCGTAATTCGGGCCAGCGCCGCGATTTTGTCTTTGGCTTTTCCGCTGTCGATGCTTTCCCGCGCCTTTGCGGCGCCGTCTTTCAGGTCATCGGCAGCGCCCGCAACCACAAGGGCTGCGGCAGAGTTTAATAGCACCGCGTCCCGGTAGGCCGAGGGCGCGCCGTCCAGCAAGGCGCGGAAGGCCACGGCGTTTTCTTCGGGCGTTCCGCCAATGATGTCTTCGAAGGGATGAACTGGCAGACCTGCGTCTTCGGGATGCAGTTCAACCTCTTTCACAACGCTGTCTTCCAGCGCAGCGACCCAGCTTACACCGGTGATCGTCAACTCATCTGTGCCATCCGATCCGTGCACCAACCAGGCGTGTTCAGCGCCGAGCAGTCCCAACGTTTCCGCCATTGGGCGGATCAAGTCGCGACTGAACGCACCGGTCAGTTGACGCCGAACACCAGCGGGGTTGGTCAACGGGCCAAGAATGTTGAAAATCGTACGCGTCCCAAGCTCTTGCCGGCTGGGCATGACATGGGCAATCGCAGGATGGTGCATGGGGGCCATCATAAAGCCAATGCCGACTTCTTGCAGAGCCTTTTCAACGGTTTGCGGGCCAACCATAACGTTGATTCCCAATTGTCCCAGCGCATCTGCAGCGCCTGATTTGGAGCTCAGGTTTCGGTTGCCGTGTTTGGCGACAGTTACGCCCGCGCCGGCAACGACAAACGCCGTGGCGGTCGAAATGTTCAGTGTGCCTTTGCCGTCGCCACCGGTGCCGACGATATCCATCGCGCCCGCCGGGGCCTTGACCGCATTGCATTTCGCGCGCATCACGGCGGCAGCGGCTGCATATTCGTCTACCGTTTCACCACGTGTGCGCATCGCCATCAGCAGGCCGCCAATCTGGCTGGGCGTGGCTTCGCCGTCAAACAGAATACCAAAGGCCTGTTCAGCCTCGGCACGCGTCAGGGGCCGATCGGCTGCGGCTCCGATCAGTGGTTTCAGAGCGTCGCTCATGCAGGAACTTTCATCTCGGACAGGAAATTCTTGAGCAGAGCGTGGCCATGCTCGGAGGCGATTGATTCCGGGTGGAACTGGACGCCGTGAATGGGCAATTCTTTGTGTTGCAGGCCCATGATGGTGCCGTCTTCCAGTTCTGCTGTGATCTCAAGCGTGTCGGGCAGGGTGTCACGATTCACAATCAGCGAGTGATAACGGGTCGCCTCAAACGGGGTGGGCAGGCCCGCGAAAACACCTTTCCCAGTGTGATGCATCATTCCCATCTTGCCATGAACGATTTCGTGGCAGCGGACAACGTTGCCGCCAAACACCTGTCCAATCGTCTGATGGCCAAGACAGACGCCCAACAGCGGCGTCTTTGTTTCAGCTGCCGCTTCAGTCAACGCCAGGCAAATCCCTGCCTGATCCGGGTCACATGGACCGGGGCTGAGAAGGATCCCCGCCGGGTTCATCGCCATGGCTTCTTGCACATCCAAGGCGTCATTCCGCCGAATGACCATTTCGGCGCCAAGTTCGCCTAAATAATGTACCAGGTTGTAGGTAAACGAGTCGTAGTTGTCGATCAGCAGCAGCATTTGGGCACTTGTCTCGGCTTGGGCATTTCGGACTGGCGATACAGCCCCTGGCCACGGTATAATGTCGGGACATACATGCTCAGGCTTGCGGGGCAGCGTCAAGAGGACATCCTGTTCAGGGCGCAATCGCAGGCCAAAGGCGCGGTAAACGGCGTTGAGGCGATCGAAGCAGGATGAAGGCGAGAGGCAGTTAAGATGGGCGGATTTTTAGGCGGGATGATCGCAGGGGCGGTCGTTGTTGGTCTGCTTGGTGTGGTACTATCCCTGAATACCCCTTTGACCCGGAAACCGGTTGTAAACGCCGAGGCCCCCGAGCCGGCACCGGCTGCGACCCCCGAGGTCAGCGCCGAAGCGGCTGAGACGGTGGCAGATGCCGATCTGGTAACCGCGGCGCCGGTGACATCCGATGCGTCCGGGGATCAAACGGACAATCTTGCAGGGCTGGCGGATGTAGAGACTGTGCCAGACTCTGAGCCGACGATCAGTGAGGTCGTCACGCAGGTCGAAGGGGTCGAAATACCTGAAACGGTTGAGGTAACCACATCAAACGAGGCTCCGGTTGTGCCGCAGTCGCCTGCGCAATTGCAACCATTGCCGAGCACCGAAGGTGAGCCGATCATTTCGGAAACCGCGCCGGAACCGCCGGTTGCACCCAAGCAAGAAGAGACCATTGCCGAGGTTGAGCCGCAGCCCGCGCCCGAAGTCCTGGAAATACTGCCCGAACCGGAAGTGGAACAGGTGCAGCCCGAGGTGACAGAGACCCAGCCTGAAATCGCAGAGCCGTTGCCGGAAGTCACCGAAACTGAAATCGAACCAGAACCTCAGCCCGAGCCCGAGGTCGCAGCGGTTCAACCGGAACCCGAGCCGCAGCCTGAACCCACGGCAATCGAACCCCTGGAGCCCGAGGTCGATCCGCTTGAGGAAAACCCGATTGCCGTAGAAGGGGAAGAAGACCCACAGCTCAAAAAGCTGCCCCGGATCGCAGCGGTCCCACAGATCGGCGGTGAAGAAACGGATGCCGACGGTCTGACCGTTGGTAAACGAGTCGTCCCGCTGACTGAACGCGATGACGCGCCGGTTTCAGCGGACGAGCAACCCGCGGTACTTCTGCCCGGTAAGCCAATTGATGCCTATGCCGCCAAGTTCGAAAACCCCGAGGCCAAACCGCTTATGTCGATCATTTTGATTGATGATGAAGGGGCCTTTGGAGCCGAGGCGTTGAAGGATTTCCCATACCCATTGAGCTTTGCCGTCAGCCCGTCTGACCCCGATGCGGCCGAAAAAATGGCCCGCCATCGCGCAGCGGGTTTCGAGGTTCTGGCCCTTGCCGACTTGCCCAAGGCGGCCAGCGCACAAGATGCTGAGGTTTCGATGGCTGTGTGGCTGGACACTCTGCCGGAAACCGTTGGTATTCTGGAAGGCGTGGGAACCGGCATTCAGGGCAATCGCAAATTGGCCGATCAGGTGGCCGCAATTGCCGGTGATACCGGGCGCGGGCTTATCACCCAGGATAATGGCCTGAACACTGTCCAGAAACTGGCCGCTCGCAATGGCATCCCTTCCGGGGTCATCTTTCGCGACATCGACGGTGCCCGTCAGGACCCCACGATCATGCGACGTTTCTTGGATCAAGCGGCGTTCCGGGCTGGCCAGCAGGGAACTGTCGTCATGTTGGGACGGCTGCGCCCGGACACGATCTCGGCCCTGTTGTTATGGGGGCTGGAAGATCGCGGTGGCCGCGTGGCCATGGCCCCGATTTCAGCGGTCATGACGCAAGAAGCTCAGTAAGGCTGAAGATGAAAAACGGCTGACCATGAGGTCAGCCGCTATTCTTTAAGAGTTGCCAGAGCCGGTGAATCGGGCCGCGTCTGCAGCCGCACGCCGAATGGCGTTCGATTTGTGGACGGTTTCCATGAATTCGGCCTCGGGGTCGCTGTCATAGACCACGCCTCCGCCTGCCTGAATATAAAGCTTATGGTCTTTCACGATGGCCGTACGCAGGGCGATACACATATCCATGTCGCCGCCAGCACTGAAATACCCCACACCACCGCCGTAAACGCCGCGCTTTTCGGGCTCGAGCTCGTCGATGATCTCCATTGCGCGGACCTTGGGCGCGCCTGAAACGGTGCCTGCAGGCATTCCGGCAAAGAAAGCATCTAGCGCGTCTTTGTCTTCGGCCAACTCACCAACAACGTTGGAGACGATGTGCATCACGTGGCTGTAGCGTTCAATGATGAACTCTTCGGTTGGGCGCACAGTGCCGATCTTTGCCACGCGCCCGGTGTCGTTTCGGCCCAGATCCAGCAGCATCAGATGCTCGGCCAGCTCTTTCTTGTCGGCCAGAAGATCAATTTCGTTGGCTTTATCCTCTTCGGGGGTCGCGCCGCGTGGCCGAGTGCCGGCGATGGGGCGGATCGTGACCTCATCGCCAAAGACGCGGACCAGAATCTCGGGGCTGGCGCCCACGACCTGAAAGCCGCCGAAGTTGAAATAGAACATGAAGGGCGATGGATTCGTGCGCCGAAGCGAACGATAGAGCGCGAAGGGAGGTTGCGGAAAATCCTGCGTCCAGCGCTGCGCCGGAACAACCTGAAAGATGTCGCCCGCGCGGATGTATTCCTTGGCCTTTTCGACCGCTTCCAGATAGCCGGATTTGGTGAAATTCGACACTGGCGCAGCCACCTCGGAAGCATCCCCAAGATCGCGAGTTTCGGCGGGCATGGCACGTTCTAGATCGCGTACTGCGTCCATAACACGTTCTGCGGCCTGTGCATAAGCAGCCTTGGCCGATTGCCCTTCGCTGACCCATGCAGGCGACACAACCGTGACCTCGCCTTTGACGCCGTCCAGCACAGCAATGACCGAGGGTCTGAGCATGATGGCATCAGGCAGGCCGAGCGGATCAGGGTTCACATCAGGCAGGTATTCCACCAGCCGCACCATGTCATAGCCGAGATAGCCAAACAGCCCGGCTGCGGCTTGGGGTAGGTCGTCCGGCAGGTCGATCTTACTTTCCGCAAGCAGCGCCCGCAGGTTATCCATCGGGTTGCCGGTTTGGGGCGAGAACGCATCGGGGTCGAACCGCGCCGAGCGGTTCAGCGCGGACGTCTCGCCTTGGCAGCGCCAGATCAGGTCCGGCTTCATCCCGATGATCGAATAGCGGCCACGAACCTCACCACCGGTGACCGATTCCAACATGAACGCGTCTTTCTGCGCGCCTGTCAGCTTGAGCATCAAGGAAACCGGCGTGTCCAGATCAGCGGCTAAGCGTGTGTAGACAACCTGATTCTCGCCTGCCTCATAAGCGCGGGCGAAGCTGTCGAAGTCGGGGGTCAGCGCCATATTCAGTCTCTTTTAATAGCTCGCCTGAACAGCATTCAGGGCCTGCTGATCTACGACGGGACGGGCACGGACCTGTGCATCGCGGACAAACGCATCAAAGATGTTCTGTGCCAAAGCCTGATCCAGCTGCGCGGTAAGGGCCGCTTGGACCTGACGCAGCTCATCTGTTTCGGCAGGTGGCAACAGTTCATCCAGACGCACGATAAACGCGGTTCCGGCACCGGGAATGACGCGCAGGTCACCTTGCTCCATTTCAAAGACCTGAGTCATGAAGTCTGCAGGTACATCTTCCAAAAAGGCCGTGCGGGTCAGGGCGTTTTCGACGCGGAACGGCAATCCGGTAGCCGTAAACTCACCATCGGTCTGCACCTGCTCCAGAACAGCATTTGCCTGTTCTTCCAACGCCTTGTTGGTTTCGGCCTGGGTCCAGGCGGCAACAACGCGGTCACGCGCAGAATCAATCGGTTCCGGCCGGGGTTCAAGAACCTCATTCAGACGCAGGGCAAAGATCGAGCCATCTTCAAGAAACGCGACCTCGGGAAAGTCGCCATCCTGCACGGCTTCGGCTGCGCTGCGGAACCCGTCATAGGCGGCGACGCCTTCACCGGTTTGCGCGCTCCAGTCGATTTGGCCCAACTCCATTTCGGTCTCGGACGCCAGTTCTTCCAAAGTCGCGCCACCGGCCAGCAGGTCATTGATATCCTCGGCCTGCGCCTCAATCTGGCGGCGGGCACGATCGGCTGCCAATTCCTCGCGCAGGGCAGGGGCGGCATCTTCAAACGACGTGTTGTTTTCGGCAAGCGAGCCATTGATGCGGAACAGCGCCGGTCCGAAGGTGGAAGGCAGCGGGCCGATAACAGCGTCCAGATCGGCAGCAAAGACACCATCGGCTGCTTCGCCCAGATCCTCGCGGGTGACGTCGCCAAGGTCGATATCGCTGAGCTCAAGTTGGCGATCCCGAACCAGTTGTTCGAAGGTTGCACCGCCGACCTCTAGCTGAGCCATGGCAGTTTGTGCTGCTTCTTGATCCGGAAAGGTCAGGCGTTCAACTAGGCGACGCTCGGGCTGTTGGAATTCAGCTGCGCGCTGTTCGTACAAACGCTTTACCGAATCCTCGTCGACTTCCACGTCGTCGAGCAGCATTTCGGGTGACAGGATCGCATACGTCAGCTTTTTGGTGCGCGGCAGGGCGAACAGCTCGGTGTTCTCATCATAAAACGTTTGGACCTGCTCGTCGGTCGGGGCGGCAACAGGTGCGGGCAGGGCGTCAGGCGCCAAAGTTGCGACGGTAAAGCTGCGGCGGGCACCAACGTAGTCGGTCAACACCTGCGTGAGGGTTTCGGGCATCTTCACACCGCTAACCACGGCACTCTGCACGATTGTGCGGGATGTTTCCTTGCGCAGGTCCGATTCGAACTCGGTGTCTGACATGCCGACCTGTTCCAGTTGGAACTGATACGCGTCGCGGTCAAATGTGCCGTTGACGCCCTGAAAAGCCGGAATCGCAACAATTTCTTCCTGCAGGTTCTCATCGCCGATCGAGATGCCCAGCATACCGACCTCATTGTCCAGCGCTGCTAAAGCCGTCAGGCGCGACAAGGCAAGACGATCCAGACCAAACTCAATGGCCTGCGACATTTGCAAAGGCTGGCCTGTCTGTTGTTCAACCGCGCGAATTTCGCGCTGCAGCTCGCGGACATAGTCATCAACCGAGATATCCTCATTCCCGACCTGGGCCACCGAACGCACGGTGCCAGAGAGGCTGGTTGCGCCAAACCCTGCAAGTCCGAGCATCAAAAGGCCCATGAGAATCCAGACAAAGGTCTTTGATAACTTTTTTACGCCTGCGGCCATTGTGCCCTCTTCGTGCTTTTGTCGGCAGGTAACTGCCCTGTCGGTTGCGGCCCTGAATACGACGCGCACCGTCGGGGAGCAAGCTCAGAAGGACAGAGCAGCCAGCCGTTCGAACAATTGCCCCAATCCGGCGCGGTCCAGATTGGCAAATGCGATACGAACCTGACGTTTTCCGGCCGCATCATTTTCGGGCATGAACATTGTGCCGGGCAGCAGCAGGATACCGGCCTCGGGGACCAGTCGTTGGGCCAGTTCGTCCGATGGGATATCGAACGGGTGTTCGAAATAGGCGAAATAAGCGCCCAGACCCAGCAGCCGCCAACCCTTGTCCGTCAGGCTTGGCAACAGCTCGGCAATTGCGGCGCGGCGGTCGAGGATCTCATCCCGTTCTCCTGCCAGCCATTGCGACAGGTTCTGCATTCCCCAAAGGGCTGCGTGCTGGCCGATCTGGCTTGGGCAGATGGCGACTGTGTCCAAAAACTTTTCAATCTCGGATAGCAGGTCAGTGCCGGTCGCAATCGCGCCGACACGGTGGCCGGTCAGCCTGTATGCTTTGGAAAAGGAATAGAGGTGGATCAGGGTTTGATCCCAGTCAGGCTGGGCGAACAGGTCATGCGGTGGGCCGCTGCGGCTGTCGAAGTCCCGATATGTTTCGTCCACGATCAGCCGGATGCCGACCTCCTGCGCAAGATCAAAGAATGCGCGCACCAAAGGGGCAGGGTATTCCACTCCGCCGGGATTGTTCGGGGTCACCAGAACGATGGCGCGGGTTTTGTCGGTGATCAGAGCACAGGCTGCGTCCGGATCGGGCAGCAGGGCGTCATCGGTTGGCAGATCCACCGTCCGAACCCCGGCCATGTCCAGCCACATCTTGTGATTAAAGTACCAGGGCGTCGGAACAATCACCTCGGCATCCTGATCGGTGATCGCTGTGATCGCAGCCGCAAATGCCTGATTGCAGCCCGAGGTGATTGCCACCTGATCGCTGGACACCTGCGCGTCATAGTGTGACCCGATCTGAAAGGCGAGTTCAGTTCGCAGGGCTGGATTGCCCAGAACCGGCCCGTAAAGATGGGCGCTGTCTTCGGTCACGGCAAAGCTGGCAATCGCTTCGCGCAGCGCCAGCGGCGGTGGATCGACTGGGGCCGCTTGGCTGACGTTGATCAGGGGACGGTCATCCGGAAACTCCACCCCGTCCAACCAGCGCCGCGCCTCCATGACCGGAGGAGCAAATGTCGCGGTGGTGCGGGACTGGGTCATGACGGGCCTGTCCTTTGTAAGGCTTTGCCTCACTCTTTGTGGGTTGAGAGGGTCCTTTTAGTCGGTCCCGCGGTAGGGCTCGACATATTGCAGGGCCATATCCCACGGGAAAAAGATCCAGGTGTCCTGGCTGACCTCGGTGATGAACGTGTCGACCATCGGTCGCCCCTTGGGTTTGGCGTAAACCGTCGCGAAATGCGCCTTGGGGTACATTGCGCGCACCAGTTCCAGCGTTTTGCCGCTGTCGACCAGATCGTCGATGATCAGAATACCTTCGCCGTCGCCCATCAGCTGGGCATCGGGGGCTTTCAACACCTCGGCTTCGCCTTGGTCCTGATGGTGGTACGAGCGCACGCTGACTGTGTCGACGGTGCGAATGTCCAGCTCGCGGCTGACGATCATCGCAGGTGCCATACCACCACGGGTGATGGCCACAACTGCGCGCCATGCGCCGTCATCCGGGCCTTGCCCGTCCAAACGCCAGGCCAAGGCGCGGGAATCACGGTGAATCTGATCCCAGCTGATGTGAAACCCTTTTTCGTGGGGCAGGCGATCCTTGGCGCTCATGTCTTTATCCCTTTTCGACGTCAGGTGCGTCGACGGCTTTCATGCCGACAATGTGATAACCCGAATCCACATGCAGGTTTTCACCGGTCACGCCGCTGCTGAGGTCAGACAGAAGATACAGAGCTGATTTGCCGACATCGTCGATGGTCACGTTGCGACGCAGGGGCGAGTTATACTCGTTCCATTTCATAATATAGCGGAAGTCGCCGATACCGCTGGCGGCCAGCGTCTTGATCGGACCGGCCGAGATCGAATTCACGCGGATACCGTCCTTGCCCAGATCCTCGGCCAGGTATTTGACCGAAGCCTCAAGCGCGGCTTTGGCGACACCCATCACGTTATAGTGCGGCATCACCTGCTCAGCACCATAATAGGTCAGAGTAATTGCGCTGCCGCCCTCGGACATCATCTTCTCGGCCCGTTGCATCACGGCGGTGAAGGAATAGACCGACACGTCCATGGTCAGTTTGAAGTTCGCACGCGACGTGTCGACGTAGCGGCCCCGCAGTTCGTTCTTGTCCGAAAAACCGATGGCGTGAACAACAAAGTCCAGCTTGCCCCATTTCGCTTCCAAAGATGTGAAGAGCGCATCAATCGATTCTTCGTCACTGACGTCGCAGGGCAGAACAATTTCGCTGCCAAGCTGTGCCGCCAGTGGATCAACGCGTTTCTTAAGTGCGTCGCCTTGATATGAAAAAGCCAGCTCCGCTCCGGATTCGGACAAAGCACGGGCTATTCCCCATGCGATTGATTTATCATTGGCCAGTCCCATGATGAGGCCGCGTTTGCCGGCCATCAACTGATTTGACATGTTTGGTTCTCCGCCTGTCTTCGCGTTATGTTGGGATGGTTTATGCCATTGGGTGCGCTGCATCAAGGCCGCGCGCTCTTGCCCGTGGCGGGTTCTCGCCCTAGGGTGGACTTTATTAGTTTCCAGGGGATGGGAATGAGCGAACGTAGCGGCATATTTGCCGGCACCGATCCGTTTGAAATAGCGGGGCGGTGGCTGGCTGAGGCCAAAGAGAATGAACCGAACGATCCGGATGCGATCGCTTTGGCGACCGTCGATTCGGACGGCATGCCGAATGTTCGCATGGTTCTTCTGAAAGAGATCGAACCGGCAGCTTTTGTGTTCTACACCAACTACGAAAGTGCCAAGGCGGCCGAGTTAGACAGCGCCGGAAAAGCTGCTTTTGTGATGCATTGGAAATCTCTGCGGCGGCAAATCCGAGTTCGTGGTACAATAACCAGAGAAAGCGGGCCGCAGGCAGATGAGTATTATGCGTCCCGCTCGCTAAAAAGCCGATTGGGGGCCTGGGCGTCCAAGCAGTCTCAGCCTCTCAGCAGTCGCTCGGTTCTGATGGCCGAGGTGGCCAAGGTAACAGCCAAGTTGGGCCCGAACCCGCCACGCCCGCCGTTCTGGGGCGGCTATCGGCTGGTGCCAACCGAAATCGAATTCTGGGCCGATGGGGCCTTTCGGTTGCACGACAGGTTCCGATGGCAGCGGGATCAAGTGGGTTCCGACTGGCAGATACAGAGGTTGAATCCATGACGTTCGCGTATCGTGAAATGCAAGAGGCCGAAAACAAAAGGTTTTTTCAGCTTGAATTTGCGCGCCATTCCCATACACATCGGACCCTTAACGAAATGACAATTTTCGCGATGGGAACGCCGTGCCAGAAGATCTGAACAACATGTACCGCGTCCGTGGACACGTGAAATGGTTCGACCCTGCAAAGGGATTCGGATTTGTTGTGTCTGATGAGGGCGGTCCGGATATTTTGTTGCACGTCAATGTGTTGCGCAATTTCGGCCAAAGTTCGGTCGCGGATGGTGCGGGCATAGAAATCATGACCCATCGCACGGACCGTGGTGTTCAGGCGGTTGAGGTCATCAGTGTCGATCCGCCCGCCCGGACGGACACGATGATGCTGGCTGATTTTGCCGAGCTTGATCCTGTTGAGATCGCCGCTGCCCCGCTAGAGGCCGCGCGAGTCAAATGGTTCGACAAAGGCAAAGGCTTTGGGTTTGCCAATGTTTTTGGCCGCGGTGAAGACGTGTTCCTGCATATCGAAGTGCTGCGCCGCTCCGGCCTGTCGGATCTGCAGCCGGGCGAGGCCCTCGCGATGCGTGTCATTAGTGGCAAGCGTGGACGTATGGCGGCTCAGGTATTGGCCTGGGAAGCTGCTTTGGACGACTGAGTGATTCATGCCAAAGTTTCTTCCGGGTCTATTAGCGATTTTGTTGCTTTGGTCCGGAATGACCTGGGCTGCGTGCAAGCCTGATCAGATCGACATCAAGAACGACTCGGCGCAGATCCGATTCAATATCGAATTGGCGATTAGCCCGCAGGATCGGTCGCGTGGACTGATGTTCCGCGAGTCGCTGCCAAACCGTTCGGGCATGCTGTTCGTTTTTGACCCGCCGCAACCGGTGGTGTTCTGGATGAAGAACACACTGATTCCCTTGGACATCATTTTCATCGATAGGGCTGGGACCGTGACGCATGTTCATCAAGGTGCGATTCCCGGTGATCTGACACCAATCGAAGGTGGCGATTCCGTCTTTGCGGTTCTCGAAATCAACGCGGGACTCGCCGCGCGCTACTCAATTAAGCCCGGAACCGTCATGCGGCACGAAATTTTTTCGCAAGGTCCTGCAATTTGGTCCTGTTAGGGCTTTTCAAATCAGATTGGCATGGTTAGGAAGGCGCACGGTTCGGGGCGTGGCGCAGTCTGGTAGCGCACCTGTTTTGGGTACAGGGGGTCGTAGGTTCGAATCCTGCCGCCCCGACCACTTCTTCCACTTATGTTGGCGATCCACCCAACGCTTGGTAAAGCGCGCCAAGCGCCTTATCCAGCGTTTCGCTTTCCACTGGTACTTTGACCGACGGGCCGCTTTTGCGTGGGACGTTGAAATACAGCTCGGCATCGACACGGTAGCCCGAGTTGTTCTTGGTCGTTGTCAGCCGCATCACGCTTTTGGGCAGGTCCTGAGGGTATCCGTCATAGTTGAGAATCAGAAACGCGGTTGTGTCCGGGGGCAGAAACTCGGTGCATTCAAATACCCGATTCCCGGTTTTTTCAAAGCGCTCGCCCGGGCCGTCGCAACTGATCTCGAACGTGTCGAACAGTTTTTTGGGGTAGCTGTCGAATTGAGCGCTGCGCGCCGGTGGGGGCACATCTTGTGGTGTACAGGCCACGATCAGGGCCAGAATCGGAATTAAACGTAACAACGACATCTGTCCGCTCCCCTTTGAGTGATCGCGCCCGGCGGTTTACCCAGCGCCGCGGTTCAAAATGACCGCTTCGTGATTCTCATTCAACGTAGACACCTTAGCGTTAGATTATCAAATTCCGATAACTGTGCCGGGAAACACAGTTAATTTACCCGCAGGTTTTGGGAATCGACGTGCGCACGTGGTGGATGAACCTGTGGAGGAATCAGAACAGGGTGTCCCGAAGCAAGTTGTCAGAAATGGGTCAACACAAAAGATATCAAAAATGACTTAAAAATGGCGTTGACGATCTATGGGTCGATACGTCAAGTTGTATGGGCCGGAAGGGATGCCACAAAATCTGGTACCAAAACCAGTATAAGGCACAGGGCGAGGGTCGGAAAGCACATCATAGTAACGTGCAACCGTTTGATCGGTTTTGCGCTGCGGAATGCAGCGGCTGGTCAATTGCGCCCAATTTTATACGGCATGGCGATCGGTCCGCGTCTGAGGACCTGACGCTGAAAGACAAGTTGATTGAATCTAGGGCGTGCGGACATGAAGATTGACAGGAAATTTACGAAACCGGGGCAGGACGCTTATGCGGAACTGGACTTTGTCTCAGCAACGTCTGAGATCCGAAACCCGGATGGCACCATCGTTTTTCGCCTGGACAACATCGAAGTGCCCACGCGCTGGAGCCAGGTTGCCAGCGACGTCATTGCGCAAAAGTATTTCCGCAAAGCAGGCGTCCCGTCCAAGCTGAAGAAAGTTAAGGAAAAAGACGTCCCCGAATTCCTGTGGCGTTCGGTCCCCGCCGATGGCGCAGAATTTGATGGCGAGACGTCTTCGAAGCAGGTTTTTGACCGCCTTGCAGGAGCCTGGGCTTATTGGGGCTGGAAAGGTGGCTATTTCTCGACCGAGGAAGATGCGCGCGCTTACTTTGACGAGATGCGTTATATGCTGGCGACACAGCGCGCCGCGCCGAACAGCCCGCAGTGGTTCAACACCGGTCTGCACTGGGCTTACGGAATCGACGGTCCTGCGCAGGGTCACCACTATGTCGACTACAAAACCGGCAAGCTGACCAAGTCGAAATCCGCTTACGAACATCCGCAGCCGCACGCATGCTTCATCCAGTCCGTTGATGATGATCTAGTGAACGAAGGCGGCATCATGGATCTATGGGTGCGCGAGGCGCGCCTGTTTAAATACGGCTCGGGTACCGGGACCAATTTCAGCCACTTGCGCGCAGAAGGCGAAGCACTGTCAGGTGGCGGCAAGTCCTCGGGCCTCATGGGCTTTCTCAAGATCGGCGACCGCGCCGCTGGCGCGATCAAATCAGGCGGGACAACCCGTCGAGCAGCAAAGATGGTAATCGTCGATGCCGATCACCCGGACATCGAGAAATTCATCGAATGGAAGGTGATCGAAGAGCAGAAGGTGGCCTCGATCGTTGCCGGATCGAAGATGCACGAGAAGATGCTGAACGGCATTTTCGAGGCCATCCGCTCATGGGATGGTGCGCAGGACGATGCGTATGATCCCAACAAGAATGACAGCTTGAAGAAAGCGGTTCGCGAGGCCAAAAAGGTTGCGATCCCCGAGACTTATATCAAGCGCGTGCTTGATTATGCAAAGCAGGGCCACGACAGCATCGAGTTCCCGACCTACGATACGGATTGGGATTCGGAAGCCTACAGCTCGGTCTCGGGCCAGAACTCGAACAACTCGATCCGTGTGACCAACGCATTCCTGACCGCAGTTGAAAAAGATGCGGATTGGGAACTGATCAACCGGACGGATGGCAAGGTTTCCAAGACCGTCAAGGCGCGCTATCTGTGGGAGAAAGTCGGCCATGCGGCATGGGCCTGTGCTGATCCGGGTATCCAGTTCCATGACACCGTTAATGAATGGCACACTTGCCCCGAAGACGGGGCAATCCGCGGCTCGAACCCTTGCTCGGAATACATGTTCCTCGATGACACGGCCTGTAACCTGGCGTCGATGAACCTGCTGACCTTCCTCAAGGATGGTGAGTTCCAGGCGGAAGACTACATGCACGCCTCGCGCCTGTGGACCCTGACGCTGGAAATCTCAGTCACGATGGCGCAGTTCCCATCCAAAGAAATCGCGCAACTGTCCTATGATTTCCGCACCTTGGGTCTGGGCTATGCCAACATCGGCGGTCTGCTGATGAACATGGGTTACAGCTACGACTCGGATGAGGGTCGGGCGATCTGTGGCGCACTGACCGCGATCATGACCGGTGTGGCCTATGCCACCTCGGCCGAGATTGCCGGAGAGCTTGGACCCTTCAAGGGCTATGAGCGCAACGCAGACAACATGCTGCGCGTCATCCGCAACCACCGCCGTGCCTCGCAAGGTGTGACCGATGGGTATGAGAAACTGGCCGTGAAGCCGGTGCCTCTGGACCATGGCAACTGCCCGGACAAGCGTCTGGTCGATCTGGCGATGTCGGCTTGGGACGAGGCGCTGAGCCTTGGCGAGAAAAACGGCTATCGTAACGCGCAAGCCACGGTAATCGCGCCCACCGGCACCATTGGTCTGGTGATGGATTGCGACACGACCGGGATCGAGCCCGACTTTGCTCTGGTGAAGTTCAAAAAGCTCGCGGGTGGCGGTTACTTTAAGATCATCAACCGCTCGGTGCCGTCGGCGCTGGAAAAGCAGGGCTATTCCTCGTCTCAGATTGAAGAGATCGTGGGTTACGCGGTTGGTCACGGCACCATCGGCAACGCGCCGGGGATTAACCACACCTCGCTGACGGGTCACGGGTTTGGCCCAAATGAGCTGGCCAAGGTGGATGCCGCACTGGAAAGCGCCTTTGATATCCGGTTCGTCTTCAACCAGTGGACACTGGGCGAGGATTTCTGCACCGGCGTTCTGGGCATCCCGGCGACCAAGCTAAATGATCCGACCTTCGATCTGCTGCGCCATCTGGGCTTTACCAAGGCGGATATCGACGCGGCCAACGACCATGTCTGCGGAACCATGACGCTGGAAGGCGCGCCGCACTTGAAGGAAGAGCATTATTCGATCTTCGACTGCGCCAACCCGTGCGGCAAGAAAGGTAAGCGTTTCCTTGGGGTTGATAGCCACATCACCATGATGGCCGCGGCCCAAAGCTTCATCTCGGGTGCGATCAGCAAAACGATCAACATGCCGAATGACGCAACCATCGAGGATTGCCAGAAGGCTTATGAGCTCAGCTGGTCGCTCGGTGTGAAGGCCAATGCACTGTATCGTGACGGTTCGAAACTGTCGCAGCCGCTGGCAGCCGCACTGGTCGAGGATGACGACGAGGCGGCAGAGGTGCTGGAGAGCGGCACGGCCCATGAAAAAGCCGTCGTTCTCGCCGAAAAGGTTATTGAGAAGGTCGTCGTCAAGGAAATCATCCGCAGCCATCGTGAGAAACTGCCGCATCGCCGCAAGGGTTACACCCAGAAAGCGATCGTCGGTGGCCACAAGGTCTATCTGCGGACAGGTGAGTTCGAAGACGGCAAGCTGGGCGAAATCTTCATCGACATGCATAAGGAGGGCGCTGGCTTCCGGGCGATGATGAACAACTTTGCCATAGCAGTGTCGGTTGGCCTGCAATACGGTGTGCCGCTGGAAGAATTCGTCGACGCCTTTACCTTCACCAAGTTTGAACCGGCGGGAATGGTGCAGGGCAACGACTCGATCAAGAACGCGACCTCGATCCTGGATTACATCTTCCGCGAATTGGCCGTGTCCTATCTGGATCGCACCGATCTGGCCCATGTGAAACCCGAAGGTGCCACATTTGATGATCTGGGCCGCGGCGAGGAAGATGGTCTGTCCAACGTATCTGAGATCAGCGACAGCGCCGCGTCCAAGTCCTTGGAGGTGTTGAAACAAATCAGCTCGACCGGTTATCTGCGCAAGCGTCTGCCGCAGGATCTGGTGGTGTTCAACGGCGGCCAACCCGAAGTGAACGGCATGGCAGAACCGGCAGCGCAATTTGAAGCTCCGGTTGCGGAAACTGCCGTTGCCACGGGCATGGACGCACGGACCAAGGCCAAGATGCAAGGGTACGAGGGCGATCCTTGCGGCGAATGCGGAAACTACACGCTGGTGCGCAATGGCACCTGCATGAAGTGCAATACCTGCGGGGCGACCAGCGGGTGTAGCTAAGGAAAACGCCCCGTCAGGCGGGGTGTAGGGATCAGGGTTTCCCCTCGGATGTCCGATCCCGACGAACACGGAGCAAGGCGTTGAGACTTACCAAATACGCCTTGGTCCACTCGGTCGACATGCCCGTGTCGACCGGGAACAGGGTGGGGCGGAATATTTGCTCTTTCCCACTCTCTCACGGGACGGGTGCGCTCGTCCCATGCGACGTCCAGGCCGCAGGCAAACAAAACACCGGGCGGTCAACGAATGGAGCCTGGATGGCGAAACTGACAGGGGGCTTCGGCCCCCTTTCTTTTTGCCCCTCCGAGTCGGTGATTTAGGCAGGGCCTTGCCGGAACGGCACAGGCGCATCGGGCAAGAACCGCCGAAACGTGGATTGGACGTTTCGCCCAGCGGTTGATTGCAGACGCGACTCGGACAAACACGCGGAGAATGGCGCGAAACAGGACGTGTTGCCGGGTTGGGGTGACGACGTTCATTGATTTGGTGTCTGTGGTGCCTGTCCGGACGAAAACACACACAAATACCACTTAGGAGGCATCACAATGAAACCGCAAAACCTGGCAATCATTTCCGCATTCGTATTGGGCCTGCCGGCGATGGCTGCCGCGCAGTCCTCGGCGGACACCAATGGCGACGGAGTTCTGACCATAGAAGAAGTTCAGGCCGTTCTGCCCGAAGTTGACGCCGATGGTTTCTCGGCGATGGACGCCAACGGCGACGGGTCGCTGGACGCAGATGAAATTGCCATCGCGCAGGAAGCAGGGTTGCTACCGCCCAGCAACGGTTAATCCCGCGAAGGCATCGGCGGCCCGTACCCCCACGGGCCGCCATATTTCAATGGGTTACGCCGGCAAGTAAATGTTAAACCTGCCGCGCAGTTCGGCATCCAAAAGCGGATCGAAACTGGCCGGAGACGGCGTCGAGAGAATCTCTTCCTTCCGCTTCACCGCCTTTTCGATCAAATCGGGCTTGCCAATTTCGACCCATTCCTTCGGAGACGACCGGTCGCCAAAAGTCGGGTAGACATAGTCCGCCTGCATCCGGCTCAGCGTTGCATCGGTTCCCAGATAGTGACCGGGTCCTCCGATACAGACTTCGGCCATCTGATCCAGTGCCAGCGTTTCGTCCGTCACTTCGATGCCGCGTACACAGCGTTGTGCTTGCCCGATTAAATCATCGCTGAGGATCAGGCTTTCATGGCAGAATCCCAGCAGCGAGGCATGCATGCCCGCGGACTCATACACCATGTTCAAACCCGAAAGCCCGGCCATGACGTTCGAGCACATCTGCTCCCACCCGGCTTGCATGTCGGGCAGTTTCGCATCCGATGCACCGGCGGCCGCGCCGCCCGGCAAGTCGTAGAAGTGGTGCATTTGGGCGCAGCCCGCTGTCAGGAGTGCTTGTTCGCCAGACCCGATGGACATCGCACCTGTGCGCAGATCAAGGCCAAAGGGCCAGGTGCCAAAAATCGCGGGTGCGCCGGGACTTACGGCGTTTACATAAACCAACCCGGCCAGGCATTCGGCGGTGGCCTGCGCAATAGCACCGGCGATTGTCGAAGGCGCGGTGGCGCCGGCCATTCCGGCCGATAGCAGCAGAACGGGCATTCCTGCCTTGATGCATTCTTCCATCACCTCGCAGCTTTCGGTCGCGAACTTCATCGGCGGAACAACAAAGCAGTTCGAGTTCGACATAAAGGGCCGTTCTCGCCACTTATCCTCGCCACCAGCGATCATGTGCAGCATCTCAATCGCAGGGGCCACATGGCTGGGTTCGGTGAAGGACGTGCCGATATGTTTGAACGTTCCGGACGTGGTGGCGTAGACGGTGTTCAAATCCATCTCGAGGTTGTCGGCGATGTCGCGGCACACCATTGGGCGCTGAACAAAGTGAATGTTTTCAAGTTGTTCACAGATTCGGGACGCGTCGTGCAGGTCTTGAAGGGTCGAATCCCGGTATTCCTGGCCGTGCACGTCAACCATGCTGACAGCTGCGCCGGCAGTGCCAAAGTGGACGCGGTTGCCCGACAGTTCCAGATCGGAATTGCCATCCCTTGAATGCAAGGTGACCGAGCGATTGGCCTTGGCGATTGTGTCTTCCACCAAAGCGCGGGGGAAGCGGATACGCCCGTCGTCACCCAAGATACAGCCAGCGCCGACAAGATAGTCGATCCCGCTTTGTGGAGCGTCCGCCAGACCAATTGTTTCCAGCGCGGTCAGCGCGGCCTGGTGAATACGCTCGATCTGCGCCGGGGTCAGCACCTTCAGCGTGCCGCCCTCCATGCCGGGGCGGATCGGGCGCAGATGTTCGGGTAGCGCTGTGGCACGGGCTGCACGGCGCGCGGCACGACCGCCGCTGCGCGATGTATTTCGGGATTGTTCGTTCATAATTTTAGGTCCGGTCGAGAAAGTACGTTCAGGGTGAGTGTACTCAGACCACAACCGGCCGCCCACGCGCGGCACGCCCACGATCCGCACCAATGGTACGGCTGATCAGGCGAATCTTCCAAACGTCACTTTGCATGCGGGTCCTCATTTGGTGATGTGAACTCTCTCAATACGAGGGTGCACAATCTGTCCTGTTTGCGACCTGAGGGGCCAAAAACGAAGTGTTGTGCCCTGTCGGCATCACGTTCTTGCCGTGGGGTAAAGTTTTTTCCCGAATGTGGGAAATTCTGTTAAGCTTCTATCACTTATTTAAGAGTGGTCCGTGATCTCAATGGATTTTTAACGATTGCAGACCAAGTTTTATGTGATGAAGCCTATCGTTTGGTGGGCGCGCTACAAGGAATTTTGGAGAGGTTGATGAAAGCCCTGATGGCCCTCATGACCACTTGCCTGACAATCGGCATTGCACCGGTATATGCAGAGGATTGGACAGGGGCGTATGCGGGCTTCAGCTTTGGCTATGCGGATGTTGATGGCCCAAATAGCTCTGGCGGAAACGACACGACTTTTGGCCCGCTTGTCGGTTATGATCATGACTTCGGTAATTTCGTTCTTGGCGGTGAGTTGGAGTACAACCGGCTCTCGCTTGATCTGGGGCAGGGTGAAGGCAGCGTGGACAGTCTGACCCGCCTTAAGTTGCGCGGTGGTTATGATTTCGGACCGGCCTTGGGCTATGTCGTCGTGGGCGCGGCCCGATTGGATGCGTCACCGGAAAATGACACCGCTGCAGTGTACGGCATCGGAATTGCCTATCCCATCGGCGACAATTTCGTCATCAGTGGTGAGGCCTTGCGACAGAATTTTAACGACGTCACACGAAGCCAGGGCGATATTGACGCCAACGTGTTCAACCTGCGTACAACCTTCCGGTTTTAAGGCCGTCTATTCCGCCGCGTGACTTTCCGCCAAGCCGGTTGCGAATTCGCAGATCGTTCTGAGTGCTGCGGCAAAGCGGTCGTCGTCAATTGTCATAGCAACGCGCACGTGACCTGCCGCCGCCTCGCCAAAACTTTCACCCGGCATGACAGCAATTGCGTGAGTGTCCAGCAGCGCGTTGGCAAAGTCCTCGCCGCTCATCCCGGTGGCCCGAATGTCCAGCATCAGGTACATCGCACCCTGCGCGGGCACCAGGCCGACGATGTTTTGTTGAGCCATAATGTCGACCGCCAATGCGCGACGACGCCGGAACGGGGCAGCGATTTCCTCTTCAAGATCATGACCCGCGCTCAAAGCAAAACTGGCGGCGTCCTGAATGAACCCGGGCACGCCGTAAGTTGTGTGCGTTGCCAGATTGATGAGATGGGTGATCACCTCTTCAGGGCCGACCACCCAACCGCATCGGGACCCGGTCATCGCGTGTGACTTGGACATCGAACCAACGACCAAGGTACGCTCGGCCATTCCGGGCAGGGTACGTGGTGAGATATGCTCACCTTCCCAGACCTGCGTGTCGTAAACTTCATCTGAGATCAGCCACAGGTCGCGGTCACGGCAGACACCTGCGATACCGTTCAGTGTCTCGCGCGAATATACGACGCCAGTGGGGTTGTTCGGGCTGTTGATCAATAGCGAAACCGCACCATCTGCCGCCGCATCGATCTGCTGCGCGCGCGGCTGGAATGCATCCTCGGCGGTGGTCTGGATGGCCCGGGCTGTCGCACCGGCGCCCCGGATCGTGCCGGGGTATGTCGCGTAATAGGGATCGAGATACAGACCGACATCACCGGGATCGCACACCGCCACGTGGGCAGCAAAAAGGGCAGATTGGCCGCCCGGGGTGATCAACACGTTGTTTCGGCTTGTCTTCTGACCAGTGCGGCCCTGAATGCGCGCGGCAACAGTATCGCGCAGCAAATCAGACCCGGGCACCACAGCGTAGCCGGTGTTTCCCTGACGTGCCGATAGATCCATGGCATCCAGAATGGTCGGGTGCGTGCGAATGTCATGCTCACCAATGGTGAGTTCAGTAATGACGTGCCCTTCGCTGATCATCCGGCGCGCGCGGTAAAATACATCCCACCCATCACTGCCACCTCCGGTCAGATGAGTGATACGCTGCGACAGTTTCATGGCACGCTCCGATCTTGTCTTCAGCGCAGAATGGGCCAGAGGCATTGGAAAATGTCAATCAGCTTCGTGGGGGTAAAGTGGACTGCACTTTTTTCGTCAGGGAAGACCGCACCAGATCGTAGGATGTGGCCAGCCGATGACGCATCTCATCCTCGTCACAGCCAAACGGCAGGCGGATCCAGCTGTGATGAAAATAGGGGGCTTTGGTACCGACGCCTGCTTCGATCAGCATCTGAGCTGTCTCGATATCAGGCGTTTTGACGGACACGCCATCGTTGGCGGTGCCGATGCAGGCAAACATCTTGCCGCCAACCTTCCAGGCATCATGGCCTCCGCCCCAAGGGTCGGAAAGGTCAGCGCCTGGAAACGTGCGGCAGATGGAATTGACAAATTCTCGGCTCATGGCCGAAAGGGTGCGCCACCTTGAGATTGAACTCAAGTCTTGGCTGAACGCGTTGTCCATGCTAGGGGGAGGACATGAACCGTATGACCTGCATCATTATCTGCTGCATTACCTGCTGATTTATCAAGCGGGCCGGTTTCTTTCGTTTTCATCCCTGAGACAAGTTGCTAAGCCCGCGCCAAGCGCAAGCATTTGCTGTCTTTAGGAGCCGACCGATGACGACAATCAAACTGCACAACACACGGACACGGGCGAAAGAAGATTTCGTTCCGATCAGTGCCGATAACGTGCGGATGTATGTCTGCGGACCTACGGTCTATGATCGCGCCCATCTGGGCAACGCGCGGCCCGTGGTGGTTTTTGACGTGCTCTATCGATTGCTGCGCCATGTCTACGGCGCGGATCACGTGACCTATGTGCGCAATTTCACCGACGTGGATGATAAGATTAACGCAACCGCGCTGGCACGCCAGAAGGCGGGTGCTGAGGGCACGCTGGAGCAGTTGGTGCAGGAGCGGTCGGATGAAACCATCGGCTGGTATCTGCACGACATGGGTGCGTTGGGCGCGCTTGAGCCCGACGAGATGCCGCGTGCGACTCAGTACATCGCGCAAATGGTTGCGATGATTGAGGATTTGATCGCGAAGGGTCACGCCTACGCAGCCGAAGGGCACGTTTTGTTCGCGGTTGACCGCTGGAAGGAACACTATGGCGCTTTGTCTGGTCGGTCGGTGGATGACATGATCGCTGGTGCCCGGGTTGAGGTTGCGCCGTACAAGCGGAACCCGATGGATTTCGTGCTGTGGAAGCCCTCAACCGATGAGTTGCCGGGGTGGGACTCGCCTTGGGGCCGTGGTCGTCCGGGCTGGCACATCGAATGCTCGGCCATGAGCTATGAACTGCTGGGTGAGAGCTTTGATATTCACGGCGGCGGAAACGACCTGATGTTCCCGCATCATGAAAATGAGATCGCGCAGAGCAAATGCGCCCATCCGCACGGTGAGTTCGCGCGGTACTGGTTGCATAATGAGATGTTGCAGGTGGAAGGCAAGAAGATGTCCAAATCGCTGGGCAACTTCTTCACCGTACATGACTTGCTGGAGCAGGGCGTGCCGGGCGAGGTGATCCGGTTTGTCTTCCTGCAGACGCATTATCGCAAGCCGATGGATTGGACCGAGAAAAAGGCGCGTGAGGCTGAGGCGACGCTGCGCAAATGGCGGGCGCTGACAGCGGGCATGGAGCCCGCCGCCAGCGCTGCGCCTGCTGTGGTCGCTGCACTCAGCGATGACCTGAACACTGCGGGCGCGCTCACAGAGTTGCACCGTTTGGCTGCAGATGGTGATGCGGCGGGATTGTTGGCGAGCGCACAGGTGCTGGGCCTATTGTTGTCAGAAATGGGAGCATGGGCTGACACAGCGTCGGTGGACCTGTCGTCTCACGCAGATCGGTTGGCCGATGCCCGCGCGAGTGCAATGCAGAACAAGGACTTCTCGGAGGTTGACCGTCTGAAAGCGGCCTATGTTGCAGCAGGGCTGGAAGTACGCATGAGTAAGGACGGGGTCGAACTGGTTCCGGGCACCGGGTTCGATGCGGCCAAGCTGGAGGGCGTATGATGACTAAAGAACGCCTCTACCTCTACGACACTACTCTGCGCGACGGGCAGCAGACACAGGGTGTGCAGTTCTCGACCGCTGAGAAGGTGCAGATCGCGCAGGCTCTGGACGAGTTAGGCGTAGACTATATCGAGGGCGGCTGGCCGGGGGCGAACCCGACGGATAGTGCGTTTTTCGATGCAGCTCCCAAAACGTCGGCCTGTTTGACCGCCTTTGGGATGACCAAACGGTCGGGCCGGTCGGCAGAGAATGACGATGTTCTGGCGGCGGTGATGAACGCGGGTACGCGGGCTGTGTGTCTGGTTGGTAAGTCGCACGATTACCACGTGACCCATGCGCTTGGCATCTCATTGGATGTGAATGTCGAGAACGTACGCGCCTCGATTGCACATATCGTAGCGCAGGGGCGCGAGGCGCTGTTTGATGCCGAGCATTTCTTTGACGGCTACAAGGACAATCCGGCCTATGCGCTTGAGGTCTGTCGGGCCGCGATGGATGCCGGTGCGCGCTGGGTTGTTTTGTGTGACACCAATGGGGGCGCTTTGCCCGCAGAAGTGTCGCAGATCGTGTCCGAGATGGTCGCGGCGGGCCTGCCGGGGGACCGGCTGGGTATCCATACCCACAACGATACGGAAAACGCGGTGGCCTGTTCTTTGGCGGCTGTCGATGCGGGCGCGCGGCAGGTTCAGGGAACCTTGAACGGATTGGGAGAGCGTTGCGGAAATGCGAACCTGACCTCATTGATCCCGACGCTGCTGCTGAAGGAACCTTATGCATCGAACTTTGACATCGGCGTCAGTGTCGAAGCGCTGGCGGGTCTGACCCGCGTCAGCCGCATGCTGGACGAGATCCTGAATCGGGTGCCCAGCAAGCAATCGGCCTATGTCGGGGCGTCCGCATTTGCGCACAAGGCAGGGCTGCATGCCAGCGCGATCCTCAAGGACCCGACGACCTATGAACATGTGGATCCGGCGTCGGTTGGGAACACACGGATCATTCCGATGTCGAACCAGGCGGGGCAGTCGAACCTGCGCCAGCGCTTGATCGAGGCCGGTTTGTCGGTCGAACCCGGTGACCCGTCCCTGGGCCGTATCCTCGAACGGATCAAGTTGCGTGAGGCGGAAGGTTATTCCTACGACACCGCGCAGGCCAGCTTTGAGCTGCTGGCGCGGGACGAACTGGGTCAACTGCCTCAATTCTTTGAGGTAAAGCGGTACAAGGTCACCGTTGAACGGCGCAAGAACAAGTACAACAAGATGGTCAGTTTGTCTGAGGCCGTTGTTGTGGTGAAGGTCGATGGTGAAAAGAAACTGTCGGTCAGCGAGTCTCTGGATGGGTCCGGCGGTGACCGGGGTCCGGTGAACGCGCTGGCCAAGGCGCTGGCCAAGGATCTGGGGCAGTATTCGCGGATATTGGATGATATGCACTTGGTCGACTTCAAGGTACGTATCACGCAGGGCGGCACCGAGGCCGTGACCCGCGTCATCATCGATAGTGAAGACGGGCAGGGGCGCCGGTGGTCCACCGTCGGCGTCAGCGCGAACATAGTCGACGCCTCGTTCGAGGCGTTGCTGGATGCGATCCAATGGAAACTCGTGCGCGATTGCGGCCCACAGTCGGCAGTCGCCGAGTGAGTGCGCCTTTTGACGATGACGTCAAGGCCTGTGCCGCGCTGTTGCATCGGGCCGATCCCGACCGGTTCATGGCGGCCATGGCGGCACCAGTGTCCGCCAGGGCGGTGTTGTTTCCGATCTATGCGTTAAATATCGAGGTCGCCCGGGCACCTTGGGTGACGCAAGAACCGATGATTGCCGAGATGCGCCTGCAATGGTGGCGCGATGCTTTACAAGAGATTGCCGAAGGTCCAACCGTGCGTCGGCATGAGATCGTTACGCCGCTGTCGCGTGTCTTGTCCCCTCATCTTGCGTCGATGATGGATGAATATGTGGCCGTAAGGCGTTGGGATATCTATCGCGACCCGTTCGAGGACGAAGATCATTTCGACGCGTACATAAACCACAGCGCGGGCACGCTCACGGTGGTAGCGGCACAAGCGCTGGGGTCGGCGGATGAGGATGTCGTGCGGGACTTTGGCTATGCCGTTGGGGTCGCCAATTGGTTGCGCGCCATTCCGGATCTGGAAGCGCGTGGGCGAATTCCGCTGCTGGATGGAACGCCTGCGGGTGTTCAACGTCTGGCTGAAAAAGCGTACGGGCGTTTGAAACAGGCACGTACTCAACGACACTCGGTTTCGGCAAAAGCTGCTGCCGCGTTTCATGCCGGTTGGCAAACTGAATTGGTTCTAAAACAGGTCATTGCGCGCCCGGACAGGGTCGCCTCTGGAGCCCTTGGGCCGGGTGAAATCCGCCGCCGCCTGTCGCTGATGGTCCAGGCGGCAACGGGGCGCTGGTAGTTATTCCCAGCCGCCGGCGCGCATTTCGGCCGAGATTTTCAGCTGCACCAAGTCTGACGTTCCCGGGGCAAACATCCCGACGCCGTATTCGCTGCGTAAAAGCTGGCCAGCAGCTTCGACGCCAACCCAGTCACCTTTGTAATAATCGAAAAATCCGGCCAGGGGATGTTCGCCCATGAAGGTCAGGTCGATCTCAAGCGTTGCGGGCTTGGTCTGATCCTTGATTGTCAAATCACCGATCATTTGCAGGGTGCTTGCACCGGTTTGCACCGCCGAGGTCGAGACGAATTTGATGTTTGGGTAAGCTTCGACATCGAAGAAGTCACCGCTTTTGAGGTGATCGTTGAGCGGCCCCCAACCGGTTTCGACACTTGAGGCGTCGATTGTGATATCCGCGCTGGTTGCGGTGACATTTTCAGGGTCAAACTCGACCGTGCCGGATACGGCGGTCCATTCGCCGGATTGTTCGGTCAGTCCCGCGTGGTTGTAGTAGAACCGGATTTCGGTGTGACTTTGATCAAAGTGATAGGTTTCGGCAAGGACTGGTGTGGCCAGTGCCAAGACGAGGGCAGATGCGGTAAACAGCTTCATGACATTTCTCTGATTTGCAGGGTTGATAATTAACATGTAAATGCATCTAAATTGATGAGCAAAGGAAAACCACAATCCTCGCGGAGGCGTGATGGGCGGATTTGAAGAACGAGAGGCGGCCTGGATCGCTCTGAACCAGACACGCACCCGGATCTTTTCCCGGGCTGAGCGCGCGCTGGTGGCAGCGGGATATCCACGGCTGCACTGGTATGACGTGTTGTGGGAGTTGGAACGAGCACCAGACGGCCTGCGACCTAAACAGCTGGAGCAACAGCTGCTGTTTGATCAGTCCAGCTTTTCCCGTCAGGTCGCACGGATGGCGGAGGACGGATTGTTGACGCGCCATGCTGCAGCGGGGGACGGACGGGGAAAAATCCTGCGCATTACCGAAAAAGGCCGTACCCTGAGACGGCAGATGTGGGATATCTACCGCATGCACATTGATGAGGGGATCGCCGAGGCACAGAGATTAGGTGCCTTTGCACCGATACTGAACATTAACGATTAGGCCGTTCGGGGCCGCATCGTCAGCCACAAAAGCGCGCCGCCCGCCAAAGTCAGAAGGGGGATCATCGCGACGTTCACCGCGGTCCAACCTTCAATCGGAGAGCCGCCAGAACAGTTCATCAGCCCACCGGAAGCCAGTGAGGCAAACGTGACGCCACCAAACACCAGCAAGTCGTTCAACCCCTGCATGCGTCCGCGCTCGCTGACGTCATGAGATTCAGCCAACATGGTGGTTGCGCCGATAAAACCAAAGTTCCAGCCGATGCCCAGCAGGATCAGCGCGACAAAGAAATTACCCAGCTCAACGCCCTGTAAAGCAACCACTCCGGCCGCGGCAAGAATGAGTAGGCCCAGTGCCACGATCCGTTCGACCCCAAAACGTGCGATCAACTGTCCGGTGAAAAAGCTGGGAATGTACATCGCCAACACGTGGCTGGTGACGACATCCGCCGCGTCATTGGCGCTGAACCCGCAGCCCACGACGGCCAGCGGTGTCGACGTCATCACAAGGTTCATCAGCGCGTAGGACACCATGGCGCAGATGATTGCAACCGCAATACGCGGCGTTTTCAGAAGCTCGATCCGGGACCGACCTTTGGGGGCATCAGCGGCAGGTTTGGGCGGGGTCGGGATGTCGAGAAAAAAGAACAGGGCCGAGCCAATGACGTTCACTGCGATGACAGCGATATACGTACCGAGAAAAGGGATGACATACGCGGTCGAGGTCAGTTTGACGATCTGAGGCCCGATGATTGCCGCTGCCAGACCGCCCGCCATGACATAGGAAATCGCTTTGGGACGGAAATCGTCCGATGCGGTGTCAGCGGCGGCAAAGCGGTAGAAACCGTGCGCGCTCATGTAGATGCCGGTCAGCAGGCTGCCAGCAAGAAACACAGGGAATGATCCCAGAAACAAGCCATAAGCGCCGACAAGCCCGCCGCAAGCACCTGCCGTCGCGCCGACCAGAAATCCAGCCCGGCGACCCCACCGTTGCATGATGGCCGAGATCGGCGTCGCCGCCAGCATTGAGCCAAGCACGATCAAAGATATGGGCAGAGTCGCCAGGCAGGGATTGGTCGCCAATGACTGCCCGGCCAACCCACCGACGATAAAGATCATCGGCATCTGTGCGCCCAGCAGGGCCTGCGCAGCCACCAGAACGGCGACATTGCGTTTGGCCAGACTGTTGTCCGGGGTTGTGGCGGTCATGGTCATGAGCACATGCGTAATGGCGAAAACGATTGTGCACAAGCGGGTTGCATCTGCGGCAAAGCGGCCTAACGTGCAGTCGATCATCGAGGCCGGAGAGCACATGTCCGTTGGACGGATCATAGAAACACCCGACTGTGTGGAAGAAGGCGCGACATGGCTGGCCGAAAGCTGCCCGCGCATGGCCTATGCGATGGAACAGACCGGTCCGTTGCCCTTGCGCCGTCGCCCGGACGGGTTTGCGCAACTGCTTAGCGCCATAGTCAGCCAGCAGGTGAGTGTGGCCTCGGCCAATGCGATCTGGAACCGGTTGAAGGATGCGAAACTGACCGGCCCGCGCAAAATCATGTGGGCCACCGACGATGATCTGCGTGCAGTTGGGTTGAGCCGCCAAAAAATCCGGTATGCCCGCGCTTTGGCTGAGGCGCGCATTGACTACAAAGCCTTGCGGGACGTTTCAAACGAAGACGTGGTGGCGATCCTGACCGAGGTGTCGGGTATTGGCGTCTGGACGGCCGAGATTTATGCGATGTTCTCTTTGGGTCGTGCCGACGTGATCGCGCCGGGCGATCTGGCGCTGCAAGAGGCCGCGCGCATCTTATATGATTTGCCCGACCGGCCTACCGACAAACAGCTGCGCCAGATGGCCGAGGCATGGTCGCCCTGGCGGTCGGTTGCGGCGCGGGTTTTGTGGGCCTATTACCGGGTGGCAAAAGAACGAGAAGGGATCAGATGACACGGGTTTTGAATGCGCTCCGAAAAGAGCCGGTTTCGGGCGATACACGCTCGGTCGTGGTGTTCGTGCACGGCTATGGCGCCAATGGGGCCGATTTGTTGGGGTTGGCCGATCCGTTGGGTGAGCATCTGCCTGACACGTTGTTCGTGTCACCCGATGCGCCGGAACAGATCCCCGGAATGCCTAACGGATATCAGTGGTTTCCGATCCCGTGGATTGATGGCTCATCCGAAGAAGAAGCACGCCGTGGCATGGAAATGGCCGTTGAGGATTTCAACGCCTTCCTTGATGCCCTGATGGTGGATGAAGATGTGCTGCCCGAACAGGTGGTTCTGTTTGGGTTCTCGCAAGGTACGATGATGAGCCTGTACGTCGCCCCGCGCCGCGAAGACCCGGTGGCTGGGGTCGTTGCCTTCTCGGGCCGGTTGTTGGAACCGGATCTGCTGCCCGACGAAACCGTCAGCCGGATGCCCATCCTTCTGGTGCATGGCGATGCCGACGACGTCGTTCCGCCACAGTCGTTGCCCGAAGCTGCCGAAGCGTTGCAGGCCGCAGATTTCAAAGAAGTTTACGCGCATGTCATGAAGGGCACCGGCCACGGGATTGCCCCCGACGGTCTTAGTGTCGCGCTTGCCTTCATGCGCGACAAGCTGAGCCTGTAGCCATGATCGCGGTTCGTCCCATGATGCCTGAGGACGTGGCAGTTGCCTGCCGAATTCTCAACGAAATCATTGCTATCGGCGGGACGACCGCGTTTGAAACACCGTTTTCCGAGGCGCTGTTTGCTCAAGTCTACCTGAATGGCGCAGACAAAATCTGTTGCCACGTTGCCCTTGATGAACAGGGTGAGGTGGCCGGGTTTCAATGGTTAGGTACCAATGAGGACTTGCCGGAAGATTGCGCGGATATAGCGACTTTCACCCGGCGAGAGCCGGTGTTGAAAGGGGCAGGGCGGGCGTTGTTCTCTGAAACCGCGACCTATGCCGCGGCCCTTGGGTTCAGCGCGCTCAACGCGACGATCCGGGCCGACAACCGGCAGGGGCTTAGCTATTACGACAAGATGGGTTTCCGCGACTACTCGGTCACTTATGCTGTTTCTCTGCAAGACGGAACGCCAGTCGACAGGATTTCGAAACGGTTTGAATTGAAGAAGGGAACGACATGCTGATAGTCACCGGAACGGTTGAAGTGTCGACAGATGGCGTCGACAAAGCCCTTGAGGCCGCACAGAAAATGGTCGCCGAGACTGTGAAAGAGGCCGGCTGCCTGATCTATGAATTCAGCCAGATACTCGGGCAATCCAACAAGTTCCGTGTTTATGAAGAATGGCAGGATCAGGCCGCGCTCGAGGCGCATTTCGCTGCCCCGCATATGGCCGAGTTTCAAGCTGTTCTGGGCGAAGTGGGCGTTGTTTCGAGCGACATCTACCGGATTGTCGGGGGAGAAAAACAACCGCTGCGCTAGGGTCTCAATCCCACAGGTGACCTTCAGCGAATTCCACCGAGTTTCCGGCGGGATCCCGAATATACAGCGATCGTGCCCCGCTTGGCCAATCAAACTCGGCGTCTATGGGGATGTTCCACTCCAGCAGATGCTTGCGCATTTCGTCTATCTCTGTCCGCGATAAAGTCATGCAGACGTGACCGGGACCGCGTGCGCCATGTGGCGGGACGGGAAGCTTCGGATTCTCCGGCGGCTTTGCCGTCTCATCTGCGTTGAACAGCAACAACACCGATCCGCCGACGCGGAAAAATACATGTCGGTTCGCGACGCGTTGAATACATTCTAACGCCAGTATTTCACCATAGAATCGTTCGGCCGCGTCCAGATCGCCAACATAAAGCGCGGCCTCAAGGATCCCCTCTGGGGATGGTGTGCTTCGGGTGACTTTCATGCCTTAACCCTATCACAAAAGGACGTTTTTGTCACCTGCGCGGTCGGCGGTCCCGTTTGCGCTTCGGTGCGGAATCCAATACAGGAGCTGTCAGGCTGTCCCATTGGCCGGGCGCCAACCCCTCTAGCGTATAGTCCCCGATCCGGGCGCGGATCAGGCGCAGGGTGGGATGACCGACCGCTGCCGTCATGCGTCGAACCTGCCGGTTGCGGCCTTCGCGCAAGGTCAGCTCAATCCAGCTGTCTGGTACTGTTTGGCGTACGCGGATAGGTGGGTTTCGTGGCCATAGATCTTCGGGCTCATCCATCAACCGGGCCTTGGCCGGGCGCGTCGGTCCGTCCTTCAGATCAATCCCGTCGCGCAGAGCCTTCAGGGTGGCAGCATCGGGTGAACCTTCCACCTGAACCCAATAGGTTTTGGGCATCTTGTGCTTGGGGTCCGATATTTGCGCCTGCAGCCGGCCGTTGTCAGTCAGCAGCATCAGGCCCTCGCTGTCGCGATCCAGCCTCCCAGCCGGATACACACCGGGCAGGTCGATGAAATCCGACAAAGTACTGCGCGGCGTCTCTGCATTTGCCCGGTCGGTAAACTGCGGCAACACATCGAAGGGTTTGTTGAATCGTATGAACCAGCTCATGATCCCGCCATAGCCTGCCAGAGGCAGAGAACGCAACCTGTGGATAACTGTCACGTCTTTGTTACGGAGCAGGCATACTCAATACCCGAGATGTTGTGGAAACTCAGGGCTTGTCAGAGTTTTAACACGATATATAGTTAAGTTAAGGCCGGGGCGGGTGTTCCCCGCTCTGGTGTCAATAACGGGCAGAGCAGAGCGAGGAGCGATTCCGATATGGACGGAGAATTCAGGACCGAATTTGTCAGGGAACCGGGTGCCCTAAAGCACCATCCGGCATTGGTTTTGAACGCCGATTATCGCCCCTTGTCCTATTACCCCTTATCCCTGTGGCCCTGGCAAGAAGCGATCAAGGCGGCCTGGCTGGACAGGGTGGACATCGTGGCCGAATACGACGAGGTCGTCCGAAGCCCCAGTACCGAGATCCGAATACCATCGGTCGTTGTCCTGAAAGACTATGTAAAACCCAGAAAGCGCGTGGCCTTCACGCGCTTTAATTTATTTTTAAGGGACGAGTTCCGCTGCCAGTATTGTGGAAGCCGGGACAACCTGACCTTTGACCATGTTGTTCCGCGGGCTGCCGGGGGTGTGACCAGTTGGCAGAACGTTGTGGCGGCGTGCAGCCCCTGCAACCTGAGGAAGGGATCGAAGTCGCTGCGGCAGGCGGGCATGTCGCTGCGCAAGCCGCCGCGTCAGCCAGATGCCGAGGCACTGCGAAACATCGGACGCAAGTTCCCCCCGAACCACCTGCATGACAGCTGGATCGACTTTCTGTATTGGGATGCCGAACTGGACGCGTAGTACGCTTATTTCGCACGGAACGCGGCCAGCCAGACCAAAACCAGACCAGCAGATAGCAGAGCGTTCCAGCCAGCCATCGACAGGCCGAACATCTCCCACGGGATATCATCACAGCGCACAAGCGGCGCGGACATGATCTGATCCATCAGTTCCTCAGCGGACAACCCGCCAATATCGCCCGACGTGCAGCTGGTTGGACCTTCCCACCATTTCTGTTCGACACCTGCGTGGTACATGCCAATCCCGGCAGTCACCATCGCGGCAACCGCACCCAAAAGCGGCAGGGGGCGAATGCCTGGAAAGGCAAAGGCCAACACGCCAATCAGAACAGCCGCGGCGTGGGGATAGCGTTGCCAGATGCACATTTTGCACGGGGCCATACCGCCCAGGTGTTGAAACGCCCATGCGCCTAACAACAGTGCGGCCGAACCGCCTGCCGCAATCAGGATCAACAGTTTTTTGCGTGTCATAAGAACTTCACCGCTAAGAACCCACCGAACAGCAGGATGACAAACAGAGTGAACATAAGCCCCAGACGCTTTTCGATGAAGTTGCGAATGGGTTCACCAAAACCCCAAAGCAGCCCAGCAACAACAAAGAACCTGAGCGCGCGGGCCAGAATCGACGTGGCGATGAATGTGCCCAGCGGCATGCCTGTCCACCCGGACATGATGGTGATGACTTTGTACGGGAATGGGGTAATCCCTGCGCCCAGCACGGCCCAGAATCCGAAGTCGTTGAACTTGGTGTTGAACTCTTCCATGGCATGCGCTTTGCCCATGGATTCGAGGATGGGTTGGCCGATGCTTTCATAGAAGAACGCGCCGATCGCATATCCCAGCATGCCCCCCAACACCGAGGCCACCAGGGCAACCGTCGCGATCAGCCAGGCGCGCGACGGGCGCGCAAGAATCATGGGAATCATCAGAACGTCCGGGGGAATCGGAAAGAACGAGCTTTCGACAAATGCCACAATGGCCAGAGCCCAAAGCGCGTGCGGGTGTTCGGCCAGACGAATGGTCCAGTCATAGAGCGATCGCAACATCAGATGCTAAAATCCCGTTCCTTTGTTGCGTCAGCCAAACCATGCGCCTGATGGGCCGTCAACCGTGCCTGAAGAAAACAAACTGAATATCGGTTGTTTTTTGCCTCTGGACCTTCCCGATTATGAGCGCTAATCCAGTGTTCGTGGCCCAAGTGGCGGAATGGTAGACGCAGGGGATTCAAAATCCCCCGTCCTGACGGACGTGCCGGTTCGAGTCCGGCCTTGGGTACCAAGGTAAAAACAGAGGGTAAGGGGAACCTGCTCTCTGTTTTTTCTTTTCTGACGTTTCGAATGTTCATGTTGCCACTTTTGACCGGGGTATCGAAAATGTCGGGGTTTTGACGGTCGTTGGAAAGCTTGGCGACAATCTGAGTTCCGGATTGCGCGTGCAGTTTCATCGGGCAAGTTTCCCGGCAAACTCAGGAAAAAGCGAACAGACTTGGGATGTTCAGGGCGAATCTGTTCCCAGTTTCTGCGCTCACTTACTGCGTCGCAGGATCAGCCACGCCAGGAACCCGATATAGGCGAAAACGCTTAGGTTCAGTGCGGTGTCGATCAGTTGGCCACTCATGATCGGTCCTCCTGCGCCAGACGTTTGAACAGGCAGACAACAAGAACGGGCACGATAAACACGAAAGCGATGGCTGACAGCGCTATGATGGACCGAACCAGAGAGATATCGCCCACCAAAATCATCGCCATCCCTAACGCGCCAAGGATAATGCCCCAGATTGTACGAATTCGGGGGGAGGGGTTGTCGTCGCCTCCGGTCCCTATCATCGCAAGGGTGAACCCGGCGCTTACGACGCTGGTAACCACGAACAGGAACGCGGCCAGGATTGTTGCTATTCTTGTGATGCCATCTAGCGGGAAGCGCTCAAGCAATGCAAATGTGGTTGCGTCAAGGTTCTCTGCATTGACGGCTGATAAGGCTCCGTCCTGACGCAAAGCATCGAAAAAACCCAAGCCGCCAAAAACGCCGAACCACAGGATAGAGAAAAGTGTGGGAGTGACGACGACTCCGATCAGAAACTCTCGGATCGTGCGTCCGCGGGAAATCCGGGCGATGAAAATGCCCACGAAGGGTGACCAAGCCAGCCACCAGATCATATAGTTCAGCGTCCAGCCGTGGAACCAGTCGACCAACAGGTCGTCGAAGAACTCAGCCGTAGAGAACCCTGCTGACAGGACACCGAACAGATAGCGTCCGAATCCCGAAACGATGCCATCCATCAGATAAGATGTGGGACCCAGCACTAGAAGATAGACCATCATCCCGACGGCGATCAGCATTGCTGCGTTGGACAGCAGGGCCATTCCGTCTCCCAGATCGCGACGCAACGGTATGATGAATGCAATACAAAGCGCGGCAAAAACGGGCAGCGTCAGCACGCCTGGGGTTTCTATACCCAACAGGCCTGCCAGTCCGGTCTGGATCTGAAATACCCCCATTGCCATAGAGCCCGCCAAACCGACGGCAATTGCGACGATCGAGAGCAGATCGAAAACCCACCCCAGCGCTTTTGTCCATCCTGCTTCGCCAAGTGCGTCGGTGACTGGGGCACTCAGCAACAAAGTGCGATTTCGGCGATAGGCAAAATAGGCGATGACCAATCCGACGATTCCGTAAATCGCCCAGGCGTGGAACCCCCAGTTCAAGTAGGTCACGAACATCGCATAACTGGCCGCTTCTGCGTCGCTATTATATTGACGCAGCACTTCGTAGTGGGTCAGCGGCTCGGCTGCGCCATAGAACAGTAGACCGACACCCATTCCTGCGGCGAATAACATCGCGATCCATGCGGTCGTTGAAAACTCTGGTTCGGCTGTGTCAGCGCCAAGGCGGATATCTCCAAATCGTGACAGGGCCAGAAAGAGGACCACAAACAAAAGCCCGCTGACCTCAAGCATGATGAACCAGCCGCGGCTGTTGAATTGCGTCTCAACCGCCGATGCAGCAATGCGACCCAGGCCTTGCGGGTCAGCAATGCCCCAGATTGCGATGGCCGCACTAAGGGCTAGGGCGATCACAAGCATCGGACTGGGTGATTTGCCGTCCACTGTCCAGAACCCTTTCGCGTAAATTCATGAAACATCGGGTCGTTTGGCCAAGCCTAGGTTGCGGAATCCAAACTTTCAAAGTGTTTTTGGATATTTAGCTGGCGCGGTTTCTCATGATCCGGCCCAGTGATGCCGATCTGTGCGAAACCGCCCCGTTAAAGGGGGAAACTTTCGGAAATCTCCTCACATCTGCGGATCGGGGCCTTCATACCCCGCGCAGGGGTTGACAAGCGGAGTGTCTGAATGAAACGTCAAAGGCGTTGGGAGACTTTTAAATTTCAGATGCTTGACCCGTTGCAAGACGGGTTCGCTTGCCGTACCGGCAAGGTCCCTGGATGGGGGCCGCTGAACTGTCTCTCATCCACAATAAGAGTTGGGAGTTCTCAAAAATGAAAAATAGCAGCAAGCTTAGCCTGGGCGCGGTCGTTACCGCTGCTCTTATGGCTCCGGCCGCTCATGCAGAAGAGTTTATCACCATTGGTACCGGCGGCGTTACCGGCGTTTACTATCCGACCGGTGGTGCGATCTGCCGTCTGGTGAACAAAGGCCGTAAAGAGCACGGCGTTCGTTGCTCGGTCGAGTCGACAGGTGGTTCGGTCTACAACATCAACACCATTCGCGAAGGCGAGCTGGAGTTTGGTGTCGCCCAGTCGGACTGGCAGTACCACGCGTATAACGGCAGCTCGAAATTCGAAGAGGCTGGCCCCTTTGAAAACCTGCGCGCCGTCTTCTCGGTTCACCCCGAGCCGTTCACCGTTGTTGCACGTGCCGATTCCGGCATCACCAACTTCGAAGACCTGAAGGGCAAGCGCGTCAACATCGGTAACCCCGGTTCCGGTCAGCGCGGCACGATGGAAGTCCTGTTGGGCGAAATGGGTTGGACCACCGACGATTTCGAACTGGCGACCGAGCTGAAAGCGGCTGAACAGTCTGCCGCTCTGTGTGACAACCAGATCGACGCGATGGTTTACACCGTTGGTCACCCGTCGGGTTCGATCCAGGAAGCGACCACAGCCTGTGACTCGGTTCTGGTGAACGTCAGCGGCGACGCCGTCAGCAAGCTGGTAGACGACAACTCGTTCTACCGTACTGCGACAATCCCTGGTGGCATGTACCGTGGTTCGGATGGCGACACCTCGACCTTTGGTGTGGGCGCGACGTTCGTGACCTCGGCAGACGTGTCGGATGACGCGGTTTATGCGGTTGTCAGCTCGGTCTTCGAGAACTTCGACGACTTCAAAAAGCTGCACCCTGCATTTGCCAACCTCAAGCCCGAAGAGATGATTGCAGATGGCCTTTCGGCTCCGCTGCATCCGGGTGCCGAGAAATACTACAAAGAAAAAGGCTGGGTTCAGTAAGCCAGACCTAAAGTAGGGTGCCCAACGGGCGCCCTGCAACCAAAACCCGAACAAATCGGGTGGTTCAGAAGGCCAAAAATGGCCGCGACGGGGAGACATTTCATGAGTTCCGACACACAATCCAATCGTCCGCTATCCGAAGAAGAGCTACAGGATCTTGTGGCCTCATCCGATGCGGGTGGACGTAATCCGGTCGGTAATGTCGGGATATTCCTGGCCGTTGTGGCCGCGATCTGGTCGATCTTTCAGGTCGTCCTGGCCTCGCCACTTGCGAACTATGTGCTGCCCGGCAGCGCTGTGAACAACGCGCGGCAGTTTCACCTGGCCTTTGCGTTGTTTCTGGCCTTTGCAGCCTATCCGGCGCTGAAATCAAGCCCGCGCAACTATATCCCGGTTCAGGATTGGATCATGGGGCTGCTGGGCGCGTTTGTCGCGCTGTATGGCTATTTCTTTTACAACAAGATCGTCGATGCAGGCGGTCTTGCGGATGACACCGACAAATGGGTCGCCCTTGTTGGTCTGCTGTTGTTGTTCGAGGCCGCGCGTCGCGCGCTTGGCCCCGCGATGGCGATCATTGCGACGATTTTTCTGGTTTATGTCTTCTTCGGTTCATCCGACTGGGTGCCCGAAGTTATCCGCTGGAAAGGCGCAAGCCTGAAAAAGGCGATGAGCCACATGTGGATCACCTCTGAGGGCGTGTTCGGTATTGCCTTAGGTGTCTCCACCAAATTCGTCTTCCTGTTCGTGCTGTTTGGGGCCTTGCTGGATAAGGCTGGGGCAGGGAACTACTTTATCAAGATGGCATTCGGCGCCCTTGGCCACCTGCGTGGTGGTCCGGCCAAAGCAGCTGTTGTCGGTTCGGCCGCGACCGGCCTGATCTCGGGTTCGTCCATCGCCAACGTTGTGACCACCGGTACATTCACCATCCCGCTGATGAAGCGCGTCGGGTTCAGCAGTGAACAGGCCGGATCGGTCGAGGTTGCCTCCTCCGTGAACGGACAGATCATGCCGCCCGTGATGGGGGCTGCGGCCTTCCTGATGGTCGAATATGTCGGCATCTCATATGTCGAGGTGATCACCCACGCCTTCCTGCCTGCCGCGATTTCCTACATCGCGCTGGTCTACATCGTGCACCTTGAGGCCGTGAAGCGGAATATGCCTACGCTGGGCGACCGCGACGTAAAGCTGGCGCGCACGGTTGTCGGTATGTTGTCCTTCTTCCTGGTCTTTGCCGGGCTGTGCTACGGTTCTCAGTTCCCGGTCGAAGCGGTGACAAACTGGGTGCCGTCATCCGCTGGGCTGGTCCTCAGCCTGATTGTCTGTGCTATCTACGTGGCACTGCTGTATCTGGCCGCTCAGGTGCCGGATCTTGAGCCGGACGATCCAAACGCCAAAGAAGTGACCCTGCCGGTCATTGCCGATATCTACAAGGCTGGGCTGCACTACCTGTTGCCGATCATCGTGCTAGTCTACTTCCTGATGATCGAGCAGAAGTCACCAGGTCTGTCGGCTTTCTGGGCCACGACGCTGCTGTTCGTGATCCTGCTGACGCAGAGGCCGCTCAAGGCGATATTCCGCGGGCAAAGCAACGTCTACAACACGTTCATTGATGGCGTCGCTGACCTTTGGCAGGGCATGATCGACGGCGCGCGGAACATGATTGGTATCGCGCTGGCAACGGCAACAGCCGGCGTCATAGTGGGCACCGTGACCCTGACGGGTGTCGGACAAGTGATGGCCGACCTGGTTGAGTTCCTGTCTGGCGGCAACCTGATCCTGATGCTGATTATGGTCGGCCTGCTGAGCCTGATCCTGGGCATGGGCCTGCCGACCACCGCAAACTACATCGTGGTCAGTTCGCTGATGGCGGGTGTGGTTGTTGAGCTGGGTGCGCAAAGCGGTCTTATCGTTCCCTTGATCGCGGTGCACCTGTTCGTCTTTTACTTTGGGATCATGGCAGACGTGACCCCGCCGGTTGGATTGGCAAGCTTTGCGGCCGCCGCAGTATCCGGTGGTGACGCAATCAAGACAGGGTTTATCGCGTTCTTTTACAGCCTGCGCACCGTGGCCTTGCCGTTCGTGTTCATCTTCAACACGGACCTGTTGCTGATTGATGTGACGTGGGTCGAGGGGATAACGGTGGCGATATTTGCGACAATCGCCATTCTCGTCTTCACGGCCGGGACAATGGGGTACTTCCTGACCCGCAGTCGGATCTATGAAAGCATCGCACTGATCCTTGTGGCGTTCGCGCTGTTCAGGCCCGACTTCTTCATGAACCGCATCGCGCCACCGTTTACCTCGGTCGAGCCTGCTGCTTTTGTGGAAACCATCGGCGAAACCCCTCCGGGTACCGAGGTGCGTATGGTCATCAGCGGGCCGGACTTTGACACGCTTGAGATGACGGACACGACCGTGGTTGTTCCCGTTGGCAGCGAAGAGGGCGGCCAAGCGCGTGTCGACGCGATGGGCCTGCTGCTGCTTGAGGAAGACGGGCTGGTCAAACTGGAAGAGCCGCTGTTCGGGACACCCGTCGCGGACGACCTGGATATCTTCGATTACTACGGGGATGAGGCAGTGCGCCTGACTTCGGTCAGCTTGCCAGCCAGCCAGCCACCGAAACAGTTGATCTACATTCCGGCAATGCTCTTGCTGGGACTGATCGCTTTCCTTCAGCGCGGCCGCGCCGCAAGACAAGAGGTGACCGCATGACAAACGCTGTTCTCTGTGCCGTCGATATCAGCAACGGCGATCTTGATACGCATGTCCTAAAGAAAGCTGCGAAGCTGGCCGATCAGGAAGGTGCTCAACTGGATGTGGTGACGGTCCTGCCGGATTTCGGGGAAAGCTGGGTGTCTGGCTTTTTCGAAAGTGATTTTCACGACAAGGCTCTGGAAGAGGCACATACCAAACTGGCCGAGATGTGTGTGTCCACACTGGGGGCGGATCGGAATGAAAAGATCCGCCACGTGGTCGCGACGGGTACTGCCTATCAGGAAATCCTGAAAACTGCGGACAGTGCTGGTAGCGATCTGATCGTGATCGGCGCGCACAAACCCGACTTGAAAGACTATCTGCTGGGCCCGAATGCTGCACGGGTCGTGCGGCATTCAGACGTCTCTGTCTACGTGGTGCGCTAAGAAAGCTGGGCGGATCAGTACCCTGTCATCTCAAGATATCCCCGTCCGGAATGGCTGCCGCTGATCTGGACGGGACCTTCCCAGTATTTAAACCGGGTGGCCATCCACGCGTCGGGTGTCAGCGCTGATACCTCGACGTCCAGATCCCGGTCAGGCAATGTGACACGCCATCGGACAGGTATGTCGCGGCCAGCAACGGGCGCGGTTGTCAGCGGCTCGAACGCAACAGAGCTGTCGGGAATTGCGGTTGTCGTACCATCGGCGGTGATCCACGTGGCCGCGGTGAAATCGCTGCGTTCGCCCCGCAGGCGAAAGGCCATCATCTTGTCGCCATCGTCAAAGCTGAGCGAGAACCAGTCCCAGCCGCTTTGATCTGCGGCCAAAGGTTGTGATGACCATTCGCGGTCCAGCCACCCTTGTCCGGTGACCGCCACGTCGCCATCTGGCAGCCGCAAAACGCCTTGTACCTCGTAAAACGGCTGGGAATAGTAATAGCTGGCTTGCCCGTCGCCGGATTTCACCGAATATCCGTTCTCGCCGTGAAACACGAACGGCCCGTTGGCTTCGAGCTTTAGGTCATAGCCGAAATCCGCGCCGTTCGCAGAAAGGCTGACCACGTTTGGGTCTGACCCGCGCATGTGCCATTCGTCGATCCACGCCTCGAATGGCGCTGCCGTAACCCCTGCCTGACCGATACCGCCGCGCGACAGTCGCTCCGCGAAATAGTGTTTGTCGGGCGTGGTCACCGCAGCATGGCCCATCCATATCTGCGGACTTTGCCACCCCTCGACCTCATGCGGTTTCAGGGCCGACCGAAACAGCGTCCACTGGATGCCATAATCACGCCCGTCTACACCTTTCAGGTTTGCTGTCAGATACCACCACTCGATCCGGTAGTCCGGGTGGGGGCCATGATCCTGCGGGAATTGAAACGCATACTCCGGCTGGGGCACAGTGAACCCTTCAGCCGAGCCGCCCAGGCCTGCGTATCCCTGTGCGCGGGCAATGCCCGGCACGGCCAGCAGCAAGACGATCAGCCAGATCCTAACGTTCATTGGCAAACACCTTCAGTAGATCCGCAGGCGGCAGGCGCAGCAAACGGGCGGCAGGCAGGGCCGCGGCAACGGTTGCCGCAAGCAGGGTCAGACCCAACAGATAGACCCAGTCGACAGGGAACAGGTACATCGGCAGCCTCCAGCCAAACGCTTCGACGTTGATGACCGTCAGCAAGGTCCACGCCAAAGCCAACCCCAGCGGCAGAGCCAGCAAGGCGGTCAAGGCGGCCAGCAGCACGCTGCGCAAAAGCTCAAGCCGGGCCAGTTCTGCACGGGTCAGGCCAAGTGCCCAGATGGGCGCAATCTGGGGCAGGCGCTGGGTCCACAATGTCAGCAGACTGGTCAGAATGGCGAACCCTGCAACCCCCAGCGTCAGGATGTTCAAGGCAGAGGTCACAACGAATGTCTTTTCGAACACCTGCATGGATTGCGCCTTCATTGCGGCTTGCTGGACGACTGCTCGGCGGGGCAGGTCAAACTGCTCGCGCAAGGCCTGGGCCAGCTCTGTGGTCCTGTCAGGCGCGACACGAATGCCAAACCGGCGCGCCTCAGCGCCGGGCGCGATCTGATCAAGTTGGGCCATAGAAACGATGGCCTGACCGGTTGGGTTGCCATAGTCCGAATAGACACCTGCGATGGTCATCGTGTCGGCAGGTGTGATGGCCAAAGAGTCGCCAGGCCAAAGGTTTTCCCGGCGGGCAAGTTGTTCGTTGATCAGCACAGCGGTTCCGTCGTGGACCCGGTCCCAAACACGTTCCGAGGTGCTGATAAGCGGCCATTTCTCACGATAAGTCTGATCGTCGATGATACCATAGAGAAACAAGGGTCCCGACGAATGCGCCAGTTCAACGCTTCGGATCGGCAGGATGGCATCTACCTGCGGGTTCAGCCATTCCGCGATGTTCCGACCGTGCTGATCGGTGGTGGCCGTGACGTAGAGCTCGGATGTCAGGCGCTGATCCAGCCAGCCAGTAAAGGTCAGCCGAAAGCTGGAAACCATTGTGCCCACACCGATATTCGCGGCAAGCGCCAGCAACAAGGCCATCAGCGCCAAAGATAGGCCCGGCAATTGAGCGCGCATGTCCGACCAGACCCATTGGGCGATCGGCCCTTTCGCTGAACGCTGAAACAGGATCAGGACGCGCGACAAGGCATAGGGCAATACCAACGCGGACCCGACCAGCATCCCGGCGACCATGACGAAACCGGCCACCAACCCTCCGAACAACAACAGGGTCAGAATGCCACCGACAATAGCGGCGACACCGGCAAGGGCGACGACCCAGCTGCCCGAAGCCGCGCTGCGCCAGGCCTGTAAGCCTGCGCCGCTTAGAATCGGCATTCGCGACAGGCGATACAAGGCGTGTCCGCTGGCCAGAAAAGTGCCACCCAAGGCCATCGCCAACCCGGACAGTGCCCATTGTGGTTGCAATGATATCTGGCCGCTGACAGGTGCGCCGTAAAGTCCACGCAAACTTGCAGCCACATCCGGCAACAGCGCGCCTGCGAGGAAAAAGCCAAGCACCAAACCGAGTACTCCGCCGACAATCGCCAGCACGGAAAGCTCAGCCATGATCAGCCAAACCAGCCGCCGCATCGAAACGCCCAAAGCGCGCACGGTCCGGATCATGCCGCGCCGTTGGGCAAAGGCCAGGCCCACGGTTCCGTGCACGATGAACAGTCCCACCGCAAAGGACAGCAGGCCAAAGGCGGACAGGTTCAGGTGAAAACTGTCGGTCAGTTGTGCGGTATCCAGTTGTTCCTGTGCCGGGACCCGCTCCAGTTCGGGGGCAATAGTCGACAGCGGTGGAATTGAACCGGGCTGATCCGGTAAAATGATCAGGTGCGAAATCTCTCCCGGCTTCTTCAGTAACGACTCGGCCACACCAATGTCGGTCAGGATCAGATCGGGCGGTAAGGCATCGCTGATCAGGATCGGAGGCAAACCGGTCTGGCCGGCCAATAGCGGCTCCAAAACCGGAGCCGTCAGCAATCGCCCCGGCGCAGTCAACATATCGGCAGGGTTGGGTGGCGTGCCGCTTTGTTCCATCTGTGTGACAGCGGGCAGGGCGGGATAGGCCACCATATCAACGCCAAGGACCCGTAAGGTCTGACCCTGAACGCGAAATGGGCCTTCCAGTACCGCTGCAACCTGCCAGCCCGCGCGCCTCAGCTCGACGTAACGCGACAGGGGGATCGGGCCGGAGGGGTTGTGCAATTCGTCAAACCGACCTAGCGCCAGTTGATCTGCGGCCCGGTCATAGCTGGCACGAGCCTCGGCATTGATGGCCTGCACCGCAGACCAAAGACCGGTTGCAAGGGCCAGGCCGATCAGCAGGGTCGCCAGTTGCAGCCGGTGTGCCCGCCAATGAGATGCCAGCGCCTGAATGACGGTCAGCGTCATGCGATAAGCCCGCCAGACAGATGCACACGCCGATCCAAACGGGCCGCAATCTCGTGCGAATGGGTGACCAAAAGCAGCGCGGCCCCGGTATCTGCGACAAGAGCCAACATCAGTTCAAGAACGGTGGCGCTGGCGGTTTCGTCCAGGTTTCCCGTAGGTTCATCCGCCAGCAGCAATTTGGGCCGTGCGGCCATGGCACGACCGATGGCAACGCGCTGTTGTTGCCCGCCCGACAGGTTCTCGGGATATCGATCAAGCAGATCGGAAAGGCCCAGCCGCTGGGCCAGATGGGCGCACCAATCGGGGTCGTGGCATCCGGCCAACCGGGCATGAAACGACAGGTTTTGACCTGCTGTCAAAGATGGGATCAAGTTAAATTGCTGAAACACCAACGACAAGGACGTACGGCGCAGGGCGGCACGGCCCGGATCATCCAGTTGCGACAGGGCTACCCCGTCCAGTGTGATTTCCCCGCTGTCCACAGTGTCCAATGCAGCAGCAAGGTTCAGCAAGGTGCTTTTACCGCTGCCGCTTTCGCCGGTCAGGGCTAGCGTTTGGCCGCGATCCAGCGACAACGACACGTCGCGCAGGACCGGCCGACCACCGGGATAGGATTTCTGAACCTTGTCGAATACTACAAGCATGTTCGCCCTCATTTTCACAAGGATTTGCAACAGTTTCGCCAACTGTCCAGCGCTGACACGTCATAGGTTCCTTTCGCCGCACTATGAACATGGGTGATCGGGTTGTCTCAGCCGAAAGTGCAGGTCATTGTGAGGCGATCCGTCGTCGGTACAATTCAGGATGCGAAAACATGACCTTGTCACAGCAGATCCTTTGGGGCAGCACGTTTCTCGGGCTTTGCTTTCTGGTCGAAATCTTTCTTCTGACAATGTGCACGCTAGCCATCAACAGGCTGATCGAGCGTTGGGAAGCCAGAGGTGCAATTTTGGCAACGGCCGGACCAATTGCAACCGCGCTGGCCTTTATCGTCGCGACCCACACCATTCAGGTCTGGATTTGGGCCATCGTCTGGGTGTTCGGCGATGTACTGCCCGACTGGAACACGGCGCTGTATTTCTCGCTGGTGTCGTTCACAACGCTTGGCTACGGCGACATCGTCTTGGGCGAAGACCTGCGGATTTTCGGTACATTTGCTGCAGTTACAGGCCTGTTGGCCTTTGGGTTGTCCACGGCCTATATGGTCGCCCTTATGACCCGGGTGTTCCAGGAAAGGTTCATGGCCTAAAGGATGGGCGAGAATAGTCGCGCCAGCGGAGCGCCGAGACGTATATGCACGGGTTGCTGTTCCAGATAGCGCGTCAGCTCATAGCTTTTGGCAAAATCGTCTTGCAGCATCGCATCGACTGCGGCGGTTGTCTGGGGATCAAAGAACAGGGCCATTGCCTCGAAATTTAACCGAAATGATCGATTGTCCAGATTGGTCGTGCCCACTGCGGCCAGTGAGTCATCCACAACGAAGACTTTTTGATGCATGAACCCGTGCGTGTAACGCAGGACTTGTGCACCACAGGCGCGAACTTCATCAAAATAGGCAAAAGCCGCCAGCCACGGCAGGCGGTGATCAATGGCGTCGGGCACAAGAATACGAACATCGACACCACGCAAAGCTGCGTGTTTCAGGGCGGTCATGATATCGATGTCGGGTACGAAATACGGCGATGCGATCCAGATCCGGTTCCGTGCCTCAGTGATGGCGGCGAAGAACATCATCGACCCGGTTTCGGTTTCATCGCCCGGGCCTGTTGCGACCAGCAATGCGTTGATATCCTGATCCGCCTCGGACCCGGCCCAATCCAACTGGTCGATCAGATCTTCTTCATGCGCCCAATGCCAGTCTTCGATGAAGATCAACTGCAATTGCCGGACTATGTGGCCGGTCAACCTGACATGGGTGTCGCGCCAATGTCCGAAATGCGGGTCTTCGCCCAGATACTCGACCCCGATGTTGTGACCGCCGATAAATCCCGTTTCGCCGTCGATAACCACGGTTTTGCGGTGGTTGCGGTAGTTCAATTGGAAACGGAATTTTGGTCCGCGTTGTTCTTTTGGATCCGAAACCGCGATACCGGCCTCGCGCATCTCTTCGATGTAGTCATTGGAAAGGGCGTAACTGCCTACGGCATCCATCATGAACCGGACGCTGACTCCGCGTTTGGCTGCTTTGATCAACTTGTCTTTCAGCTTCTGACCCAGCGCATCGGCCCGAACGATATAGAACTGGATCAGGACGTAAGTCTTGGCCGCATCAATCGCCTCAAAAATCGCATCGAAGGTGGCCTGGCCATCGACCAACAGCTCTGCCCCGTTGCCGCGCGACACGGGCATATGCGCCAGCGCCTCGAACGGTTTGGGGTTGATAAGCAATTTGTCGGCATCGGGTTTTGAGTAGTCGGCGAAAGTCTTGATCCCCTGAACCACGCGCTGACTTTCCTTGCGCGCGATACGGTAACCCCGAAATCTATGATGTCCCAAAAACAGGTAAAGCGGCACGCCAAACATCGGGGCCGAGATCAGGAAGACCACCCAACCGACCGCGCCCTGAGGTGTCCGCGCGGTTTGGGCCGCGCGGACAGAAAAGAAAACTGCTGTTGTATAAAGCGCAAAGACGAAGGCGGAAACAAGCAGTGTCCACATAGGGTTATCGGGCTCCGTGGTGGTTCAGTTCGCCCCAGTGTAGATGCGCGACCAGTCTTGCGCCATATCTACAATCACCCAACCCATGTCTGGCCCTTTGTCCAATCCATCGACCAGTTTGCCGATTGAGCTTTCCCGGTCATAGGCCCACTCTCGTTCTGCATCGGTATGGTGAATCAAAACACCCAACCGTGGCCCATCGCCTGCCGTGGTCCATTCCAACATGGCAAAATCGCCATCCGAATTTCCCCCGGCCAGAATCGGGCGTCTGCCGATCGTCCTCTCGATGTTGATCGGTTTGCCTTCTTTGTCGTCCACAAAAGCGATGCCATCGGCTTTGGTGATAACCGGTTCGCCTTCCGCGCTGTCATAAGTGGTGTCCATGTATGTACCCAGAATCTGTTCGGGCGGAATGCCATAAGCGTCTTCGGCGAAGACGCGCATAAAGTGTACTCCACCGCCGGAGACGATGTAGGTCTTGAACCCTTTGTCTCGCAGATACCGCAGCAACTCGACCATCGGCTGATAGGTCATCTGGTCAAAGGGCAGGTCGGTTTCCGGGTGGCGGGCGGTTTCCAGCCAGTCGGCTACGGAAGCTTGGAAATCATTCACTGAGACACCTGAGTGCGAGGCATTCAACACCTCGATCAAAGCATCATGACCACCTTCCGCGACCGTCTTCAGATCGCCTGTCGCTGCGGCCTGCAAAACGGGCGTAGTCAGGATCGAGGGGTCATCCTCAGCCATCTGAGCTAGCCGGTCCATCGCAAAGATTAGTTGAAAATACACAGGCTGTTCGGCCCAAAGCGTGCCGTCATTGTCGAAAACGGCGATCCTTTCAGCCGGCGTCACGTATTCCGGGCGCTGTGGGTCGGTCACGGCGGCGACAAACTCGATGATCCTGTCTTTGCTTTCGGTCTCGGTCCAACTGGGCAGAGGGTCCGCAAGCAGGGACAGAGGGACACAGGACAGCAGGGCGCTTAGAACAAAATGTCGCATGAATTTCTCGTTCAATTTCAAGATGAAAAGGGCCGCCTTTTAAGGGGCGGCCCGATTGGATTTTAGATACGACTTAGTTGTTTGTCGGTGTCGTCAGCTTGTCCATGACCTGATCCAGGTTGAAGCTTGCCGCTTTCTGGCGCGGCGGGAATTCCTGGAAGGTTGCCAGGAAGTTGCCCACGTATTCCTGTGCCGGAACCAGGAAATATGCCCGATCCAACAACCAGTCATAATATGTGTTGGAGGTGCGATAGGCGCGCTCATAAGGGTCACGACGCAGGTTCACGATCAGAGGAATACGCAGCTCGGTCCAGGGCTCGATCCATGCACGCAGGGTCGCCCATGCTTTCTGCTCAAGGAAGATCAGCTTCCAGTCGTCATAGCGCAGAGCCGTCAGGTCACCATCATCCGAGAAATAGAAAATCTCGGCGCGTGGGCTTTCGGTTGTTTCGCCGGTCAGCATGGGCAGGATGTTATATCCATCCAGATGCACCTTGTAGTCACGGCCCATGCCGGACGAGCTATAGCCAGTTTTCAGCTTTTCCTTGATGTCCGGGTCGCCAGCAACCGCCAGGTATGTCGGCAGCCAGTCCATGTGGTGCACGATCTCATTGGTGATCGAGCCCGCTTCGATCTGACCAGGCCAGCGAACCATTGACGGAACGCGCCAACCGCCTTCCCAGTTGGTGTTCTTTTCACCCCAGAACGGCGTCGCAGCAGCATCCGGCCATGTGTTCATGTGCGGACCATTGTCGGTCGAATAGTGCACGATGGTGTTGTCCGCGATGCCAAGCTCGTCCAGCAGGTCCAGCAATTGCCCGACATGCATGTCATGTTCGATCATGCCAGCGGTGTATTCGTCAGCAACGCCACCAAAGATCTCGTTGGCCTGTTGGCGCATTTCATCTTTGACGTGGGTACGGAAGTGCATACGCGTGCCGTTCCACCAGACATAGAAAGGCTGACCTTGCTCGTGTGCCCGCTTGATGAAGTCAATCGCGGCTGCGACGGTTTCATCGTCAACGGTCTCCATGCGCTTCTTGGTCAGCGGGCCGGTGTCTTCGATGGTTCCGTCCGCTTTGGATTTGATCACGCCCCGCGGGCCATAGGCTTCACGGAAGGTGCGACCATCGGCCAGAACCGCATCGCCCGGATAGTCTTCATTCTCTGGTTCTTCTTCGGCGTTCAGGTGGTAGAGATTTCCGAAAAACTCATCAAAACCGTGGTTTGTCGGTAAATGCTCATCTTTGTCGCCAAGGTGGTTCTTACCAAACTGACCGGTCACATAGCCGTGGTCCTTCAGCAATCCCGGAATGGTCGGGTCTTCGACCTGCATTCCCAGATCAGCACCCGGCAGGCCAACTTTCGACAGGCCCGTACGGAAAACAGACTGGCCCATAATGTAAGATGAACGACCGGCGGTGCAGGATTGTTCACCATAATAGTCGGTAAAGATCATGCCTTCTTTCGCGACACGGTCGATGTTCGGCGTCTGGTATCCCATCAGGCCCATCGTATAGGCCGAGATATTGGATTGTCCGATGTCGTCGCCCCAGATCACAAGAATATTGGGCTTTTGATCCTGTGCCCAGGCGGGCAGGGCCAGCGCAACCGCGACGGTAGCTACGGCGAATTTGCGCAATGTGCCGCGCCAACTATCTGCAATCAATAGGGGTGGTGACATGGTCTACTCCTGAATTGGCCGGATCTTAATGATCCGTTGATCTAAAAGTAATTGATGGCGGCGATTATCTTTTCCGCCAACAACGTATTGATTCCCGGTAGGAAAAATTCACATTACGTCGAGAATCGAATAGCCTTACCTTAGGCTATGACAATGCTCGGAAACCTATCATATGATGAGATTGATGAATACTAATGTTTGAAAACCCACGTGACCGACAGATGCTGCTTGCCTCAGGGTGGTTCGGGGCGCGAGGCGCAAGGTTTCAATCGGATTTACTTGCATGCGGGGTCGCAAAATCTTTCGATGAGGGTGAGGCGCTGTATAACTACGGAGATCCCGCCAACGGGGTCTTTGCGGTTCTAGAGGGTTCCGTTCAAATCACTGCACCTGCGGATGATGGACAGGACTTCGTTGTCCACAGACAGGGTGGCGGGTTCTGGATCGGTGATCTTGCGTTGTTCGCCGAATCCAACCGACTGGTAAGTGTTGTTGCGACACAGAAAACGCGGGCATTGTTTTTTCCGTCTCGGCGGCTGGACCGACTTGTTCGTGACAACCCCGAATATGTTCGTGATTTCTATGCTTTATCGCATGAGAACATGCAAACTGCGCTGCGCATCATGGCAAATTTGGCAGTGACCGGGGCGGAAAAACGGTTGGTTCTGCGCCTTTTGCACTTGGATGAAGGGGCCTCAAAATCCGATGGGTGGATCGTCGTGTCACAGGATGAACTGGCCGAAATGGTGGCAGTGTCGTTGCCTACGCTACACCGTAAATTGCACAACTTGGTAGAGCTGGGATTGATCGAACTTGGGTATGGCCGCGTACGGCTTAAGGATAGGCGCAAGTTGATCGCCGCCTGCCAGTGCTGACCCTACGGGTTAAGCGGCGGTAGCGGGTTCCGAGCGCGGTGTTCCGCTCGTTTCATAACCTTGAGTTCGGACAATGCCGCAGCCCAAGCCTCAGGTATTGAGCCGGTGCGGGATGAGTATCTTGCGGCCCCAATCCTAGCCAGTTGCTCTTCCAGGCCAATTGCTTTTTCGGGGGTATCGCTGCGCAGTTTCCACAACTCCAAGGCGGAATAAGACATTGAGATATCATGCGCTTGCAAGGCTTTCCTCAATGCATCTAGCGCAAAGTCCGAAGATTTCTGATATCTGTCCCGCCGCGCTTTTTTCCATTTTTTGACACGCGGACCAAGGAACCGTACCAAGCCCCAAATAACCAGCGTCAACGTGGCCGCCAAGGCGAGCAGCCTGAAAATCGTATCTGCATCCGGCGGTTGCCACTCCGGTGGCGCAAGCGTTAGTTCAACTGCACCGATATCAATGTTCTCAACCTGATTGGTGTCCAGATTGTACCACCGGATCGTGATAGGCTGCAGTTGGGTCTGGCCACCTTGTTGCGCAAGATAGACGATCTCATCAACGCGCTGGCCAGACAGAACACCCCGGTCTTCACTTTCGGTAATACGTGGCTCTTTCGGATAGGCGCTCAGAAGCGGGTCCTGCATGTCGGGGATCAATTCAGGCACCAGAAGGGGCGTCGTGCCGGCAATTTTGGCAGTCAGGCGTCGAGTGATGGCACCCCCGTTTTCCATTTCGGTTGATCCGTCGATCTGCTGGTCGACCGTGAACCCCGTGGCCAGGATCAGCGGGTCCAGATCGCGAGCGCCCTCTGGTACAACGGCGTTCAAGGCCATTTCGGGCAAGGGAACACTGACCGTCGTTGGAGCATTCGTTTCGGGATCGGCAAAGGTCACCACAACCTCTTGCTTGCCGAATTCAATCGGCCCAGCCTGAAGCGGATACAGACGGTAGCTGCGTTGAACACCGGACCAGGTCTCGCCATCCACAGTTTCGCTGATTGGGCCGGAAGCACGCTCAGGCAGGCGAACAAGCATGTTTTCTTGTTCGAGCGACGGAAAAACCGGCGGGGACGGCATGAAAGTGGGGACAAGTACTTTTATCCGTACGATGGCCGGTTGCCCGACAGTAACCGGATCGGTCGGTGCCTCGGCTGTGACCTGCGGTTGAACACCTGTCTGCGCGCCCAGTTGTAGCGGGAAAAACAGCATGAGGAATATGAGGTATCTCATTGCTGCTGCTCCTGATTTTCCAACAGGAAGCGATTTCGCAGAAAGTCCTGCATATCTGTGTCGATCGTGCTGATCCACTGATCGGCAGACATAGCCTGCGCACCTTCGGTCGGGGCCTGAATGGTCGTGTCCTCGCCGCGCCCGGCTTCATTGTCAAAGACTGTGTCATCGGCCCCGATGCCCGCTTCTTCGCCTGTGTCCGACTGCTCCCGGGTTGTTTCAACGAAGTCGAGGATAGCTTTGGAAACTTCCAGGTTGTGCTGCGCTTCGGACCAGTCTGGTCGACGCTCCAAAGCTGTTTCAAACGCTGCTATGGCCGGCCTGTACTCGCGGTTTCGAATGCGCGCCATTCCCTCGGAAAAGGCAGCCTCGGGTGTGTCCAGTTCGGCAAAGACTGCCGCGGCTTCGGGGTACTGACCTGCTTTCAGCTGTGCATACCCCCTGTGGTATGGGTCTCCAAACAGCTCTGCCGCCTGAACGTAGCGTTTCTGGTTCATCGCAATCTGTCCCTGTTGATCCGGGGTCAGGAACCAATCTCGCCAACCATCGGCTTTTGCGGGTCCTGATGGAGCCGCAAAAATCACTGCCAGCAACAACAAACGGATCACCCAACCGCGCCGGAACCAAAGCAACGACAAAAACGCGGCGGGCCAGGCCAACATCCACCCTCTCTCCTGCCAGTCCAATCGATCATCGTCGTCCAGCGCCGCAGTGTAAGCGGATTGAATTTGACGCTCTAAGCGATTGATATCACGTTCATCGTTAGAGAATGGAACAACCGTCGCGGTCCTCAGATCACTTAACTGAGCGATGTTTTGACCGTTCGGCAGCATTGTCTGAAAAAACACGGGCACGGTTGTGTTCTCAAAAGCAGAGAGTTGAGACGGGTCCAGATCGTCCAGAACAAACAGGACTGCGCCGGGTGTATCACTGTCGTTCAGGATCGTTTCGGCAAGGGTCAGTGCGTCTGCGGCTGCATCCCCTTGTTTTGGCATGACTGCTGGCGCGAGGCCCTCCAAAAGCGGGCGCAGGATGTTGGCGTCTTCGGTCAGGGGAGCAACGCTGTGTGGGGTTCCGGCGTAGGCAATCAACGCCGTCTGTGCTCCGACACGTGCATTGATAAGATCAGTCACTTTGAACTTGGCCCGATCCAGCCGGGATGGTGGCAGGTCCGGGTCCTTCATACTGTCCGTGACCTTCAGTGCTATTACCAGCGGTGCCGTGTCCGCGACCAAAGGGTTCGGGGCCCGTGACCATGTCGGTCCGGCCGCGGCTAAGGTGACAAAGATTGCTGCGATCATCGCGACGTCTAGCGGGTACACACGCTTCTTGTTTTCTGCCCCCAGGGTCAGGGCGGCGGCAAGGTGCGGCGCGATGCCGGTTATGGATTGGGAGTGCGAATTGGGTTTGGGCCGCATCACCCACCAGAGTATCGCAATAGGGATGAGGAACAGCAGCCAAGAGGCTCGCAAGAAATGGAAATCCGCCAACGCGTCGCTCATGCTGCACCTCGGCGCCGCTGGATTACAAGTTGACCGGTCATAGTGACGAGCATTGTCAGCAATGCCAACGCAAGCGGGTAATGTGCAAGGCTTTCACGTGGTCTATAGCTTTGTGTTTCCACGACGCGGGGATTGAGTTCGTCAATGCGTGCGTATGTGTCAGCCAATGCCTCTTCGTCGTCTGCAAAAAAGTATTCGCCGCCCGTACGGTCTGCAATGTCCTTCAAGGCATCCAGATCCACCCGGTCCTCGCCCGAGGCGTCTGGATCACCAACGCCGATCGTGTAGATGACGACGCCTTTCTCGGCCGCGATTGCTGCGGCATTTACCGGCGTCATGCGGCTGGACGTATCCGCCCCGTCGCTTAAAACGATCATCAGGCGCTGGTCGACCTCGCTGGAGTCAAAGGTGCGTATGCCCAGACCAATTGCATCCCCCAACGCGGTATTGGGACCGGCCATGCCAACTTGAGTTTGATCCAGGAACCCATTCAAACTGTTCAGATCTTCGGTGAAAGGGGCTTGAACAAAGGCCCGAGTACCAAAGATGATCAAAGCCATCCGGTCGCCTTGGCGTTCGGCAATAAATTGACGCAGCACATCCTTAACCGCGGCCAGTCGTTGCTTTGGAGCGCCGTCCGTTGTTGTGAAGTCCCGCTGGTCCATTGATCCTGAAATGTCCAAGGCAAGCACCACGTCGCGCGCCGACTTTTCGATAACCAATGGTTCACCAAGTTTTTCGGGGCGGGCCATGGCTGCTACCAAGAGAAGCCAGATTAATGCGATTGTGGCGGACTGAAACCGTGCTCGGCGGGGAATGACGGATCCTGACTTGGGTTCAACTCCAGCGGCCTGTACGACATGGCGAAAGAATGGGATGCGGATCGAGCTGCTTTTTTCGCGATACGGTGGGGCAAGCCGATACACTAAAAATGGCAACGGGAGCAGGAGAAAAACCCAAGGCGCGGCAAAGGAGAACATCACGCTGTCCTTTCCCGCTTATGGGACTTGATCCAATTTCGCGCGAGGATTTCCAGATCAGGATCGGCTTTTACATCTCTGTATGGTGCTTCCAAAAGTTGGCGGCCAGCGCCATCAGTAAAGGTAACATTATCAGAGGTTTGGTTTAGGAAGTTTGTCCATTCTTCTCCATGCAATGCAGCGACTTTCCGACGTGGATATGCAGCCAGAGCCGTGCGGCGGAGTATCTCGGCTATCTTTGCGGCGTCATTGTCTGACGCGGCCAATTCGATCAACGCTTCACGTCGGTATGCATTAAACTGTCGGTGGCGAAGAAAGGCATAAACGCTAAGGATGATAAGCCCAGCAAGGATTAAGGCCAAAACACTCCACCCCCAGGTTTGGGGCACCATGGAAATAGGCTCGGGCACCGGGGCAGGTTCCAGCATGTCCAGCAGGTCAACCAGTGATTTGCCTTCGACATCGACGCTCATCTTCGGCCTCCGGGATGACCAAATAGCTTGAGCAACTGGTCGAGCGTCGGCTCCGCCGTGGTCAGAGGCACGACCGGAAACCCATAGCGGCGCGACCACGTCTGCAGTTGAGCAAGTCGATCTTCCAGCGCTGTTCTTATTCGGTTCGACAAGTCGGGGTCCGAGCTGTCGAGTTCAATCTGACGGTCGCCATCGGACACCGTAAGCTGAAGGTTCGGGGCAAGTTCACGCGAACTGGGGTCAGAAATATTGAACAATATTAGGTCATTCGAGGCAGAAAGTCTGCTAAGTAGTTTCTCTGACACCTCGTTCAGCCCATCGAAATCGGAAAAGACACACACCAAAGTATTGGTATGCGCGATCCGCGCGACCTGTTTCAGTACATCATTCAACGCCACGGTTGGTTCATCCCGCAGCGTTGCACGTAGGTTTGAATTCAGTGCGCCCACCGATGACAGGAACCGCGTCAGTGCAGCGGGTCGGCGTTGGGGTCGGTGCTCGGCCACATCAGTATCGCCAAAGACGATCCCACCGACCCGGTCGCCTTGCCCCAGCACCCGGTGTGCAGCGATCGCTGCGGCTTCGGCTGCGATGACCGATTTCATGTTGACTTGCGTGCCGAAAAACATCGAAACGCGCTGGTCCACAAGCAAAAGGGCGGGGCGGTCGCGTTCCTCGGTATAGACCCTAACATGGGGCTCTCCGGTGCGCGCGGTCACTTTCCAGTCGATGGTACGGATGTCATCCCCGGGCAAGTAGTTTCGCAGTTCTTCAAAGTTCAGGCCGCGCCCCCGCAAGCGTGAGGCATGCCGGCCGTTTAGGATCGAACGGGCAGGTTGGCGAGGCAACAGGCTGATCGCGCGGGACTTTGGACCCAGCTTTAACAGGTGGTCCGCATCAACGTATATGCGTGGGTCGTCGGGATATGCGGCGGTCTGGGACACGCGGCGTTCCTTTGGTTTCAGGGCAGCGCAACAAGCTGCAGGATTTCCGAAATCACATCATCCGCCGATTTGGCGCTTCCTTGTGCCTCGAAGCTCAGGGTGATGCGGTGGCGGAATACATCATGTGCGATGGCGCGAATATCGGCGGGGTCGACATAGTCGCGTTGGTTCATCCAGGCATGCGCGCGACCGCATTTGTCCAATGCCAGCGAGGCGCGTGGGCTTGCTCCTATGTCGATCCAGCTGGCCAGCTCGTCACTGAGCGCGCCGGGCGTTCGCGTGGCCTGCACCAGATCGGCCATGTAGCGGTCCATTGCGTCGGATACGTGGATCTGGCCGATTTCGGCCCGTGCAGCAAAAACAGCGTCCCGAGGGATTGCTGGTGGTGTATCTTTGGATGCGCCCTTGCCCGCAGAAATCTCTTCCCCGCGAACCAAGCGGATCACCTCAACCTCATCCTCGACCGGAGGGTAAGTGATCTGAACGTGCATCAGGAACCGGTCCATCTGCGCTTCGGGCAAGGGATAGGTGCCTTCCTGTTCAATCGGGTTCTGGGTCGCCATCACAATAAACAGCGGTTCCATTTTATGCGTGGTTCCCGAGACGGTTACCTGCCGTTCCTCCATCGCTTCAAGCAACGCAGCCTGAACCTTGGCGGGCGCGCGGTTGATTTCGTCCGCGAGAACGATATTGGCGAAGATGGGGCCTGGCTCGAAACGGAATGTGCCACCGTCATCGGTCTGCTGAAACACCTCGGTCCCCGTAACGTCGGATGGCAGCAGATCCGGAGTGAACTGAATCCGGCTGAAACGTGCGTCTAGGTTACGTGCCATTGCCTTGACCGCGCGGGTCTTGGCCAGACCGGGAAGCCCCTCAATCAGCAAGTTTCCGTTGGCCAACATCCCGATCAGCAATCGGTCGATCACGTCAGTCTGCCCGATGATCGATTGTCCCATGCGGGCTTTAAGATCATTTATCTGATTAAGTGCATTCATTTGGCGGGTCCAATCGGCGTCAGTTATTGAAACTGAATTTTTACTTTGTGCGGTAATTAGAAAATGTCCTGTAACAGCGGAATGTTAGCAGCCTTTGTGTCGCCGATCTACTGTGAAATCCGCGCCGTCAGCCGGTGCAAGTCCTCATTTAGTTCTGGCCGGATAGGACCGTTGTTTGGTGTGTCACGCAGGGTTTGAAGCCAATGGATCGGAGGGTTTCGACCGGCTGCCCGGCTCCAGTTCAGGGCTTTAAGGATGGCCTGTGCGTCCACGCCCAGCGCATTGGGGATATCAAAGTCATTCAATGTGGCCCAAACACCGGTCCACAAGCGGCCAACCGACCATGGGTTATACCCGCCGCCGCCCAGAACCAGAACCCGGGGCGCAATGCCCTTCAGCGCGACAACGGCCTTCCAGTGAGAGTTGTTTGACAGCGCCAGTCGAGACAACGGATCCTCGGCAACCGCATCGGCACCACATTGAATGACAAGGGCCTGCGGTTTGAAGGCCGCGGTGGCAGGTAGGATAAGCTGGTCGAGAATGGCGTCAAATTCATCATCGTTGAGGTTTCTGGACACCGGAAGGTTGAACGCCGCGCCATCCGCGTCATCATCAAGCCTGCCGGTGAACGGCCAACGGCGGGCTTCATGAATGGAGATCATCCGAACCGTGTCTGAACCCTGAAAGGCGGCCTCGACCCCGTCGCAGTGATGGGCGTCGATATCGACGTAGACAATCCGGTCCAGGCCCATTCGCAACAGTGTCAGGATCGCCAGCACCGGGTCGTTCAGATAGCAAAAGCCATTGGCACGGTCGGGCAAGCCGTGGTGTGTTCCGCCGGCAGGATTGAACACGATGCCGCCGTCGCGGATCAGTTCAGCGCCCAGCATCGATCCTCCGGCCGCTGTAGCCGGTCGTCGGTACATCTCGGGGAAAACCGGGTTGGACAGAGTGCCCAGCGCATAGGTCGTGCGTACGTCATCCGAGACGCATTGAGCTCTTTCCGCGGCCTGCAGCGCCTCTATGTAGTCCGGCGTGTGAAAGCGGTGCAGCGCGTCGGGTTTTGCGCGTGGGCTGACCCTGTAATTTTTCGAATTGATCCAGCCCAGCGCGCGGCACAGGTCCATGACGGTGGAGACGCGCGGGATAGCCAGCGGGTGTTTTGAACCATAGGTCGAATGGCGATAGATTTCGGACCCTATGAAAATCGGGGTATGCACAGGTTACTGGGTCCGCGCAGGCACGTTGTCATCACCAAGGCGGCCATCAAGAGACATCAGAATTGCCACCGGTCTAAGCGCAGGGATATGGCTGAAGATGATCAGAATGCAGACAGTCAAAGGAACACTCAGGAACGCACCGATCAGCCCCCAGACCGTAGTCCAGAACGTCAGCGCGAGGATGACCAGAAACGTCGACATGTTCAGCGACCGGCCCAGCAAGGCGGGGTCCACAAAATTGCCAATCAGAAACTGGATTGTGCCGCAGCCAAGCACGATGATCAGGAAAGGCCCGATCGTTTCATATTGAACCAGGGCAATCATGGCCGGAAAGATCACGGCGATGATCGACCCGATGGACGGGATGAAGTTCAGCGCAAATGTCAGCACGGCCCATGTTTCGGCGTATTCAAGTCCAAGGGCCTTGAAGACCGAGTAACTGATGCCCGCGGTGACCAGGCTGATGAAGGTTTTTACCCCGACATAGCGCTGCAGGCTGAATGTGATCGCATCCAGAATTGTGGTGAATTCGGCCCCGGTTTCGGGGTTGCCCGCGGCCAGTTGTATCTTTTTGCGAAACGCCAGACGCTCGGCCATCAGGAAGGCCACGTACAGGCTGATCAGGAAAAACTGGTTCAGCAACGATGTTGCACTGCTGAGCAACACACGCGCGACATAGGACATATCGATACTGACCAGATTGTCACGGATAAACGTGGTGACGTCATTGCCAACCAGCCCCGTGACCCGGTTCACGGCGCCGTCGAATTGGGTTTCATACGTGCTGATGGATCGGGCGAACTGCGTCGCCTGGCTGCCGAGGATGTACATGATCACGAACAAACCAGCCAAAACAACTGTGACTGCGGCGATGTTGGCCAGCCAGACGGGCACCCGCGCCATTGAGATTACCCGGTCGCTCAGAGCGATAATCAAAACGTTGATCAACAAAGCCATGGTCAGCGGGATCAAAAAAGCCGAGCCGGCGTAAAGTCCCAGCACAATCAGCGTGGCAACAATTGTCGTATCGCGGACAACCGACAGCCTTAGCCGCGGGCCGCCCGTGTTCTGATCAGGTTCCAAAGTCATCGCTTAGCCCGCCTGTGATGCCGCGTGGCACGTTACAACGATTGGTGGTCGCTCTGGAAGATGATCCTGCACCGCTGGTCGAGATTCTGCAATGTGCCCAAACATTTGGGCCAGATAATTTACGTTCTGAAGGGATTTGCCATTTCAGAGCAAAGCCGAGGCGGGTTAGGCTGAGCGCATGAATGCACGTGTGATTCCTTTCGTTGGTAAACCGTTTCAAGCCCTGTGGCTGGCCGTAGGGCGGTTCAACAACAAAAACGGGTTCGTGATGAGCAGCCACGTCGCCATGTCTCTGATGATGGCCTTGTTTCCATTTGTGTTGTTCACTGTGGCTTTGGCGGGGTCGTTGTCTCAGGGTTATGTCACCGACGAACTGATCGAGCTTGTGTTTGGGGCGTGGCCCAAAGACGTCGCGGGGCCGATCGTGGCTGAATTGCGGGCCGTTCTGCAGGAATCCGGCTCGGGTGTTATAACGCTGGGTGGTCTTTTGGCGATCTTCTTCGCCTCGAACGGCGTGATGGCGGTGCGGGCGGCGATGAACCAGGCTTATCACGACAGCGACGTTTGGCCGTTCTGGAAAACCCGGTTGCTGTGCCTGGGGCTGGTGATTGTTGGTGGTGTTGCCATTCTAGGCATTGCAGCGGTCGAAGTCGTTTTGCCTGCATACACCCAATTGGTGAGCGAGAAGACTGATGTGAATGTCTCGGACTGGTTGTCGGTGGACAGGTTGCGCTGGACCTTCACGGTCGCGGTTCCGGCGGGCACTGTCCTGTTGGCGCATCTGATCCTGCCAACGCGGCGGCACAGGCTGATGCAAATACTGCCGGGTGTTGTTCTGACGTTGGCCTTGTGGGCGGCCGGCGGGTGGGGGTTCTCGATCTATATCGCGCAATTCGCCAGCTACAGCGCCACGTATGCGGGTTTGGCGGGCGTCATGGCGGCGCTGATCTTTTTGTACCTGTGCGCGGCAATTCTGATCCTTGGTGCCGAATACAACGGCGCTTTGATGGATCTGGAAGACAATCAGGATCGGGGTTCTCAGTGAAATTTCTGACGTTGTGCGTCGGGCTGTTTGTGCCTGTGGCCGCCTTTGGCCAGTCTCCGGCCTATGTCGGGTCGGATCAATGTGCCGAATGCCACAAGGACGAGGCGGCGGCATGGTCCAAATCCCACCACGCACTGTCCTGGACAGAGGTTGAAGACGGGGCTGTAGTTGCCGATTTTGACGGAACGCAATTCGACCATGACGGGATGTCGGTTGAATTCAACGACACCGAAGGCGCGTTGAGTGCGAAAGTCACGGAAAAGGACGGGGTGACCACCGAATACGGCGTACATTCCGTCGTCGGCATTGAACCGTTGCAGCAATACTTGTTCGAAACAGAACCCGGCCGGTTGCAGAGTTTCGATGTTGTTTGGGATACCGAGAACAAGCAGTGGTTTCACCTCTATCCCGATCAGGATTTACCCCCTGATGACGGGTTGCACTGGACCGGACCTTACAAGAACTGGAATGCGCGGTGTGCGGAATGTCACGCGACCGGTTTTGAGAAAAAGTACAACGCTGAAACCAGAACATACGACTCGGTTCAGGCCGAGATCGGGGTAGGGTGCGAAAGCTGCCATGGCCCGGGTTCTGCGCATATCGATTGGGTCGGGGGACAAAGTCTGCCGCAGGGTCTGGGCGATACCGGGTTCCTGATGGATTGGGGTAAAGGGCAGACCGAGGCTGAGATCCAGCAATGTGCCGGCTGTCATTCCCGCCGTGAGGCGCATGGAGACGGCAATCCGCTGCCCGGAACGCCTTATCATGACGCGTATAATCTGGCAGTCCTGCGTCCCGGGCTGTACCACCCGGACGGTCAGATTTTGGATGAAGTCTATGTTTATGGCTCGTTCCTGCAATCCAAGATGTATGACCGCGGCGTAGGTTGCATGGATTGTCACGAGCCGCATAGCGCAAGTCTGAGGGCAGATGGAAACGGGGTGTGTACGCAGTGTCACTCGCCTGCCGCGAATCCCAAGTTTCCAACTCTGGCTGCCAAAGAGTACGATGTGCCGGAACATCACAATCACCCAGCGAATAGCGAGGGTGCGCAGTGCAAGTCCTGCCATATGATCGAGCGTGTCTATATGGGTGTCGACGGTAGGCGCGATCACAGTTTCCGTGTTCCTCGTCCCGATTTGGGGCTTGGGCAGGACGCCTGCACCGATTGCCATTCGGATCAGGATCAGACATGGGCCGCCCAGCAGATCGAAGGCTGGTTCCCCGACAGCGCGCATCGAAAGCCGCATTTCGGGACGGCCTTTCAGGCGGAAGCGTTGGGTCGCGCGGATGGGCCGGAGGAACTTCTGGACATTGCGACCGACCGTGATCAACCCGGTATCGTGCGCGCCACGGCCACCTATCTGCTTCAACCTTTTGGGTCCGTTGATATAGCGGCCAGAACGGCTGGGCTTTTGGAGGACGAGGACGCTCTGGTTCGCGCAAACGCAGCGCCGTTGCAGCGTCAGGCCAGCTTGCCCGATCAAATCCAACGGCTTGAGCCGCTGCTGTCCGACCCGTTGCGAAACGTCCGCATTTCGGCGGCAAAAGAGTTTCTGAACATTCCGCCGCAGGCCCTGACTGCGGAACAACAGCAATTGTCGGGGCAGGGCATGTCCGAGTGGCAGTCGGCGATTTCCAACCGTCTGGATTTTCCTGAAACGCATCTCGTGCTTGGCGGTATGGCCCTGACGTTCCGCAATGCTCCAGCTGCCGAGCGGGCGTTTCAAGAGGTCGTTGCGCTGGACCCGCAACGCGCCGAAGCCTGGCCAATGCTGGTGCAACTGGCGCAGATCAATCGTGGGCCTCAGGCCGCACGCGATGTTCTGGAGCAGGGGTTAGGGATCATCCCAGAGGACCCGAACCTTTTGCAGTTGAAACAACAACTGGGCCGCTGAAACGGCACGGCTTGGCCCGGTTTCCGTCATTTTCCCGGCAAATTTCATAGTTACCGATCAAGCTGAGGCAAGAATTGCCCCAGCTTATAGGTGACACATGTTTCTCAAACCGGTCCACACGTCCAAGCTGAAAAAGCCACTGGCTTTGTCGCAACGGATCGAGGAATTGCGGGCCCGACCACCGGAATACATCAATCACGGCGAAGCGTTGTTGATACAAGGTATTGCCGCCGCTTCACTGCGCGAACAGGTGCTGACAGAGGATCGGATTTCGCTGGACGACTGATCTAGCCCCGGAACCCGGTTGCGACAACGAACTTCTCGGAACTGTCCGAACGCGACGCGGGTGGTTTCACATTCGCAACCTTGTCGAATTTCTGCTTCAGCAGCTTTTGCAGATCGCCTTCGGCGCCACCGGCCAGAACCTTGGCAACAAACGTGCCGCCTTCTTCCAGTACGTCAAAGGCGAAATAGGCCGCCGTTTCGCACAGAGCCATGATGCGCATGTGGTCGGTTTGCTTGTGCCCAGATGACGACGCGGCCATGTCCGACATCACCACGTCAGCCTTGCCGCCCAGCCACTCTTTGACCTTGTCGTCGGCATCGTCTTCCATGAAGTCCAGCACATGTGCCTCGGCACCTGCGACCGGTTCGACCTCTTGCAGGTCGACACCCAGAACTGTGCCTATCCGTTTGCCGGAACGTTCGCCCAGCGCATTCACTCGTTTGACCGCGACTTGCAACCATCCACCCGGCGCACAGCCAAGGTCGACGACACGTGCACCCGGCACGAGGAACCGGTACTTTTCGTCCAGCTCCAATATCTTAAACGCTGCGCGCCCACGGTACCCTTCGACCTGCGCACGTTTCACATAGGGGTCGTTCAGCTGCCGCTCGAGCCAACGGGTCGAGCTGAGCTTACGCCCGCGTGCAGTCTTTACCTTGACCTTCAGGTCACGCTGCCCGCGCCCCGAGTTGTTTTTGCCACTTGGTGTCTTCGCCATCAGAACGGTCCGTCTTCCAGTACGCCGTCCGCACTCATCTGCGCATAAAGCAGGCCTTCGCGCAGCCCCCGGTCTGCCACTGAAAGGCGATCGGTGGGCCAGCATCTTAACAGCGCCTGCAAAATGGCCGAGCCGGACATGATCAGCGCCTGCCGGTCATCCCCAATCCGGGGATCACGTCGGCGACCCTGAGGGCCGAGTTCTAGATACCCTCGTATGACTTTGTCAATCTGATCGCTGGTCATGCGCAAACCATCGACCTTGGTCCGGTCATAGCGCTTGAGTCCAAGGTGAGAAGCCGCAACGGTTGTAACCGTGCCACTGGTACCGACGATCTGGAACCCGAGGCGGGCTTGCTCGTCCTTGTAAGGTGCGAAATCGGCAAGGTTTTCTTCGAAAAACCAGCTCATCAGGGCAAAGCGAGCGGAGTCATCTTCGACGTCGTTGAACTGATCGCGCAGGGTTGCAACACCCAGGGGTACGCTGATCCAGTCGACGACTTTTGCCGCAGGGAAGGGGCTGTCAGTCGTGTGAAACCCATGGTGCAGCCGCATGATCGCGGCGGGGCGGTCCCGGCGCGGTACGGATGAGATGTCGATCCACACCAGTTCGGTTGATCCGCCACCAATATCCACGACCAGCAACTGCTCGGTCTTGGTGGATACCAGAGGTGCACAAGAGATCACGGCCAAGCGTGCCTCTTCCTCGGGCTGGATGATCTCAAGCGTCAGTCCGGTTTCGCGTTTGACCTGTCGGATAAATTCGCGTGAGTTTTTGGCACGCCTGCACGCCTCGGTCGCGACCAGACGCATGCGCCTGACCTTGTTGCGTTTCAGCTTTTGCTGACAGATGCGCAGCGCCTGAATGGTGCGCGCCATCGAAGACCGAGACAAACGTCCGGTCCGTTCCAAACCCGCGCCCAACTGCACGGATTTGGAAAAACTGTCTACCACATGAAACCCACTGCCCTTGGGCTGGGCTATCAACATGCGGCAACTATTTGTCCCCAAATCCAGCGCCGCATATAACGCATCTGGATCGGGTCTTGCCGGCGCGGGGCTTTCGACCGCCTTCGGGAACGCGCCCGCACCTTTGGGACGCTTGGGCGCCATATTAAACGCCCTCCGATTTTCGAGTTACCCCGACCATAGGTCGGGCGTGTGCGTCGTGCAAGACGCTCATTAAAGTGATGAGAATTTTGATATGCGCGTTTGGTTCAGTCTTCGTTACAACCCTGGTATCCCATCGCGGGCAAAAACGTCGCTGAAAATGCGCCTTGTGTCGAAAATCGACCGACTTGCCCCCACATAGACGTTTAGAACCGGTCCATCTGGTTAGGAGGAATCAAACGCAATGCCTGACGTCACCATTGTTTACTGGCGCGATATTCCCGCCCAAGTCATCGTCGGCAAAGGCCGTCGTGGCGCTAAGCGGCAATTAGAGGAACGGTTCGAACAAGCCATCGACCGCGCGGCCATGAAGGTGAACGCCAAGGACAGCGATGCCTATCTGGCCGAATGGCGCAAGGCGGCCCCCTTTGCAGTCGACGGCGACCCGTCCGAGATTGCCGAGGCCGAAGCCACGCGTTTGGAAACGGAATACGATCAGGACCGCATCAAAGCCCTGATCTCCAATGACGGTTGGGCTTGAGCCCGAGACATCTATGGGAGGCCGCAATGGCTTTGCTGAACTTCAAGAAACGTGATGCGGTCGAAAACGGCCCTGTAAACCCGACCGTCGAAGCCTTTTTGCAAGGCTATTCGATCGAGGTGATGCCGCGCACCGTCGAAAAGGTCGAAGATTTCCGCGCGTTGCTGCCCGAAGGCACGCGCGTTTACATCGCCCATATCGAAGGCACTCCGATCGAGGATATGGTCAAGACCGCCAAGCGGATCGCTGACGAAGGTTATCCGGTGATGCCGCACTTCCCTGCGCGGATCATCAAGGACGCCGCCACGCTGGAAAACTGGATTTCCATGTATCAGGGCGAGGCGGGCGTTGATCAGGCATTGCTGCTGGCCGGTGGTGTTACCAACCCGCACGGCGATTTCGACAGCTCGATGCAGTTGCTGGAAAGCGGTTTGTTCGACAAGGCGGGTTTCAAGCGCCTGCACGTCGCAGGTCACCCCGAGGGCAACAAGGACATCGACCCCGACGGCTCGACGAAGAATGTCGACGACGCCCTGCGCTGGAAGCAGAAATTCAGCGAAACCACGAATGCCGAAATGGCGCTGGCAACGCAGTTTGCGTTTGAAGCCAAACCGATCATCGAATGGGCCGACAGTCTGAAAGAAGCTGGTATTGATATTCCGATCCATATTGGTATCGCGGGTCCGGCCAAGCTGCAGACCCTAATCAAATTCGCCATCGCCTGCGGTGTTGGCCCGTCGCTGAAGGTCCTGCAAAAGCGTGCGATGGATGTGTCGAAGCTGCTGCTGCCTTATGAGCCGACCGATGTGATCACCGAACTGGCCAACCACAAAGCGGCCAACCCGGATTTCAACATCACCAATGTACACTTCTTCCCGCTTGGCGGCATCAAGACCAACGCCAACTGGGCCATCAATAACGGCGGCGCTTCGGCAAAGCCTGTAAACTCCTAAGGAACGGACATGACGCGTACAGTCGTAGAATCAAAAACAAAAACTGCCGTTCTGGGCTTTGACGAACCGTTCTGCGTGATCGGTGAGCGGATCAATCCGACGGGCCGTAAGAAACTGGCGGCCGAGCTGGAAGCCGGCGATTTCTCAACCGTTGAAAAGGACGCCATTGCGCAGGTTGCGGCCGGTGCGACCGTTCTGGATATCAATGCGGGCGTTGTCTACAACTCGAACCCCAACCCGAACGAGACCGAACCGCCACTGATGCGTAAGATCGTCGAGCTGGTGCAGGGTCTGGTTGACGTTCCGCTATGTGTCGACTCGTCCGTTCCCGGCGCACTGGAAGCTGGTCTTGAAGCTGCCGAGGGCCGCCCGTTGCTGAACTCGGTCACCGGCGAAGAAGATCGTCTGGAACTGGTTCTGCCGCTGGTCAAAAAATACAACGTGCCGGTTGTTGCGATCTCGAACGATGACACCGGTATTTCCGAAGATCCCGATGTGCGCTTCGAAGTGGCCAAGAAGATTGTTGAGCGGGCCGCCGATTTCGGCATCCCGGCGCATGACATCGTAGTTGACCCGCTGGTGATGCCCATCGGCGCGATGGCAACCGCTGGTCAGCAGGTCTTTGCGCTAGTCCGTCGCCTGCGCGAAGAACTGGGCGTTAACACCACTTGTGGTGCTTCGAACGTGTCCTTTGGTCTGCCAAACCGCCACGGCATCAACAATGCGTTCCTGCCGATGGCAATGGGCGCAGGCATGACGTCGGCAATCATGAACCCGGTGGCGCTGCCTGTGGGTCCCAAAAAGCTGGCCGAGAAAAAGGCCGAGGTCGAAGCCAAGGGGATCATTCTGCCTGCGGACATGGATGACGAAACCTTCTGTCAGCTGTTCGGTCTGGGTTCGACCAAACCGCGCGCCGGTAAGGAAATGGAAGCCATCCGTGCCGCCAACCTGCTGACCAATAATGACCCGCATGGTGGCGAGTGGATTCGGTTCAACAAATCCCCGGAAGAGGCCGGCGCAGCGGGCGCTGTAGGTGGCCGTCGTGGTGGCGGGCGTCGTCGTCGCGCCTGATCCAATCACTTGTTCCAGTGAACAAAGGCCGGACCATGTGTCCGGCCTTTTTTCGTATTGGTGCTGATCGCCGCCGGAACCTGACAAGATCGCTAGATTAGTGGCGATATCGCGATACCCGTCACGTACGAAGATGAGCCAACATCGTCGCCCAACACAGGCAGACTCTGACTTAAGCAAGCGTTTGGAAAAAAAGAATACTTCGTGGAGCTGGTCGATCTGCAAGCGCAACTGGCGTTGAGGCAGAAGATATTTCTATTTCACGGAACCAGGTGCGATGTCCTGTTCGAAGGATGGGGTGTGTCAGGACGGAACAAGGCGGTGCCGCTTTTCCGATGATGGGTTCTTGAAGTCGATAAGCCTCTGGTGATATCGGTGAAAAACGCGGCGGGTATGATGTAATGGTAGCCTGTCAGCTTCCCAAGCTGAACGCGCGGGTTCGATTCCCGCTACCCGCTCCAGAACTCAATTTGTCATCGGAAAAGCTTAGAAATCAGCGCTTTGGGTGTGGTTGTGTCTGTGGTCATTTACTCCGGGCGACGCGCCTGAAATAGGTTGATATCAGCCGGGATGTGCACCGCACCATTTTTGGCAAAGGGGTGAAACGCTTCGGCGACGGCGTGTTGGATCGCAGTCACGTCGTCGGGGTTACCGTCGAAATGGGTAATAACACGGGCGGCGGGGCCAACGCGGGTGCATAGGGCGGCGCAATCCAGCAAAGAGCCTTGAAAGTCCAACATCAGGTTAACAGAATCGGCGCGAATATTGCTTAGACCTGCCTTTTCCAGCAACCCGGTAACACGCTCACGATCATGAAACGCCAAGGGGCCCGGTGCATTCCGGTCGACCTTGGGCGGCGTGCCCAGCCGTTCCGTGGCCGCGATATGGGGCATTCTGAACCATGGGTTTTCGGGCAATGGCCCCCAGGCGGCAAAGGTCATCGTGCCGCCGGGTTTAAGCGCGCGGGTAATGTTGGTAAAGGCGGCAACCGTATCCTCAAAAAACATGACCCCAAATCGCGAGATCATGGCGTCTCGGTCTGCTGCTTCAAAGGCGTAGGTCTGGGCGTCGGCGAACTGGAACGTGATGTTTTGCGATCCGGCATCGGATGCCCGTGCCGATGTGCGGTTCAGAAATGGCTGCGAGACATCGGCAGCCAGAACATGGCCATCTGGCCCCACGGCATGTGCGGCGGCGATCGCGCTTGCGCCCGTACCGCAGCCGATATCCAGAACACGCATGCCGGGTTTTAATCCGGCACGTTCTAGCACCAGATCAAGGACCGGGGCCATCAGTTGATCCAGCTGGTCCTCATAGGTCAGCCATTTGGCTCCGGACGGGGATTTCCCCCAATATTCAGCCTGTTCCTCGTTTGCGATTTGCATGCCGCCCCCTTTGTCAGGAGTGACTATGACCGTCTGCGGCGTCTGCGACCAGAGCCTTCTTCTCCACCACCGGCATTGAAGGAGGGCGAGGGCAGAGTGACCACTTGCGACAATTCCGGGAACGGATCCGTCTTGTGCGGGATGGCATTGGCGGCAACGAAATGGTCCTGAAATTTCGGCTCAATGGCCGTTTCGACCTTGGTGATCTCACGCACGACACGCTCAATCTCGGACCGGGCACCAATGTTGCACAAGGCAATCCGCGCGCCGGTGCCAGCCGCGTTGCCTGCACTTGAGACTTTGTTCAAGGGCGCATCGGGGATCATACCCAGAACCATCGCGTGCTTGGTCGAAATATGTGCGCCGAACGCCCCGGCCAGCACAACGCGGTCCACCGTGTCGACGTTCATTTCATCCATCAACAGGCGTGCACCGGCATAGAGCGCGGATTTGGCCAGTTGGATGGCGCGGATATCGCCCTGCGTGACCGTGATGCGCGGACCGCCCTTGGCGCTGGCGTCGTGGATCAGATAGGCGTGGGTGCGGCCTTCGGGGACGCAACGGGTGGTGCCGGTCTGTTCTGCAGACCCGATCAGCCCGCTTTCGTCCAATAGCCCGGCAATACGCATCTCGGCGACCGCTTCGATGATGCCCGAGCCACAGATGCCTGTGATGCCGCTTGTGGCAATCTCTTGATCAAAGCCTTCTTCATCGGACCATTTCTCGGACCCGATCACGCGGAAACGGGGTTCTTTGGTGACCGGATCAATTTCGATACGCTCAATGGCGCCGGGTGCTGCGCGTTGGCCGGAGCTGATCTGGGCGCCTTCGAACGCCGGACCTGTGGGCGAAGAGCAGGCCAGAACGCGGCTGGTGTTGCCGAGCAAGATTTCTGCGTTTGTGCCCACGTCCACGATCAGCACAAGGTCTTCGGACTTTCCCGGTTCTTCTGACAGTGCCACCGCGGCGCAGTCGGCGCCGACATGGCCCGCAATGCAGGGCAGGATATAAACCTGAGCGCGCGGGTTCATATTTGTGAGGTCCATCTCCCGCGCGGGCAGGGACATGCTTTCCGATGTCGCCAGCGCAAAGGGGGCCTGACCCAACTCAACCGGGTCCAGTCCCAGCAGCAGGTGGTGCATCACCGGGTTGCAGACGAACACCGTTTCCACGATCAGTTCGGAACTAATCCCGGCTTCCTTAGAAATTGAGGTGGTCAAATCGTTGATCGCCTCACGCACGGCTTTGGTCATCTCCTTATCACCGCCGGGGTTCATCATCGAATAGGAAACTCGGCTCATAAGGTCTTCGCCAAAGCGGATCTGCGGGTTCATCAGGCCGGAAGACGCCTTGACCTCACCTGTTTCCAGATCGGTAAGGTGGGCCGCGATTGTGGTTGAGCCGAGGTCGATGGCCAGTCCGTACAGCCCATGTTCGTGCAGACCGGGCCAGATTTCGACCACGCGGGCGACCTCGTCCTTGTGGCCTTTGTGAACGGCGACCGTGACTTCCCATTTGCCTTTGCGCAGAACGGGTTGCAGTTTGGACATCAGGGACAGGTCAGCGGTGACGGCCTCAATGTTCCACTGCTCGCGCAGGGCGCGTTCAAGCCGTTCCAGATCACCAGTGGGCGAATGCATGTCCGGCTCTTCTACCACAACGAAATACAGCCGTGTCGCCGGATCCATTGTGATGGCACGCGCCGCGGCGGCTTTGCGGACAACCTGACGGTGGACCTGGCTTTCGGGTGGGACGTCGATCACAACGTCGCCTTGGACTGTCGCCTGACATCCCAGGCGACGACCCGGCTTCAGACCGCGCTTGTCGTCATAGCGCTGTTCGACCGCGTTCCATTCACTCAATGCGCCTTCGGAGACGGACACGCCGTGCTTGGGAAACTCGCCATAGCTGGGCGTGATTTGACACTTCGAGCAAATCCCGCGACCGCCACAGACCGAATCCAGATCAACACCCAACTGCCGTGCAGCGGTCAGAACCGGAGTACCCACGGGGAAATGCCCGCGTTTGCCCGACGGGGTAAAGACGACAAGGGGGTCGGTGGTCATGTTTGGCCTGCCTTTTGTATTCGCGCGTATGTCGCGCAAGATATGGGTTTGTGCGCAAAGTGAAAGGCCAATCAGCGGCACGTTTTGTACGTCTAGCGTCGTTTTTTGCTGCGGCATCTGCCCGCAACGACAAACTAGTTTAGGTCAGGGGCTTTTCCTTAGGTTAAATCCATGTAATAGGGTCACCGCCAAACGGGCTTTTGCATGGGGTTAACAGATGCAGATTCGTGAGGCACTTACCTTTGACGATGTTCTTTTGGTTCCGGCGTCCTCGTCGGTGCTGCCGGCGACGGCGGATACGACCACGCGTGTGACGCGTGAAATCACGATGAACATCCCGCTGCTCAGCTCGGCCATGGACACGGTGACCGAGGCGCGCATGGCCATCGCAATGGCGCAGGCAGGCGGTATCGGCGTTGTTCACAAGAACCTAACGGTCGAAGAGCAAGCCCGAGAGATTCGTCGCGTGAAGCGATTTGAGTCGGGCATCGTGTACAACCCGGTCACGCTGAGCGTGAACCAAACGCTGGCGGACGCGAAGGCGCTGGTGCAGCGCTATAACTTTACCGGCTTCCCGGTCGTCGATGAAAGCGGGCGCGTCGTGGGTATCCTGACCAATCGCGACATGCGCTTTGCGACCTCGGACGAGACGCCGGTTCACGTGATGATGACATCGGACAATTTGGCGATGCTGCAGGAACCTGCAGATCTGGAAGAGGCCAAGAGCCTTATGAAAGCCCGCCGGATCGAAAAACTGCTGGTGGTCGATGGTGAGGGCAAGCTTACAGGCCTGCTGACCCTGAAAGATACCGAGCAAGCCGTGCTGAACCCGACCGCCTGTAAGGACCGGCTGGGACGCCTGCGGGTCGCTGCGGCGACTTCTGTTGGTGATTCTGGTTTCGAACGGTCCGAACAGTTGGTGGATTCGGGCGTTGATATCATCGTGGTCGACACTGCTCATGGGCATTCGCAGGGCGTTCTGGACGCGGTGCGGCGGGTCAAGACACTCTCAAACGAGGTCCAGATCATTGCGGGCAATGTAGCGACGAGCGAGGCCACCAAGGCGCTTATCGATGCCGGTGCGGATGCAATCAAGGTTGGCATAGGGCCGGGCTCCATCTGCACAACCCGGATGGTTGCAGGCGTCGGCGTACCCCAATTGACAGCGATCATGGACTGCGCGACGGCTGCCGGAGATGTTCCGGTCATCGCCGATGGTGGCATCAAATTCTCAGGCGATTTCGCCAAGGCCATTGCCGCAGGCGCGTCCTGTGCAATGGTTGGCTCGATGATCGCGGGAACGGATGAAAGCCCGGGTGAGGTGATCCTGTACCAGGGCCGTTCGTTCAAATCCTATCGTGGTATGGGCAGCCTTGGCGCCATGGCACGCGGGTCGGCGGATCGCTATTTCCAGAAAGACGCGGCCAGCGACAAGCTGGTTCCCGAAGGGATCGAAGGGCAGGTGCCCTACAAGGGATCGGCCAGTGCAGTAGTTCACCAGCTGGTCGGCGGCCTGCGCGCGGCGATGGGTTATACCGGCTGTGCAACGGTCGAAGAAATGCGCAAGAACTGTAACTTCGTCAAAATCACCGGCGCTGGCCTGAAAGAAAGCCATGTGCATGACGTTCAGATCACGCGTGAAAGCCCGAACTACCGGGTAATGTGACGCAACAGAGTTTGCAGCACGGCGCTCCAACGCGGGCGCCGTTTTGCGTTTTTTGGGTTTGGCAGAGAAATCGGAAATATCTTATGACCCCAGCAGCGCGTGTTCAGGCTTCGATTGAAATCCTTGATGATATCCTCGCAGGGGCACCGGTTGAAAAGGCTTTGACAGGATGGGCGCGCCGCAGCCGGTTTGCGGGCTCGAAAGACCGGGCCGCCGTGCGCGATCACGTTTTCGAAGCGCTGCGTTGCAAACGGTCCTTCTCGGCCTTGGGCGGGGCAGAAACCGGGCGCGGGTTGATGATCGGTTCGATCCGGTCAACCGGCGGTGATCCAGAGGCGCTGTTTACAGGCGAACGATATACGCCAGAGCCGTTAACCGCCGCCGATGCACCGCGCGCGTTCAGCTCGGATGCCGAGCGGTGCGACATCCCCGAATGGCTCTGGCCGCGCTTTCAAACGTCGCTCGGGGATCAGGCAGAGGCGGCGGCACAGGTATTGCAAACCCGTGCACCTGTTCATTTGCGTGCTAATCTTGCCAAAACCGATCGTGCTGGTGCGATTGCTGCTTTGACCGTTGATGGGATCAGCGCGCAGGACCATCCGGCGTGTGAAACCGCCCTAGAGGTCACTGAAGGGGCCCGGAAAATTGCCCAAAGCCGCGCTTATTCCGAAGGTCTGGTTGAATTGCAGGACGCAGCCAGCCAAGCCGTGGTCGCAGCGCTCGATCTCCAGCCAGGTCTGCGTGTTCTGGATTATTGCGCAGGCGGTGGCGGCAAGTCCTTGGCTCTGGCGGCCCATTCGGGTGTCGAGGTCTTTGCGCATGATGTGAACGTAGGGCGCATGCGCGATCTGCCGACGCGGACGAAACGGGCCGGTGTGCGTGTTACCTGCCTGCAGCCGGAAGATGTGGCCCGTCAGGCGCCGTTCGATATTGTCCTGACGGATGCGCCATGCTCGGGCAGCGGCTCGTGGCGGCGTGCCCCGGCAGGTAAATGGTCACTGTCGGAAAAGGGGTTGCACGCGCTAAATGTACTTCAGTCCGACATCCTGAATTCCGCCGCTCAACTGGTTGGACCGGGTGGAATTTTGACCTATGCAACCTGTTCCATGTTGGATGACGAAAACGGCGATATTGTCGACGGATTTCTGAAACTGAATCCCGACTGGACCGAAACGCTGCGAAAGTCGTGGCTTGTGACACACGGTGTAGACGGGTTCTTTACGTCGCACTTGACGCGATATCACGTCATTGAATAACAACCTTGGGTAGAAGTTTCCGCTGTCCTTAAGGAGGCGTTAACCAAATTCGGGCTGAGTGTGACAAAGCCTTTTGACCTGAGTTGTTAATGTCCGACACTGCAGAGATCTTTTCTGAACCGACCTCGCGAAAAACGCCGGCCTTCTCGCGCCTTGTACCGCTCGTTGTTCTGGGCACATTGCTGAGCGTAACACCGTTGACAGACGTGTTACCGACCGCCTGGAATACGGGGCTTGTTGTTGCTGGCGTCTCGCTGTTATCCGCCGGTCTTCTTGTTGTTTTTCGGGGGTTCACGGCCGAACGGACGGCACGCAATTCGGCAGAAGTGATGGCCGTCTTCACCGAACAGGACTTGTGTCCGACGGTGATCGCCAACGCAAATGGCGATATTCTGAGCGCGAACACGCGGGCAAGGGCGCAGATAAATGCTTTTCCGGGTGCGCGATTGCAGCATTGCCTGAAATCCAAATTCGCTAACCCCGCAGCGATCCTGCTGCGCCTGCAATCCATCGCAGAAATCCACGAACGCGCCCGCGAAGATATCGTGACCGTTGGCTCGACAATCCCGATCTCGGTTTTCAGCGTGGGGCAGGATGTGTTCTGCTGGCGGTTTCATCTAATTGAAGGCGGGCAATGGGATGACGCCCCTGTTCCAGTGCTGACAGAGGGTCGCAATGGGGCAATTCTGCGCGTGAATGGAATGGCAGAGGCCATGATCGGTCACAGGCCCGACGTTATGGGTAAGATATTTCCCAATGACATCCCGCAACCGGGTGAAATCTCGCTGGCTGAAACTTCGGACGGGCGGGTGCCTGTGACCGTGTCTGAGCTGTCCCGCTCGGGCACTGTGCGCGATCTGCTTTTGTTGCCGATGAAATCTGCGGGTCCATCCGGGGGCGATGCCCCGTTCGCTGAGTTGCCAGTGCCGGTGATGTGTCTGTCACCCGAAGGCGAAATTCTGGATGCGAACCGGATGGCGATCAAGCTGATCGGAGAGATCCAGCCGGGCAAGTCGAATGTGGCCGAAATCATGCACGGGCTCGGCTATCCCATCCTGGATTGGTTGACCCGCACCGCGACCGAAGAGAATGCCGTTCCCCGGTCGGAATTTCTTCGCCTGTCACGTCAGGACAAAGAAGTTTTCGTGCAGGTCACACTGAACGGAGTGACGTGCAAGGGACAGACTTGTCTGATCGCCGTCCTGAATGATGCGACCGAGTTGAAGACACTGGAAGCTCAGTTCGTGCAGGGGCAAAAGATGCAGGCTGTCGGGCAATTGGCGGGCGGCGTGGCTCATGATTTTAACAACCTTCTGACTGCGATTTCGGGGCATTGCGATCTATTGCTGCTGCGGCATGATCAGAATGATCCGAACTATGGTGACCTGGTTCAGATCAACCAGAACGCCAACCGGGCCGCGGCGTTGGTCAGTCAACTTCTTGCATTCTCGCGAAAGCAGACTTTGCAGCCCGAGGTTCTGGACCTGCGCGACACAATTTCCGACCTGATCCATCTTTTGAACCGCTTGGTGGGCGAAAAGGTTCGCCTGACGTTAAGCCATGATCCCGTGCTGAAGCCTGTGCGCGCAGACAAAAGGCAGCTCGAACAGGTGTTTATGAACCTGGTTGTGAACGCACGGGACGCGATGCCCGAAGGTGGCGAGGTGCGCATCGAGACTGAGGTTATTTCTCTGACTGAACCGTTCCGGCGGGATCGTGCAACGGTTCAACCCGGCGAATACGTCACCGTGAAAGTGATCGACAGCGGCACAGGCATTCCCGCAGACAAGCTGCAAAAAGTGTTTGAGCCATTCTATACGACCAAGCGCACCGGTGAGGGGACCGGTCTTGGATTGTCGACGGTCTACGGCATCGTCAAGCAGACCGGAGGGTTCATCTTTGTCGATAGCATTCAGGGCAAGGGAACCGAATTTACCGTGTATCTGCCGGTTTCAACCGCACCGCAGAAAATTGACCAGGACATCGCCAGCCTTCCGGAAAACCCAACGTCCCGGCAGGGTGAAGGCGTAGTTCTGCTGGTCGAGGATGAGGCCCCGGTTCGGGCCTTTGCCACACGTGCATTGCGATTGAAGGGCTACACCGTGCTCGAAGCCGGATCCGCCGAAGAGGCGCTGCACCTGCTGGAGGATGGGTCGGTGCATGTGGATGCTTTCGTGACAGACGTGGTCATGCCCGGCATGGACGGGCCAACCTGGGTGCGCAAAGCGATGGAGACCCGACCGAACGTGCGGGTGATCTTTATGTCTGGCTATACCGAAGGCGCCTTTGGTGATTCAGGCCCCGAGGTTGCGAATTCCACCTTTTTGCCCAAGCCGTTCTCTCTGACGCAGTTGACCCAGGCTGTGTTTAACCAACTAAACTGACTAAAGCGCCGTTTCGTGGCAGGAAAATTCGGCGGCGTGGTGTTTGCGGAACTTCTTTTCCGTTTCCGGCGACAAGAATAGGTCGCGCTTTGGTGAGACATTCTCGCGCTGCAGGGTGATTTCCATGTTCAACCGGTCCTGCAGAAAGTTCAGGATCTTGTCTTGATTTTCGTATTTAAAAACATGCATCGCACCGAAACCGTTGTTACGGGTGCGGAAAAACTGGCTTTGACTGCCGACATCTGCAAATTCCGGGCGGTGGTTTTGCATGTAACCCTGAACAAAATCATCAAAGCTCAGGTCGCGGGTTGAATGCGGGTGCCCGATGCGGTCGTCCCGGCTGCGGTATTTGTACCAACTGCCGAGCCAGTCGATAGGTTCGCGCACGACGGCCATGATTTCCATTTCGGTGTCATACATTTTGCGAAAAATGTTCTGAAAAAACCTATCATAGCGGCGAACAGGCGCATGTTTCAATTCGGGCGGGCCGGTGACGACAAAGTCGGCCCGCGCACTTAGGGCGGTGTGATAGGCCGTGCTGCCTGTTTTTGGAACTGCCAGAAACGCAAGGCGTTCTTTATAGAAAACAAGCATTTATTCGCCCTTCGCAGCTTGATTTTGTAGTCGCAGATTGGCGTAAACGACTCTTTAACACAATTGCCGAACAGTAAGTATTGTAAGTTTTAGTTGAAATGTTCTCTTTTTGGTCCCATAAGGAACAAGAGGCGAACAAAGCAGTGATTGCCGCCCGATCATGGGTGTGACAAAAGAGAAGGCGACAGGACAATGGCGGATCTTCTGACAATGAGCGACAAGAAAAACGCAGACAAGCAAAAGGCGCTTGATAGCGCGCTGGCGCAAATCGAACGGCAGTTCGGCAAGGGCTCGATCATGAAGCTGGGCGAGGATGCCAAGCAGGACATTGATGCAAGCTCGACCGGGTCTTTGGGCCTGGATATCGCGCTGGGTATTGGTGGTCTGCCGATGGGTCGGATTGTTGAGATTTATGGCCCGGAAAGCTCGGGTAAGACCACGCTGACGCTGCATTGCATTGCAGAACAGCAAAAACGCGGTGGTGTGTGCGCATTCGTGGATGCCGAACACGCGTTGGATCCTCAATATGCCCGCAAACTGGGTGTTGATCTGGATGAGCTTCTGATCTCGCAGCCTGACACAGGTGAACAGGCGCTAGAGATCACCGACACGCTTGTTCGTTCGGGCGCGGTGAACATGGTTGTCGTCGACTCAGTTGCGGCTTTGACGCCGAAATCGGAGCTCGAAGGCGACATGGGCGACAGCAGCGTTGGCGTGCAGGCCCGATTGATGAGCCAGGCGATGCGTAAACTGACGGGCTCGATCAGCCGCTCGAATTGCATGGTGATCTTTATCAACCAAATCCGGATGAAGATCGGCGTAATGTTCGGTAGCCCCGAAACCACGACCGGTGGTAACGCGCTGAAATTCTACAGCTCGGTTCGTTTGGATATTCGCCGGATTGGCGCGATCAAAGATCGTGATGAGGTTGTCGGCAACCAGACGCGCGTCAAGGTGGTCAAGAACAAGGTGGCGCCGCCCTTCAAGCAAGTGGAATTCGACATCATGTATGGCGAAGGCATCAGCAAGATGGGTGAGTTGCTGGATCTCGGCGTCAAGGCTGGAGTGGTCGAGAAATCGGGCTCGTGGTTCAGCTATGGCGACGAACGGATCGGGCAGGGGCGTGAGAATGCCAAACAATACCTGCGCGACAACAGCCGCATTGCGCTGGATATCGAAGACAAGATTCGGGCCGCGCACGGCCTGGAGTTCGACATGCCACCCGGTTCTGCCGAGGAAGATGACATCCTCGAGGCGTAACAGCCCAATTGGGGGCCGCAAAAATCCCCCGGTTTTGCATGAATTGAGAATACTCGAAACAAGGCGGTCCGCGTGGCCGCCTTAACCCGTTCTGTAAACGGTGATCTTGCATTATTGGTGTGTACGGATCTTGTTGAGGGGTTTTCTAGCCCTTCAAAATCAAGGCCGATTTATCTTTGTGGACTATCCTTGGGTACGGGGATAAACCATTTCAGAACACTGAGATTGCGCGCCGAGAGAGCCATATGCCCACGCTGAACGAAATCCGCTCAACCTTTCTGAATTATTTTGCCAAACAGGGGCATGAAATTGTCGCGTCCAGCCCGCTGGTTCCGCGCAATGACCCGACTTTGATGTTCGTGAACTCGGGCATGGTGCAGTTCAAGAACCTGTTCACCGGTGTTGAAACCCGTGATTATCAGCGCGCCACGACGGCACAGAAATGCGTGCGCGCCGGCGGTAAGCACAATGACCTCGATAACGTTGGCTATACCGCGCGGCACCACACATTCTTTGAAATGCTGGGAAACTTTTCCTTCGGCAATTACTTCAAACACGAGGCGATCCCGTTTGCGTGGGAGTTGATCACCAAGGAATTCGGCATCGACAAGAACCGCTTGTTGGCAACGGTGTATCACACGGATGACGAGGCGTTCGAGATCTGGAAAAAGGTCGGCGTTCCCGAAGACCGGATTATCCGCATCGCCACCAGCGACAATTTCTGGCAGATGGGTCCAACTGGTCCATGTGGACCTTGTACCGAAATTTTCTACGACCATGGCGATCACATCTGGGGTGGCCCTCCGGGATCGCCCGACGAAGACGGCGATCGGTTCATCGAAATCTGGAACATCGTTTTCATGCAGAACGAGCAGTTCGAAGACGGCTCGATGGTCGAACTCGACATGCAGTCGATCGACACCGGCATGGGGCTGGAACGGATTGGCGCGCTGCTGCAGGGCAGCCATGACAACTATGACACCGACCTGTTCAAGACATTGATCGAAGCGTCTGCTCATGCCACCGGGGTTGACCCCTATGGCGACCAGAATGTGCACCACCGGGTAATTGCGGACCACCTGCGCGCGACTTCCTTCCTGATCGCTGATGGCGTGATGCCGTCCAATGACGGGCGTGGCTATGTGCTGCGCCGGATCATGCGTCGCGCAATGCGTCATGCGCATCTTCTGGGGGCGAAAGATCCGGTTATGTATCAGCTGGTGCCAAGTCTGGTGCAGCTGATGGGCGCGCAATACACTGAGTTGGGACAGGCGCAGCCATTGATCGAAGAGACGCTCCTGTTGGAGGAAACGCGGTTCAAGCAAACCCTCGATCGTGGTCTGAAACTCCTGGATGATGAAGTTGCAGGCTTGCCCGAGGGCGCGGCACTTCCGGGTGATGCGGCATTCAAATTGTACGACACGTATGGGTTTCCGCTGGACCTGACGCAGGACGCCCTGCGTGAAAAGGGTCGTTCCGTGGACACGGACGGGTTCGACGCGGCCATGGCCGAACAAAAAGCCAAGGCCCGTGCGGCATGGGCTGGTTCGGGTGAAGCTGCAGATCAGGCAGTGTGGTTTGATGTGCTGGATACTGCCGGGGCTACGGATTTTCTGGGCTATGACACGGAAAAGGCCGAAGGGCAGGTTGCTGCGTTGGTGGTTGACGGTGCGTTGGTCGACACAATTGAAAAAGGCGGATCTGGCTGGGTGATTGTCAACCAGACACCGTTCTATGGCGAAGCTGGCGGTCAGATCGGTGATACTGGTGAAATCCGGCGTTTGGAAGAACGCGATGACATGGCGCGGGTCGAAGACACCAGAAAATTCGCTGATGGCAAAATCTATGCCCACAAAGTGACCGTTGATCAGGGCGCTTTGTCCAAAGGTGACGCGGTCGAGCTTGAGGTCGACCATGCGCGGCGCACGGCAATTCGCGCAAACCACTCGGCCACGCACCTGCTCCACGAGGCGTTGCGTGAAACGTTGGGCGATCATGTTGCACAGCGCGGCTCGCTGAACGCGGCTGACCGGTTGAGGTTTGACTTCAGCCATTCCAAGGCGCTGAGTGCGGATGAGATCCAAAAGGTCGAACGCGATGTAAATGACTTCATCCGTCAGAACTCGACTGTCGAAACGCGGATCATGACCCCTGATGATGCGCGCGAACTGGGTGCACAGGCGCTGTTTGGCGAGAAATACGGCGACGAAGTCCGTGTCGTGTCCATGGGCAAAGCTCCGACCGGTAAAGGTCAGGATGGCGAGACCTGGTCGATTGAACTGTGCGGCGGCACCCATGTACGTCAGACTGGTGACATCGGTACTTTTGTGGTTCTGGGCGACAGCGCCAGCAGCGCGGGCGTACGCCGGATCGAGGCTCTGACCGGTGACGAGGCGCTGCGGCATCTGTCCCAGCAGGATCAGCGTCTGGGTCAGATCGCATCAGAACTCAAGGCGCAGCCAGATGACGTTGTTGGCCGCGTCAAAGCACTGTTGGACGAACGCAAATCGCTGCAAAACGAAGTGGCGCAGCTGCGCCGCGATCTGGCCATGGCCGGCGGGGCCGGGCAGAGTGGCGGCGAAGCGCGTGAGGTGAACGGGGTCGCTTTCCTTGCGCAGGCGCTGAACGGCGTATCGGGCAAGGACTTGCCGGCGTTGATTGATGAGCACAAAAGCCGTCTGGGGTCCGGCGCCGTTCTGCTGATCGCGGATGCGGGCGGTAAGGCTGCTGTTGCGGCCGGTGTGACGGCCGATCTGACCGACAAGGTTTCGGCAGTCGATCTGGTTCGTGCGGCCGTCTCAGAACTGGGCGGCAAGGGCGGCGGTGGACGCCCCGACATGGCGCAGGGCGGTGGCAAGGACGCGTCGAACGCAGATGCGGCGATCAAGGCCGCAGAACAGGTTTTGGGAGGATAAGATGGCAGCACTCTGGATTGCTCACGTCACCGTGACGGATGCGGACGCATATGCGAAATACGCAGAACTCGCAGGGCCTGCGATTGCCAAGCACGGCGGGGCGTTTATTGCCCGCGCTGCACGTTATGTCCAACTGGAAGGCAAAGAGCGTCCGCGCAATGTGGTCGCCAAGTTTCCGTCCGTCGAGGCCGCGGTCGAGTGCTATAATTCACCGGAGTACCAGCAGGCCCTGGACCACGCGCGCGGCGCAAGTGAGCGTGAACTGGTGGTTGTAGAAATTACCGAATAAGAATAAGCCAAGTCTGATCCGCGGGTTTTCTGCCAATCAGATCCATTCATGGGCGAAATTCAGCCGAACTGTTCACAAGTGAAGTGAACCGTATTGTGGCAGTTTTCCACCCAATCGGAATCTTCGTGATTCCAGTATCTTATTTTATTGGAATGAGAGTTATTAGGTATCTTCCCGCCTAGATTGTGGCGCTTTTTTCTCAATTCCTGCGCGAAATGGTCATATTGAGTGACGAATTTCCGCCTTTTTTCCCCTTCACTTTCGCCAAAGATTGTACAAGCGCTACCGTTTACCATTAGGTTTTTCTAATCGAATACGGTCCTGCTTGTCGTCAATCGTTGCGTAGACAGGGATCGAGGTACGGGCATGAAATCGGAAGATATCGGACTCAAGGCCGCTCTCGGGCGGTTGAAGACATTTTCAGGTCGGGCAGTGGGGATTGCTGCTTTGGTTTACGGGGCCGCGGTTTTCGCGTCTCAGGCGGATGCGAGCGAGGGCAACTTCATCCGTACTCTTGCGGCGTCCCCTCCGCCTTCCGGTGCGCAGCAGTTGTGCCGACAGTACGCTTGGGCGTGCTCAAGCAAGACGTCAGTACGCATGACGTCCCAACAGGAAATGCAGATCATTGAGCGGATCAACCGTCAGGTCAACGCAACGACGCGCGCGGTTACGGATCAGACGCAATACCGCACCACCGAGCGGTGGGCTTTGCCGACAACGCGCGGCGGGGATTGCGAGGATTTTGCTCTTTTGAAGAAAAGAGATCTGATCAGGGCAGGCGTTGATCCAAACAAATTGCTGATTGCGACAGTGTTGGATACGCGCCGAAATGCACATGCAGTTCTTGTCTATCGCTCCGCTCAGGGCGATTTGGTGCTGGACAATTTGACCAACCGGATCAAACCCTGGTCGGCCACGCGGTATTTGTTCCTTCGGATGCAGGATCCGGCGAAACCCAGCCATTGGGTTGGTGTGTACGGAAGAAGTTAAAAATATCGACTGATCTATCAGGCTATGCATGGCAAAAGGGGCGACACGATAGTCGCCCCTTTGTTTGTCAGGCCGAACGTCGAGACGTTTTCGGCGTTTTTCAAGGCGTCGCCAAAAATTTCAGGCTGCTTTGCGGTTGATCGCGTCAGAGTGTGCCGCCGCTGCCATCGGCGCCGCCGCCACCGGCACCGCCGCCGCTTCCGTCGCTGCCACCGCCACCGGCTCCACCGCCGCTGCCGTCGCTGCCACCGCCGCCGTCGCCGCCACCGCTGCCATCGGCACCGCCACCACCGGCACCGCCACCGCTTCCGTCGCTGCCACCGCCATCGTTGCCGTCGCCATTGCCGCCGCCATTGCCGTCGCCGCTATTGGAGTTTCCACCGTCATTGCTGCCGCCATTACCGCTGCCGCTGTCGGAGTTACCGCCGCCATTGCTGCCACCGTTACCATCGCCGCTGCTGGAGTTTCCGCCGCCATTACTGCCGCCGTTGCCGTCGCCGCTGCCGGAGTTACCGCCGCCGTTGCTACCGCCATTGCCATCACCGCTGCCGGAGTTTTCGCCGCCATTGCTGTCGCCGTTGCCGTCACCGCTGCCGGAATTACCGCCACCGTTGCCACCGTCGTTGCTACCACCGTTGCCGCCGCCATTGCTTCCGCCGCCATTGCCGCTGCCGCCATCACCACCATCGCCGGATTCACCACTTGTGCCGGATACTCCGGCACCGCCGCTGCTTTCGGACGAACCGTTGTTACCACTTGAAGAGCTTCTGTCATCGCCGTCGCTGGTGCGGTTCCTTGCAACGGTTGCCGTCGGGATATCAGTCAAAATCGCTGCGAACAGAGGACAGGCTTGCGATGTGCGGGCCAAGATATCCTCAAAGTCGGCCCGGCGCTGAATGTAGCGCAGCATCCGCTTGTCGACGACTTTGCAACTACAAAGCGTTTCGGTGGATACAGATTGCCGGGCTGTTTTGACTTTGCAAACTTCAGCTGCATGAGCCGCGCTTGTTGCCATCAGTGGGAATGTCGCGGATAAAAATACAAACGAATATAATCGGGATCTTACGCGCATAGCGCTACTCCTTTAAACTCATTACCAACACCTATTAACAAAGTAATTGTGCCACAGTTTGGACAAAAATACATCCGTACTTTGCCTCAATTGTTGGTCGAGTAACAGCGATAAACCCCAGTAGATTTGCAACCTATTGGTGAAACTGTATGAAAAACTTAAGAAAAAGCCCGTCAGTAAGACGGGCTTTCTTTTGATTTAGATGGTAATTCTAGAATTAATTCTGCCACGAACGGCACATTGTTTAGATTATGTAAACAATGTCACAGACCGGTTCAGGCCGATCTTGCCATCCGTTTCCGCTCGTGCGGGTCAAGATAACGCTTGCGCAGTCGAATGGCGTTTGGAGTGACCTCAACCAGTTCGTCATCATCGATATAGGCAATCGCCTCTTCCAGAGAATACTGGATATGAGGTGTCAGGCGCACGGCGTCATCGGAACCGCTGGCGCGCACGTTGGTCAGTTTCTTGCCTTTGAGCGGGTTCACCTCAAGGTCGTTATCGCGTGAGTGTTCGCCGATGACCATGCCCTGATACACGTCGGTTTGCGGGGCAACGAACATCCGGCCGCGCTCTTCCAGGTTCCACAGCGCATAAGCCACGGCCTGTCCGTTTTCCATCGAGATCAGAACCCCCGCACGACGACCCGGGATCGGGCCTTTGTGGGCCGCCCAGCCGTGGAACACACGGTTCAGAACACCGGTGCCGCGTGTGTCGGTCAGGAACTCGCCGTGATATCCGATCAATCCGCGCGACGGTACATGCGCGATAATACGGGTCTTGCCCGCGCCGGCCGGGCGCATTTCGGCCAGTTCACCTTTGCGCGCGCCAGTGATCTTTTCGATCACCGAGCCTGAATATTCATCGTCGACGTCAATGGTGACTTCTTCGATGGGCTCCATGCGCTGACCATCTTCTTCGCGGAACAGAACCTGTGGACGCGAGATGCTGAGCTCAAACCCTTCACGGCGCATGTTCTCGATCAGAACGCCCATCTGCAATTCGCCACGGCCAGCGACCTCAAAGGCATCGCCGCCGGGTGTGTCGGAAATGCGGATCGCGACGTTCGACTCGGCCTCTTTCATTAGGCGGTCGCGGATAACACGCGACTGAACTTTTTTGCCGTCCCGACCGGCGAGCGGCGAGTCGTTGATGCCGAAGGTCACGGTGATGGTCGGCGGGTCGATGGGCTGTGCGGGCAGGGCTTCGTCAACCTGGGGCGAAACCAACGAGTCGGCCACGGTTGCCTTGCTCATGCCTGCAATGGTGACGATGTCACCGGCTTCGGCGACATCGATTGGCTGTTGGGCCAGTCCGCGGAACGCCAGAATTTTCGAGGCGCGGAAGTTTTCGATCAGCGTGCCATCGCGGCTCAGCGCCTTGAGGTTGTCGCCGGCTTTCAAAGTGCCGCTTTCCACACGACCGGTCAGGATGCGACCGATGAACGGATCGCTGCCCAGCGTCGTGGCCAGCATGCGGAAGGGTTCTTCTTTGTTTTCGACCTGTTTTGGGGCAGGGACGTGATCGACGATCAGATCGAACAAGGCGGTCAGGTCCTTGCGCGGCCCGTCCAGCTCCATATCTGCCCAGCCAGAACGGCCTGAGGCATACATGGCAGGAAAATCCAGCTGATCGTCGTCAGCGCCGAGGTTGGCGAACAAGTCAAAGCATTCATCAAGTGCACGGTCGGGTTCAGCGTCGGGTTTGTCGACCTTGTTCAGCACTACGATGGGACGCAGGCCCAGCGCCAACGCCTTGGACGTCACGAATTTGGTCTGCGGCATCGGGCCTTCGGCGGCGTCCACCAACAGGACAACACCGTCGACCATGCTGAGGATCCGCTCAACCTCGCCACCGAAATCGGCGTGGCCGGGGGTGTCAACGATGTTGACCCGGGTGCCTTTCCATTCGACCGAGGTCGCTTTGGCAAGGATGGTGATGCCGCGTTCGCGCTCCAGATCATTGCTATCCATGGCGCGTTCGGCCACCGCCTGGTTTTCCCGGAACGCACCGGATTGTTTGAGCAGCTCATCCACCAGGGTCGTTTTACCGTGGTCCACGTGAGCGATGATTGCGATATTGCGCAGGTCCATGAGAGGTCAGCCTTTGAACGGGAAGTTGCCGCGCGCATAACGCGGATTGACCGAATAGGCCAGCCCTAACCGGTCGTCAGTGGCCCGCTGTGCTGGAAAACAAGTGAATGATCAGGATTCCGGCCAATATCATCGCCAAACCGAGCACCGCAGGCCAGTCCAGGCGCTGACCAAAAACAATGAAGCCTATGATGGCGATCAGAACGATCCCCAAGCCTGACCAAATGGCATAGACGATGCCGACCGGCATAAATTTAAGGGTGAGGCCCAGCAGGTAAAATGCAACTCCGTAACCCATGACAACCAAAACAGAGGGCCAAAACCGGCTGAACTGCTGGCTGGCCTGCAGCGCCGTTGTGCCAATTGTTTCGGCGAAAACCGCCAGCAATAGGATGAGATAGGCTTTGGGCACGGCAGGTCTCGATTCAGTTGCAGTTGGGGAGGTTGACCACAAATTCCCAATTCCCGACAAGGGGAATTTGAATGGATATCGGGAAAAGTTCGGTGCCGGAAGCACCGGCGTTGCCCACCCAAGAGGTCAGGATAACCATACTATTTCAAAGAGAAAAATTCTGATATGAAATGGGTGGTTTTTAGTTTTCTTTTATGAGTTTTCAATGACGAAATTTGCGATATCCGTGATCGTTGCTTCGGCATTCATAGTGGCGCTTGGGTGGCTTGCGGGCGGGGGGTCCGTCGACATAAACGCAGCCAGTGGTGTTGAGCGGTTTGAAAGTTTTAAGGTTTAAGTGCCTGCCGGAACGATTGGAAAAGGGGCCTTTGTGCCCCTTTTTCTATTGGCTCAACCGACAGTGTTTTCTGAAAAATACGTGCTCAGTTGCGGTCGCAACCATGACCAAAGCGCTGGTGCGCCGCGATTGATCGGCGTTCCCACACGGCGTTCGATCTGGGCAAAGGTCACGTTGTAATCGACCCAGGATCCGCCACCTGTTTCAAGGTTTCCGATCGGGGTTTGAAACCGATCGATCGCCTTGGCAAATCGCGCGTCTGGCGTCTCGGCCGCCTCGAACTCCTCCCATAGCGTCCGGAAGGCGTGTTGCGGTGCCTCGGGCAACAACCCGAACAACCTGTCGGCTGCTGCCTTTTCCTCGGCTTCTTGTGCGGCGTGGTCGACTTGTCCGTGGATGGGATGATCTCCGGCATCAATTTCGACGATGTCATGCAGTAGAAGCATTTTCAGGACTTGGTCCAGCGATACACCGGGCTGCGCGTATTCCGCCAAAACCCAAGCAAACAGCATGATGTGCCAGGAATGTTCGGCCGAGTTCTCAAACCGATCGTCAGACAACAGGCGCGAGGCGCGGTAAACGGACTTCAGGCGGTCTGCCTCAATCAGAAAAGCCAGCCGTTCAGAAAACGCAGTTTCGGGCGTTGACTGCGCGTGCAGCATGGCGCTGGCCAGAGCGTGTGCTTGGGGGAATTCCAGTGCCAAATACGCGGCGCGACCACTGCAGAGGTTTTCCCGCGCTACTTCAACATGATCCGGGTTGGGGGTTGGCGAACACAAGACTTGAAACAGCGGTTGGCATCGGTCCAGATACTTGGCGAATTTCGCGTCCGGCGTCGTGTCGGCCTCGAACTCTTCCCACAGGGCTTGAAACGCAGACGTCTGATCGTCCGGCAAGAGACTAAACAACTCGTCCGCCGCCGCGCGCTCGGCGCGTTCCACGGCGTTCCAATCGGTTTCCAGGTGAATGGGGTGATCGCCGACGATGATCTCGACCAGATCGTGCAACAGCAGCATGCGTATGACGCGGTTAATGTTAACGTCGTCACCCGCCAGCGGCTCCATCGTCAATGCCCATAAGGCCAGGTGCCAGCTGTGTTCTGCAGAGTTTTCAGGGCGGGACCGATCCAGGAGCGCATTGGCGCGATCGACCGACTTCAGCCTGTCCGCGCGTTTCAGGAATTCAAGTTGCGCGGACAGTCTTTCAGTCATTTCTTTTCAATCGCTTTCACCTGGGATCGATGTTTGGTCAGTGCGTCGATGACAAACTTGCGCGCTTTGCGTTCAGCAATGCGTACACGCATTTCGGTCAAAAAGGCCTCTTCCAAGGTCTGGGAGGAGGCGCCCAAAAGCTCTCCCACCTCGACAAAGAAACGATCATTGCCGGTTTCGTCCATCACCTTCATTGTGTCCTCGGCCAGTTTGGCCGCAAGTGTTGTGATGGTATTCGACATTAGCGCGTGTTCTCGGTCAGGCGACGCTTCACATAGTCACTGACATCGGTGATCAGCGTGTCCATGTGACGGTCCTGGAAGAAGTGATCAGCACCCTCAACCTCGTTATGGGTGATGGTGATGCCCTTTTGTTCGTGCAGCTTGTTGACCAGCGACGTTGTGTCGGCGGGCGGGGCCACACGGTCGGAAGAGCCGTTGATGATCAGGCCAGAGGACGGGCAGGGCGCCAGGAACGAGAAGTCATACATGTTGGCTGGGGGCGACACGCTGATAAAGCCCGTAATTTCGGGGCGGCGCATCAGCAGCTGCATTCCGATCCAGGCACCAAACGAGAAACCGGCAACCCAGCAGTGCTTGGAGTTGTTGTTCATCGACTGCAGATAGTCCAGCGCTGACGCTGCATCGCTCAGCTCACCGATGCCCTGATCGTATTCGCCTTGGCTGCGGCCCACGCCGCGGAAGTTAAAGCGCAACACGGTAAAGCCCATGTTGTAAAACGCATAGTGCAGATTATAGACCACCTTGTTGTTCATGGTCCCGCCGAATTGTGGATGCGGGTGCAGCACGATGGCAATCGGTGCGTCTTTTTCCTTTTGCGGGTGGTAGCGGCCTTCCAGGCGGCCTTCGGGTCCGGGAAAAATCACCTCGGGCATGTGTGCTTTGGTCCTGTCTTTTTCTTCCTGATGCCATGATATACTTGACGGTAATCGTAAGGCACTTTAGAACGGTTCTAATTATGATGCTTTGCGCAAGGCGCTGCCTGTCGGAGATACGCACTGGCGGCGGCGGCGTCAATGTTTTCGCTAATAACCTGCCACGAGGGAAAGACAATGAAGCTTTCGACAAAGGGTCGTTACGCGATGGTTGCACTGGCTGATATTGCTCTACAGCCCTCGGACCGCTTGGTGACGCTTAGCGAAATTTCCGAACGTCAGGATGTCTCGCTTCCTTATCTTGAACAGCTTTTCGTCAAATTGCGCCGGGCCGAACTGGTTTCGTCCGTACGTGGACCGGGCGGCGGGTATCGTTTGGCGCGGCCTGCTTCCGAGATTCGGGTGGTCGAAGTTCTGGCGGCGGTGGATGAAACCGTGGACGCGCTGCAAAAAGGTGCTGGTGCATCTGGGGCATCCTCGGGCAGCCGGGCGCAGTCATTGACCAACCGTCTTTGGGAAGGTCTTAGTGCGCACGTCTACGTCTTTTTGCACCAGACGTGCTTGTCAGATGTAATCAAGAACGATCTGGCACCGTGCCCGGCAGTTCCCAGTCTGTTTTCCATCGTTGATGAGTAATCTAATGCTGTTTGCCTCTTGGGTTTCTTCCCCGCTTTGCGACGACGAAAAGATGTATCCATGAATCGTATTTATCTGGATCATAACGCAACAACACCGCTGCGCCCCGAGGCGCGTGAGGCCATGGTGGCAGCGATGGATTTGTGCGGGAACCCCTCATCCGTTCACGCCGAAGGCCGCGCGGCCAAGGCTCTGATCGAACGGGCAAGGGCGCAGGTTGCAGCCGCATTTGGTGCGGATGGGGCAGACGTTGTATTTACATCAGGTTCGACCGAAGGGGCCGCGCTGACATTGGGCAATCGTGATTTGCACGGGTCCGCGATTGAGCATGACGCGATCAGATCATGGATCAACGAAGACTTGCTCACGTCGCAATCCGGTCAGGTGGATGTGTCAAACCCCGAGCAGTCGACCCTGCAATTGGCGAATTCCGAGACGGGGATTGTCCAATCTTTGCCAAACGGATTGGCCGTGACGGATGCGACACAGGCCTTTGGCAAGTTGCCGGTGGCCTTTAACTGGCTGGGCGTCCAGATGGCGCTGATTTCGGCCCACAAGCTGGGCGGCCCGAAAGGGATTGGCGCGGTGGTGATGAAACGTGGCACCGAACTGCCTGCAATGATCAAAGGCGGTGGGCAAGAGATGGGTCGTCGGTCAGGTACCGAAAATGTCATTGGAATCGCGGGGTTCGGGGCGGCAGCTGAAGCTGCGGCGCGGGATCTTTCAAATGGTATCTGGGAACAGGTTCGTGAATTTAGAAATATTCTAGAAAATGCCCTTGAGGCTGGTTCTAAATCTACTATTTTTGTCGGGAAAGGTCAGGACCGCCTTCCGAATACCTCGTGTTTCGCAACCCCCGGCTGGAAGGGCGAAACGCAGGTCATGCAGATGGATCTGGCAGGCTTCGCTATCAGTGCAGGTTCTGCCTGTTCCGGCGGCAAGGTCCGGGCAAGCGCGGTGCTGACCGCGATGGGTTTTGATGAGGTCACAGCAGCAAGCGCGATCCGCGTGTCTCTGGGACCTTTGACCACTGAAGAAGATGTGCTGCGTTTCGCCGAAACGTGGCTTGAAAAAGAAAAGAAGCATCGCGCGCGCGCTGCGTGATCTGACGGAGGTGTCATATGGCCGCTTTGGACCAGACCCAGGTAAAAGAGGGTGTCGATCAGGAAACCGTGGATGCGGTACGCGAGGTCAGTACCTACAAATACGGTTGGGATACCGATATCGAGATGGAGTACGCGCCCAAGGGCGTGAACCCGGATATCGTCCGGCTGATCTCGGAAAAGAATGAAGAGCCCGAATGGATGACCGAATGGCGTCTGGCGGCCTTCGAACGCTGGACCAAGATGGATGAGCCGAACTGGGCTATGGTCCACTATCCCAAGATCGATTTCCAGGACCAGTATTACTATGCCCGTCCCAAGTCGATGGAGGAGAAGCCGAAGTCGCTGGACGAGGTCGATCCAAAGCTGCTGGCTACTTACGAAAAGCTGGGTATCCCGCTGAAAGAACAGATGATTCTGGCCGGCGTTGAAGGTGCCGAGGATATGCCCGCCGAGGGTCGCAAGGTGGCCGTGGATGCGGTGTTCGACTCGGTTTCGGTTGGCACGACCTTTCAGGACGAACTGGCCAAACACGGTGTGATCTTCTGTTCGATCTCAGAGGCGATCAGGGAACACCCTGAACTGGTCAAAAAATACCTTGGCACAGTGGTCCCCGTCTCGGACAACTTTTACGCCACGCTGAACTCGGCCGTGTTCTCGGATGGCTCGTTTGTCTACATCCCGCCAGGTGTACGCTGCCCGATGGAGCTGAGCACCTATTTCCGCATCAACGCGGAAAATACGGGTCAGTTTGAACGCACGCTGATTATCGCGGACAAAGGTTCTTACGTTTCGTATCTGGAAGGCTGCACCGCACCGCAGCGCGATACAGCTCAGCTGCACGCCGCCGTTGTTGAGATCATCATCGAAGAAGATGCCGAGGTGAAATACTCGACCGTTCAAAACTGGTTCCCCGGGGATGAAAACGGCAAAGGCGGTATCTATAACTTCGTGACCAAGCGCGCTGATTGCCGGGGTGACCGGTCCAAGGTGATGTGGACCCAAGTGGAAACCGGATCCGCCGTGACCTGGAAGTACCCGTCCTGCATCCTGCGCGGTGATGAAAGCCAGGGTGAGTTTTACTCGATCGCCATTACCAACAACATGCAGCAAGCTGATACCGGCACCAAAATGGTGCATCTGGGCAAGAACACCAAGTCGCGCATCGTGTCCAAAGGGATCAGCGCGGGTAAAGCGCAGAACACCTATCGTGGTCTGGTTTCGATGCACCCGAAGGCGAAGGACAGCCGCAACTATACCCAGTGCGACAGCTTGCTGATCGGTGATAAATGCGGGGCTCACACGGTGCCGTATATCGAGGTTCGCAACAATTCATCGCGCGTGGAGCATGAGGCGACGACATCCAAAGTGGATGACGATCAACTGTTCTACTGCCGTCAGCGCGGCATGGACGAGGAAGAGGCCGTGGCCCTGGTCGTCAACGGGTTCTGCAAGGACGTCCTGCAGGCGTTGCCGATGGAGTTTGCCATGGAAGCGCAGCAGCTGGTGGCCATCAGCCTTGAAGGATCAGTGGGTTAACCCCGCATTTCTCTGAATTCAGAACATATCGGGGCCGGATGGCCCCTTGCGGTACGCAAAAGGACAAAAAATGCTGGAAATCAAAAACCTGCACGTGAAACTTGAGGAAGAAGAAAAGCAAATCCTTAAAGGTGTCGACCTGACCGTCGAGGCCGGAAAGGTGCATGCGATCATGGGGCCGAACGGCTCGGGCAAGTCGACACTCAGCTATGTGCTGTCGGGCCGCGATGGGTACGAAGTGACCGAAGGCTCTGCCACGCTGGAAGGTGAGGACCTTTTGGAGATGGAGCCGGAAGAGCGCGCTGCGGCGGGTATCTTTTTGGCATTCCAGTACCCTGTGGAAATCCCGGGCGTTGGTAACATGACCTTCCTGCGCACGGCCGTGAACGCTCAGCGCAAGGCGCGCGGCGAAGACGAATTGTCAGCTGCTGATTTCCTGAAGGAAGTTCGGGCCAAGGCGAAATCGCTGAAAATCGACGCGGATATGCTGAAGCGCCCTGTGAACGTCGGCTTCTCGGGTGGTGAGAAGAAGCGTAACGAAATCCTGCAGATGGCGATGCTGGAACCCAAGATGTGCATTCTTGACGAAACGGATTCGGGTCTGGACGTCGATGCGATGAAACTGGTGGCCGAAGGCGTGAACGCGTTGCGTGATGAAGGCCGTGGTTTCCTGGTCATCACCCACTATCAGCGCCTGTTGGACCACATCAAACCCGATGTCGTGCACATAATGGCAGACGGTCGAATCGTTAAAACCGGCGGTCCCGAACTGGCATTGGAAGTTGAAAACAACGGTTATGCCGACATCCTGGCCGAGGTGAACTGATGGCTTTGCCCGAAGTAAAGCAAACCGCGACCGAGGCACGGCTGGCCACGCTGACCATGCCCGATGCCGGGTGCACCCGTGCCGCACGCGAGGACGCGCTGGCTCGTGTGTTGGAAATGGGTCTGCCGGGTCGGCGCGACGAATATTGGAAGTACACGCGCCCCGACACGCTGATTTCGGCCGAACAGCCGCATGCCGCTTTGTTCCACTCGGACGAACCGCTGCTGTTTGGCAATCTCGACCGGTTGAAGATCGTGTTCATCGACGGTGTGTTCAGCGCTGAAGACTCGGATGATCTGGAACTGGAAGGTGTCAATATCGACCGGATCGAAGATATCTGCTGTAAGGATATTCACTGGGCCAAAGAGTTGTACGGCGTTCTGGAATCGCGCGGGCAATCCCCGGTTCAGCGGCCGTTGGCTGCTTTGAATACCGCCTTTGCCGCAGATGGCGTTGCGATCCACGTCACCGGCAAACCGACCAAGCCGATCAGCCTGATCTATCGCCATGCATCCGAGACCTCGGACGCCATGCTGCATCACATCATCCGTGTCGAAAGCGGCGCTGAAGTGACGGTTCTGGAAAACGGTCCTGCGGCGTCGCGGTTCAACAAATGCATCGAGATCGACATCGCCGATGGCGGTACATTGCATCACGTGCGCGCGCAGGGCAGGGACCATGAACGTCGCGCCGCGACACACATGTTCACGCGGCTGGGACAGAAATCTGTCTTTAAATCCTTCACGCTGACAGTGAATGGAGTTTTGACACGTAACGAACAGGTGATCGAACTGACCGGCGACGACGCTATTGCTCATGTGGCAGGCGCCTGCGTAGGTGATGGTGATTTTCACCATGACGACACGGTTTTCGTTACCCATGACGCAGTGAACTGCGAAAGCCGCCAGGTCTTTAAGAAAGTTCTGCGCAACGGCGCGACCGGCGTGTTCCAGGGTAAGATCCTGGTCAAAGAAGGCGCACAGAAGACTGATGGATATCAGATCAGCCAGTCCTTGCTGCTGGATGATGACAGCCAGTTCCTCGCCAAGCCCGAACTTGAGATCTATGCCGATGATGTTGCGTGTTCACATGGCTCGACCTCGGGTGCGATTGATGAGACGGCGCTGTTCTACCTGCGTTCGCGTGGGGTTTCGGTTAAGGACGCCACCAATATGCTGACACTGGCATTTTTGGCCGAAGCCGTCGATGAGATCGAAGATGAGGCATTGGCAGAGGCCATCGTGAACCGCCTTGAAGGCTGGCTGTCGCGACACATCTGATGCCTTTGACCTCGGATATCGTGGCCACTTATCGGGGGCCGGGTCGTGTCGTGCGGCGGCTTCTTGACCTTGGCCCGCGCGAGGACAGGGCGTTGATGTTTGTCATGGCGTTCTGCGTCGTGGCATTCATCGCGCAATTGCCCAGCCTTGCGCGACGCGCGCATATCGAAGGGCTTGAACTGGATATGTTGATGGGCGGTGCCTTGATGGGCACCGTCATTATTCTGCCTCTGTTTTTCTACCTGCTGGCATTTGTCTCATACGGCGCGGCCCGATTGGTCGGCGGTCAGGGGACGTCCTATGGCGCTAGATTGGCTCTGTTCTGGGCGCTATTGTCCTCAACACCTCTGGTTTTGTTGAATGGTTTGGTCGGTGGTTTCATAGGATCTGGCCCGGCCCTGACACTCGTCGGGATCGTCTGGTTCGCAGTTTTCCTGTGGTTCTGGCTGGCAGGTCTCAGTCAAGCGCAAAGGCGGCAAGAATGAATCCCACTGGCTTTGTCGATCTTGCGATCTTGACCCTGACACACCCCGCCCAAGCGGCCCGACGCCTTTTGGACATGCGGCCTGGGCGTGAATTCCTATGGCTGGCTTTCTTTTTGGCTGTGGTGCTGAATGGCCTTGTGCAACTGGGTATTGATCACTTGATTCCCGTCCCCAGTGGTGAATCCGTACCCCCACCTACGCCTGTGTTCCTGGGTCTGGTCCGATCTGCGGGCGCCATGTTGCTCAGCGTCGGGGCATTCCTGTTCGTGGGGCGGTTACTGGGTGGCCGTGCAACATTCGATGACATTCTGACGCTGACGATCTGGCTGCAATACCTTCAGATCGCTGCGATGGTGATCACGCTGGTCATCACCATCGTGCTGCCGTTTTTGATGCTTATGTTTTTGCTGGCCACGGCGATTATCAGCCTTTACGTCACGCTCCATTTTCTGAATGAAGCGCATCAGTTCGGTTCGCTTGCTAAATCCTTCGGGGTCATCGTGTTATCTGCCTTGATTGCAGTGCCCTTTGTCCTCGCATTAACGCCCGGCGGCCCCGTATAGGGAATAAAAGACCATGTATGACGTGCAGAAAATCCGCTCAGACTTTCCAATCCTGTCTCGGGAAGTGAACGGCAAGCCGTTGACCTATCTGGACAATGGCGCATCGGCGCAGAAACCGCAGGTCGTGATTGATGCGGTGACACGGGCATATTCCGAAGAATACGCGAATGTTCACCGCGGCCTGCATTACCTGTCCAATCTGGCGACCGAAAAATACGAATCCGTTCGCGGAACCATCGCCCGTTTTCTGGGCGCGGCGGACGAGGATGAAATTGTCTTGAACTCAGGCACGACCGAAGGCATCAATCTGGTCGCCTATGGCTGGGCCATGCCGCGCATGCAGGCCGGGGATGAGATCGTGCTGAGCGTGATGGAACACCACGCCAATATCGTTCCCTGGCATTTCCTGCGCGAACGTCAGGGCGTCGTCCTGAAATGGGTCGACGTGGACGCTGACGGTGGCCTTGACCCGCAGGCCGTGATCGACGCGATCGGTCCCAAGACCAAGCTGGTTGCAGTGACCCAATGTTCGAACGTGTTGGGCACGGTGGTCGATGTCAAAGCGATCACAGAAGGCGCGCACGCAAAAGGCGTACCGGTGTTGGTCGATGGCAGCCAGGGTGCCGTGCACATGCCTGTCAATGTCGCTGATATCGGATGCGATTTCTATGCAATTACTGGCCACAAGCTTTATGGCCCTTCGGGGTCGGGTGCGATTTACATAAAATCCGAACGCATGGCCGAGATGCGCCCCTTTATCGGTGGCGGCGACATGATCAAAGAGGTCAGCAAGGACCAGGTGATCTACAACGACCCGCCAATGAAGTTTGAGGCCGGAACGCCCGGTATTGTCCAAACCATCGGTCTGGGTGTTGCGCTGGATTACATGATGGATCTGGGGATGGAAAATATCGCCGCTCATGAGGCCAGGTTGCGCGACTATGCTATGCAGAAACTGACCGGTCTGAATTGGTTGCAGGTTCAGGGCACACGCCCGGACAAGGCCGCGATCTTCAGCTTTACGATGGACGGGGCCGGGCACGCACATGATGTCTCGACCATTCTGGACAAGAAAGGCGTGGCTGTTCGTGCCGGGCACCACTGCGCTGGTCCGCTCATGGATTTCTACGGTGTCACGGCGACTTGCCGCGCAAGCTTTGGTCTGTACAACACCACGGACGAGGTCGACATACTGATCGACGCGCTGGAATTGGCACATGATTTGTTTGCGTGAAACCTGGCCGATCCGGAAAGATTTGCAGTTGCACCCGGATCGGAACAAGGTTAGCTAACGGCCAAGGCACCTGTAGCTCAGCTGGATAGAGCGCTGCCCTCCGAAGGCAGAGGCCAGAGGTTCGAATCCTCTCAGGTGCGCCATTACTATTAATGGCTTACGGCTAGCTGGGTGATGATTTTGCCCTCTTAAGCCCGCTTTCGCTTCGGCATTCAATTGATCGGGCCGTGAAATGCACCAGCTCAGAACTGCCGCTATCGTGAAAGACCGAATGCCTTGCGATACTTTGGGATAAAAAGCTCTTTTCCCTTCATCTTGCGGGTGATCCAATCGCCAACCGTCGCAAAGAGCCAACTATTGCCGACATGAGGTCCCAGCGGAACGAGGATTGGTGCCTTCTTCCAAGGCGCATAGGGCTTTTGATCTTCGACCGCCTGTCCCTTCAACACCTGTTTCAATGTCTTGATCAACCATGGGTTTTGTCTGGTGATCGCGACAATCGTCATACCGTCACCAATGTCGGCGATGTCGCCCGCGATGAAGACATTCGGAAAACCCGACGGGCGCATCCATTTGTCGGTCTTGACCCGACCGGATGGTAGAGCATTCACGCCAGGCAAAGTCTGAATCAAGGTCGAATTTGGTTTTGATCCGACGACCGGAAACACCAGATCAGCCGAGACAACCCGGCCATCGGTCAGTTTCACTGATCCCGCGTAAGGCATATCCATACGCTGTAGATCCTCGGCCCTTTGACCAAGCACGACAGATACACCGGCGCGTTCAAGTTTGCGTTTGATCTGGTTGCCAAACTTAGCGGGATACATCGGGAAAAGGGTGTCGTCCGACGAAATCAAAGTGATGTCCTTGTCCGGTCGTGCCGCAGCAATTTCCCCCGCCAGTTCTGTGCCAACAGCACCAGCCCCGACGATTGCCACCGATTTCGCGGCTGCCAATTGCGCGCTGACATCCGCGCTGGCCCGACGAAAATCATCGATGCTGTCGCCCGATGGTTTGAACGGTGCCGCATAGGACGAACCTGTGGCCACGACGATGAAATCAGCGGGATGGACATTGCCATCTTCCAGGGTCACTTCGGTTTGAGACACCGATACAGCGCGGCCACGCACGACCCGCCCGGTCTTTAGCAGGCGATCATACGGCAGAACGATCTGATCCAGCAAAGCAGGATCCAAGAGCGCCCGGATTGTTGCCGGCGGCTGCACAAAAGCTTCGCGTTGCTCAATCAGTGTGACATCGGCATGCGCATCCAATTCTTTGGCAACTTCAAAGCCGACATATCCGCCACCAACAATCACTACCTTCTTCTTGCTCATCCCAATCCTCATTGCATTTGGGTGTTCCGGGCAGTAGTTAGAAATACGTTATCAAAACGACAAGTACGGTCATTTAGGATACTGTCATGACAACTCTCGAATCGAAAGAGAATTGCCTTATCGAGCCGTTGATCGAAGCGATTTCGGGTAAGTGGAAACTTTTGATTGTCTATTGGCTGGCGCAGGAAACCTCGCGGTTCAATCAGCTTCAGCGAAACCTTGGCAGCATAACGCACCGGACACTGGCCCGCCAGCTAAGTGAGTTGCAAGAAGCGGGCTTTGTTTCACGCAAAGACTTCAAAACCATCCCGCCCCATGTGGAATACAGCCTGACGCCTTTAGGGCAAAGTTTGATACCGCTGCTGCAGGCGATGCATGACTGGGCGGCGAGCAACGCGGACCTGCTGCGCGATCCGAAATGATGGCACTGCAGTAAGCTGAGCCGCAATAGCGGGCGTACTGCCATTCGTCACAAATAGGTCGAGAAAGTGCGCTGAGGCAGCGGCATCCAGAAACCCACAAGCGCTGGCGCCCTTCCGCGGAACGAAGCCGCGCGTGCACCCCAATACCAGACGGGGCAGTTATACCAGAACCAAAAGCAGATAGGCGGCAAGGGCCACTACAATGGAAAACAAAACCACCGGCGGCGGTTTATCAGTATCCTTGAGTTCTTGCTGAAACGAACCAGCGTAGTACGCAAGATAAAGCGCGGCAACCAGCAGGAACAAAGCTATGACTTTGGTGACAATCGAAATCTTTAATCTTTCCTCTAACGCCGCAATATGACTCCTTTCTCGAAAAAAATCTCTTCATAAAGTCGCGATATTTTTCATCATGTTATGAACTTGTCGGTGAGACACGAATGGTGGCTCACCAAAGAAGGATGTTTCCAAGTTCGTGAAAATACTTTTTTGGCCGCCAATTCCGGACTTGTAAGCGCGGCAATTGGCAATCCCGTATCCGGGCAAAACATGTGCGCAGGTCGTCCAAAAAACAAAGAGCGCCCAAGGGCGCTCGTCGTTGAGAAACAGTTTGGGTGTCTTTTAGCCGCCCCAGCTGCGAACCTCGCCGCAATCCATATGGACGAAGTTCGAGCGGTGGTACTTGCCAACACCACCAGCGCGGCAAGACATGGCTGCTTTGGCCATCTGGGACACAGAACGAGACGAAAGGCGCAAGTCAGCAGCCTGACCTTTCATGTGCAGCGAGTTCTTGGCCACACGGCGCGAACGAGACCGCAGCATTGCATTGGTTTGGGGGGAGCGGTAGCCGGACAAAAGAGTGTAGGGCTCATTCACGTCCAGAAGATTGTGAGAGGCTGCCATGATATCGATGGTGCGCAGATCCATAGACTTGGCCTGGTCAGTGCGCCAGTCGCGCATGAAGTGGTTCACTTCTTTGACGGCGTCCTTGATGTATTTGCCGTCGACCCAATAGATCATATCGATCCGTTCGCCCGTGCGGCCCGAATACATTCGGATACGACGGATATCGCCGCCACCGCGCAAAAAACCTGCTGCATTGGAATAAGTCGGTGCTGCTACAACTGCTGTTGCAGCGAATGCGCCCAATAGGGCACGCCGGGTCAAACCCGATGTACTGCTCGTGGTCATTTCGTTTCGTCCCGTACTGTTCCTGCCTGCACACGATGTTACGCGCGCGATCTTAATTTTTTCCCATCCCAGATGCGGGATTTATGACACAGTCCGAAAAGCCAGCCAAGAAATCTTTCACATTCATCTTTTCAAGGGGGAATTTTCGGCGAATTTTTGCGCAGGTGATGCAAATCGGTATACTATTGAGGCAATTAGGCGTTCGCGCAACATAGCCGATGCAAACGCGCATCAGGCTCGGATGGATGCTTTGGATTGATGTATTTGTGAATGGACAAAACGTCCAGCTGAAAACCATATTCGTTCGGAACGCGCCTCAGAACGCGCAAAGTATTGAATAATCAAGGTCATCCCATGCGAGCACTTTTTCAGTTGCCTAAAAATCTTATCTTCGCCGCTTGCATTACGGCGTCAGCCTCTGTGGCAAGTGCCCAGTCGGCACCCGGAACGGCATTTCAAATGGCTGTTGCCGAGTTTGCGCCTGCAGGTTCGGGCCTGGCAGAGTTCTATCGTACCAACGCGTTTGCGCCAATCTGGGTCGGAGACACGCCCGAGCACGAGGCGCGTAGGGCGCGGTTGATCAAGGCTTTGTCGACTACGAACTTGCATGGTTTGCCAGAAGGGGCTTATGACGTTCAGTCGATTGTTTCAAAGATGCAGGACGCCAGATCGCTGCGGGACTTGGGTGCGGTTGAAATTGAACTGAGCAAGGCGTTTGTCAGCTACGCAAGTGATCTGTTTTCGGGCACATTGCGTCCTGCGCAGATCGACGATGGGCTGGTCCGCAAGGTGTCGCGTCGGTCAGTCAATGACCATTTGCAGGGCCTGCTGACTGCGGAAGGTGACGGGTATTTCGATCAACTCGCGCCGCAGTCCACCCAGTACCGCGCATTGATGAAACAGAAAATCGCGCTGGAAGCTTTGGTCAACCAAGGCGGTTGGGGTGCCGGTGTGCCCGTGGGTAAGTTGGAGTATGGCGATACCGGACCTAATGTAGTTAAGCTGCGTAACCGTCTGATCACAATGGGGTATCTAAGTCCGACCGCAAGCCCCGAATTCGATGAGGCAATGCTGGGTGCTGTCAAAGACTTCCAGCAGGCGCACGGTCTGGCCACCGATGGTGTCGCCGGAGAGGGCACGATCACCGAACTTAACCGCACGGCGTCCGAGCGTTTGAAGGCCGTGTATGTTGCACTGGAACGAGAACGCTGGTTGCCGCGGGAACGGGGTGAGCGGCACATTCTGGTCAACCAAGCCGACTTTTCGGCCAAGATCGTGGACGATGGCCGGGTTACCTTTGAAACCCGCGCCGTGATCGGCAAGAACGTGCATGACCGTCGTAGCCCGGAGTTTTCGGACGAGATGGAGCATATGGTCATCAACCCCAGTTGGTATGTACCGCGCTCGATCATCACCAAGGAATATCTGCCAAAATTGCAGTCAAATCCAAACGCCGTAGGTCACATCCAGATCACAGATCGCAGCGGTCGTCTGGTTAATCGGGGCGCGGTTGATTTCTCCCAGTTCAACACCAGAAACTTCCCGTTTGCTATGCGTCAACCCCCGAGCAAAAGCAACGCGCTTGGGTTGGTGAAGTTCATGTTCCCCAATAAGTACAACATCTATCTGCATGATACGCCTCAGAAATCTCTGTTTGCACGTGAGACGCGGGCGTTCTCGCACGGGTGTATCCGTTTGGCGCAACCTTTTGAGTTTGCCTATGCGCTTTTGGCCAAGCAGGAAGAGGACCCAAAGTCGTTTTTCCACCGTATATTGGCGTCCGGCAAGGAAACGACTGTCCCGCTGGAACAGCATGTTCCGGTTCACCTGATCTATCGCACCGCCTATGTCGGTCCGAAAGGTGAGGTTCAGTACCGCCGCGATGTCTATGACCGGGACCGAAAAATCTGGGACGCTCTGCAGAAAGCAGGGGTAGCCCTGCCGGACGTTCAGGGGTAATCACCGGGGGCAGGTCCTTAATTCGGGAAGCCCGTCATGCAGTACACTATTCAGCAAATCGCCGAAGCCTTGGGCGCGGACTGTCAGGGTGAAGTTGGCCTTGTTATAGAGCGCGCCGCAGAACCGGTCGATGCCGGGCCGTCTGACCTGGCAATGGCGATGTCGCCGAAATACGCGGACGCGCTTAGCACGGGTGCCGCCCGCGCCGCCGTTTTGTGGGAAGGTGCGGATTGGCAGGCTCTGGGGTTGGAGGCCGCGGTTTTTGTGCCGCGTCCACGCATGGCGATGGCAGGTATCACGGCAATGCTGGATCGCGGGCAGGGAGTTCAGCCGGGCATTCACCCCTCTGCCGTAATCGACCCAACGGCGGAGATAGGCGAGGGTGCCTCGATCGGTCCATTGGTAGTTGTTGGTGCCGGTGCGCGTATCGGTAAGAATGCGGTCATCGGGCCACATTGCGTGATCGGTCTGGATGCCGTTCTGGGTGACCACGCCTTTCTGCGCGAGATGGTGAGTATCGGAGCACGTGCTCAGATCGGTGACCGTTTCATTGCCCAACCCGGTGCGCGGATCGGCAGCGACGGTTTCAGCTTTGTGACGCCCGAGGTATCAGGCGTGGAAAATGCCCGCAAATCTATGGGCGATCAGGGTGAAGCCCGGGCGCAAAGCTGGCTCCGCATTCATTCTTTGGGTGCCGTTGAGATTGGCGATGATGTCGAAGTCGGTGCGAATTGCACCGTGGACAATGGGACCATCAGGAACACATGCATTGGCGATGGTTCAAAGCTCGATAACCAGGTTCATATCGGGCACAACACCCGTGTCGGGCAGGATTGCCTGTTATGCGGGCAATCCGGTGTGTCCGGATCAGTTGAAATTGGAAACAACGTTGTTTTGGGCGGACAGACCGGAGTGTCGGACAATATCTTTATCGGCGATGGTGTGATTGCGGGCGGGGGCACAAAAATCCTATCCAACGTTCCCAAAGGGCGCGTGGTTATGGGCTATCCCGCCATCAAAATGGAAACGCATACAGACATTTACAAAGCGCAGCGCCGGCTGCCGAGATTGGCACGTGACGTTGAGGCGCTGAAAAAGGCTGTTTCCAAACAGCCTCCGAGCGATTAAATCAACCACAACATGATAATTAGAGGATCGACATGAGCATCAGCGACCGCGTCATCGCAATCATTGCAGAGCAGGCCGTGCTGGAGCCGTCGGATGTGACACCCGAAAGCACGCTCGAAGATCTGGGTATCGACAGCCTTGGACTGGTCGAGAGCATTTTTGCCATCGAGGAAGAGTTCGATATCTCGATTCCGTTCAACGCAAACGAGCCGAGCGCCAGCGACTTTGACATTTCGAACGTCGCGGCCATTATCACCGGCATCCAAAAGCTGGTGTCGGAAAAGGTCTGACATAATCCTATGAAACGCGTCGTTATCACCGGGGCCGGTACAATCAATTCACTGGGCCATTCGGTGCCTGATACGTTAGAGGCTATGCGCGAAGGGCGCTGCGGTATCTCTGCGCTTGAATTTCGCGATGTTGAAAGACTGGCCATTCAGATTGGTGGTCAGGTCCGCGGGTTCGAGGCCGAGGGGCGGTTTAACCGCCAGCAAATGACCCTGTATGACCGGTTCACACAATTCACTCTGACAGCGGCCAAAGAAGCAATTGATCAATCCGGGATCGAATTCCACGGTGACCTCGCGGCCCGCTCGGGCGTTGTGTTGGGAACCGCTGGTGGAGGCGTTTCGACCTGGGATGACAACTACCGTTCCGTTTACGAGGATGGCAAAAACCGGGTGCACCCGTTTGTCGTTCCCAAGCTGATGAACAATGCGGCGGCCAGTCACGTCTCGATGGAGCATAACCTTAAGGGCCCCAGCTTTACGGTGTCGACGGCCTGTGCCTCGTCCAACCACGCAATGGCGCTGGCGTTCCAGATGGTACGCAGCGGTGCTGCTCCGGCGATGCTGACCGGTGGGTCAGAGTCGATGTTGTGTTTTGGTGGTGTCAAAGCCTGGGAAGGGCTGCGTGTCATGTCCAAGGACGCCTGCCGCCCGTTCAGCGCGAATCGCAATGGCATGGTGCAAGGCGAAGGCGCAGGTGTCTTCGTGTTCGAAGAATTCGAGCACGCCCGCGCCCGTGGGGCTGATATCCTGTGTGAGGTCGTGGGTTTTGCGATGTCGTCAGATGCGTCGGACATTGTCATGCCCAGCAAACAGGGCGCTGCGCGTGCCATGTCGGGCGCGCTTGCGGATGCAGGGTTAAGCGCGGACAGTGTTGGATATATCAACGCGCATGGAACCGGCACCGCGGCCAATGATAAGACGGAATGCGCTGCCGTGGCCGGTGTCTTTGGTCCTCATGCGGATGAACTGATGATATCTTCGACCAAGTCGATGCACGGCCACCTTATCGGTGGCACCGGCGCGGTCGAACTGCTGGCCTGTATCATGGCACTGCGGGATGGGGTGATCGCTCCGACCATCGGCTATGAAGAGCCGGACCCCGAATGCGCGCTGGATGTCGTGCCAAACGAAGCCCGCGAGGCGAAAGTGGACGTAGCACTGAGTAACGCCTTTGCATTTGGCGGGCTGAATGCGGTAATTGCCTTAAAACGCATTTAAAATCTGATTTCAAACAAAGAAGCCGCCGGTAAATCCCGACGGCTTCTTTAGTTTAGCGAAACCTCAGTTCTGCAGAACTTTCAAGCCTTCAAAACCTGCTGTGAAGCCCGACAGCGAAACTTCCAGTTGCAGTAGTTGGTTTGGTGCGAGAACCGACACGAGCGACAGGGTCGCTTTGGTTCCGACCTTCATTGCTTCCACGTCGCCCTCGGTAAAGCCCATCTGCGCAACACAGCCAACGGGGTTACAGTGGTGGTAGTCATAGCGCTTGCCCGGAGCACCATCGATCGAAAGCGCCAGCTGCGCCTGTAGCATTGTTTCCAGCGGGACAACCACAGTTGCTCCGGCAACCGCGGCCACGCCCTCGGGCAATTTTTCCAGAGTAATTTCCGCGATCGGCTGACCTTGCTCGCCGGTCAGGATCTGACGCATCGCGCAGGGGTCTTCGTCGGCATCGGTCTTGATGCACAGGATCGCCCAGTCGCCCTTTTCTTCCTTAACGTATTGTTCGCCGACGCGCGGGCCGGTTTCACCCAGGTCCAGATCACTGCCGACCTCTGTTTGCGAGGTCTGGGGCTGTTGTTCGGTTTCCTGCGTCGTTTCCTGTGCGTACGCGGCTCCGCACCACAAAGCAGTGGTCACCAGGCTGATGGATAGGGTGTTCTTAATCATGATTGCCTCGGTCTTATGTTGGATTTTTTATTCGTCTATCACCCTTGCCAGACCCTGTCAGGGGCTAAGGTGGGTCAAATCAACATGTGAACGGTTTTTCGCCGGGTTATCGGAAATCCAGCGCGACGACAAAAAGAACAAAGGGAGCCGGTGGAGCGGCTCCCTTTATATAATTTTCTCCCCGTCGGACTGGCCGACTTATTTATGCGCAGACGTTACGAAAGGTGGGGGCATCGGTCAACTGAAAACCTGAAATTTTAATGTAACGGCCATGATTTGTGAAAAAAACCGCGCCCGAAGGCGCGGTCAGTCGACAGGGAGGAAATATGCCGCCCCGTAACCTTAGCCACAAGGCAGCAATTAGACTTTCGCAGTTAAAGGTTAACTTTGTATGCTGGCCGTAGATCGGTGGAAATAAGGCCTTACATTCATGGACCAAAACATATTCTTGGGCGGCGGTGGCAACGACTACGGCCAACCGCAGTCGCTGACGCTGAAATATGCCAACCGCCACGGCATGATCGCGGGGGCGACGGGAACAGGTAAAACGGTGACACTGCAAATTCTGGCCGAGGGGTTTTCCCAGGCCGGTGTTCCGGTTTTCCTGTCTGACGTCAAAGGGGACCTGTCCGGTCTGGCCAAGGCGGGCAGCGAAGGTCACAAGCTTCACAAAGCGTTTCAGGATCGCGCCCAGCGGATAGGCTTTACCGATTACGCGTATGGCGCGTGTCCGGTCACGTTCTGGGATCTGTTCGGGCAACAGGGACATCCCGTTCGTACAACAGTAACCGAGATGGGACCTCTTCTGCTGTCGCGCCTGATGGATCTGAGCGAAGCACAAGAGGGCATTCTGAACATCGCGTTCCGGGTGGCAGACGAAGAGGGCTTACCGCTATTAGACCTCAAAGACCTTCAGTCCTTGCTGGTCTGGATTGGGGAAAATAGGGCTCAGTTGTCTTTGCGCTATGGCAATGTCTCAACCGCTTCGATCGGGGCTATTCAACGCCGCCTGCTGGTGCTGGAAAACCAAGGCGGCACCAAACTGTTTGGTGAACCCGCATTGGAACTGGCCGATCTGATGCGCGTGGATGAGAACGGGCAGGGCGTCGTGAACATCCTTGCTGCCGACAAGCTGATGGGGTCACCGCGTCTGTACGCAACATTCCTGCTGTGGTTGCTAAGCGAGCTGTTCGAAGAACTGCCGGAAGTTGGCGACCCGGACAAACCCAAACTGGTGTTCTTCTTCGACGAAGCGCATCTGCTGTTCGATGATGCGCCCAAGGTTCTGGTGGACAAGGTCGAACAGGTCGCCCGCCTCATTCGCTCCAAGGGGGTGGGTGTCTATTTCATCTCGCAGAATCCGGCGGACGTTCCAGAAGACATTCTTGGCCAGCTGGGCAACCGGGTGCAGCATGCCTTGCGCGCATTCACGGCGCGGGATCGCAAGAACCTGCGACTTGCAGCAGAAACCTATCGTGAAAACCCAGCCTTCGACACCGAAGAGGCGATCCGTGAGGTTGGTGTCGGTGAGGCCGTGACCTCGATGTTGCAGAAAAAAGGCGTGCCAGGGATCGTAGAACGCACTCTGATCCGCCCGCCGGGAACGCAACTGGGGCCAATCACCAAGGCCGAGCGGAAGGCGCTGATGGATGCGTCAGCGATGAAAGTGAAATACGGGCAGTTGAAGGACCGGAAATCTGCCTTTGAAATCCTTCAGTCCCGCGCAGATGCAGCAGCGCAAGCAGCGGCCGAGGCCGAGGAACAGTTGGAAACGCAATCCACGGCCGAGCGTGAATTTGCGACAGCAAGACGCTATTCCGGCAGCCGGGTTGGGCGGTCATCCTCTCGCGTGATGCGTAAGAAAGACACATTCGCAACCGCTATGAGTGAGGCTGTGATCAAGGAACTGAAAGGAACAACCGGACGTCGCATTGTACGCGGCATTCTTGGCGGTTTGTTCAAGGCCAGATAAGGGTAGTGCCGGGCAGGAACCTTCTACCCGGCGCACGTATTTTACTTCAGACGGCGCTGGCCTTCTTGCTTGCAATAGGCGTCCGCTTCGGAGACCGACATTTTGGTGGCCGGGAAGTTGGTCGCTCGATCCCAGATCACACGGTCTGGACGATATAGTTGGCACGTAACTTCACCCTTAGGCGTCTGCACTTTTACCGGGGCCGTTTCCAACTCTTCCGGCGACGGGATACATCCAGCCAGCATGGCGAGCAGCGGGACGGTAAGGGCTATTTTAGTGAAGGAAGTATTCATGTGCACTCTTTTTAAACTCGTAGGTTTCCCGAATGATCGCGGGCCAAGCATCAATTTAGCGTAAATACTGGCCAAAAAGAGGGCTGGATCAAGGCGGTACTGGGATTCGTCTAATCCGTATACCGTATAAAATCAAGAAACCGCACCAGTCAGTTGGCGCGGTCTCAAGAATTGATGGAATGTGATCTTACTTTTCCGGAATCAATCCCCTTGGACTGAACCTGAGAACAATCAGCAGGACAAGGCCCATGGTGAACAGACGCATATGCGCGGCACTGTCGATCAAATGAGACTTAAGCGCGCTGCCATCCGGCATGCTCGAAGTGATCAGGTTCATGAACCACAATCCCATCGGCTCGACCTGAACCCAAAGGAACCAGATCAGGAATGCGCCTAATACAGCACCGAAATTGTTGCCCGAACCGCCCACAATGACCATCACCCAGACAAGGAACGTAAACCGTAGCGGATTGTATGTGCCCGGCGTAAGTTGCCCGTCCAGAGTTGTCATCATCGCACCGGCGATGCCACAGATGGCCGAGCCGAGCACGAAGATCTGTAGGTGGCGGCGGGTAACATCCTTGCCCATTGCCTCTGCCGCGACCTCATTGTCGCGGATGGCGCGCATCATGCGGCCCCACGGGCTTTTCAACGCCATTTGCGCCATCCACAGCAGGACAAGCAGAACGATCATGAACAGCAGCGAATAGCCCAGTTTGACCGACAGGGTCGACGCGATGACCGGATCCAACCCGAGCCAGTCAGCGCGGGCGACAAAGCTGGGATCGTTCTGCAATTCGACCTCGTAACCAACCACAGGGGCAGGGCGCGGGATGCCGTAGACGTTCTTTACACCTCGGGCCAGCCAATCCTCGTTCTTCATGATGGCAATGATGATCTCGGCAATGCCCAGTGTCGCGATCGCCAGATAGTCAGAGCGAAGGCCCAGCGCCGTCTTTCCGATCAGCCACGCCGCACCAGCGGCCAGCAAACCGCCCGCAGGCCAGGCCACAAGGACCGGCAGGTTCAAACCGCCAAGGTTGCCGGCAACTGCGGGTTCGATTGCCTCGACCCCCACAACGCTTGGATCAAATATTGCGCGGTAGACAAAGAACCCAACAAGGAGAATGGCAATAATCGTCAAGGTTTGGGCACGCCCCTTGGGCATCCGGGTCGCCACCAGCACAGCCGCCACAACGGTTGCTGCGCCTAAAAGCAACGCCAGAAGAATGCCATAACCACCCGAGGACCATGCGCCGGGGGTCGGCGGGGTCGATATCAAAACAACAGCCAGTCCACCCAGTGCGACAAAACCCATGACGCCGACGTTAAAGAGGCCGGCAAACCCCCATTGCAGGTTTACCCCAATCGCCATGATGGCCGAGATCAACCCCATGTTCAGGATCAGGATTGCGGCGTTCCAGCTTTGTGTGAAACCGGTCAGCAGGATCAGACCGCCAACGACAATGAAAAGCAGCGTGTTTTTGACGGACTCGGTCATACCGCTTTCCCCTTAAACAGGCCGGTAGGCTTGAACAGAAGCACGATCAGCAAGATGGCAAAGCTGACGGCGAATTTGTAATCAGTGGACAGGAATTGCACCAATCCCGAAGGCGCCAGACTTTCTGGCGCAACGTAAGTCAGTACCTTTTTCCATGCATAGGTAACAGTGACCTCTGAGAACGCGATGATGAACCCGCCCGCGATGGCGCCCAGCGGGTTGCCAAGGCCGCCGACAATGGCCGAAGCGAAGATCGGCAGCAGAAGTTGGAAATAGACAAAAGGCTTAAAGCTCTTGTCCAAACCATAAAGAACACCAGCGGTGGTCGCCAATGCTGCCACGATGATCCAGGTGATCATCACAACACGCTCGGGGTTAATACCTGAAAGCAGCGCCAGATCCTCGTTATCGGAATAGGCCCGCATCGATTTTCCCGTGCGGGTCTTGTTGAGGAACCAGAACAGCAGCGCCACCGCGATAACGGCAACTACCAGAGTGATGCCCTGAGAGGTCTTGATCGCAAGCCCCTCACGCAGTCCGGTCATCGCCTTGAAATCACGGGCGGATATGATGAACCGCGCGCCGTCCGAAAACCTTTGGTCATCCGGACCGATGATAAAGCGAACAAGCCCGTTCATGATGAACATGACACCCATCGAGACGATCACAAGGATCACCGGCTTGGCCTTTTGTTCCCGGTAGAACCGATAGACCAACCGATCGGTTATCAAAACAAGTACGATACAGCCCAGGATCGCAAAGGGCAGGGCCAGCAGCGCGGTGGGTAGCGGGCCAAAACTCACGCCGGCGGCTTGCAGGCCCCAGGTAACCAGCACGGCAATCATCGCACCAAAGGCCATCGTGTCGCCATGGGCAAAATTCGAAAACCGCAGGATGCCGTAGATAAGCGTGACCCCTAGCGCGCCAAGCGCCAATTGGCTGCCGTAAGCAACCGCAGGCACGATGACAAAGTTTGCCAGCGCGACTAACGCATTCAATAAGTCCATTTGATCGTCTCGTTCTTTCGGGTGCGGCTTTATGGCATGCGTTTTGCCATTTGCACAATCATTCCCACGTCTTTTCCGGCGTTAATTTGGGAAATTTTCAACCCGAAAGCGACAAAATCGGCATTGCTCCGATTGCTGATGACAGCGGCGTTCTCTTTGTGCGTGTTCAGGCGGGGCTGACCCGCCAGAACGGTTGTGGTTTGGGACCCCAACGGGGCGTATTGGACCTGGTGTCGTCAGCTGACCGTGCAGGTTCCACGCTCGTTTCGGCTGTTGGCTCCCGTTGCCCGGATCGCGAGCGTACCGCTTTCGTCGATAGTGTAACCGACGCTGCCGCCATTGGTGATTTGCAGAAATTCATAAGAACCAAGCCCTTTGAAAACATGCAGCTCGGCAATATCGCCATCGACGCTCAAGGTTCCTTTGGATGCGCCCTCAACACGTTTCAGCATGATTTTCTTGGGCGCTGTGGCAGGGGAACATTTGCCGGACTTGCAAATCTCTTCAATCTGACACTCGTAAACAAACTCAGCTCCCGGTGTATTCTGCGTTGTGGCCTGCGCGACAGCGGGCAGCAACAAGGCAGCAAGAGCGGCCAGATATTTCATATAAGCTCTCCTAAAAGGTGTTGGCCGACAAATCGGTCCATGTGTTGGTAAACCGGCCATCGAAGGGCGCGATTTCTGGGCCTCACTAGGTGGGAAAAATGGCGAGAATTAATCCTTCTGGGGACAGATTTCTGAATGCTGAAATTTCCAGAAGTCTGAGGCCACAGAAATTATACATTGAAAACTCAGGATATAATTCGATGAAGATTGGTTTCCTGACCGTTCCAGCGTAAAATCCGCCTTATTTTGGACAGATTTACCGACCGTCGCTGTAACGTTGTGCAAATCCTTGCGTACCGACATTGAAACAACCAGATTCGGGGATGCTCTCAGTAACCAGCAAATTATGGCGTCCGACGTTACGAACAGTATCACGCAACCTCAAGATGAAGTGATCCGCTTGGGACAACGCTTTGATCTCGGTGGGATATCCCTAGCTTTCCAGAACGGCTCGCCGGGAAATGCGAAGCCCAACTTACGGAATACGGATCACGTCATGGCGCAGACCCAGCGGCTCCGGGAACAGAAAGGCAAGACATGAAAAACGCGGCGATTTTGTTTTTAAGTTTGGTAGCGCCCGGTGTTGCGGCGGCTCAGAACGATCCTCTGAACGGTGAGGATTTTGTGGTGAACTGCGTCTCGGACAGCACGGGCAACGCGGTGACGCTGGCGCGGTCAGGGGCCACGGACAAAGGGTTCATTGTAACCGATGACGTCAAAGGTGAAGCCGTCATCATCGGCGGGCTGAACTCGCTGACGTTTTTGCACATTAAGGATAAAGATGTGATTACCTTTGTCGTCGACTTCGAGAATCTTGACTACGACATGTCGATCAGGGGCCCGCATGCCGCGCAGGACTTTGGGTCCTGTGGTGATCCGATAGGGTAAATGAGGTTTGATATCTGGCCAGTGAAAACGGGGTCGGGAATAGAAAACCCTGTTTTCCCGGCACAGCAATTTCAATGAAAGTTGGCGATGCTAATCCAACACGTCGAAACTTGGATAGTCGGCCTAGGCGGTTGCGGGAACAAAGACGAAGCTGAAGAGCGCCACATGGGCGTTGAGGTAGGCCACTAGTATTCTTCTCCGCAATGGCCATGGGTTACCAAAACGTCGACCATCCAACCTCTGGTTTGCGTGGTGATTGTAATGTCGGTGGGTTGGCCTTTGTGCAATTTGACTTGCATGTGCGCGATTTCGCTATCCTCAACACTGCTTGCGAAAACAGTGTTTTCTGTGGAAAGCTCTGGATCGATACTAAATTCTCCCATAGGGAACTTGCTGTCTTTTTCTGGAGAAACGGCAAAGGTATTCACCAGGCTCCCGATGGACGAGATTTCCAAGTTAAATCCGTCTCCAAGACATTCGACGGCCTCACAATCGTTGGAAATACAGTGTGCCCGAACTTCACACATCTTCATTCTACAATGCGACAGAGGAACACTTTCGGCGTAAGTCGCTTGCGGTAAAGCGAACCCAACAATGACCGAGGCAAGCAAGTAACACAGTCTTTGTTCAATAAACACCGTCGTTACCCCCCCAAGAAACTCTTCCGCACCTCCGGATCAGCCAACAGTTCCTTGCCCGTTCCAGTATAGGCATTCCGCCCCTGAACAAGCACATACCCCTTGTCCGCGATCTCCAGAGCCTGACGAGCATTCTGCTCCACCATCAGGATCGGCAGACCGGTCCGCGAAACTTCGATGATCCGGTCGAACAGCTCATCCATCACGATCGGCGAAACACCAGCGGTCGGCTCGTCCAACATCAGAACTTTGGGCTGAGTCATAAGCGCTCGGCCTACAGCGACCTGCTGACGTTGACCGCCCGACAGCTCTCCGGCCGCTTGATTTCGCTTGTCGCGCAGGATGGGGAAGAGGTCGTAGACCTGTTCCATGGTTTGGCTGATGTCGTCGCGACGGATGAAAGCGCCCATCTCAAGGTTTTCTTCAACCGTCATCGAGGTGAAGATGTTTGAGGTTTGCGGCACAAACCCCATCCCGCGGATAACGCGGTCCTGCGGAGTGAGGTTGGTGATGTCTTCACCGTCCAGCCGGACAGATCCCGACCGGACATCCAGCATTCCAAAAACGGCCTTCATCGCAGTAGACTTACCTGCGCCATTGGGGCCAACGATCACCGCGATCTGACCTTTGTCCACAGCGATGGTGCACTCATGCAAGATGTCCGGCCCCTTGCCATAACCACCGGTCATGGTGTCACCGATCAGAAACGGCTCAGACATTCACAGGATCCTTCTTCATCTGGCCTTCAAATATCCCGGGGGTTTCGGGGCAGCGACCCCATTTGCGCAAACTGTGTGCACTCACTCTCATCACATCGCTCATGCCCCGGCCTCTAGTTTGTCTTTGTTCTTCAGGCCAGTGCCCAGATAGGCCTCGATCACGTGCTCATTGGCTTTGATCTCGTCCAGTGTACCCTCGGCCAGGACTTTCCCCTCGGCCATACAGATGACCGGGTCGCAAATCTTGCCGATAAAATCCATGTCGTGTTCGATAACGACAAAAGTATAACCGCGTTCTTTGTTCAAACGCAGGATGGTGTCGGCGATGGTCATCAGCAGGGTGCGGTTCACGCCCGCGCCGACCTCGTCCAGAAACACGATCTTGGCGTCGACCATCATGGTGCGGCCGAGTTCCAGCAGCTTCTTTTGCCCGCCAGAGACCTGACCTGCCTTGTGGTCGGCCAGGTGCTCAATGGTCAGAAACTCCAGAACCTCATCCGCTTTAGCCATTAGGGCACGTTCTTCGTCGGCGATGCGCTTGCGACTGAACCAGGTGTTCCACAGCGATTCACCCGATTGGGCGCCGGGCACCATCATCAGATTCTCGCGGCAGGACATCGAAGAGAATTCATGCGCGATCTGAAAGGTGCGCAGCAAACCCTTGTGAAACAGGTCATGCGGGGGAAGGCCGGTAATTTCTTCGCCGTCCATGTACACCCTGCCGCTGGTCGGTGGCAGAACGCCCGCGATCACGTTGAAAAGGGTGGTCTTTCCCGCCCCGTTTGGCCCGATCAGGCCTGTGATCGAACCTTTTTGGATTTCCAGCGACGCCCCATCCACCGCGTGAAACCCGCCGAAATGCTTGTGCACGTCCTCGACGACGATCATCTATTCCCCTAGCCACCCTTGTCGGTGTTTCTGCTTCCTCGACCTCAAAAGGTGAGGTTCGGCCTTTTTTCATTGAAACAGCCCGGACACAAGGCCCGGGCTGCTTGATTTTATGACGTTTAAGACCGGTTCAACGGAAGTTGACGGTCTTGTTTTCGCCGTCGGTTACTTCGATCTCGCGATAAGAACCCGCGCTTTCACCGGGGCCGATCAGCTCAACACCCGACGCGCCGACATAGTCGATGTCCTGACCAGCGGCGAGAAGCTCCAGACCTTTGGCCAGTTCACCCGGATAGATCTTCTCACCCGGGGCGTTGGCGACATCCAAGATCTTGGCACCGTATTCAGCCGGGTTAGTGGAACCTGCCGCCTGCATGGCCAGCATGAACAGCGCGGCAGCGTCATAGGATTCAGGCGAATAGGGCGACGAACCGTCAAAGCCTGCGGCTTCGGCCATGGCAAAGTACTTTTCAGCACCTTCACCGCCCGAACCGGCGATCTGACCGAACGAGCCGTTCAGGTCGGGACCGACGTTGGAAGGCAGCGAGTCACCGATCATGCCGCCCGGCAGACCGAATGTGTCAAAGGCACCGCTGTCCAGCGAGGACTGGATGATGCCCAGACCGCCCTGGTCCAGATAGCCTGCGACAACCAGAATGTCGCCACCAGCCGACGCCAGCGCACCAACTTCAGCCGAGTAGTCAGCCTTGCCGTCTTCGTGCGCGGCAACGATGGTCACTTCACCGCCGGCTGCTTCGAACGAGGATTGGATCGCGTCTGCCAGACCCTTGCCGTAGTCGTTGTTGGTATAGGTCAGGGCGATCGAGTTGATGCCGCGATCCTTCAGGATGTCAGCCATCACTTCGCCTTCACGTGCATCCGACGGGGCGGTGCGGAAGAACAGACCATTGTCTTCCATGGTCGACAGACCCGGTGATGTCGCCGACGGCGAGATCATGACCATGCCGTTCGGGATCGCAACGTTTTGCAGGATCGCACCGGTCACCCCCGAGCAGTCGCCGCCGACAATACCAGCAACGCCGTCCGCGATCATACGTTCGCCGTTCGAGGTCGCCAGACCGTTGTCGATACAACCGGTGTCAGCGCGCGACGCGGTGACCTTTGAGCCGTCCAGCAGTTTGCCGGATTCGGTGACTTCGGCCATCGCCATTTCAGCGCCGGAACCCATTGCAGGTGCAAGCGATTCAATCGGGCCGGTAAAGCCGAAGAGGACGCCCAAAGTGACGTCTTCGGCCAGTGCCGGACCAGCCAGCAGAGCGGATGCTGCGGTTGCAGTAAGCAGCTTTTTCATATGGTTACTCCCTTATTGGAACGTATTCGTTCTGGGCAAGACCCTAGGCAAGCTGTCTGGAAAAGAAAAGTCCTAACGCAAATGTGTTTTTGCCAAGAATAAACCTATTTGTTTTGATGAGTTTGTCACGTTTTACCAAAGTTGGAGATTCTCATGCTTAGGGCTGCCGCGATTCTGGTCCTGTCGGTTTTTGCCGGCCCCATCAGCGCCGATACCCTTCAAACCTCAGCCGGGACGGTTCAGGTCACGGCGATGGTCACCGGGCTGGATGCACCTTGGGCGATCGGCTTATTGCCCGGAGGCGGAACATTGGTGACCGAACGGGACGGCGATCTTTTGTTTGTCTCGGAAGGCGAGGTCAAACGCATTGCCGGGGTGCCCAAGGTGGCTGCGAACGGGCAGGGCGGGCTGCTCGATATCACCGTGGCACGGGATTTTCCGCAGACCCGCGAGGTGTTTCTCACCTTCTCCAAACCCCAAAGTGGCGGGGCGGGAACCGCGGTGGCCGTGGCGCGCCTGTCGGAAAACGGGAGCCGCTTGAACAACGTACGGATCATTTTCGAAGCAGTTCCGGGCGGTTCGACTGGCCGACATTTCGGTTCGCGCGTGGTCGAGGCGCAGGACGGAACGCTGTTTGTTACGATTGGGGATCGCGGCGACCGTCCGTCAGCGCAAGACAGGTCAAACCACATGGGCACCGTTATTCGCATCAATCGCGATGGCACGGTACCTGCCGACAACCCTTTTGTCGGACAGGCTGGAATTCGCCCTGAGATTTGGTCATTTGGTCATCGCAACCCGCAGGGCGCTGGGTTGGACAGGCAAGGTCGCTTGTGGATTTCAGAGCATGGTGCGAAGGGCGGGGATGAAGTGAACCTGATCCAACCGGGGCGGAATTTCGGCTGGCCGGTGATCTCCTACGGCGTTCACTATTCGGGCCAAAAAATCGGAGAGGGGACCTCGAAACCCGGGATGGAACAGCCGGAACACTATTGGGATCCGTCCATCGCACCGTCCGGTTTGCTGGTCTATTCCGGCAAGCTTTGGCCAGAGTGGCGGGGCGATATCTTTGTCGGGTCGCTCAAGTTTGACTACATCTCGCGCCTTGAAGGAACACCGCTGCGCGAGGTCGAACAGATCAAAGGGCCGGAAACCGAGCGCGTTCGCGATATCGTCGAAGCCCCGGATGGGGCAATCTGGTTTATTTCGGTGGGACAGGGAGCCATCTATCGCATGACCCCCGGATAGGCGTAGATCAGACGGACAACCGCCCGCTTTGCGCACCACGTTCACGATAAGGCGTGGTGTTGTAATGGGCCCGGTAGCATTTTGAGAAATGGCTGGGCGAGGCAAAGCCGCAAGCCAAAGCCACGTTGATCACACTCATGTCCGTCTGCATCAGCAGGTTGCGTGCTTTGTGCAGGCGCAATTCCATGTAGTAGCGTTTGGGTGAGCGGCTGAGATAGCGGCGGAAAAGGCGTTCCAGTTGTCGGGTGGACATGCCCACGTCTTTTGCCAGAATCGATGGCGAGATCGGCTCTTCGATATTCTTTTCCATCATCAGGATAACCTGGCTTAGCTTGGGGTGTCGTACACCAATCCGGGTCGGGGTCGACAGGCGCTGTGTATCCTGATCGGTACGGATCGAGGAATAGATCATCTGGTCCGCCACGGCGTTCGCCAGATCCTCACCATAATCATCGGCAATGATCTTGAGCATCAGGTCGATTGAGGACGTGCCGCCCGCAGTCGTCATCCGGTTTCCGTCGATCTGAAACACTGATTTGGTCAGTTCAACTTCGTCGAACTCTTCGATAAAGCTGTCCGAGTTTTCCCAGTGGATCGTTGCGCGTTTACCGTCCAGCAATCCGGCCTTGGCCAACGTAAAGGCTGCTGTGCACAGACCGCCGATGCGCAAACCGCGCCGCGCTTCGCGGCGGACCCAGTTCAGCACTTTCTTTGTTGTCGCCAGTTGCACGTCGACGCCGCCGCAGATCAAGACCACGTCATCGCGTTGCAGTTCGACCAAGTCGGTTTCAACGTTAAAGGTAGTCCCGGCAGAACAGCTGACCGTATCACCACCTTCACCGGCCAGGGCCCACGTGTAGAGTTCTTTGTCTGCCATACGGTTGGCAATCCGCAGGCTGTCCAACGCCGAGGCAAAAGACAGCAGGGAAAACTTGTCCAAAAGGACAAACACGAAATGCCGAGGATTGGCCTCAGCGCCTTCCACTGTGACAACTTGGCGTTGCTCTTGCATGGCTTGGTGTCCTTGATTCGGCGCGTTGTTACGTCGCGTCCGGCGTCGTTGTTGCCAGCCACCATGATCAAAGCTTGTTTCCGACGTCAAGAGGCGCAAAAGGGATATGGTCAGTCTTCAATGCATTTTGTATAGAGACGACCTGACTACTTCAGCGGAGATCAAAGCTATGACCGAATGGCAAAAAACGAACTGGCGCAACAAGCCCCGGGTTCAGATGCCAGACTATATCGATGCGGCCGCGCTGGCCAAAGTCGAGGCTCAGCTTTCTCAGTATCCCCCGCTGGTCTTTGCTGGCGAAGCACGGCGTCTCAAACAACATCTGGGTGCCGCCGGTCGCGGCGAGGCTTTCCTGTTACAGGGCGGGGATTGTGCTGAAAGCTTTGAACAATTCAGCGCGGATGCAATTCGTGACACCTTTAAGGTGATGCTGCAGATGGCGATGGTACTGACCTATGGTGCCAAGGTGCCCGTGGTCAAAGTGGGCCGTATGGCGGGCCAGTTTGCCAAGCCGCGCAGTGCGCCGACCGAGGTTCTGGACGGTGTTGAGTTGCCCAGCTACCGCGGTGACATCATCAACGAGCTGGCTTTCACGCCCGAAGCCCGCATCCCGAATCCCAGCAAGATGCTGCAGGCCTACACGCAGGCTGCCGCTACCTTGAACCTGTTGCGTGCATTCTCGACCGGCGGATTCGCCGATATGAGCATGGTGCATTCGTGGACATTGGGCTTCACGGATGAACAGGATGTACAGAAATACTCGGAAATTGCTGACCGTATCCAAGACACGATCGACTTCATGGATGCCGCCGGGATCACAGCGGACACTACGCATGAGTTCTCAACCGTGGAGTTTTACACCAGCCACGAAAGCTTGCTGCTGGAATACGAAGAGGCTCTGACCCGTCTCGATTCTACTTCCGGCAACTGGTTGGCAGGGTCCGGTCACATGATCTGGATCGGCGACCGTACGCGTCAGCCAGACGGTGCGCATGTGGAATTCTGCAGCGGGGTACTGAACCCGATTGGTCTAAAATGCGGCCCGACCACGACAGCCGAGGACCTCAAGGTTCTTATGGCCAAGCTGAACCCGGAAAACGAAGAGGGTCGCCTGACCCTGATCGCACGGTTTGGCGCAGGCAAGGCAGGCGAGCACCTGCCGCGCCTGGTCAAGGCGGTTAAGGAAGAGGGCGCCAAGGTCACCTGGGTTTGCGACCCGATGCATGGCAACACGATCAAGTCGGCAACCGGGTACAAAACCCGTCCGTTCGACTCGGTCCTGCGTGAGGTACGCGACTTCTTTGGCGTCCATCAGGCCGAAGGCACGGTTCCTGGTGGTGTGCATTTTGAGATGACCGGTCTGGACGTCACAGAATGCACCGGCGGCGTGCGCGCGGTGACCGAAGAGGACCTGTCAGATCGTTACCACACAGCGTGCGACCCACGCCTGAACGCATCGCAGTCCTTGGAACTGGCATTCCTGGTCGCAGAAGAGCTGACCAACCTGCGCCGCGACCGCAAGAACCGCGCAGCCAGTTAAGGTTATAGACAATAATCGGAAAAGGCGGGCTGGATGGGCCCGCCTTTTTTTGTTTGTGACTTAGTCATCGCGCGACACAACCAGCCTCAGATGTGAACCGGGACGGTCAAATTTTTGCTGATCTTCTGCGAATCCGGTCTGGACCGTTTGCGACGGTTGTTTGGGAACCTGCACATCCGACACCGGGCGCAAATTGGTTTCTGAGATTGTGAATCGTCGGGGTGTTGCACCTATAGCGCCGTCGCTGACCATTACGCCCAGAATGCGGCTGACATCACCTAAATCGCTTTTCAGCGGTAACAGAAGCATGCGGGCCTGTAACTGCACACGCCCCAACCGACCTGATGATTCCAGGGTCAGATTGGCGATAGCTGGTTGTGCGAATACCTGTTCCGACACGGTCTTGATCTGGTCCCGCGCGCCGGGCTCAAAGAAGGAAGTCAGCGGCATACCACGCACTTCCATCCCGGCCAGCTGGTTCAAATGCCTCCCGGCCAGACGGAATCGGGTAAGTCCGGGGGCGATGCGTTCCAGAACGAAAGTGTATTCCAAAATGTTCTCAAGCCCGCGCGGGTCGATTTGCGACCGCATGGGAACCCCATCACCTGTCAGAAGCGCCGTCCAATACGCCTCGGCCTGGCGGATAGGCGAAAGGCTGCGCCCGCTGTCAAAACGATCCATAGAGACGATCTTTCCAAAACTTGACCCGAAACCGTTCCCGAAAAAGGTTTTCATCATTATCACCCTGGCGCCTATCGACCGTCATTTTCCTAAAATGCGAAGTACCGGGGACCTCTATCCGAGGCCAGTGTCCGCAGCTGTAAGACTGACGCAGGTTGATTCAATTTTGGAGCAAATCTTTAACGAATGGTTAACGACTGACGGGCAAAGGCAGAGTCAGCAAACTCTTGCCCTGTGCGCGCAGTTCGCATTAGGTGCGCCCAGCAAACTGAAAACAGGCAGCTATGGAAAGGGCAGGCATGATTGAATCCATGACGGGTTTCGCCTCGGGCAAAGGGGCGTTTGGCCCGCATAGCTGGACGTGGGAGTTACGCAGCGTGAACGGCAAGGGGCTGGACATGCGTCTGCGCGTGCCGGACTGGTTGACCGGGCTTGAGGCTGCGTTGCGCGCCGCGATGTCGAAAAAACTAAGCCGGGGCAATGTGACATTGTCTTTGCGCCTCAGCCGAGATGAGACGCAGGCGGACCTGGTCCTGAACGAGACTGCCATGAGTGCCGTTCTTGAGGCTGTGGCGCGAACGCAGGAAATGGCCATTGCGCGGGACGTGACCCTTAGGCCCTCGACGGCCGCTGATCTGATCTCGCTCAAGGGTATGTTGGATGCGGGCAGTGATGGGGATGACCCGGGCCCATTGGTTGGCCAACTGACGGCAGAATTCAGTGGCCTATTGGGCGAATTCATAGAAATGCGCCAGTCCGAGGGTCGGGCGCTGGCAACAGTTCTGGAAGATCAACTTGGGCAGGTGGCTTCATTGACGGTCCAAGCGGCTGAGCTGGCAGAGCAACGCAAGGACAAGATGGCCGAGGCGCTGCGGGATAATCTGGCGCGGGTAATGGACAACGCGCAGGGGGCTGATCCGGACCGCGTCGCTCAGGAATTGGCGTTGATCGCCGTCAAGGCGGACATCACCGAAGAGATTGATCGCCTGAAGGCGCATGTCGTGGCGGCGCGGGATCTGCTGGCGCAGGACGCGGCGGTCGGGCGCAAGCTGGATTTCCTAATGCAGGAATTCAACCGTGAGGCAAATACTCTGTGCTCAAAGGCGCAAAGCGCGGAATTGACAGCGGTCGGCCTTGAGTTGAAGGCCGTAATAGATCAGATGCGTGAGCAAGTGCAGAACGTAGAATAACCACAGGAGCGCCCAAATGGCGGATCGACGCGGCCTATTAATCATTCTGTCCTCGCCTTCGGGGGCCGGTAAATCGACCCTGGCGAAACGGCTGATGCAGTGGGATTCCGAGCTTGAGTTCTCGGTCTCGGCCACCACCCGCGCACCACGCCCGGGTGAGGAAGACGGGCGCGAGTATTACTTCCTGAGTGAAGATGCGTTCCGGCAGCAGGTGTCCGAGGGACAAATGCTGGAACACGCGCACGTGTTCGGTAATTTCTACGGCTCACCGGCGGGTCCGGTACGCGAGTCCATTAACAGTGGCAAAGACGTTCTGTTTGACGTGGACTGGCAAGGCGAGGTGCAAATCCGCAATTCGGATCTGGGCAAGCACGCTTTGTCGATCTTTATCCTGCCGCCGTCTATCCCCGAGCTGCGCCGCAGGCTGGAAAGCCGCGGTCAGGACAGTGAAGACGTGATCGCCAAGCGGATGTTGAAAAGCTGGGATGAGATTAGCCACTGGGGCTATTATGACTATGTTCTGATCAATGACGATCTGGATGCCACCGAAGAGAAGCTGAAAACCATCGTCAGCGCCGAACGCATGCGCCGCATCCAGCAGCCCAGCCTGCAGAACCATGTCCGCACGTTGCAAAACGAATTTGAGGGCTTGGCATGACCATTTACGCTTTGGGTGACCACGCGCCGCAAATCCACGAAGACACCTGGGTTGCGCCGGACGCCAACCTGATTGGGAAAGTCGTTCTGGAGCAGGGTGCCTCGGTCTGGTTCGGCTGCACCATCCGCGCCGACCACGAAGAGATCCGCGTGGGCGAGGGCAGCAACGTCCAGGAAAACTGCGTCATGCATATCGACGCCGGGTATCCGCTGACCATTGGTAAGAACTGCACCATCGGACACAAGGTCATGCTGCATGGCTGCACGATCGGGGAAAACACACTGATCGGAATGGGCGCGATTGTCTTGAACGGCGCAAAGATCGGGAAAAACTGTCTTATCGGTGCCGGCGCACTGATTACCGAAGGCAAGGAAATACCCGATAACTCTCTGGTTATGGGGTCACCGGGCAAAGTTGTGCGGGAACTGGATGCGGCGGCAGCGCAAAAAATCACCTTCAGCGCGCTTCACTATCAGCAGAATATGCGCGCGTTTCGCAAAACTTTGAAACCTGTGTCTTAGGTTGATTCCAAACGCATCAAGAGTGACGGAAATGCCAAACGACCTGCTTGCTGAAATTGTGTCGGCCATTCCGATGCCCACGCTTATGGTTGATCAGACCGAGCGCATCATAGCGGCAAACACCGAAGCCAGAACTATGCTGGGTCAGAACATCGAAGGCCGCCATTTCGCAACGATCCTTCGGCAGCCACAAGTCATCGACGCGATGGAGCAGAGCCTGCGCAGTAAAGGCCCAGCCAAAACGCGCCATTTGTCCAATGATGGTGCCCAGGACACCACTTTCGAAGTGCAATGCCGTTACATGAAGGGTGTGGGCGCGGTGGAGGGTGGTGCCGTGATGGTCGTTTTCCAGGACGTCACGCATCTGGAACAGGCCGGACAAATGAGGCGCGATTTTGTGGCGAATGTCAGCCACGAACTGCGCACGCCTCTGACTGCTCTGATGGGCTTCATAGAAACATTGCGTGGTCCAGCGCGAGATGATGCAGCCGCCCGTGAGCGGTTTCTGCAGATCATGACCGACGAAGCCAATCGAATGAACCGGCTGGTCGGCGATCTGCTATCCCTGAACCGGGTCGAGAGCGAAGAGCGGGTTCGCCCCAGGGAGCAGCTTGATCTGACAGGTCTGTTGCAATCAACGCTTACAACGCTGCGTCCCCTTGCTGAGGCCGCAAAAGTGGACCTGACACTGGATGCGTCATCAGGGCCAATCTCGGTGACCGGAGACAGCGACCAATTGCGTCAGGTGTTCACGAACCTGATCGAGAATGCCATCAAATATGGCGGTAGCGGCGGTAGTGTTGATGTGCGCATTCAGTCATCTGAGCGCGACACCGCCATGCGCGGCCCTGCGGTTCGGGTACAGATCGCAGACAAAGGCCCAGGGATTGATGCCGTGCATCTGCCGCGCCTGACCGAGCGATTCTATCGCGCCGACAGTCACAGATCCCGCGAGCTGGGCGGTACGGGGCTGGGCCTTGCGATTGTAAAACATATTGTAAACCGCCACAGGGGGCGGCTACGGGTCGAAAGCGATCTGGGAAAAGGCTCTGTATTTACAGTGATTTTGCCGCGCTGATTTTCGGCCAATGACGCAGGTTCATTTCAGACGCGCGCTGTGTTCCGTACTGTCCTGTTAAGAAAACTTAAGAAAATCGTTACGTGTCATAAAACCGTTACGTACTTGTCACAAAAGGCTTACGCACGGCTTTTAGGAGTTCGCGCAGATCATCATGGGGTGATCACAATTTATCTTTTCAGGGAGACTGAAATGTCCTTTGTAAAACTGTCGGCTTCGGCGCTTACCATTGCTGCTGTATCGGCCACCGCGGCCGCCGCTCGTGATCAGGTTCAGGTTGCGGGTTCTTCAACCGTGCTGCCATACGCCTCGATCGTAGCAGAAGCCTTCGGTGAGAATTTTGACTTCCCGACACCGGTTGTTGAATCGGGTGGTTCCTCGGCAGGTCTGAAGCGTTTCTGTGAAGGTGTTGGCGAAAACACCATCGACGTTGCGAACGCATCGCGCCAGATCCGTGAAAAAGAAATCAAAGCCTGTGCTGAAAACGGCGTTACTGACATCATCGAAGTTCAGATCGGTTATGACGGCATCGTTTTCGCATCCGACATCAACGGCAACTCTTTCGAGTTCACGCCGGAAGACTGGTACAAAGCTTTGTCCGCTCAGATCGTCGTTGACGGTGAACTGGTCGACAACCCCAACAAAACCTGGGCCGACGTAAACCCTGCATTCCCGGCACAGCCGATCGCAGCCTTCATCCCGGGCACCAAGCACGGCACTCGTGAAGTGTTCGAAGACAAAGTGATCCTGGCTGGTTGTGAGCATCTGGGCGACTTTGACGTCTACAAAGCGGCCAATGGCGACGACAAGAAAGCCGCCGAGAAAGCCTGTATCGCTCTGCGTACCGATGGCGTTTCGGTCGACATCGACGGTGACTACACCGAAACTCTGGCCCGTATCGACAGCAACAAAGACGGCATCGGCGTCTTTGGTCTGGCGTTCTACGAGAACAACACCGACAAGCTGCAAGTCGCAACCATGTCTGACGTTGTTCCTTCGACCGAGTCGATCGCAACCGGCGAATACCCGGTTTCGCGCCCGCTGTTCTTCTACGTGAAGAAAGCGCATATCGGCGTGATCCCCGGCCTGAAAGAATATGCTGAGTTCTTTGTCGCTGACGAGATCGCAGGTCCCGACGGTCCGCTGGCAGAATACGGCCTGGTATCCGACCCTGAGCTGGTCAAGGTACAGGAAGCTGTTGCCAACGAAACCGTCCTGGGCGGCGGTTCCTAATCACTCTTACGAACGGAACCGGGGCGGTTTTTCTCGCCCCGGTTCTTTTTGACTCCATCTCTGCCATCCCCACGGAGTTCTCATGGCGTTATCCTGGCTGTTGCTTATCCTGCTTGCGCTGGCAGTGATCGGATTTTTTGCGGGTCGGTCCCGCGCTCTGGCAAGTGCGGGTGGTAACGTCCGCGATTTGCATTCTTTACCGTCTTACTACGGTTACAACGTTGCGCTGACGGCTCTGGTTCCTGCAGTTGGGGTGCTGATCGTCTGGCTCCTTGCCCAACCGATGATCGTGAACAGCACGGTATCCGAGCTTATTCCCGATCATGCAGTGCCCGAAGGGTCGGATCGCGGCCTGATCATGAGCGAAGTGCGCCGTGTCGCCTACGGCTTGGACGGCGCTGTTGCCAGCGGTGCGATGACCGAAACTCAAGCCCGGAACGGCAATGCGGATATCGAAGCGCTGACGAAAACGCTGAAAGACGCAGGCCAGGTTCTTACTCAGGACATCACACAGCCGATTTTGGTTGCAGCACAAAAGTTCCGCAGCATGACGTCCACAGGGACAGTTGCCATGCAAGTCGTAGTGCTGGCGATGGCACTACTTGGGGCCGCCTTTGCCTATGTGCGTACGCACAAGGAGTTTCGGGCGCGCAACGTGGTAGAGCAGGGGGTTCTGGCCCTTCTATTGCTGGCCGCGTCAATCGCGATCCTGACAACCATCGGCATTGTTCTGTCGATGCTGTTTGAGACGATGAACTTCTTCCAGCTGCATTCGTGGAAGGACTTCTTCTTCGGCAGCACGTGGGCACCGAACTTCCGCGGAGGCAGTGAGCTGTCGATCCTACCGCTGTTGTGGGGCACGCTGTACATCTCTGTGATCGCGCTGCTTGTGGCGGTTCCGATTGGCCTGTTTGCCGCGATCTATCTGTCTGAATATGCTTCGGGCGTGACGCGGTCCATCGCGAAACCGCTGCTGGAAATCCTCGCAGGTATTCCGACCATTGTTTACGGCCTGTTTGCCTTGCTAACTGTGGGTCCTGCGCTGGTGTCGATGTTTGGTGACGGTGGCGCGTTGGGAGTGGGCTGGATGGCCAGTTCGAACGCGGTTCTGACCGCTGGGCTGGTTATGGGGATCATGCTGATCCCGTTTGTCTCATCTCTGTCGGATGACATCATCAACGCGGTGCCGCAATCCATGCGTGACGGCTCGCTGGGTTTGGGAGCGACGCATTCGGAAACCGTGCGCAATGTGATTCTACCGGCAGCGCTGCCGGGCATTGTCGGCGCGATCCTTCTGGCCGCAAGCCGCGCCATTGGCGAAACGATGATTGTTGTGATGGCCGCCGGAGCGATCGCCAAATTCTCGGGCAACCCGTTCGAAGCGATGACAACCATCACCACGCGGATTGTCAGCCAGCTGACAGGCGATACCGATTTTGCCAGCCCCGAAACGCTGGTGGCCTTTGCGCTGGGTCTGACCCTGTTCATCATCACACTGGGGCTGAACATCTTTGCCCTCTACATCGTACGCAAATACCGGGAGCAGTACGAATGACCGATATTTCCCAAATGCCTGACGCTGCTCCGACCACGAAGCCCAAGGGCGGCTCGCTGTTCGAAAAGGACGCGCGCACCAAGCGGCGCAACGCAGCCGAAAGCCGGTTCAAAATGTATGGCATCGCCGCCATTGGGATCGGATTGCTGATGCTGATTGTGCTGGTGACCAATATTGTCACCGCTGGCACCGGTGCCTTTCGGCAAAGCTTTCTTGAACTGAATGTCGAATTGAAGGCCGACAAGCTGGACAAGAAGGGTAACCGGAACATCGAGGATATCAAGAAGGTTTCGACCTTTGGCTATGCCCCTCTGATCGCGTCTGCGCTGGAAAGCGAAGTCGAAAAGCTGAGCATCCAGACAGACCTGAAACCCAAGGAGATGGGCAAGATCCTGTCCAAGGCCGCGCAAGCCGAGTTGCGGAACTATGTGATCGCCAACCCCGATGAGATCGGCAAAACGGTCAGCTTCCGCTTTTTGGTCAACAGCCGTGTCGATGGCTACATGAAAGGTCGCGTGACCCGCGATTCGATTGCCAACGACAAGAGTATCTCGGTCGAACAGTTGGATTTCGTGGATCAACTGCGCGATGCAGGTGTGCTGTACAAAGCCTTCAACCCGGATTTCATTTTGGGTGCAGATGCGTCAGACCAGCGGCCCGAAGCGGCCGGGATCGGTGTCTCTATGCTGGGTTCATTGTTCATGATGTTGGTCGTCCTGGCGCTGGCCTTGCCCATCGGTGTAGCGGCTTCGATTTATCTTGAGGAATTTGCGCCACAGAACCGGTTGACCGATATCATCGAGGTCAACATCTCGAACCTGGCCGCTGTTCCGTCGATCGTGTTCGGTATTCTGGGTCTGGCTGTGTTCATCAACTACATGCACCTGCCGACGTCAGCCCCGTTGGTGGGTGGTCTGGTGCTGACACTGATGACGCTGCCGACGATCATCATCTCGACCCGCGCGTCGCTGAAAGCTGTACCGCCGTCGATCCGTGATGCGGCGCTTGGGGTAGGGGCCTCGAAAATGCAGGCGGTGTTCCACCATGTCCTGCCGCTGGCTGCACCCGGCATTCTGACCGGTACCATCATTGGTCTGGCGCAGGCACTGGGGGAAACCGCACCGTTGTTGCTGATCGGGATGGTAGGCTTTATCGCCTCAAATCCGCCCGATGGCATTGTCGCGGGCTTCCTGTCACCAAACTCGGCCATGCCGGCGCAGATCTATGAATGGTCCAAGCGCGCCGACCCGGCCTTTTATGAACGTGCATGGGGGGGCATCATCATCCTGTTGATCTTCCTCGTTACAATGAACACCATTGCGGTACTTCTGCGCCGCCGCTTTGAACGCCGCTGGTAAATGGGGCTATTATGAATGATATGACACGAGTGGAGAGAACCGTGGACTCCAAAGCCATCAAGATCGCCGCCAACAACGTTCAGGTCTACTACGGCGACACGCACGCCATCAAAGACGTGGACGTCCAGATCGAGGACAAGACCGTAACGGCCTTTATCGGCCCATCGGGCTGCGGCAAGTCCACTTTTCTGCGCTGCCTCAACCGGATGAACGACACCATCGACATTTGCCGGGTCGAGGGCGATATCCTGCTGGACGGCGAAGATATCTATGACAAGCGTGTCGACCCGGTGCAGTTGCGTGCCAAGGTCGGAATGGTGTTTCAGAAACCCAACCCGTTCCCCAAGTCGATCTATGACAACGTGGCCTATGGCCCGCGCATCCATGGTCTTGCAAAGAACAAATCGGAACTGGATGATATCGTTGAGAAATCTCTGCGTCGTGCTGCGATATGGGATGAGGTCAAGGACCGCTTGGACGCCCCCGGTACAGGCCTGTCCGGTGGTCAGCAACAGCGCCTGTGCATTGCCCGTGCCGTGGCAACGGAACCTGAGGTTTTGCTGATGGACGAGCCATGCTCGGCGTTGGACCCGATTGCCACTGCGCAAGTCGAGGAACTGATTGACGAACTGCGGTCGCGCTATTCGGTGGTGATCGTGACCCACTCAATGCAACAGGCTGCGCGGGTGAGCCAGAAAACGGCGTTCTTCCATTTGGGCAACCTCGTGGAATTCGGCGAAACCGGCCAGATCTTTACCAACCCCGAAGACCCCCGCACGGAAAGCTACATCACCGGCCGTATCGGCTGAGGACAGGTATTTGAACATGACCGAACAACATATTGCATCCGCATTCGACCGCGACCTTGAAGCGGTTCAGGCCCATATCATGAAGATGGGCGGTCTGGTCGAGGCCGCGATCATGAACGCCGCGCGCTCGCTTGAAACCCGGGATGTCGAATTGGCCCAACAGGTGCGTCAGGGCGACAAAGCCATTGATGCGCTTGAGGATCTGATCAACGAAGAAACCGCGCGGGTGATCGCGCTGCGGGCACCCACAGCGAGCGACCTGCGTCTGGTTCTGTCTGTTCTGAAGGTCTCGGCCAACCTGGAACGCATTGGCGACTATTCCAAAAACATCGCCAAACGCACCACGGTTCTGGTCGACGCCGGTGAGATCAACGGCAGTGCCGCCGCCCTGCGCCGTATGGCGCGCGAGGTTGAGCGGATGCTGCGCGACGCGTTGGACGCCTATATTCAACGTGACGCCGAATTGGCCGCTGACGTGATCCAGCGGGATGAAGAAGTAGACCAGATGTACAATGGCCTGTTCCGCGAGTTCCTGACCTTCATGGCCGAAGATGCACGCAATATCTCATCGTGCATGCACCTGCATTTCATTGCCAAGAACATCGAACGGATGGGTGATCACGTAACAGCCATCGCAGAACAGGTGGTCTATCTGGTGACTGGGGAACGGCCATCGGAAGCACGTCCCAAAGCTGATACCACCTCGCAAACCGCCTAGGAGGCAACGATTATGTCCGCTGATCAGCCTACGGTACTGGTTGTTGAGGATGAACTGGCCCAGCGTGAAGTGCTGGCTTACAACCTCGAAGCAGAAGGGTTTCGTGTATCCAAGGCGGCCAATGGTGACGAGGCGTTGCTACTGGTTGATGAAGACAATCCGGACATCATCGTTTTGGACTGGATGATGCCCAACCTCAGCGGGATCGAAGTGTGCCGCCGCCTTAAAACGCGCCCGGATACACGATCGATCCCCATCATCATGCTTTCCGCCCGGTCGGAAGAGGTCGACAAGGTGCGTGGTCTGGAAACCGGGGCGGATGACTATGTGGTCAAGCCGTATTCGGTTGTCGAGCTTATGGCGCGCGTGCGCACACAGTTGCGCCGTGTTCGCCCGGCGACGGTCGGTATCAAGCTTGAATTTGCGGATATCATTCTGGATTCCGAGACACACAAGGTCAGCCGAAACAGCAAGCCGCTGAAACTGGGCCCGACCGAGTTTCGTCTGCTGAGCACGTTCATGGAAAAACCGGGTCGTGTCTGGAGCCGCGAACAGTTGCTGGACCGGGTCTGGGGGCGCGATATCTACGTCGATACCAGAACGGTCGATGTTCACATCGGCCGCTTGCGCAAGGCGCTGACGCAGCATGGCGGTGAAGATCCTGTGCGTACGGTCCGCGGCGCAGGGTATGCGCTGGGGTAAAAACACGGGGCAGGGCGCACTGCCCTGTTCTATGCGGTTTACTCATGGTTCGTTGCGAATCTGTAGCTGTTATTTGCGGTTACGGCAGGGTATTTTGCGACAAAGCCGACTAGCGGAGAACCAAAATGAACGCCCCGAACACCAAACCGACTTTGCGCGCCAAAGATGCACCTGACATGGGGGCGTTCTCGTGGGACGATCCATTTCGTCTGGCGGATCAGCTAACAGAAGATGAGCGCATGATCGCCGCGAGTGCGCAGGCATATTGTCAGGAAAAGCTGCAACCACGGGTTCTGGAAGCCTTCCAGAACGAGGAAACGGACCCGGAAATCTTCCGCGAAATGGGTGAAATGGGCCTTTTGGGCACCACGATCCCCGAAGAATACGGCGGTCTTGGTAGCGGCTATGTGTCTTACGGTCTGGTCGCGCGCGAGGTTGAGCGTGTGGATTCTGGCTATCGCTCGATGATGTCGGTACAAAGCTCATTGGTGATGTACCCGATCTATGCCTATGGCAGCGAAGAACAGCGCCGGAAGTACCTTCCGAAACTGGCCAGCGGCGAATGGATCGGTTGCTTTGGTCTGACAGAACCTGATGCCGGCTCGGACCCGGCGGGCATGAAAACCCGCGCGGAAAAGATCGACGGTGGTTATCGGCTGACCGGCAGCAAAATGTGGATCTCGAATTCACCCATCGCAGACGTCTTTGTGGTGTGGGCTAAGTCCGATGCTCATGACGGCAAGATCCGTGGCTTTGTTTTGGACAAGGGTCTCAAAGGTTTGAGCGCGCCCAAAATTCAGAACAAGATGAGCCTGCGGGCATCGATTACGGGTGAGATCGTTCTAGACGGCGTCGAAGTGGACGAGGGCGCCTTGCTGCCGTATGTTCAGGGCCTGAAGGGTCCGTTTGGCTGTCTGAACCGTGCGCGCTACGGGATCAGCTGGGGCGTCATGGGCGCCGCTGAAAGCTGTTGGCACGGTGCGCGTCAGTATGGTCTGGACCGCAAACAGTTCAACAAGCCGCTTGCGCAGACGCAGCTGTTCCAACGCAAACTGGCGGACATGCAAACCGAGATCGCTTTGGGCCTGCAAGCCAGCCTGCGCGTTGGCCGCTTGATGGATCAGGCCGAAGCAGCGCCCGAGATGATTTCGATCGTTAAGCGCAACAACTGCGGCAAGGCGTTGGAGATCGCGCGGAATGCCCGCGACATGCACGGTGGCAATGGCATCTCACTGGAATTCCAGGTTATCCGCCACATGGTCAATCTGGAAACTGTGAACACCTATGAGGGCACGCACGACGTTCATGCGTTGATTTTGGGGCGGGCACAGACCGGACTTCAGGCCTTCTACTAGGATATTCTAAATACCGCATAATCGGTATTATGGTAAAAAATAGCATTGGCAATTTCCGGTTTTCCCAAAATTGCCAATGCCTTACGATGCCTTTCAAAACGTCCAATTCGGAGCCCCTGATGAACTTGAATGGCAAGACTGTGGTGGTCACCGGTGCAGCCAACGGTATCGGTAAAGGTCTGGCAACCCGGTTCGCGCGCGAAGGTGCAACGGTCGTATGCGCAGACATAGACACCGAAGCTGCGCGTTCTGTGGCCACGGAAATCAATGGACACGCGGTAACATGCGATGTTTCAGACGAAGCCAGTATCAAAGCGCTGATTGATCACGTCGAAGATGAGATTGGCCCGATTGATCTGTTCTGTGCAAATGCTGGTATCCTGACCCTTGGTGGTCTGGACGTTCCGGATGAAGACTGGGAGCGGATCTGGAAAATCAACGTCATGTCTCATGTCTGGACCGCGCGTCACCTCGTTCCGCATATGATCGCGCGCGGCGGTGGCTACATCATGACAACGGCCTCGGCTGCAGGACTTTTGAACCAGCCTGGCGCTGCACCGTACGGCGTTTCTAAACACGCCGCCGTGGGCTTTGCCGAATGGCTGTCGCTGACATACAGCCATAAAGGCCTGCGCGTTTCGGTTCTATGTCCGCAAGCAGTTCAGTCCGAAATGACACGCGGCTTTGAGGATTCGGTAGCGTCTATCGACGGTATGCTAGAGCCTGAAGACGTGGCCCAGGCCTGTGTCGAAGCCATTGAGTCGGAACAGTTTCTGGTGCTACCGCATTCGAAAGTGTTGGACTACATTCGGCACAAATCCAGTGATTACGACAGCTGGCTTAGGGGCATGAACAAGTTAAATCAACAGTTTACGGACGATGATTAAAGTTTCTTCTGGGCTTTTCGCATCAGGCCTTCCTGCGTGACCGACGCAACCAAAGTGCCGTCTTGTGCATAAATCGACCCTCGGTTGAAGTTGCGCCCTCGCCCACTCCATGGCGAATCCATCGAATACAGATGCCAGTTTTCAAAATGGATCGGCGCGTGGAACCACATGGCGTGATCCAGGCTGGCCCCATTGACCTGCCCCGTAAACCAGCTGAGGCCATGCGGTCGCATACCTGATCCCATCAGATACATGTCAGACGCGTAAGTCAGCAGCAATTGCTGAGTGGCAGAATCCGCCCCCACTGCACCGGGCATGCGGAACCAGACCTGATTTCGATCGTCCGATATTTCAGGGTGGAACGGATCAAGATGGCTGGCCTCACGGACCTCGATTGGCCGTTCGCGTGTCAGCTCACCACGCATGTGTTTGGGTACCAAATCCACGTATTTCTTGCGCAGTTCAGTGCGCGACGGATAACTTTCCGGGTCCTCCATCTGGGGCATCTCATGGTGATGATCCCAGCCTTCATCCTCAATGTGGAACGAGGCCGATACGTTCAAAATCTGTTTGCCATGCTGGATCGCGACCACGCGCCGTGTGGTAAATGAACCTCCATCCCGGGCTCTATCAACTTGATAAATAACAGGAATAGATGGATCGCCCGGGCGAATAAAATACGCATGCAGCGAATGGCACAGCCGATCATCCACAGTACGATACGCCGCCGCCAGAGCCTGCGACACCACCTGCCCGCCAAAGATACGCGTCGGAGTCTCGCCGCCTGACCCGGTGCCTCGGAACAGGTCAACTTCGAGCCTCTCGAGGTTCAAAAGGTCAAGAAGGACACGTTCTGCTTCGGTCATTGGCGACTCTCCGGTTGGCTATGAAAAAGGCGTATCAGCGCCATCCGGGTCAATCAACCAACGCGCCCATTACCAGCGCCTTTAGCTCGGATCGGGACGGGTAAGAACTGGACGGCGACAATTGGGTGAAGAATACGGCCGACAGATCGTTGCTGCGGTCAATCCAGAAGAATGTCGAAGCCATACCGCCCCAACTAAAATCACCTAATGACCCAGGTGTTCGGGTTCTGCCAGGGTTGATGATGACAGACCCGGCCAGACCAAATCCCATGCCTTCCATCGGTTGCTCGGCAAAGCTTTGCGGGCCCATCGAGGCGATATCGCCTGGCAAGTGGTTTTGCAGCATGAAGTCGACTGTCTTTGGACCCAGCAAGCGGTGGCCGTTGCCCTGCCCCCGGTTTCGCATCATCTCGGTGAATTTGACGTAGTCGTCGATCGTGCTGACCAGACCGCCACCGCCCGAAAAGGTCGTCGCCTTTTCAAATGGGGATGCGCCTGCCTCGTCTGTCAATCGCAGGGTGTCGTCGCCGGTCTCAGCTGAATTCAGCGCCATCGCGTCCCCGGCCAGCGGCGTATAGAGAGACGCGAACCGATCCCCTGCCCCTTTGGGCACAGAAAATCCGGTCTCGGCCATCTCAAGGGGCTCAAAGATCTCTTGCGCGAAGAACTGATCCAAGGTTTTGCCGGACACAACCTCGACCAAGCGGCCCAACACATCAGTGGAAACTGAATATTCCCAACGGGTTCCGGGCTGGAACGCCAATGGCAGCTGTGCCAGTGCGCCGATCCTGTCCTTCAAAAGCCCTTGATTGGGGCTAAAAATCAGCTTCTGTGCATCCATCGCTGCCGGGAGAACACCGGGATTGAACGGATAACTGAATCCGCTTGTGTGGGTCAGTAGCTGATGCAGTGTCGGGGATGGTGCATCTTCGGTTTGATCCAGCCTCTCCGCCCCAGGAACAAGAGCCTGAACGGAAGCAAATTCAGGCAGAAATTCAGAAAGTTGCGCGTCGAGGTGGAACAACCCACGCTCGGCCAGCATCATCACCGCGACCGAGGTGATGGGTTTCGTCATAGAATAGATCCGCACAAGCGTATCGCGCTGAAACGGTAGGTCCTTTTCAACATTTCTAAGGCCACAGGCGTGAAAAAACCCCTCGGACCCGTGGTGGGTCAATAGTAATGAACTGCCCGCGTATTTGCGCTCATCGACATATCGCTGCATCCAGTCCCGTATGCGGTTCAGGCGGGCGGGATCAAGGGTGGTCTGGCTGCGCATGGGTTTCTCGAACCTCCTCGGCGGTTTGATTGATCTTGACCGGTGACGCACTGAATTAATAGAGGAATTCCTGATTTCCCACATCGTGACCAACGGCCAGTGCGCGCCAGCCTTCCCGCCTGTACACTAGACGCGTTATAGATTCGTCTGGTGGTTCAGAGTTCATTTCACAGATCGTCGTATCGGAGTTTAGACAATGACGCAGACCATAGATTTCATTTTCGATTTTTGCAGCCCAAACGCATTTCTGGCCCATAAGGTTTTGCCCGAACTGGCGAAACGAAATGGCATGCAGGTAAGCTATGTGCCCGTGTTACTGCCGACGATATTCAAGGCGACACATAATCAGAACCCGTTCGAGGCATTTTCGGAAAACCGCCAGAAAACAGCCTATCTGACCCATGATCTTCATCGCTTTGCCCGCAGACGCGGATTAAGTTTTCATATGAGCCCGCATTTCCCGGTGAACACCAAGTTTGCCATGCGTGGTGCTGTATTTGCCTCCGGTAAATCTTGGGAATCCAAATATATAGACGCGATATATGATGCGATCTGGGTACATGGCCAGAAAGTCGATGAACTGGGTGTGCTGATGGATATCATGCACGAAAACAAACTTCCCGCGCGCAAAATCCGCGAGGCCATGACGGGTGCCGAAATAAAACAGCGGCTCAAAGAACAATCCAAGGCCGCCGTAAAACGAGGCGTATTTGGAGTGCCCACAATGTTTGTGGGTACCGAGATGTTTTTTGGCAAGAACAGCCTTGGCAATCTGAGGCTAGAGCTTTCCAAGTCGCCGGACTGACGGCCGAACTACGAATTCAGGGCTTCAAGCCCGTGTTTTGCAAACACCGGAACATAAGCCCCAAATACCTGCGCGCGTTTGGGATCAGACGCGTTGCCGTCCAATGCGCGCTTGTACACACCCTGCAGAATTCCGGCCATTCGGAAGAAATTGAACGCTAGGTAGAACCCGAAATTTTCAATCCCAGGTAAGCCGCGACGTTGGCAATATCGCCCGATAAACTCTTGATCTGACAGTATTCCCAGGGCTTGACGGTCGACGCCTGCCAACCCGCGACCCTCGTTTCCGGGGGGCAGTTGCCACTGCATGATAACCGCTGCCAGATCTGCGTAAGGGTGCCCGATCGTCGACAGCTCCCAATCCAGAACGCCAATGCAGCGGCAACCGTTTTGTTCGAACATCAGATTGTCGATGCGGTAATCACCATGCACCAACGTTCGCTGCCCGTCATCCTCCGGAATGGCCCCCTCAAGCGCGGAGATAAGCGCGTCCATTTCGGGGATGGTCGTTGTCTCGGATGCGCGATACTGCTTGGTCCAACGGGCAATTTGGCGCTCAAAGTAGTTGCCCGGCGGGCCATAATCGGACAGGCCTACCGCGTCCACATCGACGTCATGCAGATCGGCCAGCACGCGGTTCATTTCGTCGAATACACCACTGCGAGTTGCGTTGTCGTCCTCATCCACCGTCGGCTCAAGGAATACACGTCCCTGCAAGCGTTCCATTACATAAAACGCCGAACCGATGACGTCGTCATCCTCGCAAAGCAGCATCATCTGAGGGACCGGAACCGCGCTGTCGGCCAGTGCGCTTTGAACGCGAAACTCGCGTTCCACAGCATGGGCTGATTTCAGCAAGACGCCTGGCGGTTTACGGCGCAGCACGTAAGTCTTGGACGGTGTGCGCAATTCGAAAGTTGGGTTGGATTGTCCAATGGCGAACTTCGTCGCTTTCAGCGGCCCCATGTAACCGTCCAAATTTGCGCTGAGATAGGTGTCTAGCGCCGTCAGGTCGAGTTGTGATTTATCCCGCATTTCCAATAACTATTCCCCCGGCCCTATAGTGCTTCGGCGAAGAGATTACCGGCGGTCACCACGTTTAGGCCCCCAGAAACTGGGATGACGGCTCCGGTCACATAGCTGCCGCCGCGCCCGCATAGGAACAACATACACCCGGCGATATCTTCGTCGCGACCCACACGGCCCAGCGGTACTGTCTTGCCAACCTTTTCGCGCGTACCCTCGTCTGCCGTCGCAAAGGCTGTCATCCGTGATACAAATGGTCCCGGTGCAAGCGCGTTAACAGTGACGTGATAGGGCGACAATTCCTTGGCTAAAATCTTGGTCAGGTGCAGCACCGCGGCTTTGGATGCAGAATAGCTGTAAGCACCGTCGCCCATCGGTACCTCACCCATTACTGATCCAACGTTGACGACGCGCGCCGGATCGTCGGGTGTTCCGGACTTCATCAGCATCGGCAACAGGCGCTGCGTCAGTTCGAACAGACCAGCGACGTTGACGGAATTGACCTTTTCCCACGCGTGATGGGGAAACTGTCCCAGCGGTGAACCCCAAGAGATGCCCGCATTATTCATCAGGATATCAAGGGTATCCGTGCGATTCTTGACCTCATCGACCATGGCCACAACGCCGTCTTCCGTTCCAACTTCTCCGCTGAAACCTTCGGCGCTTCCGGGCGCGTCCAGAGCATTCAGCTCGGCCGCGACGGTTTCACATGCTTCCCCTTTGCGCGACGCGATCAGTACGCGTGCCCCTGCCCTTACAAGCGATTCCGCAGCCATCCGGCCAATGCCGGTGGCACCACCTGTCACCAGTGCGGTTTTTCCCTGCAGCGAAAATAGGGTTTCAGGGGTCATGGTCTGCTCCTCGGTTTTGAATTGGGGCACAGGTGGCGATTTTCGGCGAGATTTGCACCCTGCGGAATTCTTGACAACATTCACCGCTGCGCCAAAGGTCCTCTCAACCGAATAACAAGGACAAGATAGTCATTATGCAAGCGTTACTCAGCGTCGCGCCGGGCGGACCGGATACTTTGGAACTTACGACCCTGCCCGACCCGGTGCCAGGAAAGGGAGATTTGCTGGTCGGGGTCAAGGCTGCTGGCGTCAATTTCCCCGATACGTTGATGATCCAAGACCTGTATCAGATTAAGCCACCAAGACCATTTGCCCCCGGGGGGGAAATCGCAGGTGAGGTATTGGGCGTTGGAGAAGGCGTGAACGGGTTCGAAGTTGGGGACAGGGTTCTGGCGCTGACCGGATATGGCGGTTTTGCAACGCAATTGACGGTCAAGGCGGCTACAGCCGTGAAATTCCCCACATCGATGCCATTCGATGACGCGGCTTGTTTCATTTTCACCTACGGCACGTCCTACCACGCGCTGAAAGACCGTGCCGCATTGCAGCCTGGTGAAACCCTTTTGGTGCTGGGTGCCGCAGGTGGTGTCGGTAGCGCGGCCGTTGAACTGGGCAAGGCGATGGGCGCGCGTGTCATAGCGGCCGTATCTTCTCAGGAAAAGGCGGATTTTTGCCGTCAAATCGGCGCGGACGACACAATCGTATATTCCCGCCAGATGGATCGTAATGCGCAAAAGGCATTCTCCGGTGAAATCAAGGCTATAGCGGGCGCAAATGGCGTGGATGTCGTCTATGATGCCGTTGGTGGGGATTATGCCGAACCAGCGCTGCGCAGCATGGCGTGGAATGGCCGGTTCCTTGTTGTCGGGTTTCCGGCCGGTATTCCCAAAGTCCCACTCAATCTACCATTGTTGAAGGGCTGCCAGGTCGTTGGCGTGTTCTGGGGGGCTTCGGTCTATCGTGATCCCAAGAGCCATGCCGAAAATGTCAGCGAGTTGTTCGACTTATACGCCAATTCACAGATAAAGCCGCAAATCAGTCGGCGGTTTCCTTTAGCGGATGCAAGCGAGGCACTGAAATTATTGAACGACCGCACCGTTCTTGGAAAAGTTGTGGTAACGATGCCAGAATCCTGACTGGTTTTCGACGCTTGGTTCAAGATCAGATGGTGTTAGATGCGCGACACTCGCCTGATGAGTGCGCAGGCTGGTGGACATCCATACCTAATCACGTTTATCAACCAGTAATGGGACGGAGAATGAATGCATAAAGTTCTGATTTTGAACGGTCCGAACCTGAACTTGCTGGGCACACGACAACCCGAGGTTTATGGCCGTACAACGCTGAAAATGGTCGAAGAAACCTGTGTAAGCCACGGCGCGTCTATCGGGTTGGACGTATCACACCTGCAATCCAATCACGAAGGTGTGCTGATCGACGCGATCCACGCGGCCAAAGGCAATCAGGACGGGATCGTTCTGAACGCCGGCGCGTATACACACACCTCGGTCGCTTTGATGGATGCGATCGCTTCGGTAGACCTGCCGGTTGTTGAGGTTCACCTGTCGAACATACACGCACGTGAACCCTTCCGGCACAAATCCTATGTGGCGCCGGTTGCGCTGGGACAGATCTGCGGCTTTGGGCTGCAGAGCTATGTGATGGCGTTGGATGCGCTGTCGGCGCATTTGCAAATCGAGGGGTCCGTATGAAGCTGGGCGAGTATCTGAATTTCCTCAGCTACGTCAAAACGCTGGAAGAGCTTTGGGACGCTCATTGCCGCCAGATGGCAATTTTCGGTTTCGACCGTCTGCTATACGGCTATACGCGCTACAGGACCGAAACGTCTTTGGGAGACCCCGAAGACTTCACCATCCTTACAAACCACGGCAAAGAGTACATTGATGGTTTCGTTCGCGATGGGCTGTACTTTCATGCACCCATGCTGAAATGGGCGCTGCACAATGAAGGCGCGGCCAGTTGGAGAATGATTCAGGATATGAATTCCGACGGCACGATGACCGCCCAGGAACGCCAAGTATACGAGTTCAATCGGTCAAAAGGCGTTGTGGCGGGATACACTATCAGTTTCACCTCGGTTTCGATGCGGTCGAAGGGTGCGATCTCTCTTTCGGCTGGTGGGGCCACTAGTCAGGATGAGGTCGATGCAATCTGGGCGGAACATGGCGATGACATTTTGTTGATGAACAATGTCGCGCATCTGAAGATACTTACCCTGCCCTACAACACCCCCAATCGCGCTCTGACGAAGCGTCAGCGCGAGGCGCTGGAATGGGTTGGCGATGGGAAGACGACACAGGACATTGCGCTTTTGATGGGGCTGACGTCGGCGACCGTTGAGAAGCATTTGAGGCTTGCCCGTGAGTCGTTGTCAGTCGAAACAACGGCGCAAGCCGTGCTCAAAGCATCCCTGCAAAATCAGATGTTCATCATGGAAGCATGATGTGATCAATTTGACGCTAATTTGCGTCAATTTACGTAGGGTAAGGAAATCATGACTTCCCGAATCTGAGCCCCAGTTGCACAGTGATATTGTTCCGTGAGTGGTGGCTTTAGCCTGGGAACGTTTTGATCGGATCTTTGCAATACCAAAGCTCTCCGGTCGCTCTGACGTAAAGGCGTCTATTTGTACGCGTCTCTTAGTCGGAATTTTGGGGGGCCTCGACCATCCCCATCTGCGGGGCCCCTCAATCCTTCCTTTTTTTGTATGAGATTCAGTTCATGCGCTGATTGGCGCAAAAAAACCGACTACCAAAATGGTAGCCGGTTTCTATCTTGTTCAGGGTGAGGCCCATCTAAGGACCTCTGCCAGACTTAGCCTTGTGCGGCTTTGGCAACTTCGGCTGCGAAGTCTTCTTTTTCGACCACGATGCCTTCGCCAACTTCAAGACGAATGAAGCCGGTGATGGTTGCGCCCGCTTCTTTGGCCGCTGCTTCAACGGTCAGGTCAGGGTTCACAACAAAAGACTGGTTCAACAGGGTCGCTTCAGCCACGAATTTCTTCATACGGCCTTCGATCATCTTTTCGATCACCTGTTCCGGCTTGCCGGATTCGCGGGCGATGTCCATCTGAACCTGCTTTTCTTTCTCGACAACAGCCGGATCCATGTCGGCCTCAGACAAAGCCGCTGGGTTCACAGCTGCGATATGCATCGCAACCTGCTTGCCAATCGCTTCGTCACCACCGGACAATGCAACCAGTACACCGATTTTGCCCATGCCGTTGGTTGCCGCATTGTGGACGTAGGACACAACAGTGTCGCCCGACAGTTTGGCCATGCGACGCACCGACATGTTCTCGCCGATAGTGGCGATCTTGTCGGTCAGGGTGTCTGCAACGGACTTGCCGCCCAAATCAGCTGCCAGCAGTGCATCGACATTGTCGACGCCCTCGGCGGCGTAAGCAATCTTGCCGACCATTTCCTGGAACTCGGCGTTCTTCGCGACGAAGTCGGTTTCCGAGTTCACTTCGACGGCAACACCGTTGCCACCGTTGACGTGCACTGCAACCAGACCTTCTGCTGCGGTACGGCCCGATTTCTTGGCCGCTTTGGCCAGGCCTTTGGTCCGCAGCCAGTCAACGGCTTCGTCCATGTTGCCGCCGGTTTCGGTCAGCGCTTTTTTTGCGTCCATCATGCCTGCGCCGGTCTGATCGCGCAGTTCTTTAACCATTGCTGCTGTGATTGCCATCTTTTGGCTCTCCTCAATTCAAACGGAATTGGGGCAGGTCTACCCTGCCCCATATGTCAATTACGTGACGGGCAGCTTACGCTTCGGCTTTGGCTTCCGGCGCGGCTTCTTCAGCAGCGGGAGCTTCTTCCGCAACGACTTCTTCAACCGGAGCTTCTTCGAATGCGCCCAGGTCAACACCCGCAGCACCCATCTGAGCGGTCATGCCGTCCAGAGCGGCACGAGCGACCAGATCGCAATACAGCGAGATTGCGCGCGCCGCGTCGTCGTTGCCGGGGATGATGTAGTCCACGCCGTCGGGCGAGCAGTTGGTGTCGACAACAGCCACAACCGGGATACCCAGCTTGTTGGCTTCGGCGATGGCCAGCGCTTCTTTCTTGACGTCGATGACGAACAGCAGGTCAGGAACGCCGCCCATTTCGCGGATGCCGCCCAGCGAGGCCTGCAGTTTGCCCTGGTCACGTTCCATGCCCAGACGCTCTTTCTTGGTCAGGCCTTCGGCGCCCGATTCCATCGCTTCGTCGATCTGGTTCAGACGATTGATCGACTGAGAAACGGTTTTCCAGTTGGTCAGCGTGCCGCCTAGCCAGCGGTGGTTCATGTAGTACTGAGCCGACTTTTCAGCGGCTTCTGCGATCGGCTGAGCTGCCTGACGCTTGGTACCAACGAACAGAACGCGGCCACCTTTTGCAACGGTGTCACGAACGGCCTGCAGAGCCTGGTCCAACATTGGAACGGTCTGGGTCAGGTCCATGATGTGGATGCCATTGCGCGAGCCGTAGATAAACGGGCCCATGCGGGGATTCCAACGCTGTGTCTGGTGACCAAAGTGAACGCCAGCTTCCAGCAGCTGACGCATGGTGAACTCGGGAAGAGCCATGCTATTTTCCTTTTCCGGTTTACGCCTGGGCGGGGGTGAAAGAAGCGGATGCTCCAACCGGCGGGCCAGATAAGGATGTCTCCCTCAAATAGCCCAAACCCCGCCTGCGGGTTTTAATGGCGCGCGTATACGGTAGGATTTCGTCCTGTGCAAGTGCCAAATGGCCTTATTTTTCAAGCCGCGCAATTGCATGCGCGTGACGCACTGCCTCTTCGCAATGTGCCGCCAACGCCTTGCGGTCGGCAAAATCGCTGACTTTGGCTGGAACGTGGTAAATCAATTCCACCGTCCCCTGCCGACGCGCGCCCAAGGTCTTGAGAAGATGCGGGGCAAAATCCATATCGCCCCACCAGCCATAGAACCTGTCAGGCTGCCCTTTTGGCGCGTGAAAGACTACGGAAACAGGCTGAACATACATAAAGTCCCGCAATTCATCCGAGAAGAACGCGGCGAAAAGCGTTGTTTTAAAGGGCAAAACACGAAGGCCGTCGGTCGAGGTGCCCTCGGGAAAAAACAACAACTTATGCCCGACTTTCAAGCGCTCTTCAAAGATCAGGGTCTGTTCGCGGGCTTTCTTGCGATCTCGTTCGATAAACACCGTGCCCGTGGCGCGGGCTAGCCAGCCGATACCCGGCCATTTGGCCACCTCGGCCTTGGACACGAAGTACACCCGCTTACGGGCGTTCAGCGCAAAGATGTCGAGCCAAGAAGTGTGGTTCGCGACCACAGCGCCGCGTTCGCGCATCAATTCACCGGAACTGCGAAAGCCGATGCCAAGAAGCCGGAGCGCATTGCGGCAGACAAACTGCGCAATGAACGGTGTGATCGGACGCCGTAAACCGAACAGCGGGCGCTCGAACAGGCGAACGGTCAACAAAACGAGCAGCCCGCCAAAAACCAGCAATGCCAAGGGAAGGCCGCGCAAGATTACCAATGCCCAGCCAAATACGCCCAATTCAATCGGGTCTGGCGCGTCGTCACTGTCCCAAAGCGGATCGTTCACTGGATTAGGCTCCGCTGTAAATACGCCGCTGACGCTCGTTCATGCGCGCCGTGTCGAGGATCAGGCAAACATCTGTTGTGTTGAACGCGTGGTCGATAAACGCCCCCTCGCCCACAAAGCCACCCAACCGCAGGTACGCCTTGATCAGCGCGGGAACCTGTACCATCGCCCCACGGCGATCCAACGCATCCGGCGCGACAAGGTCCATGCTTTGAAACACATCGGGTTGCGCCCTGACCCGCAGGTCCGGCGGGGCCAGATGATTGTGGTGCAACATCGACAAAGACTGGGCCAGCTCCTGTACATTGATGCCATGGAAGCTGGCGACCCCGAACAGGACCTCAATATCGCGCTCGGCCACATAGCCCGCTAGGCCATTCCAAAGATGGTACATCGCCGTTCCGCCCCGATAGTCCGGGTGAAGGCAGGAACGTCCAAGCTCCAACAATTTGCGGCCGCTCTGTTTCAACACGGTCAGGTCGTATTCATCCTCGGAATAGAATTGCCCCAATTCGACGGCTCGTTCACCCGGTAACAGCCTGTAAACGCCCACAACTTCGCCAGTGGCGTCATCATAGGCCAGCATGTGATCAAAAAAAGGATCGAACTGATCCTGCTCTAACCCTGCCTCGTGGTCCACCATCTTGCCGCCGCCGCCCAATTCGCGGACGAACACATCATATCGCAGCCTCTGAGCTGCGCGCAATTCGGCCTCGGATTCGGCGAGTTTTACGGTGAAAGAAGGGCCTGCATCCGGCATCGGGTATTCCGCTTTTGTTTGCGCGCTGATACCGCAGTTTTCGGTCAAATGGCAACCAGCACGGCGTGGCCCATCGTTAACCATTCTTAAACCAGTTTCACGGATCAAAGACGGGCGTCAGGGCGATGCGGGTTCCGTCAATCACCACTTTTCCCTGTTCTTGGAAATTCACGGTGATCTTGCCCCCAATGTTGGACTGCACCTGTCCGACGCCCCAGTCGGGGAAATCGGGGTGGCGGACATACATGCCCGGTGCAAGTATGGCATTGAGGTCTGTCATGATCGGGCTCCGGTCCGGCGGCAGATACAACAGGAGAGGTACGCATGGGCGACACCAACGTCAATCTGGCCGAACTGATCGGGTCTCGAATTTGTCACGATCTGATCAGCCCCATTGGCGCAATAAACAACGGGCTGGAACTGCTTGAGATGGTCGGAACCATGCAGGGCCCCGAGATGGAGCTGATCTCGGGCAGCGTCGGAAGCGCCGGAGCAAAGATCAGGTTTTTTCGCGTCGCTTTTGGGTCGGCCAGCGATCAACCGTTGGGCCGGGCCGAAGTCACTGAGTTGTTGAAAGACGTTGAAAGCGTTGGTCGTGTGCGTGTCAACTGGCACGTGACCGATGCGATGCCACGCAATCAGGTCAAGCTCGCCTTTTTGGCCCTGATGTGTTGCGAGAGAGCCATGCCGATGGGGGGCGACGTCACCGTGGAAAATAACGGTGGCAGTTGGACGGTGACCGGTGTGGCGGACAAGCTGAATATAGAGTCTGATCTTTGGAAGAACCTACCCAAAGGCCAATTTGCGAATAAGGTGACGCCAGCACAGGTGCAGTTTGCACTGCTGCCCCAGACCGCTGCCTCGATGGGTCGGCGGGTTGTGGCGGAAACCACCTCAACCCGCGTCGCTATCCGTTTTTAAGACCGGACGGTCCCGTTTCCGCGGACAAGGTATTTGAAGCTCGTCAGCTGAGCGGCCCCGACCGGGCCGCGCGCATGCATTTTGCCGGTTGCGATTCCGATCTCGGCCCCCATTCCGAACTCGCCACCATCGGCAAACTGGGTTGAAGCATTGTGCATCAGAATCGCACTGTCGAGCCGTTCAAAGAACCGGGCAGCGGCATCGGCATCCTCGGTCATGATGCAATCGGTGTGGTTCGAACCGTACTGACGGATATGCGCGATCGCTGCATCGATATCAGCCACCGGCTTGGCCGCGATGATGCTGTCGAGGAATTCCTTGCCCCAGTCGTCGCCCGTGGCCGCAATGGTGCCGTCCAGGGCCAACGCGCCTTCGGCATGGATTTCGACGCCCGCCGCAAGCAAAGCGGAAATGATATCCTGGCCGAGTGTTTCAGCCACATCCTGATGGATCAGCAAGCACTCGGCAGCACCACAAATCCCAGTGCGCCGGGTTTTGGCGTTCAGCACGACGTCCAGCGTTTTTTGGGGGTCTGCAGCCTTGTCGACATAGATGTGCACGATACCTTCCAAGTGCGCAAAGACGGGCACGCGTGCTTCGCGCTGAACTAACCCAACCAGACCTTTTCCGCCGCGCGGAACGATGACGTCCACACAATCGGTCATGGTCAGCAGCTCTTGCACTGCGGCGCGGTCTCGCGTGGGCACAAGTTGAATGGCGTCTTCTGGCAGGTTTGCAGCCTTTAGCCCTTGGACCAGACAGGCGTGAATGGCGGTTGAGGAATGGAAACTTTCCGAGCCGCCGCGCAGGATCACTGCATTGCCGGACTTCAGGCACAGTGCGCCTGCATCCGCCGTCACATTCGGACGGCTTTCGTAAATCACTCCGATAACGCCCAGAGGCGTGCGAACACGCTGGATGTTCAGGCCCGAGGCCATGTCCCATTCGGTCAGAACCTCGCCTACGGGGTCTGCCTGATCCGCGACCGTGCGCAGGCCATCAACCATGCCCTGAATGCGCGCATCATCCAGCATCAGCCGGTCCATCATCGCCGGGCTCAGGCCCTTTTCACGCCCAAACTCCAGGTCTTTCTTGTTGGCCTCAATGATATTTGCGCGGTTGGCCCAAACAGCGTCAGCTGCAGCAATTAGGGCAGCATGTTTACGCTCGGCGCTAGCAAAGGCCAAATCGGCCGAGGCCGCTTTGGCGCGTTTTCCAAGATCGGCCATCAGGGCGGGAATGTTGTCGAAATCCTTCATCTCAGGTGCCTTTCGGTCGGTCTTTGCGTTTTAACATCGCGCCGTTACAGCGCCAAATCATCTCGGTGGATCAGGACGGCGCGGCCCGGATAGCCCAACGTCTCTTCGATTTCCGAGGACTTTCGTCCCTTGATCGCATCTGCCTCTTGCGCAGTGTATCGGCTGAGCCCCTGTGCCAGCCGTCGTGCCTGCGGGTCCATAATCGCAACTGGGTCACCGCGCCCAAAGTCGCCTGTGACTTCAACAATTCCAGCGGGCAACAGGCTTTTACCATTGCCCAACGCCCTTGCCGCGCCTGCATCGACCACGATTTCACCACGCGGTTTCATGGCCGAGATCCAGCGCTTGCGCGCGGCATGCGGGTCCAGCGTCGCTGTAAACCAAGTGCAATTGGCGCCATCTTCAAGCGATTTCAGCGGGTTCAAAGTCGAACCTTCGGTGATCGCCATATCACAACCGGCAGCAGTTGCCATCTTGCCGGCCAGCAGCTTGGTCTTCATTCCGCCTTTGGACAGGCCGGAACCAGCATCGCCTGCCATTTCCTCGATCTCGGGCGTGATGGCCTCAATCACATCGAAACGCTTGGCGTTTCCGTCTTCACTCGGGTTCCCGGTGTAGAATCCGTCAACATCCGACAACAGGATCAATTGATCGGCCCCAACCGTCACGGCGATCTGCGCCGCCAACCGGTCATTGTCGCCGTAGCGGATCTCATCCGTAGCCACCGTATCGTTTTCGTTGACGATCGGAACCACGCCTAAACTCAGCAGCGTTTCCAGCGTCGCGCGAGAGTTCAGATACCGCCGCCGGTCCTCGCTGTCTTCCAGCGTCACCAAAACCTGCGCAGTTGTGATTGTGTGCGGCGTCAAAGCCTCTTCATAGGCCCGCGCCAGTCGAATTTGGCCAACAGCAGCGGCGGCTTGGGATTGTTCCAACGGCAAATCCGCCATGGGCAGGCCCAAAACTCCGCGCCCCAACGCAATCGATCCGGATGAGACCAAAATGACGTCAGTTCCCTGCCCTTTGAGCCAGGCCACGTCTTGGGCCAGCGAGTGCAACCAACCCGACCTCAGCAATCCGGTATCACGGTCCACCAGCAAGGCAGAGCCGATTTTGACCACCAATCGGCGTGCTGCGGTCAGGGTTGCCAAGACTTGGTCTCCTCAACAGGTTTTTGCCGCAGGCGGTTTTCGTCGATCTGGGCACGCAAGGCGCGCAACACTTCGGTCACGCCCAGATGCGCGACACCAGACATGGTCATCACAGGGCCACCAACAGCCTCTTCCAGCTCAGCCCTTTGCAGCGCCTGTTCCTCTTCGTCCAGCGCATCGACCTTGTTCAGAACTGTGATCCTGGGCTTTTCAGCCAGTTCACCGCCGTAAGCTTCGAGTTCATGAATGATGGTGCGGTAATCCTCGGCGACGGTTTCCGAGGTGCCATCGACCAGATGCAGCAGAACGGCACAACGTTCCACGTGACCAAGGAACCGGTCACCGATCCCGCGCCCCTCATGGGCGCCTTCGATCAGGCCGGGAATATCCGCGACGACAAATTCCACATTGTCGACACCGACAACACCAAGATTGGGATGCAGGGTCGTGAACGGATAGTCAGCAATCTTGGGCCGCGCGTTCGATGTGGCCGCCAGAAAGGTCGATTTACCGGCATTGGGCATGCCCAACAAACCGACATCCGCGATAAGTTTCAGCCGCAGCCAGATCGTGCGGTCGATCCCCGCCTGCCCCGGGTTAGCCCGGCGCGGAGCCTGATTGGTTGCCGATTTGAAATGCAGGTTACCAAAGCCGCCATTGCCGCCCTTGGCCAGCAGAACACGCTGCCCAACCTCTGTCAGGTCGCAGATGACGGTCTCTTCGTCCTCGTCAAGTATCTCGGTTCCAACCGGCACGCGCAGGATGATTTCGTCACCATCCTTGCCCGTGCGCTGCTGACCACGACCGGGTTGACCGTTCTTGGCAAAGAAATGCTGCTGATAGCGGAAGTCGATCAGGGTGTTCAGCCCATCCACAACTTCGGCCCAGACCGAACCGCCTTTACCGCCGTCACCGCCATCGGGACCGCCGTATTCAATGTACTTTTCACGCCGAAAACTGACGCACCCGCCACCGCCGGCCCCTGACCGGATGTAGACCTTTGCAAGATCGAGAAATTTCATGTGTGTCCCCTACTGCAAAGGCCCCATCGGCCACAAGTCAGAGTTTTTTACTATATGTCCAGGTGGGCACATTCGCATCGCGCGCCACCGAGTAACTTTCGGCGTCACCCAGATACTGGAACCCACAATGGATCAGAACCCGGGCCGAGGCAGGATTGTCCTGAAACACGCTGGCAAACAAATTCGAATTTTCAAGCGGGTTAGCTTTCACCAACATCTCGACGGCCAGTGAGGCTACGCCTGTATTCCAGTAAACAGGTGCCACCCAATAGCCAACTTCGGACTGATTGCGATCCAGCCGTGTAAGCGAAATCAGACCAATCAGTTCCGGCCCACCATCTTTGGTGGCGTCCATCGCCCAGACGTCCTCATCCCGGTCTTCAGCCATCGAACGCGTCACAAACGCCTCGACCGACCCCGGTGGCAGCGGATGCGGGATCGACGTAGTCATACGTGCCACGCGCTCATCGCCTGCATAATGCTCGATGAGACCCATATCCGACCGGCGCAATGGGCGCAGATCGAACCGCTCGGTTTCGAGGACCGGCTGGTTTATTATTGTCTCGAGTTTCATGAGTGCGTTCCTCCTCCGAACAACACAAAAAATACGGACGCAACAGTGAGACTCGCTAACGTCCACATCAGATATTTTTCCACGGGCCGACCTTCAACCACGTGGGCAATTCTATCTCCGGCAAATGTCCAGATCGGGTGTAAAACCATCTGGCAAAGCAATAAACAGAGAGCGATCGTGAACGTCGCGTTAAAGCTGGGCGTGCCAACCGCAACGAACCCGGTAAATCCGGCTATGATCATGGCCCAAGCCTTCGGGTTAAGGGGATGAACGATCAGCCCCGCCCAAAAACCGGGCACGTCTCCCACAGTTTCACTGCGCGAAAGACGCAGATTGGCGATCTTCCAGGCCAACCAGCAGATATACGCCGCCGAGGCGTATTTCAGGACCGTAAAGACAATCGGTGCCTGATCTGCGAGTTGCAACAGACCAAAACCAACGGGCCAGATGATCAGCTGTTTGCCCAGGATCACACCGGCCACAAACGGCAGAGCCGCCCGAAACCCATAGCGTGCACCTGTACCCAGCAGGACCATATTGGCGGGACCGGGCGTTCCGACCTGAGAGGCTGCGAAGATTAGGAAACTGGTGGTTGCAACGGTCATTGCATCGCCTCCCAGCCCGCACGACGCAGCAGAACGTCCTGAATTATCACATCTTCGTTGGTCGACTGCACCGTCGCACGATGCTGGCCATTTGGTTTGAACCCAAGTTTGGAGAGAACCGCCTTGGACCGTTCGTTGCCGACATGATAACCCGAGGTCAGTTTCTGCTGATCAGCCGCAAAGAACCTCGAAATCATCGCGCGGGAGGCTTCGGTCACATAACCTTGCCCCCAGAACGCTTTGGCAACCCAATACCCCAGTTGTGATCCGGTCGAGATGCAGCCGATAAGGTTCTCTTCCCGAGTAATGGCAAAGGCATCATGCTCGGCAGCCATCTCGTCCACAAATTCGGTCGAATGCGCGTTCTCATAGGGGTGCGGTACAACCGTCAACCAGAGCACCACGTCCAGATCGTTCAGAAGAGTGACAAGACGCGACGAATCCTCACGCCGAAACCGACGTAATACAAGACGCTCTGTTTTTATCACTTCGGTCATGGGACCGCTCCTGAAAACGAGAAAGGGGACCGGCACTTTCTGCCGGTCCCCCATGAAATTTTCTTAAACCTTCTGGGTTTCGGCTTACTCTGCGGCCTCCGCCACTGGCAGGACCGAAATAAAGGTGCGGTTTTTCAGTCCCTTGTGGAACTTCACGGCGCCATCCACAGTTGCAAAGATGGTGTGATCTTTGCCCATGCCTACGCCTTCGCCCGGCCAGAACTTTGTGCCGCGCTGACGCACGATGATGTTGCCTGAAATGGCGGCCTGGCCACCATACAGTTTTACGCCAAGGCGGCGACCAGCTGAGTCGCGACCGTTACGGGAGGAACCGCCAGCTTTTTTATGTGCCATTCTGTCTCTCCTTAGCCTTTAGCCAGATCTTTGGCCTGCTCAACCCATTCGGGTTTCACTTTGACCGTTTCGATAGCAGCAATCTGCTCGTCCGACAAGGCGGCCAGAGCGGCAAAGCTCTCGATACCGGCCTCATTCAGCTTCTTGGCAGCGGCAGGGCCGACACCGTTCAGCTTGGTCAGATCGTCAGCAGCAGCAGCAGCGGCAGGTGCCTCTGCTTTGGCTTCAGCTTTCTTGGCAGGCTTTTTCGCCGCCGGAGCAGCTTCGCCTGCCGGAGCCGAACCGGTTGCAACTTTGATGCCCGACTTGTCAGCGCCCGACGACAGGATGTCGGTGATTTTGACCAGAGTCAGCTTCTGACGGTGGCCAACGGTACGCTTCGAGCTGTGCTTACGACGGCGCTTAACGAACTTGATGACCTTGTCACCTTTGATTTGTTCGATCACTTCGGCCTGAACGCCGGCACCATCGACGAACGGTGCACCAACAACCGGAGCGTCGCCGCCCAGCATCAGAACATCGTTGAATTGAACTGTTTCACCTGCGTCGGCAGCCAATTTTTCAACGCGGAGGATATCGCCCGCCTGAACTTTGTACTGCTTGCCGCCAGTCTTGAGGACCGCAAACATGCGTCTTTCCTTTGTCTAATCGCGTTCTATGGTCCCCGACCGGGCGTTTTTGGCTTTCGCCACCTCGAACAGCGCGCCCTTTTCGGGCTGTGTGACGACCCGTGGGACAAAGCCCTGGGGTCAATAATAACGACACCCGGCGCGGAAAACCGGCCGGGATGCGCGCTTATCCATAGATTGGTCGGCAAAGTCAACATCAAATGCGCGGTCAGAGATCTGATGCGGTAAGCGCCCGTGAGACGGCCTGACCCAGTTGAAAATAGATCTGGTCATACATCTTATCGAAACCGCCGAAAAAGGCTTCGTTTACGGCGCGTCCGGTCTCAGTTCTGGAAAAAGCAATATTCTCGCGCATCTGAGCCTCATCAAGCGGTTGATAGGCCACCAGAAGGAAGGAATACAACCAGATGCGGTTTTCTTCGGCAAGACTGTCCTTGTCCGACAAGAGCTGCGCCAGAATATCTTCCGAGCTGGTTCCGTTATCCGCGCTGAGACCGCGAAAAAAGTTGTAATCCGAACTAAGCGAGCTTTGTACGTTTTTTTCGATCAGGTCGTTGACTTCAATGTACTCGCCGATCAGGTCATAGAGCTGAGTGCCGCCTGCCCCGTTCAGATAGTTTTCGCGCGCCATGTCCTTGATGGTTTCATCTGCGAAAGCCTTTCTGGCCGAGTTTTCCAGTGTGATAACGGTTTGCCCGACATCACTTTCAAAGAACAGGATCGCGCGATCTATCTGGCTGGCTGTCAGGCTGGTCTCGAAGGTACCAGAGATCTGCTCCTGCATCCACTCCGGATCATAAATCTGGTCCACCTGATCATCGAAGAGCGGCCCGCCTTCACCACCCAGAAAAGTGTCGTTCAGGCCTTTCGCCTGAGCCAACCCTTCGTCACGCAGGATATCGACGACCTGTTCCATTTGAAGCGCCTGCATGAGGCGTTCAACCCGCTCGGACGCCGCCAGCGGCATGGCTGACAGCAACACAGCGAAACAAGCAGCGATCAGGCGCATCAGATATCCTGTGCCGGGTGAAGTTCCGCCATCCGCGCGGCCAGATCTTCAAACTTCATGGCCATGATTTCGTATTGGATGGCATTCAGCAGCTCATAGACTTCTTGCATCAAAGGCTGCTCCAAAGCCTCAGCATAGGCGACAACCTCAGAATCCGAGAAGTCCTGATAGGTATAGGCTGCCCCGGCAAGTGCGGACAGCTGCAAAGCCTGACGCATGCCGGTCTCATTGCGCTTCATCATCTGACGCAGCTCATCCGCGCCCAGTTGCAAGTCGATCACCCCCGAGGCGCTGGCAGCAAGCAAAAAGCGCACCTGAATTTCCTGCAGCGCACGCAATGCCGTCCCGCTGGAATCAATTGCATTGTTCATGCGTTTCAGATTTTCGACCCGTTTCGATCCATCCTTGATCAGGTCCGAGACGATTTTCTGCCCTTCAAGTTGCTTGGCATCGTCATCTTCAACCATGTGCGATGCATTCTCGGACTCGACCAGCCGTTGCCCAAGGTCGGATGCATAGAACTCGACCGCATGGGTTAGCGCCTCATCGCTCAGCGTTTGTTCCAGAATAGACACGGCTGTTTCGCGCATGTCCTCGGTATCAAAGACCTCTTCGGTCAGGCGTGTCCAGTCGGACCCAAACCCATCAGGATCGATCCCCAACATTTGCGGGGCTGAGGCCGAGGCCAGAGCGATGCTTTCAAGTGCAACGTCGAACCCGGTTGTTGTCAAAAAGGCTTCGATCCGATCCCGTCCGACAGCAAATGCTTGCTGCGACCCGGAAATCACGAACAGAACGGCGGCGAATAGCGGTAGGATAGTTTGGCGTAAAGGATATGTCATACCTATGAGCCTAGGGGAAATACCGCGTCAGGCAACGGAAAATCCCGCCTTTGTCATTTTCAGGAATTTTCTGCTTGCACCCCCGCGCGTTCCTCACTAAATCCCCCCCTCACAGACCCCCGCGGAGAGGTGCCGGAGTGGTCGAACGGGGCGGTCTCGAAAACCGTTGTGGGTGCAAGCCCACCCAGGGTTCGAATCCCTGTCTCTCCGCCACTACCTATCAAAAATAAAAGATATTCCCAGGCTTTCTGCTCCCACGAGGGACGCCGTTAAACCACTTTGCGCTGCCGCAACATGTCATACTATGACAACATTTCGGGTTTCGTTTGCACCAACTATGCCATTTCTTGGGTTCAAATCTTGGCGCGAGAGCATCGGTAGTCGCCATGGGGCACCGCAGACCTCGATGGCCGCAAAGGCAGCGCAGATTCCAAACATCCGCACATGCCGAATGGGTTCTTTCCTTATTATTTGATGGGATAGCCAACTCCGCGCGCCCACTCTTGAACCCTAACGCGCAAATCGACCGTGCCAGTAATGATGTCGTCGAACCCACTACGGAAGATCTTTGTTGTTATTTGTTCGAGCGAAAGCCCTGTGTCCCTCTCAAATGTATCCGCCCATACGAACCTTCCGTCTACAATGTTGCGGTTGAGAACTCCGTCGAAGTCCCAGGCGACACTGGTGTTTGGATCACTTGCAATACTCGATCTAATCATACTGTCAGGTTAAGTAAGGACTTTTGGGAACACCAGCCGTAGTGAGCGACTGTACTCTTGTAAACCCGTACCAAGGGCTAAGTACCCTCCGCGCATTTTGTTGTTATCATTTTACACTGCTGGATGCTGCGATGGGGCCCTCCATCCGGACCGGCTCGTCTGCATTCAAATCACCTTGGCGTTGCAACCTGCTTAAGTTCCGCCGAACTCGACTTAACGCGTTACTGCTGTGCGAGGCTGTGTTTCAGCATTTCAATTCGTTCAGGGTCCAAAGCACCGAGACGAAGCCATTCATATGACAATGACACATAGAGCGCTCCCATGCGCTGGCTGAACCACAGAAAGAAATCTGCGTCGGGGAGGTCTCCGTCTGCCACAGCCCGTTGAAACAGCTCTAGTTCGATTTCTGTAATGCGTACAATTTCGGGTGTCTGCCAGCCAATCGCCTCAGTGCCGCCAGGCTGACTGAGGTCCAGTAATACAAGCCGCGCTATGCCAGGGCGTTGAACCAACAAATCGACCTGACGACCTTGAATGAAGTTCAGCGCTTGCATTGCGCCAAGTGATTCGTCCACGTTGTCGTAACACAGAAGAATTTGGCCTAAGCCTCGGCGCGTCACTGCTTCGAGTATCGCCTGCATACTCGAAAAATGGGCGTAAAGAGAAGGTGGTTTGATCCCCAACTCTTTGGCGATCAAGGCATGCTGCAGTCGCTGGGGGCCCACCTCGGCACACAGGCGTTCAACAACATCAAGTATATGATCTTTGGAGTTTTTCTTCTGAATCATAATCAACTTTTCGTCTGCTTCTTTTGAATATCCGATTTAAACGGGTCGCGCCTGTGGGCAGAGCGCTTCGCCACGGTACCTAATTTCGTTAGGATACGTAACCTAATTATGTTAGGCTAATGGAATTAGGGGATAGAGCCACGCGTAAGAAGCCGGGCCAACAGGGAGGGACAGATGTCAAATTCGGATATTCAGCTTGAGGTGTCGCGCCTCGAAAAACTCACCGAAGATTACACCCGCGAACCGGTTCCGGCGGACGTGAATACACGCGGCATCCAGATCGCAGTTATCCAATGTGCAATCGGGATCACGCTTCCGGTGCTGGCCTACAGCTCTTGGCTGGCTCAAGATAATGGACTGGGCAGCGCCAACTTTGCCTTCTGGGTTGGCAGCTGGATTGTCGCGATCATTTCGATCTTTTCGGGAATCGTCGGTGCACGTTCGCGCCTGTCGACCTACATGATCCTGCAATTCTCGTTTGGTCAGACCGGCGCAAAGCTGGTGAACCTGTTGATGGCTCTGATCCTGTTGGGCTGGTACGCGGTGACCTGCGAAGAGTTCGGCGTGGCGATTTCGCAAGCCCTCAAGACAATGCTCAACATCGACTTCAACGTAAAAATCGCGACCTTTATTGGTTCGGTTTTGATGACGATCACAACGATCTTCGGCTTTCAGATGATCGAGAAATTCTCGCGTTTCTCGGTACCGTTGCTTGCGGCGTTCATGATCTACGTCGCGTTCCAAGCCACCGGCGATGCCGACAGCGCGCTGGACTGGACCCGCACGGCAACAACCGAGAGTGAGATTTCGTTGATCTCGACCGTGATCGGCCTGTTTGTGATTGCAGCTGTGCTGATGCCAGATTTCACGCGCTACTGCCCTAACGACAGGGAAAGTCTGATTGCATCAGCTGTGGGACTTGGTTTCACTTTCCCGATGGTTGCCCTGATGGCAGCTATCCCTGCAGTTCGCACTGGTGAATCAGACCTGATCCTGATTATGGCTGGAATGGGTGTGGTCTTTGCTGCCCTGTTCGTTCTGGTTTTCGCCACTTGGTCGACAAACATCACCAACCTCTATTCCTCGACCCTCACCCTTTCGACATTCGCAACCAAGACCCCAAGCTGGAAGATCACTGTCTTCGGCGCGATCATCGCAACCTTTGCCGCCGTGGGCGGGTTCGCCAGTTATTTCTCGGACTTCCTGCTGTTTATCGGGGTTTGCGTGACACCGCTGGTCGGCGTCTATGCCGTCGACTTCTTCCTGGTGAATGACCGGGACTATGACCTGAACAAACTGGAAAGCACTCCGGCTATCGGTTGGCCAGCATTGATCGCGTGGGCCGCAGGCTCGGTACTCGGCTACGTCACGCAAAATGGTTATCTGACGCTGACCGGCCTGTCCGCCATCGATGCGTTGGTCGCCACAGCAGTGCTGTACTTCGTATTGGCGAAGGCTCTGCGCAAAACAGGTTAACCCTCCCCGACTGCCCGTGCGCGGCTGCTGCGCCTCGCGCGGGCCTTTTCAAGGAGCAATGACAATGCCCACGTCCCTTTCAGGGCTGATGCCCTACGCCGTCTGGCGGCACTTCGAAGGCCTCAGCCAGATCCCGCGCGGATCAGGCAAGGAAGAGCGGGCAGTCGCTTTTGTCCGCGGATTTGGTCTGGCGTTGGATCTGGATACCCGTGTCGATGCCACTGGCAACGTCATCATCCGCAAACCCGCGACGCGTGGGATGGAAGATCGCCCAGCGGTCGCCCTCCAATGCCATCTGGACATGGTGCAGGAGCAGGAAGAAGGGCGTGGTTTCGACTTTGACCGCGATCCCATTGAACTGGTGGTGGACGGCGACTGGCTGACCGCTCGGGGTACGACATTAGGGGCGGACAACGGTATCGGCGTCGCCCTGACAATGGCCGTTCTGACCTCGTCCCAGATGGCGCATCCGGCGATTGAGGCTTTGTTCACCGTCGACGAAGAGGTCGGCATGAGCGGAGCCGAGGCGGTGACGGCCGACCAGTTGACTGCGCCCTATCTGATCAATCTGGATATGGAGAGCGATCACGAGTTGACCATTGGGTGCGCCGGTGCCGTCGATATCCTGGCCGAGGGCCGATATGATCAGCAGCCGCTGAATGGTGACGCGCATCTCTATGAGATTCAGGTGCGGGGTGGCCTCGGCGGACATTCCGGCCTCGACATCCATCTGGGTCGCATGAACGCCATCAAGGTTCTGGCAGAGGCACTGGTTCGACTTAACGCAGCCGTGCCCTTGACGGTCACGTGGTTCGGCGGCGAAGGCGTGGCCAACGTCATCCCGCGCCGTGCCAAGGCCCATTTTGCGGTTACCCCAGGCAGTGAGACTGCGTTGCAGGAGGCTATTCACGGCTTGCCGGATCTTGTGGCACCGTTCGTGCCTCGCGAACCCGATGCCCGCATTCGGTGCAACCGGGTACATGAGACTGCCGAGCGCGGCTTTACCCCTGCGTTCCAGGCCGAGTTTCTGGCTGCAATTGGCCGGGTGAACAGCGGCGTCCATTCGATGAGCGACGACGTGCCCGATCTGGTCGAGACCTCCAACAACCTGTCTATCGCCGTCGCGGAAAAAGGCCGGTTTCAGGTCACCTGCCTCGCCCGTAGCTGCGTCGAAGCCCACAAACCAAAGGTCATTGAACAGGTGAAAGACAGCGTCGGTGGAACCGGGGCGCAAATCTGGACGGCCAATGACGCGCCGGGATGGGAACCCCAGGCCGATAGCGCGCTGTTGCATTTCATGTCGGACGCCTACCACTCCCAGCAAGGCGAGAAGCCCGGAGTGATCGCAATTCATGCCGGGTTGGAAACCGGCATTCTGTCTCAGACCTTCCCGGCCACCGAAATGATCTCGTACGGGCCAAACATTCAGGGCGCTCATTCCACCGATGAACGAGTGCAGATCATCTCGGTCCAGAAAGTCTGGGCAGTTCTGCAAAAAACGCTCGCCACACTCCCTTCAGCATAAGGAACTCTAACCATGACTCCGAACCTGCCCAAGCAATATCTGGTCGTTGCGCGCCGTATCATTCAGGAGATGTTTGCTGCCAAGCCCGGAGAGACCGTGGCCCTGACCGAGGACGACGGCACCGACCCGCTGATCACGCAAGCCTTTTATCAGGCGGCGGCCGAGGTGGATGCCAAGCCGCTGATCATGAAGTTCCGGCGGGCGAACAACAACGGCGAGGCAGGAATGCCGGACTGGCCCGCCGGAGCCATGGAAGCCGCCCTTAGTCACGCCGACATCTGGATCGAAAACAACGAGGCGTTCACGCTCTACTCCTCAATGTGGGAACGCGTGATGGAGGCCAACGACAACCTGCGTTACAATGTGCTGGCGGGCAGTTCCATCGACAGTCTTGAGCGGGTGTTCTGCCACTATGACATCACCCGCATGGGCCAAGTGATCGACAAGATCGTAGCGCTTGCGGCCAAGGCCAAGACCGTGTGCGTCACCAGCGAAAGCGGCACGGACGTGTCCTTTGAAATGGACCCCAACAACGTGATCGATGCTGATAGCGGAGATTTCTCGCAGAAGAAATTCGGCACTGCACCTGGGTATGTGAACCTCGTTCCCAAAACCGGCACGATGGAAGGCCGTATCGTGTTTGACATGATTATGCATGCTGACCTGTCGAAAGGCGGCAAAGTTGAGTTCACCATGCAAGACGGCAACATCCTCGATTACGGCGGCCAACACGGGAACCTGTTGCGCGATTATGTCGAAGGCTTCGACGAAGAAAACATGCGCAGGATCAGCCATATGATGATCGGGCTCTGCACTGGCGTGCGCGAGCTGAGTTGGGAAATCGTCGAGGACGAACGCATCTGGGGTGGTGTCGACTTCGGCTTCGGCCACACCTCTCCGATGGACATGCCCCCGCATGGCCAACCCGCCAGTTCTCATTTTGACGGTATTTCAACCAAGGCAACCGTTTGGCTGGACGATCTGAAAATTATGGAAAATGGGGTGATCGTGCACCCGGACATCAAGGAAGATGCCGAACAATTGCTGCATGACTACGACCGAAAAACCGCGAGCGCGTAACGGTCGTCGCCCCCATCCTCGTCAGCAAGACTGGCGAGGATGGCATACTTACTGTTTTAGCGGATTTGCTTTAGGGTCAAAAATATCTTCCTTCGGTGCCACCCCAAAACGCGGGTTTGGACACCGAGCGCGGTATTATCGCCGGGAGCGTCGAACAGACAGCCCGCTTGGACAACCCGAACGCTTCCGCACTCAGATTGCATTGGCTTCTCTGACCGTAAGTTGCCGTTCTGCTCCCAGAAACCAAGATTCTCCGGAAACGATCATACGGTTACCAGGCTCAAGATGATCAAAATCGAAATTGGAATCTGGACCAAGATTGGGGATTGAAATAACCGCCTGATACATGTTCCCGGCATTGTCGCGAACGGTAACTGTACTCCCATCCTTTTCAGGCTTAACCGAAACGATTTCTACTTCAACCTCGTTGAGTTCCACCTCGTCGTTGGCGGATGCTCGCGTCCCCGGCTGACAGGCTGTAACACTTAGAAGAACGAAAAATGTAACAATGGCTTTCATCAGTTTTTGCATGATGTTTTGTGATCTTCTGATTAGAGGCTTGAAGGCGATGCGTTTCATCTGACCCGTTGGCGTTTTGGCTGATCTATTGCGTAGACACGCTTATCGAGCAGAAAGTAGTATCAACCGCAACATATACGAGACCCTTTCGGATCAAATACTTGATAAAGGAAAATTTGGCTGGTTTTTAGTCGATCTATTAGTAACTTGCATACCGATCAGATTGTGGTTGTAATCGCTTTTTGCTGAAAATCTATTGGAGTGCACTCTTGATAATTCCGTTTCATGTTCGGGAAATGCTTCAACGCATCAGGGCACGATTTGACGCTGATCAGATACCGAAACAGATGGCTCCAAATGATGCCGAGTTTTCAACACTGCGCCCGTCCCGCAAGCCTACCAAAGAGATGGTCGTGCGCTTTTGGGAGCAGTTGAAACCCACAGCCAGCGACGAGGATCAAGCGCAAATCGCTGATCCGGAAACGGTAGAAGATGCCGAAACCTATGGCACCAATATTGAGAACTTCATCGGGACGGTTAAGCTTCCTGTCGGGGTCATTGGACCTTTACGTTTGAACGGAATGAACGCAAACGGCGATTTTCATATCCCCCTTGCAACAACCGAGGCGGCGCTGGTCGCGTCTTATGCCCGGGGCGCTTATGCCGCCACCCGATCGGGCGGCGTCAGTACAGCTGTTTTGTACGAAGGTGTTCTGCGGACACCAGCGTTTGTATTCGAGAGCCTTCTCAAGGCCGGGCAATTTGTGGATTGGGTTGTGACAAATGTCGACATGCTCAAATCTGCGGCCGAAGCGACGACCCGTCATGGCAAGCTTGTATCGCTGGAGCCGTTCATTGATACAAACGTCGTTTTTTTGATTTGCCGCTACACCACAGGTGATGCAGCGGGTCAGAATATGGTGACCATCGCCACCGACGCCTTGTGCCACGCAATCGCGGATAGCTGCCCTGTCGCGATTGAGAACTGGTATGTCGAAGGCAATTTTTCGGGCGATAAAAAGGCTTCGGCGCTGGGGCTGGTAACGGGGCGCGGGCGTAAGGTCAGCGCCTCGGTCACGCTTCCGGCTGAGGTTGTCAAAAAGACGCTTGGAACGACGGTCGAAGCGATGCTTGACTATGGCCGTGTCGCCAATCTGGGGGCGCTTTTGTCCGGCCAATTTGGGGCGCAGGCGCACTATGCCAACGGGCTGGCGGCATTCTACATTGCAACCGGACAGGACGCGGCCTGCGTTGCCGAAAGCGCGATGGGAATCACGCGAATGGAACCAAGGGGCGACGATCTTTTCTGTTCGGTTACACTTCCGAACATCTTGGTTGGCTCGGTCGGCGGGGGCACTGGATTGCCCAGCCAGGCAGCAGCGCTGAACATACTCGGCCTACGGGGCAGCGGGTGTGGCACAGCTTTGGCTGAAGTGGCCGCGGCCACGTGCCTATGTGGTGAAATCTCCATCGTCGCCGCGATTGCTGCGGGCCATTTCACCCGCGCCCATGAAAGTCTGGCCCGCCACAGATGAGCATTCAGAACCGATTCTGGATTTATCAATCCGAGCGTTTTCCACTGAAGAAAACCGTCCCTCTGTTGCTGGTGTTTTCCTCGGCCAGTATCTGCGTGTCCGCCCGTCTCGCAGACCGCCCCCTGCCCGAATGGCCCGCCTTTGCCGCCGGCTTTGTGTTGGCCATGGCGTTGTTCTTCCAGATGCGGGTCTGTGACGAGTTTAAGGACGCTGAAGACGACCGGCGCTACCGGCCCGAAAGGCCGATCCCACGCGGATTAGTCTCAACCGGTGAAGTTCTAAGCCTGGGTTTACTGACCATTCCACTGGCATTTGCGGCTGCCTGGTTCTGGTACCCGTCGGTTTTGTGGCTGTTGGGCGCGGTTTGGATCTGGCTCGCGGCGATGACGGTCGAATTCGGTGTCCCGGCCTGGCTGAAGGCGCGGCCGGTTTTGTACCTGCTAAGCCATATGGCGATCATGCCCTTGATTGATCTGTTGCTGACCGGCCTCGAATGGCTGCCGGCAGGCGGGGCGGCGCCCTCTCTGTGGCTGTTCCTGGCGTTGTCTTTTGTGAATGGCTGCGTCCTTGAGATCGGGCGCAAACTGTGGGCTCCTGAAAACGAGATTACCGGTGTCGACACCTATTCCGCCCTATGGGGTCCGCGTCGGGCGGGGCGTATCTGGATCGGCTGCGTTCTGCTGTCCTTCGCGCTTCTTGTCGGCACGGGCAGCGTCACGGGCGTTGGCTGGCCAAGCGCCCTTATCGGCGCGCTGGCGCTGGTTCCCTGCGGGGCTGCCGCATTCCGCTATAGTCAGTCACCAACTGAGAAAGCACAGAACAGGATGGACACTGTTTCCGGCCTGTGGGTTTTCTTCTGCTATGCCACGGCTGGTTTCCTGCCCTTCTTGTTCGGAGCCCCTGTATGACTTCCATCGTCGCCCAAACGGATGCCAACGATGTCTCGGTTGTCGGAGGCAAAGCGGCGGCACTGTCACATCTGACGCAGCACGGTTTTTCCCCGCCCGAGTTCTTTGTCATCACCAAAGACGCATTTCGCATGGGGCAATCCGGGCCCATCGCGAAAAAGGGCCTGCGATCGGCAGTGACTGCCGCGCTTAAAACGCTCGGGCCCGGGCCTTACGCGGTGCGCAGCTCTGGCCGGTCCGAAGATGGCGTGGATCACAGTCACGCGGGACAGTTCGAGTCTGTCCTGAACGTTCCTGGCAAGAGTGTGATCGCAGCGGCCAAGCAGGTGTGGCAATCCGGTTTCTCGGCAACGGTCGAAACCTACCGGGCGGTCAAATCCGGCGGCCAAGCCGAGGCTCCTGCGATCATCGTACAATGCATGGTCGATGCAAAGACGGCCGGTGTCGCCTTTTCCGCCGATCCGGTCAGTGGTCGGCGCAATGTGGTCGTGATCTCGGCCATTGAAGGCCTTGCAGACCAGCTTGTGTCAGGTGAAGCGGACGGTGAGGGCTGGATCATCGGTGCGGATGGCACACCGGAAAGCGCACCAAACACCCCAACACATTTGAACGTGAACGAGGCGCAATCCATCGCGGCCCTTGCCCAAAAGGCCGAAGCTCTGTTCGGATCACCTCAGGACATCGAATGGGCCATTGATGCGCAAGGGCTACATATTTTGCAGGCACGACCGATTACCACGGCCTTACGTCCTGAGCCGCTCGAAGACCAGACACTTACTATTTTCGACAACTCCAATATCGTAGAAAGCTATCCGGGCATCGTCAGCCCGCTGACCTATTCTTTTGCTCTGCATGTTTATTCTCAGGTGTATCGCGCTTTCGTCAGGTTGCTGGGCGTTTCCCGGCACACGGTTGCCCGGAACCCAACTGTTTTTGACAATTTGCTGGGGCGCGTGGATGGGCGTGCCTATTACAATCTGATCAACTGGTATCGCGCGCTGGCGCTGTTGCCAGGGTTTTCGATGAACCGCGACTATATGGAAACGATGATGGGCGTTTCTGAACCGATGCCGCGTGAGGTCACGGATGCTCTTGCTCCGCCCCCCACCACTGGTTGGACTAGGGTCGTGGAATACGCGAAACTCGCCAAGGTTGCGGGCGGTCTGATCTGGCAGGCTGTCCGGCTGCCGCAGACCCGGCGCAATTTTTATCATAGGCTGAACGACATATTGCTGGCGGGGCTCGATGTGAACACGTCCAACGCGACCGAACTGGCGGCCGAGTACAGGCGCATCGAAAGCACCTTGCTGGATCGTTGGGACGCCCCGCTGATCAACGATTTTCTATGCATGATTGCCTTTGGCGGCTCGCGCAACCTGCTACAAAAGTGGCTGGGCGAGGACGGGTTGACCCTGCACAATGACCTCATGATCGGGCAAGGCGATATCGTTTCAGCGGAACCCGCTCAGCGCATTGCCCAAATGGGAAAGTTGGTTAGGCAGGCAGGTCTTGCCGCAACTTTGAAAGCCAATGCAGAGCTGTCAGTTTTGTCCGGGCACCGGCAAATCGAAGCCGAGGTTGATGCGTATCTTGAGAAATTCGGCGACCGGTGCACCGAAGAGCTCAAGCTGGAAAGCGTTCCGCTGCGCGACGACCCAACCAGCCTTTTGCTGGCGATTGCAGCCAGCGCCGAGCGTCCCCCGTCTGGGCGTCAGGAAGGCGCTGAACCGGACTGGCAAGCTCTGTTTCCAGCAACCCCCCTCAAACGGCAGTCGGCCAAATGGATTCTTGGCTGGACCAAGGCGCGTGTGCGCGACCGCGAAAACCTGCGTTTTGAACGCACGCGAATCTTTGGTTATGCACGACGTGTGTTTTTGGGCATCGGCCGGGAATTCGCCGCCCACGATCTGCTTTCATCACCAAAGGATGTTTTTTTCCTGACAACACATGAGGTTCTCGGAGCAGTCGAAGGCTATAGCCTGTCACCTGATCTGAAAGGCATCGTTGCGCGGCGCAAACAAGAGGATGAAGCCTCATCCCGACGCCCCGACCCGCCGGAACGCATCGAAATCCGTGGTCCCGCCATCGCGCCTATCTGGTCCGACAACGCGGAACTCGAGGTGGACACGGCACGGGCGAAGCACGGCACGGGCTGTTCCGCAGGACAGATCAAAGCGCGTGCGCGTGTGATCCGTGATCCACGCACCGAGGCCCTGGACCCCGGAGATATACTGGTGGCGCGCCACACCGACCCGGGCTGGATCGCCGTATTCTCAAACGCATCGGCAATCGTCGTCGAGCGGGGATCTCTGTTGTCACATTCGGCCATTGTGGCGCGTGAACTTGGTATCCCCTGCGTGGTTGGCCTGAAAGGCGCCACGCACTGGATCGAAGATGGCGAGATGATCTCGGTCGACGGGGCAAGCGGCGCGGTGGAGCGGTGCGATGGGTAGCAGTGAGATTGAGGATAAAGCGGATTTCGACTATGTCCGCTATGCCCAACTGTGGGAGGACGCAGATGTCCTGACTTCTGCACTAGGCGATTGTGCGGGCAAAACATTGGTGTCCATCTGCTCGGCCGGAGACAATGCGCTGGCTATGCTGACACTCGATCCCGTGCGCGTCGTGGTTCTGGACCTGTCACCGGCACAGATCGCCTGCCTCAAACTCAGAATCGCGGCCTATCAGCGGCTGACTCATTCCGAATTCATCGAACTTACTGGCTCGCGCCCAAGTACCCGACGGGGTACATTGCTGGGCCGGGTTTTGGACGCCACAGATACCGACACACGCGCCTTCTGGGAGGCTCTGACTCCGGAGGTCAAAAAACACGGCATTGGGGGCGTCGGCAAATTTGAACGCTATTTTCGCGTCTTTCGGACCCGGCTTTTGCCGCTGGTGCATTCACGCCGAACCATCGACGAAGTGTTCACTCCACGCAGCCCAGAAGCACGGAAAACCTTTTTCGACACGCGGTTCAACACATTCCGTTGGCGTCTTCTGCTGAACATCTTCTTTTCTCGCTTCGTCATGGGGCGCATGGGCCGGGACAGCGCATTTTTCGATCATGTCGAAGGCAGCCCGGCCCAACATGTCGCCCGCCGCATCCGTCATGCGGGGGTCGCCACCGATCCGTCTCAAAATCCTTATCTGCATTGGATTCTTAAGGGCAACCACGGTAACGCGCTGCCATTAGCATGGCGTCCCGAACATTATGAGACGATCCGATCTCGGCTGGATCGTCTGGACGTTCGCCTCGGATCGCTGGAGGCTTTTGTGTCGGCCGGTGAGAAAGCCAGCGGGTTCAACCTTTCCGACATTTTCGAGTACATGTCGCTCGAAACCTTCCGACAGGTTTACGGTGCCATCCTAACCGCCGCAGAGCCACACGCCCGACTGGTCTATTGGAACATGATGGCACCCCGGCGGGTTCCGCCGGAATACAGGGATCAGATAGACACCCTGACCGACATCGAAACGCAGCAGAAAGCCCGTGACATGGCATTCTTCTATTCGGATTTCGTCGTAGAAGAGGTGCAGCCGTGACCGTTCCTGGTCAAGTTCTGCTGGCGGCGGGGTCCGTATTGGCTCTTGTCGGAGTAATGATGGTCATCCGAAGTCTGGCCAACACGGCGGGCCTAAGCCCCGAAGTGCAGCGCAAGCTGATGCATGTCAGCACGGGCCTCTTTGCGTTGCTGCTGCCCTGGCTCTTTCCCGATCGCTGGCCGGTTTATATGCTGATCGCAGCCACAATGCTGGTGATGCTTGTGCTGCGCCTACCGCGTTTTTCATCGGGTCTTGGCGCGACCCTTCACGGGGTCGAACGCACATCCTACGGTGACTTTCTACTCGCCTTGTCCGTTGGGCTTTGCTTCTTGCTGGCGGGCGAAAACATACTGTTCTACTTGCTGCCAATCGCAGTTCTGACACTCGCGGATGCTGCCGCAGCGCTTGCCGGGACCACGTATGGAACCAAACGCTACGTGGTGGAAGATGGTGACAAGAGCTTAGAAGGGTCAGTAGTGTTTTTTGTCGTAACGCTATTGGTTGCGATCATCTGCTTCTTGTTCTTGTCGAAACTCCCGCCATCTAACGTCATGATGTTGTGTCTTATGGTTGCGGCCTTTGGCACATTGGTCGAGGCGCAAAGTTGGCGGGGGTTTGATAACTTGTTCCTGCCGCTTGGCTTGCTAATTTTTCTGAACGGCCACTATCACAGCTCTTTGGCAGAGCTCGCCCTGTTGGCCGCCATGTTCTTTGCCGCCCTTGCCAGTTTCGGCGTGGTGGGAACCAAGCTGGGCCTGACTAAGCATACGACCCGAGTGTATGTTGTCGCGGTTTTTTTGCTGCTTGCGGCCGCTAAACTGCAGAACACAGTACTGCCGATTATGGTTCTTGCCGCACATGGCTGGGCGCGCACCGCTTCTCCTTGTGACAGTAAGTACCCCGATCTGGATATCGTAGCCGCATTAGGGTTTTTGGGATTCGGGTGGCTTGCGGCAGGAAATGCAACGGGATGGGATGCGATTTCTTTTTTTGGGCTCAGTGCGATGGGGTTGGCTATGGGGCTCACTGCTGTGGCGCTGTGTGCCAATCCTATTGCGATACCGTTTGCTGCGGCTTTCCTGTTCATAATTAGGACTTGGGCTGTTTCCCAGAATTCTGAACAGTCGAACTGGGCTGAGCCGCTGACGGCTCTGACCCTGCTCTCACTGCTGTGCACAGTCGCGGTTCCATTGGCCCGGCCACACTGGTTCGAAAAAGACCGGGTTCTTAGGTTGACGCTGTTGGCCCTCGCCCTGCCCTTGCTCTACTATGTTTGGGTCGTTGCTGGATCGCTTGGAGCGGGGTTCTTTGCCGGAGTTGTTTCATGACCAAAGAGACGATCAAAACCGCTGATGCAAAGCTGACCGTGTATCTGAACGGCCCAAACTGGGACGGCGTTCCCACCGCAACCTTCGGTGATTTTTCCTGCAAAACCCCCGAGGCCGGAGCCGAGATCCTGCACAAGGGGATACGGCGAGTCAGAGACGCGGGCCTCGACCGGATCATCGGGCCGATGTCCGGCGATACCTGGCACAGCTACCGGTTTGTCTCGGGCAGCGACGGGTCTGCTTCGTTCCTGATGGAACCCACCAACAAACCTCATGAGCCCAAGGTGTTCCGGTCGGCCGGATTTAAAGAGATCAGCCGGTACTTCTCGGCCCGAGTGCCGCTGCAGGCCGCCGCCCGGTCGGCACCGCCGGAAACCGAAGGGTTCGTGGTGGAAGAGTGGGATGGAACAGATCCCGAGGCCCTGTTCCGCCAGGTATTCGAACTTTCAACCCGGGCATTCTCAAACAACGCATTCTATAAGCCGATATCTGAGGCGGACTTCCTGGCCATGTATATGCCGGTTGTGCCAATGATGAAGCGCGAGCTGATCCTGTTTGCGCGCCGCCGCGACGGGTCATTGGCCGGGTTTCTGTTCGGCATTCCCAACTATGCCGAAGGCCCCGATCCGACATCCGCAATCCTTAAGACCTATGCAAGTCTCGAACCCGGCGCCGGGCGGCATCTGGCACACAGGTTCCACAAGACGGCATTCAGCATGGGGTACGACACAGCCATTCATGCGCTGATCCATGATGACAATAACTCGGCCGACCGCAGTGCCGCGGAAGGTGCAACGATTTTCCGGCGATATTCCCTGCTTGGGCGGAAGCTGAATGGCTGACCTGCTCGCCCATTTCTCGGCTGCGGTTGAACGGTTTCCGGACAGGACCGCAATAGTGGACGGCAAGGGCCGCCAGATAAGTTTTCAAACACTGCACATGCGGGTTCAGCACTTGGCAGGTAGGTGGCAGGACAAGGGTATCCAACCAGGTGATCGCGTGCTTTTGGCCATGCCTGTCGATGCGGACCTGTATGCAAGTCTGGCCGCCCTATGGTCCCTTGGCGCCACCGTAGTCTTGCCGGAACCGGCCATGGGGTTGGCCGGTCTGCGCCACGCCGCCCGGACCACGAATCCAAAAGCGTTCTGTGCAGCGGGCGCGTATTCTTTGCTGAAGTTTCTGTTTCCAAACCTTTGGTCCCTACCTCTGCTGAAGCCGGGGGAAAGTCGCTGCGATCCGGTGGTCCACAAAGTTCAACCGGAGGATATCGCCCTTATTTCTTTTACCTCCGGGACGACGGGCCAGCCGAAAGCCATTCCCCGCTCGCATGCGTTTTTGATGGCGCAACACGATGCCATCGCACCCCTCCTTAACAGCGATCAAGTCGAGCGCGATCTGGTGGCCTTTCCGGTGTTCACACTGATCAATCTGGCGGCTGGGCGCACAAGTGTTCTCCCGAACTGGAAGTTGAGCAAGCTGGACCGCTTGTCGCCGGAACAGTTGGACAGCTGGATCCATGTGCAGCAAATCACCCGAACCCTCATCCCGCCGTCACTTTGTGAAAAACTTGCTCAATCCGGCGACACCGGTGCGTTGCGCACGGTGTTCACGGGCGGTGGCCCGGTGTTCCCGGACCTGGTGGAGACGTTGAGAACCCGGCACAAGCTTTCGGTTATTTGCGTCTACGGATCGACCGAGGCTGAACCGATTGCCCATCTCGACGCCAGGGACATCTCGGAGGAGGATTACCGTCGGATGTCCGGTGGCGATGGGCTTCTCGTCGGATATCCAGTGCCTGAGATCAAGCTCCGTATTTGCGACAATGAAATTCAGGTCGCAGGGGCACATGTGAACAACGGTTATCTTGATCCGGCCCAATCAGTGGAAAACAAAATTAAAGAAGGCGGCGTCGTTTGGCACCGAACCGGTGACGCTGGCACGTTGGACGAGCACGGTCGATTGTGGTTATGGGGACGGATGGGGTCCGAAATTGAAGTGCACTCGGGTTCATTATTTCCCTTCGCAATCGAAGTCGCGGCAAGGCAATGGCCAGGTGTAGAACACTGCGCACTTGTGAATACGAAAGCAGGCCCGGCGCTTTGCATTCAAGGGTTCCCTGCTCAAGTTGAGGCTTGGAGTAGTTGTGCGCTTAGTTTTGGTGTTCCCAAGGTGATTTCAATTGACAAAATCCCCATGGACAAGCGTCACGCCTCCAAGGTCGATCGCGCGAAACTTGAACGCTTCTTGGGTTCTTAACGAAAAATGGGCCGAAACCGCACCGTTTTCAGTTGGCTTGAATTTCAGACCTGAGTGTCCGCGCCTGTACAGCGAGAAATTGGGCTTCGCAGCGCGGTGAACGGCAGCTTCGCGGCCTTTGTGCAGAATGTGTCTGCTTCCGGCCCAATTCCGTCTCGGATTTTAGCGAATAATCAAGCTCACCTGCTGTGCTGTCCGCATGACGGCGTGTTATTGCCACCTGGTTCCATCAGATCGGCGCAGGCTGGCTCAAACCCCCGAATTGAAATGAATTTCTGGGAATTCCCCTTTGATCACCGATAATTTACCCTCATCTAAGCGGCACATATTTCAAGGAGAACCCCATGTCGCGTACTCTCATATTAGCTGTTATCGTCGCCGGACTTGGCGCCGGAGCTTACTATTATCTCAATCAACCCGAACCCACACCTGCCGAACAACTGCAATCGGCGGCCCAAGAAGCCGGTGAGGCTGTGAACGATGCCGTAGAAGCCGCGACCGAGCAGGCGAGCGAAGCCGCATCTTCCATTGCAGACCAAGCCAACGAAGCGGCCGAGCAAGCCGGACAAGCAGCTACTGATCTGGCCAACCAGGCCGGAGATCAGGTCGCCGCTTTGGCCAATCAGGGGCAAGATCTGCTGAATTCCTGGATCGAAGAAGGTACGCTTTCCGTCCAGAATTTTGACTATGACGCCATGGTGACTTCGGTTCAGGACAGCCAGTTGTCGCAGGACCTCAAAACAAAGGCTCTGGGTATCCTGGATGAAATCAAAGCATCCCCTCAGTTGATTGCCCAGAAGATCGAAGAGCTCCGTGTGCTTTTGACCGGACAACAATAATTTCCAAGGGCCGTTCGGAATTGAGCGGCCCTTATTCCATACGGCGCGCACGCTCCCGCAACGTCAGACGCAACTCTGATTGACGTCCCAACACCCGTTTGATTGGCTGCCCCTAAATCCAACGCAACACCATTGGCAACAGACCCGTTCTGTGCGGTGTCCGCACAGGAGATAGGAAACAAAATGACCACCCTGCCCCCAAACATGTTCGCTGTCATTCAAACCCATGACGGTTATTCCGGATCGGCCACCGGTCCGTTTATCGAAGATGCCGCCGATTGGCTGGCCGAGGCCGAGCTTCCTGTGCCCCAACCCGGCCCCGGTCAGGTCCTGATTAAATTGCGGGCATCGTCGGTGAACCCGTCCGACATCCACTTTATCAAAGGCGAATACGGGCAGCCGCGTGTAAAAGGCACGCCCGCCGGGTTCGAAGGCTGTGGCGACGTGGTGGCCACCGGCGCCGGTGCCGAAGCATTGCAGGATCAACGGGTTGCCTTTGTGGCGGCTGGTTCCGGGGCGTGGGCGGAGTATGTCGTGACGCAGGCGTTGATGTGCATCCCACTGCGACCCGATATCTCGGACGAAGATGGTTCCGCCCAGGTCATCAATCCCATGACTGCGATGGCCATGGTGGACATCGCGCGGGGTGCGGGCGATGCTTTTGTCGTTTCGGCGGCCACCAGCCAGTTGGGCAAACTCATGTGCTCATTGGGGCGCGATTTGGGACTGAAACCCATCGCAATCGTGCGTCGGGCCGAGGCAGTTGAATCCTTGAAGGAACTTGGCGCTCATGAGGTCTTGGTCACGTCCGACCCGGACATGATACAGAAATTCGCAGCGCTCAGCATGGAACTAAAACCACGTGTCTTTTTGGATGCCGTGACGGATCAGGTTTCCGAGCAGATTTTTTGTTCGATGCCCAACGGTGCACGGTGGGTCATCTACGGCAAGCTCAGCCCCGAATTGCCAAAACTGACACAGACCGGTCAGTTGATCTTTATGGGCAAGCGGATCGAGGGGTTCTGGTTGACCAAGTGGATGACGTCAACGCCTCCGGCGGACCAGATGAGAGTTGTTGGAGAAGTACAGGCCCGGTTTGCTGACGGACGCTGGAAAACGGATGTTTCTGAACGGCTTGGCTTGCGCGATGTGGTGGCAAATCTGGCCAATGCTCTGAAAAAGAGTGACGGGAAGGTGATTATCACGCCATAGTAGAACAAAGCCCCGGACGAAGGAGGATGTCCGGGGCGTAAGGAACGCCGGACATACCGGCATGGGAGGACAGACTTGGATAACGCGCAGCTGCTGATCAGCGGGCTGGCGAATGGCTGTGTCTACGGCCTTATCGCTCTTGGCTTTGTTCTGATTTACAAGGCCACTGAGGCGGTGAATTTCGCGCAAGGCGATTTCATGATGCTGGGCGCCTTTGTGACAATCGGGCTTACGAATACCGAATATATGGGCTTGCCTTTCTGGTTGGCTCTTCCGATTTCGCTGGGGATCATGGGCGCGTTAGGTTACTTGGTAGATCGCCTGATCATTCGCCGTTTGTTTGGGGAAAGCCAAACAGCTGTCGTCATTCTGACCATCGCTTTGGGGTTCGTAATCCGGTTTGTGGCCGGGCTGATCTGGGGGCACGAGCCGCAGACACTTCAAAACCCATTGGCAGGCAAAGAAGTTCGGTTTGGAGGGCTGGTGCTGGGGATGGAGGACGTCGCCGTTATTGTCGTTACCATCCTTCTGACCTGGGGTCTGTATGTTTTCTTCAGCCGGACCAAATTGGGCCTGGCGATGCAAGGCGCGTCACAAAACCAGTTGGCAGCATATTACATGGGCATCCCGGTAAAGCGCGTTCAGGGTTTCATCTGGGCTTTGGCTGGGGTTGTCGCGGGGATTGCAGGGATCTTGTTCGCGGCCAAAGGCTCGGTTGATCCAACCACAGGTTTGCTTGGCATCAAGGCCTTTGCCGCAGCCGTTATTGGTGGTTTCGGCAGCCTGCCCGGTGCCCTCGCAGGCGGGCTGATCGTTGGGGTAATTGAACCCTTTGCCAGCCGTTACATCGCAGCAGGATACAGTCAGATCGCGCCTTATGCGCTGCTCTTGGCAGTGTTGGTTTTCCGCCCCAACGGGCTGTTCAGTCAGGTTCGGGTCAAGAAGGTTTAAGTCATGCGGATTGTGTTCAAAACCAACTATATGCAGGATATCCGACCTTGGAAGGACACCTATCAGCTGTGCCTGTATATGATCTTACTGACAGCCGTCGCAGCCGCGCCGTGGTGGCTGGATGATTTCTATCTAGGCGAGCTGACAAACGTGCTGATATGGGCCATAGCGGGACTCGGTCTGATGATCTTAACAGGTCACACCGGTCAGGTCAGTCTGGGTCACGCAGCTTTTCTGGCCTTTGGGTGCTACGCCAATGTCATCCTTTTGGAAGCGGGCGTACCATTTCTGATCGCCTTTCCGTTGGCTGGCATCCTAACCGGATTGGTTGGCGTGACCGTAGCAATCCCGGCCCTGCGGCTGCATGGCATCTACCTTGCGATCTTCACCATGGCCCTGTCCATCCTGATGGATGACGTCATTGTTCTGGCCGAGCCGATCACAGGCGGGGTCGCGGGTAAATATCTGGGCGGTGTCGAAATATTCGGGTTTCTGGTCGACCGCTGGGGCACTCCGGTTCAGTTCTTCTGGCTGGTCCTCAGTGTGGCGGTGTTGGTCACACTTGGCTACATCAACCTGTTGCGGGCACCTTTAGGACGCAGCTTTATCGCTGTGCGCGACTCAGAGGTATCGGCGCAGGCAATGGGCGTGGATATTGCCAGGACCAAGATGATCTCATTCGCGTTGTCCTGCGCTGTCAGCGGATGGGCAGGCGCGCTGATGGGCATGTTCTCGGGCGCATTCAACAATGAGACATTCAGCGTCCTGATTTCAATCCAGTTGCTGATGATGATCGTGATCGGCGGTCTGGGGTCCATCCACGGCGCGTTTCTTGGCGCCATTGTGATAGGGTTCCTGCCTCAGTTCTTATCTATCTCCAAGGAATACGTGGGTGCCCTTTTCGGTGGCAACACCGTCGCCATTCCGGGGCTGGAATTTGGCATCTTCGGAATGATCCTGATCGCCTTCATCCTTTTTGAACCGATGGGTCTGTACGGGCGCTGGCTGAAAATCCGGACGTGGTTCGAACTGTTTCCGTTTTATCGGAAAGACATGTTCAAACGTCAAAAATCCTATCTCAAGACGGAGCGCCTGAGATGAGCTTGCTTGAGTTCGAAAACGTCACTCTGAAATTCGGTGGACTGACGGCTGTCAACGAACTGTCTTTCGAGGTCGAAGAAGGCGAGGTTTTTGCTATCGTCGGACCAAATGGTGCAGGAAAATCCACCGTCTTCAATCTGATCTCGCGTTTCTACGACCCTTTTGCCGGGTCGATCCGGTATAACGGTCACGACTTGCTCAAGGCCAAACCGTCCGGCGTGGCCGCATATGGTGTGGCGCGGACATTTCAAAACATCGAACTCTTCGAGCATGCGACGGTCCTGCAGAACCTCCTTGTCGGACGGCACCGTCACCGCAAAACCAACATGCTGTCCGAGGTGTTGTTTCTGCCCTCCGCGCGGCGGCAGGAATTGGAGAACCGCGAAAAAGTAGAGGAGATCATCGACTTCCTCGACCTGCAGGCATTCCGCGACAAGATGATCTCTGGCCTGCCCTATGGCGTGCGAAAGGTTGTCGAGGTGGCACGTGCTCTGGCCACCGATCCAAAGCTGCTTTTGCTGGACGAACCAGCCTCGGGTCTCTCGGTCGAAGAAACAACCGACATGCGCTGGTGGATCGATGATATCCGGCGGCAGATGGAGATCACGGTTTTGATGGTCGAGCATGATATGGGGCTGGTTTCCGGCGTCTCGGATCGCGTTCTGGCAATGGCGGACGGCGCAAAACTGGCGCTGGGAACACCTGCTGAGGTTCAGTCGCACCCGGCGGTGGTCGAGGCCTATTTGGGGAAAGCCTCATGAGCGAGCCGATCCTGACAATCCGCAACATCGAAAGTTTTTATGGTCCGATCATGGCGATCCGGGGTGTTTCTCTGGATGTTCATCAGGGCCAAATTGTCTCGATCCTTGGCGCCAATGGCGCGGGCAAGACCACGCTGATGAAAACCGTTTCTGGCGTGATGGATCCGGAAAAGGGCAAGATCACGTTTGAAGGCGACGAAATTCAGGGGTCCGAGCCACACAAGGTCGTGCAGAAAGGCATCGTTCATGTGCCCGAAGGGCGTGAGGTGTTTCCACTGCTGACGGTCGACGAAAACCTCAGCCTCGGGGCCTATACCCTGAAGGACAAGGGTCAGATCGATCACGATCGGGATCTGGTGTTCTCATACTTTCCGATCCTCAAGGAACGTCGCAACCAAGAGGCGGGAACATTATCTGGCGGGCAGCAACAGATGCTGGCAATCGGCCGTGGCTTGATGGCCAACCCAAAGATCATGCTGTTGGATGAACCCTCGCTTGGCTTGTCACCGCTGCTGGTTCAGGAGATTTTTGGCATCCTCAAGCGACTGAATGACGAACAGAGCATGACCATGATGCTGGTCGAACAGAACGCCAACGCCGCCCTGGAACTGGCCCACCATGGCTATGTGATGGAGGTCGGACGCATCGTCATGGACGGCGCAGCAGATGTTCTGATGCGGTCAGAGGACATCCAGAACTTCTATCTGGGCGTGCAGGAGGAAGGCGCACGCGAAAACCGCCGCTGGAAACGAAAAAAGACGTGGAGGTGAAACAGATGAACATCAGCACCCTGCCCCCTCAGATCACGGTCAACGGCGTTCGCCTGAACGCAACCCCCGGCCAACGCCCGGTTTGTGTCGACGGAAGCACCACGATTTGCGAACTGTTTCGGAACCGCTGCGCCGAGCTTGGCGATCGCACAGCGCACCGTGAAAAGGACCTTGGCATCTGGAAGTCGTATTCCTGGGCGGACTATTGGCAGCATGCCAAGTGGATTGGGCTTGCACTGCGCAAATTGGGACTGCAACGGGGCGAGGTTGTATCGATCCTGTCAGAGGACCGCAAGGAATGGGCCTGGTTCGACATGGGCATTCAGGCCGTTGGTGGCATCGCGTCTGGTGTCTACACCACCGACTCGGCCAACCAGCTAAAATACCTGATTAATGACAGCGACAGCCGCTTTCTGATCGTCGAGAATGAAGAGCAACTGGACAAATTTCTGCAGGTCGAAGACGAGGTTCCCGGCCTTCTGAATGTCATCATTCTGGACGATGAGGGGCTGCACGATCTGGACCATGCGCGCTGCATGATGATCGACGCGTTATATACTTTGGGTCAGCAGGCCGAGGCTGAAGAACCCGATCGCTTTGAGGCCGAGATAGCTCTGGCATCACCGCAGGACACTGCACTTCTGATTTACACCTCGGGCACCACAGGAATGCCGAAAGGCGCGATGCTGAGCCACGAGAACATCTTGGCCGCGATTGAATGCGGGGCCCATGCGCTGCCCGCGCTCGAGTCTGACGAACAGCTTTGCTTTCTACCGCTGTGCCATATTCTTGAGCGGGACGTATCTATCTATTTCCCACTGGCTGCAAAATGCGTCGTTAACTTTGCCGAAAGTCCCGAGACGGTGTTTGCGAACTTGCAAGAAATCTCACCGTCGACCTTCACGGCCGTTCCACGGGTTTGGGAAAAGATCTATTCGTATGTTCAGATCATGACGCAGGACGCAACGCCCACCGGTCGCGCAGCCTTTGGCATGGCGCTGAGAGCAGGGTTCAAGCGCGCGGAATACATATTGGCTGGAAAACCCGTCCCTGCTGGCGTTGCTGCACAGTTCTGGGTGTGGGACAGGCTGGTTCTGCGTAATTTGCGCCGTATGTTGGGGATGGACAAGATGCGGCGTGGCGGTTCGGGCGCGGCCCCGATTTCGACGGACCTGTTAAAGTGGTACTGGGCCATTGGTGTGCCGTTGGTCGAAGGGTTCGGGATGACCGAAACCTCGGGCTTGGCGACGCTTAACACAATCGAAAACAACAAGGTCGGAACCATCGGACGCGCCGTTCCTGGAAATGACATCCGGATATCCGACGACGGTGAGATTCAGCTAAAGGGCCTCAACATTTTTCAGGGTTATTGGCGCAATAACGCAAAAACGGCCGAAACTTTCACTGCCGACGGATGGCTGCGAACTGGCGACCTCGGGCATATTGATGAGGATGGCTACGTCACCATCTCAGGCCGAATGAAAGACATCATCATCACTGCTGGCGGCAAGAATATCACCCCGGCCGAGATCGAAAGCCGGTTGAAATTCAGCCACTACATCTCGGACGCGGTGATAATCGGTGACAAGCGAAAGTTCCTGACCGCGCTGATCATGATTGATCAGGAAAACGTCGAAAAATTTGCGCAGGATCGGAAAATCCCCTTTTCAAATTTTGCATCCCTCTGTGCGGCCCCTGATATCAAAGATCAGATTCAGGGGGAAATCGACGCGGTGAATAAGGATTTTGCACGGGTCGAGCAGATCAAGGATTTTCGCCTGATTGATGTACTTCTGACCGCAGATGACGATGAACTGACCGCAACAATGAAGCTGAAACGCAGTTTTGTCGAAAAGAAACACGGCCATCTTATTGAAGACATGTACAGTTAATCAAAGAGATAACCTAAAGGGAGGAGAAAGATGAAGAATGTGATCATGCGGCTGGCGGCGGCCACCGCCTTGACGGCTTCGGCGACCCTTGCCAATGCACAGACCCAGGGTGTCACGGATGATGAGATTATCATCGGGTCGGTCAATGACCTGAGCGGTATCTTCGCAGCCGTCGGTGTTCCGGCGACCAAGGGTGCAAATGTGGTGTTTGACCGCGTGAACGCTAATGGTGGCATACACGGGCGGACGATCCGCTATGTTGTTGAGGACAATGGGTATCAGATGCCGCGTGCGATGCAGGGCTATAACAAGCTGCTGAACCGCGACAAGGTGTTCGCAATGCTGCAGTCGCTGGGAACGCCGATGAATGTCGCGGGGTTCAAGCTGTTGGATCCAAAAGGTATTCCCAATGTTGCCCCTTTGTCTGCTGCACGGCAGATGTTGCAGGAGCCGATGGACAACAAGTTCACGGCCTTTTCCACATATTTTGACCAAAGCCGTGTCGGTGTGAAATATCTCGCTGAGCAGTTTGGTGGTCAGTCTGTGTGTTCGATGTATCTGCCAACCGATTTTGGTGAGGAGATCGTCGAAGGCACCAAGGCCGGTGCCGAAGAAGCCGGGATCGCTTTCGTCGCTGAGACCACGCACAAACCCGATGAAACGGATTTCGTGGGCTCACTCAGCAAGTTAAAAGAAGAAGGCTGCGATATCGTAACGATCGCTCTGGGCGTACGACAGGCTATCACAGTTGTCGGCACGGCCAAAAAGATGGGCCTTGCAGATATGAAGTTCCTTGGCACCTCGGCCAGCTTCCTGACCGTCGTCGCGCAAGTGCCGGGCGGTGTGACCGACGGTTTTTATGCCGCCGCATCCTGGCAGGATCTGTGGTCCCGCGCGGAAGATCCCGCCCCTGCCGCCTTTATCGAGGAATATAAAGCGGCAACCGGTGAAGATCCCGTCGGGTTCGCAATGCTGGGATATTCTGCTGCTGAAACGATGGTCAAAGCGCTTGAGGCTGCTGGCCCCGATCTGACTCATGAAAGCTTTATCGCGGCCATGGAAACGCTGGACTATCAGGATGAACTGGTTGGAAACCACATGACTTTTGGACCTGATGACCATCAGGGGGCCGACTCAGTGTACGTGAGCGTTGTCGAGGATGGCGCCTGGAAGATGGTGTACGAAGAATAACCGTACACGCATCCCAAACGAAAAAGGGCTCGCAACTGCGAGCCCTTTGAATTTGTGCACTCGGCAGCGAATTAACGCTTCGAGAACTGGAACGAACGACGCGCTTTGCGCTTACCGTATTTCTTACGTTCCACAACGCGGCTGTCGCGGGTCAGGAAGCCAGCAGCTTTCAGAGCACCACGCAGCGACGGATCGTACAGTTGCAGCGCTTTCGAGATGCCGTGCTTGACCGCACCGGCCTGACCGGTCAGGCCACCGCCTTTGACGGTTGCGACAACGTCGAATTCACCTTCAACACCGGCAACCTGGAACGGCTGGCGCAGGATCAGCTGCAGAACGGGACGCGCAAAATACTTGTCCTGGTCCTTGCCGTTCACGGTGACCTTGCCGGAACCCGGCTTGATCCAAACGCGGGCAACAGCGTCTTTACGCTTGCCGGTGGCATAAGAACGACCCAGCTCGTCACGTACGGGTTCACGCACGATGACTTCTTCGGCCACAACCTCAACGCCTGCAACGGCGCTCAGCTCTTCGAGAGTATTGATCTGATCAGCCATGGTCATTAGCTCCGGGTGTTTTTCTTGTTCATGGATGCAACATCCAGAACTTCGGGCGCTTGCGCCTCATGGGGATGCTCGGCACCGGCATAAACGCGCAGATTGGTCATCTGCTGACGTGCCAGACGGTTGCCCGGCAGCATGCGCTTGACCGCTTGGGTCACGACGCGCTCGGGGTGCTTGCCTTCAAGGATCTGCTGCTTGGTGCGCGACTTGATGCCGCCTGGGTGGCCAGTGTGCCAGTAGAAGTTTTCTTCGCGCTTCTTGCCGGTCATCTGGATTTTGTCAGCGTTGATCACGATGACATTGTCGCCCATGTCCATGTTCGGGGTGAACGACGCTTTGTGCTTGCCACGCAGGCGCATGGCGACGATCGAGGCAAGACGGCCCAGAACAACGCCCTCGGCGTCGATCAGGATCCATTTCTTGTCGATGTCTGCAGGTGTTGCAGAAAAGGTTTTCATGGCAGGATAGTCCTGTTTGATGTGAAAGACCGCCCACATACGGAGCGGCCCGAATTCGATGTTGGGTATTTAGATGCAGGCGTAATGCGCGTCAAGAACGCTGAAACTTATTTTAATAAGCAATTACAGTATGTTATAAAATAGGTATTATTTTACCCCACAACTCAACATATAAACCGCAATACATGATTGAACGTTAATTAACCCGACAAGATCCAGAAAGGGAGATATTGCGCAATGAACTGGCAGCAGACCGCAAACGACTATGGGGCAGCATGGAAAGAACCTAACCGGGCGAAACGGCTTGAGATATTGGCTGGGTGCTTTGCTGAAGATGGCATCTATGTCGATCCCATGGCCGAGGTCAAAGGCCGCTCAAACCTATGCGATCATATCGGAGAGGTGGCGCAAAGCACGGGCGGAATGCTTGAGTTGACCAGCAAGGCCAATGGCCACAACGATGTCATTCACTTCACATGGCGTCTGGTTGGCCCGGACGGCAGTGTAGTTGTCGCCGGCCACGATTTTGCGCATTTGGATGATGAGGGAAAGATCTCACATCTGGCCGGATTTTTCGGCGACCCCGAACCAACGAGCTGAGTCTTTAAACGCTGATCTGTTCCGGCGGATTATCTAAAAGTGCACGCAGGCGCTGCATTGCGGCCTCGAACCGCTCCAATGACACGTGCCCATTCATCGCAATGCGAACGGCGTTGGGGGCACGCCCGTCCCGCAGCGCGAACTCGTCTGCGGATCTAAGTTGAATACCTTCCCGCTCGGCTGCTCGGCTGAATGCGGCGGCACGCCAACCCGACGGCAAGTTCAGCCAGACAAATGGCACGTCCGGCGCCCAGTTCAGATCAAAGCCGCCAAGCGCATTGACCGTCACCCGGACATAATCGCCCATCCGGGCGCGGACGTCCCTCGCGATCTGCCGTGTCCGTGGATCAGACAACAACAGCCGGGTCAGCTCTGCAAGCGGTTGTGCCAAACCGAAATAGCCGTATTCGGCTGAACGCCGAAGATCGACGCTGCGTTCGCGCGGAGCGATGGCGAACCCAACGCGCAGGGCTGGCGTCAGGATCTTTGAGATCGACGAGACATGCCAACCTCGTTCAGGCGCCAATGCACGATAGCTGGGCTCGCGGGCATCCCCCATCCGATAACAATCGTCTTCAATGATCTGCAAATCATGGCGGCGGGCGACTTCCACAACCTCTTTTCGACGCTCCAGCGGCGTATGTGTACCGGTTGGGTTTTGCACCTCGGGCGAGACGCAAACCGCTTGCGCCTGGGTCTGACGCAAAATGTGATCCATAGCCTGAGGGTCAACGCCCCACTTGTCCATCTTCACGCCGACAACCTCGGCTCGCATCAACTCACCTGCCCGACGGAAACCGGCATATGACAGATCTTCAACCAGAACGACCGGCTTGGGGCCGCGCAGGATCGTCTGAAACACAAGGCAAAGACCATTTTGCCCACCATGCGTCAGAACCACATCATCATGGGTCACTGCGCCAAGCGGCAGATCTGAGAGCCATTCAACGACCGCCTGCCGCATGGGTTGGTACGCATCGCGCGTCGGGTAATTCATCAGCAAACGCGGATCGGCTTGGGACACTTTCTTAAGACATTCCCTGATCAATGCCACCTGCCCCACGTCCGGTAATCTGGGGCTGAACAGGCTGACATCGGCGTTGTACTTGTCGTCGCGCAGGTGAAGTTGTCTTGCCCACACATCGTCCAGCAAAGGTGATTTTGGAGGGGCGACAAATGTACCACGTCCAACCTCGGCTTGTAGCAAGCCTTCTTCCGTCAGAATCGTATATGCCCGGGCAACCGTGCCGGGCGTTATTTGTAACCGATACGCAAGCTCCCGGACTGGAGGCAGTTTAGATCCTACCTCCAGCGCTTTGTTCTCAATCGCTTTTCGTATTGTGTCGGCGACCAGTGTGTACTTGGGACCTTTGGATTTTGGTAACGCCTCTGGCCAAATTGTATCCATTACAATTCTTCCTTTGCTTTTGGCACAATCCTGAATGTATCACACACATGTACCGAACATTAGTACTTTGTGTCAATACAATTTGAAAGGATACCCAAGATGACACGCCATATGCACAACCCCGCCCTCATGCTGCTGAACGATAGCCCTCGGCTGCCGATGATCGCCGCGCTGGCCGTGCGGTTTGCGGCGACTGTCACACAGTGGGAACGACAGCGCCGCAGCAGGGTCAACCTGTCAAAGCTGGATGATCGCATGCTTAAAGATGTCGGCCTGACCCGCCCCGCGGCCGACCGCGAGATCAAACGCTATTTCTGGCAGTATTAATTATCCCCAGTCCCTATAGGGACCTCTTCCTAGGCCGGGTTTCATACCCGGCCCTTTTTTATCCAAACGCCGATGCTGCAGACCCCGCAGGTGGCAATGAGTAGGTCATCGTAGCCCGCGCAACGGGTTTGTCTGAGCCTTCCGAGAACATCAGAACATCGCCTACCGCAAGCGTTTTGCCCAGTTTTAGCAAGCTGCAGCGCGCGATCATATCGTTGGCCCCATCGGGTTTGCGCATGAAATCCATCGAACACCCCGTCGTCACCGCCAGCGACTGACGTCCTTTCAATGCAAGGATCATTGCATAGACGCTGACATCGGCCAGACCGAACATCGACGGGCCTGAAACTGTCCCCCCTGGCCGCAGATGCCTGTCCCCGACCTTCAGCCGCATGGTGATTGAGTTTTCATCCAGGCTGTCGATGACAAAGTCCTTCTCGACCTGTGGAAAAACCTCGACCAGATAATCTGACAGTTGTTCGCGGTTCAAAACCAACGACATACTTCCCCTCCTCGAATTGCCACCCTAGAGTTGGCCCGACATCAGATCGGAGAGCAAGATGGGAATTCTGGAACGTAACGACATGAATGGCGTTGCCCGGTTGAAAATGAACGCGCCAGAGCGCTTGAATGCCCTGAGCGAAGAGATGCTGGCAGCACTTCAGGCTGAATTCGACGCCTTAAGCAACGACTCGAGTATTCGCGCTGTGATCCTGTCCGGCGAAGGCAAGGCGTTTTGCGCAGGTCACGATCTGAAACAGATGACTGCGGGACGTCAGAGCGAGGATGGGGGAAAAGCCTACTTCCAGGACTTGTTCGCGCAGTGCGCCAAAATGATGCTGTCGATTCAATCTCTGCCCCAACCCGTGATCGCGCAAGTCCACGGCATCGCCACGGCCGCCGGCTGCCAACTGGTGGCCACTTGTGATCTTGCGATTGCAGCCGAAGGCACGCGCTTTGGTGTAAACGGGGTCAATATCGGGTTGTTTTGCTCGACCCCTATGGTGGCCCTCAGCCGGAATATCCCCCGGAAACAGGCATTTGAGATGTTGACGACAGGCGCGTTCATCTCCGCAGAACGCGCGACAGAGCTGGGCCTGGTCAATCGCGCAGTACCCGAAATGTTGTTGGAACATGAAACGATGGCGCTGGCCGAACAACTGGCGGACAAGCTTGGATCAGCGGTCAAAGTGGGCAAACAGGCCTATTACAAGCAATTGGATATGCCGATCGAACAGGCCTACGCCTATACCGGCGAGGTGATGGCACAGAATATGATGCATCGGGATACCGAAGAAGGAATATCTGCATTTATCGAAAAAAGACCGCCAAATTGGGAACAATAACGAGATTATTTAAGGAAATTTTCACGACTGTTCGCAATTTAGTCCTTTTCAAAAGGGCCACACTGTGGCAAAGCTGAGACATGGCTTAGGCCCAAATACGCTTTTGGGTCGCTGTAGGCGGAAGGTCCCTCCAAGCTGGTTTCTCTCACCGGCGCTGACATTCCCGCTGCGGCGACCCCAAGTACCCTCCTTAAATTACTAGCTAATCAACGCGAAACTTGGCGTGTGTTGCGTTGCGCGATGCTGTGCCCTATGTGGCACCTCATGACACAGAAATTGCATATAGTTGGCGGCGGCATGGCGGGGTCCGAGGCGGCCTGGCAAGCAGCGGAAATGGGCGTGGATGTTGTAATCCACGAAATGCGGCCCAAAGTGGGCACTTTTGCGCACCAGACCGGTAATCTGGCCGAGATGGTGTGCTCGAACTCCTTCCGCTCGGATGACGACGAACAAAATGCCGTCGGTCTGCTGCATTGGGAAATGCGCGAAGCCAACGGCATCATCATGGGCACCGCCGATACGCATCGCCTGCCCGCCGGTGGCGCATTGGCCGTGGATCGTGATCCGTTTGCTGAAGCAGTGACCGCCAAGCTGCAGGCCCATCCGCGGGTGGAAGTGACAGGCGAAGAAGTCACCGCCCTGCCCGACGACGGCCACTGGATCATTGCGACGGGTCCGTTGACGTCCTCGTCGCTGGGCGAGTCGATCAGGGCCCAGACAGGTGCCGAGGCTCTGGCGTTCTTCGACGCGATCGCGCCCATTGTCTATGCCGACAGCATCGACATGAGCCAGGCGTGGATGCAGTCCCGTTATGACAAGGGCGAAACCGAAGAGGAGCGGACGGCCTATCTGAACTGTCCCATGGACCGCGATCAGTATGAGGCGTTCATCGACGCCCTGTTGGCGGCGGACAAAACAGAATTCCACGAAGGTGAAACTGCCGGGTATTTTGACGGCTGCCTGCCCATCGAGGTTATGGCGGAACGGGGCCGCGAAACGCTGCGCCACGGTCCCATGAAGCCAGTCGGCCTGACCAACCCGCATCAGCCTGACGTCAAACCTCATGCCGTTGTGCAACTGCGCCGAGACAACGCGCTGGGCACTTTGTTCAACATCGTCGGTTTTCAGACCAAGATGAAATACGGCGCTCAGACCGAAGTGTTTCGCATGATCCCGGGGCTTGAGAACGCCAGTTTCGCGCGCCTGGGCGGGATTCATCGCAACACGTTCATCAACTCTCCGACATTGCTGGACGCGCAGATGCGGCTGAAATCAAAACCGAATATTCGGTTTGCCGGCCAGATCACCGGCGTCGAGGGTTATGTGGAAAGCGCTGCAATGGGCTTGTTGGCTGGGCGGCTGGCTGCTGCCGAGATCCTGGGGCGTTCCCTGCCCGAGATCCCGCAGGACAGTGCCATGGGCGCGTTGATACACCACATTACCGGCGGGGCCGAAGCCAAGACCTTTCAACCCATGAACGTCAACTTTGGTCTGTTTCGCCCGGTTGATGGCCTCAAAGGCGGTCGCCGGGGCCGTAAGGACCGGTACAAGGCCTACACCGACCGGGCCAAGACGGAATGGACCGACTGGTTGGCGCATTGCTGACTGGACGCATTGCACCCTACCGGCCTAACATACGGGTATGAGCGACAAATACCTCAAAGACGCCTACGGGCTTGATACGCCCGAGGCGACCCGTACGCATTATCAGAAATGGGCCTCGTCATACGACGCCGAAGTTGGAGCACATGGCTACGCCACGCCTGGTCGCGTGGCCGAGGCGCTTTGGTCCCAGATGCCCGAACCGCAGACGCCTGTTCTGGATTACGGTTGTGGCACGGGTCTGTCCGGCAAGGCCCTGCATGATACGGGATTTCAGGTAATCGATGGTGTGGATCCCACGCCCAAGATGCTTGAAGGGGCGGCCGCTAAGGAGGTTTACAGAAACCTCACGACGTTTGAGATCACCGATCCGGAACCGCTGGAGCAAGATGCCTATAAGGCAATCACCGCGATTGGCGTGATCGGAACCGGTGCCGCCCCGCCAGAGACATTCGACCTGTTGATGAAGGCGCTACCCAAAGGTGGCTTGCTGGCCTTTTCCTTCAACGATCACACGCTTGACGATTCGTCCTTCACCACCCGTTTGAACGATTGGCTGGACATGGGCGCTGCGCGGTTGTTGTTTCGGGAATACGGGCCGCACCTTCCCGGTATGGACCTTAAATCTGACGTATATGTTGTTGAGAAGACGTGACATTCATTACCAGATTTGCCCCATCTCCTACTGGGCCGCTTCATCTTGGCCATGCCTATTCTGCACTTCTTGCCAGTGATATGGCCGCCGCTGCAGGCGGTCAATTTTTATTGCGGATCGAAGACATCGACCGCTCCCGCTGCCGGGCAAATTGGGAAGAGCAGATTTATGACGATCTGACTTGGCTAGGATTGACCTGGCCAGAACCCGTGATGCAGCAATCGTCTCGTGTGTCGACCTACGAAGACGCTCTGAGGGCATTGTGGTCGCGGGGCTTGCTGTACCCGTGCACGTGCAATCGTCGGGACATTGCCGCAGCCGCCGGGGCACCACAGGAAGGTATACCTCTTCATGGGCCGGATGGGATCATTTATCCGGGCACGTGCAGGGATGTGTCAGATCGAACGGGGCCGATCCCGCACGAAACGCCCCTTCGATTGGACATTAAAATGGCTGCGCGTGTGGTTCCAGATCTGTTTAGGATCGCCACTCAACCATCTGCCCAAAAGCCGTTCTTCGAAGAAAATGGCGTGGGACCAAACGGGGAATCGGGCACAGTCGCTTTCACGGCCGATGAGTTACGAGACACAATCGGAGACGTGGTATTGTCCCGGCGCGATATGAGAACATCCTACCATCTATCCGTCGTTCTGGATGATGCGGAACAAGGCGTGTCCCACGTCGTACGCGGTCAGGACCTATTCGAGGCGACGCGTATCCATGTTCTGTTGCAGGCCCTGCTAGGCTTGCCGACACCTGTCTATCACCATCATAAGCTGATCCGAGATGACTTGGGCAAACGTTTGGCCAAACGTGACGATGCTCGCGCCATTTCCAAATACCGCGCCGAAGGCGTTTCCGCGAAACAGATACGGGCAATGGTCGGGCTTTAATTGACCTATTCCATTGGGCCCATAAGTTCGACTTCTGCATCATCCCGAACAGCAGTGTAGAAACAAGTGCGCCGGTTGGTGTGGCAGGCCGCGCCTGTCTGTCGCACCAAAACAAGCAGGCAGTCGCGGTCACAATCAACGCGAAAATCGACCAACTCTTGCATGTGGCCTGAGGTTTCTCCCTTGATCCAGAACGATTGACGCGACCGCGACCAATACGTTACGCGGCGCGTTTCCAGTGTTTTTTCAATCGCTTCGGCGTTCATCCACGCCATCATTAATACCTCGCCCGAGGCCTCATCTTGTGCGATGGCTGGAATCAGACCAGCGTCGTTGTACGTCAGGCTGGACGGATCGAAGGTGACGGTCTCAGACATTGTAAAAACCTTTTGCATCCCGTTGGATGCTCACTATGTATGGGGAACACGCAACGAGGGAAAGCCATGTCTGGCGAGAACGACCTGATAAAGCTCTATTCCGGGCGCATTCTGGCCCTGGCTGCGGATATTCCGCATCTGGAACGGCTGGAAAACCCAGATGCAACCGTAAAGAAACGTTCGCCTTTGTGTGGGTCTACCGTAACCGTGGACGTCAAGGTTGAGGACGGCCGCGTTTCCGGATTCGGTCAGGACGTTAAGGCCTGCGCCTTGGGTCAGGCCTCGGCCTCGGTCGTTGGATCCGCTGTAATTGGCACCACGCGCGCGCAAATCGAAACCGCGCGGGATCAGCTGTCGGCTATGTTGAAGAAAGACGGCCCTGCTCCGGACGCACCGTTTGACGGGCTGGAAGTTCTCATGCCTGCGCGTGATTATAAGAACCGTCACGCTTCGATCCTGCTGGCGTTGGATGCCACTGCTGAAGCTATGGAACAAGCCGAACAGGCCAACTGCGCCTGAAGATGGTAATTCAATTCAAACCCATCTAACCTCCGCCATAGTTTTGGGGAGAATTTGGTTTGAATAGTTTGCTGGAGCATTTTGTTACCCTGTGGGTCGTTATTGATCCGATTGGAACAATTCCCGTTTTTATCGCCGTTACAGCCGGGCTTGGGGCTGCGGCGCGCCGCAAAACTGCCCTGTTGGCCGCGCTCATCAGTGCCGGAGTTTTGCTGTTCTTCCTTGTATTTGGGCAATTGCTGATCGAGGCGCTGGATATCGGGTTGAACTCGTTCCAAGTGGCCGGAGGGATCATCCTGTTTCTGTTTGCCCTGACGATGATCTTTGGCGAAAGCAAGCAAGAGGTTGAACAACGCGCAGCGGAAGACGATCAGGAAGACAAATTCCACAAGCCCAACCCTGCGATCTTTCCGTTGGCGGTACCTTCATTGGCGTCACCGGGTGCAATGCTGGCCGTTGTTATCCTGACCGACAACAACCGGTTCAGCGTGGCGGATCAAGGTATCACGGCAATGGTTATGTTATCCGTTGTGGCCATCGCCTTCGTTTTGATGCTGCTGGCCGAGCCGATCATTCGACTGATTGGCCATTCAGGTGCCGCCATTATCAGCCGCATCATGGGAATGATCCTGGCGTCGGTTGCCGTGAATTCGGTACTGTCTGCGATGCTGGAAATCTTCAAAACCGGACAGCTATAAAAAAACCGCCGCACCTTCCGGGCGGAAAGGGCGGCGGTAGGCAATGCGTGTCTCATGTGGGATCCGTATTTCCGCGCAGGGCCGAGGCATGGCCCTTTCAAGGGAATTGGGACAGGCAGGTCACCCTTGACTGAAATGGGGACGACAGCACGGTGTTTTCGGCACGAGATCGCAGGCAGAAAGGGTCAGAACGTTCCGGGAAGGTGAAGGGCAACCACCAGCATCACCACCAATGACACCGCACCTGCCGCATCCTGCAATAGCGTGGAATGCGAACGGCTTATGGCGGTCTTGATCTGGGTCAGCATGGTCTCACCTCCGGTCTTGTTTTAATCCTTTGTTGACCTTTTGTTCTCATATTTTACCGAGTCGGTAAAGAACTTTTTGAGAACATTTGTGAACTTTACGGAACGATATTGCTAACCCACTGAAATTAAACGGATTGCCTGATCCTGTTTCATGAGCCACAGCAGAACACGGACAGCTTGCCCGCGTTCGGTGGTCAAGTTCGGGTCTTTGGACAACAGGTTTCGTGCATCCGTCTGCGCAACAGCCATCAATCCGGCCTGACGCTCCAGATCAGCGATCCGGAACTTTGGTAGCCCGGATTGAGCCGTGCCAATCAGATCCCCTGCGCCGCGCATCTGCAAATCGGTCTCGGATATCCGGAATCCGTCTTCCGTCTCTCGCAAAACCTCCAGCCGCTTCCGCCCGCCCTCGCTTAGCGGTGGTTGATACATGAGCAAGCAGGTCGAATCCGCCTCGCCCCGTCCAACGCGGCCACGCAGCTGGTGTAACTGCGCCAAACCGAATATTTCGGCCCGTTCGATTACCATGATCGAGGCGTTGGGTACATTCACTCCGACCTCGATCACAGTCGTTGCGACCAGAACCTTTGTGTGCCCTTTCTGAAACGCAGCCATCGCGGCGTCCTTTTCGGCAGCGGGCATTTGGCCATGGACCAGCCCGACTGTGCCTTCGCCCAGCACCGCCCGCAGCCGTTTGAACCGCTCTTCGGCAGCTGTCAGGTCCGAGACCTCGGATTCGTCGACCAGCGGACAGACCCAATAGCACTGACGTCCTTCATCGATGGCCCGACGTAAATGCGCTACGACGTCATCCATACGCTCGGTACTAATAATCGCCGTTTTGATCGGTTTCCGTCCTGGTGGCTTTTCATCCAGAACAGAGACGTCCATGTCCCCGTATTGCGCAAGCGCCAAACTGCGGGGGATCGGGGTGGCGGTCATCACCAGAACATCCGCGCCCTGCCCTTTTTCCGACAACTCCATCCGTTGCCGCACCCCGAACCGGTGCTGTTCATCCACAATGGCCAGTCGCAGGGCATGAAATTCAACATCGCTCTGAAACACTGCATGGGTGCCGACAAGGATGTGAATGTTACCCTGTTTCAGAGCGGCCAGCTTTGCACGCCGTTCAGCGCCCTTGTCCCGCCCAGTCAGGATTTCCAGAACCACCCCGGCTTCTTCGGCAAGCGGGCGCAGGCCTTCCAGATGCTGCCTAGCGAGGATCTCGGTCGGGGCCATCATAACACCCTGCCCACCAGCCTCGACCGCGACCAGAAGTGCCATGAAGGCGACCAGAGTTTTCCCTGCACCCACATCGCCTTGCAGCAATCGGTTCATCCGCGAGTCTGAGCCCATGTCGGCAGTTATTTCCTTGATCGCACGTGTCTGGGCCCCGGTTGGTTTGTAAGGCAGATTAGCAAGAACTTTGGCCTGCAGAGCACCAGTGCCGACGCTCACGATGCCCCGAGCCTTACGCTCGCGCTGTCGCGCCAGAGCCAGCGTCACCTGATGGGCAAACAGTTCGTCATAGGCAAGGCGTTCCCGGGCTGGCGCGTGCGCGGCCACGTCATCCGCCCCCTGTGGGTTATGCGCCGCGGATACAGCCGTCGCCCAATCCGCCCAGCCCTGTTTTGACACTTGCGCAGGGTCAATCCACTCAGCCAGCTGTGGCGCGCGGGCCAATGCGCTACGTGCCGCCTTGTACGCCGTTTTTTGGGTGATGCCCTGTGTCAGGTGATAGACCGGTTCAAATTCTGCTATGTCATCCGCGCTTTCCACGGGCAGCATGTGATCTGGATGGACCATCTGCGCCATGCCGTCGAACAGTTCGAGCTTGCCAGAGATCACACGACGACTGCCTTGCGGCAAAACTTTATTCAAATAATCTCCACGTGCGTGGAAAAAGACCAACTGAAACTCGATCTGCGTGTCTTCGACGTGAACGCGGTAAGCCCCGCCCTTGTTTCGCGACGGCCTGTGGGTGCCGACTGTGACTTCAACCGTCAATGTCGTTGGCAGATCAGCCCCCTGGATTGTATCGCGCCGCCTGCGATCAACGACAGCATACGGTAAGCCGAACAGCACATCGCACGGCGACTCGATCCCCGCCTGCACCATTGTCTGCGCAGTCTTGGGGCCAACGCCCTCCAGCGTCTCCAGCCCGGCGAACAGGGGAAACAGGATCTCAGGACGGCCACTCATGCGGTACCGATCAGGTGCAGCCATTCATCTTCGTCCAGCGTCTCGATCCCAAGCTCTGCTGCTTTCTTGGCTTTTGAACCAGCACCAGGGCCGGCCACCAGCAAATCGGTCTTCTTGCTGACCGAACCAGAGACCTTGGCCCCCAGTGCCTCGGCCCGGGCCTTGGCTTCGGCGCGGGTCATCTTTTCAAGTGACCCTGTAAAGACAACCGTCTTGCCAGCCACCGGACTGCCCGATGTGTCGGGTCGTTTGGCGTCCTGCACGTCCAATTGCTCGACCAAAGCGTCGATGCTGGCGCGTTCTGCGTCCTGAGCAAATGCAGAAACCAACGCGCGCGCCATGACGTCACCTACGCCATCAATACCCAAAAGCTCGTCCCACTCAAGACCTTCGAAATCAGCGGCTGCGGTGACGGCGCGTTCAAATTCTGGCCAGGAGCCATAGTGGTTCGCGATCAGGTTCGATGCGGCCTCTCCGACATGTCGAATGCCCAATGCAAAAAGAAGGCGTCCGAATGGGATTTGGCGTTTTTCATCAATTGCAGCCCAAAGGTTCCCGGCACTTTGGGCACCCCAACCCTTACGGTTGGCGAGCTTGTTGAGATTGGCCGCATCTCTGGTCTGCAGTGTAAAGATGTCCACCGGAGTTTTAATTGGCAAGTCCGGGTCATCGTAGAACATTTCAATCTGCTTGGCGCCCAGCCCTTCGATATCGAACGCTTTCCGAGATACGAAATGTTTCAATTTTTCAACAGCCTGCGCCGGGCAAATAATCCCACCGGTGCAACGTCTAACGGCATCGCCTTCTTCCCGAACCGCATCACTGCCGCATTCCGGACAGGTTGTGGGAAAATCATAAGGTTGCGCGCCATCTGGACGTTTCGAAATATCGACATCCGCCACTTTTGGGATCACGTCGCCCGCGCGATAAACCTGCACCCAGTCGCCGACCCTAATATCTTTCCCATCACGGATCGTACCGCCCTTTGCATCGCGACCGGCGACATAATCCTCGTTATGCAGCGTGGCATTGGACACTACGACGCCACCAACAGTTACCGGGTGCAGCCGGGCAACCGGGCTGAGCGCACCCGTGCGACCCACTTGAATGTCGATGGCCTCTAGCCTTGTCCATGCAAGTTCAGCGGGAAACTTATGCGCAATGGCCCATCTTGGGGTCGTGGACCTGAACCCCAACCGGGCCTGCAGCGCCAAGTCGTTCACCTTGTAGACAACGCCGTCGATGTCATAGCCAAGAGTGGCGCGTTGGGCTTCGATTCTGCGGTAATGTCCGATCAACTGATCTGTTGTTTCGCACAATGCTGTCAGTGGGTTGGTTGAGAAACCGAATTCCGCCAACCGTTCGATGGCACCCATTTGTGTATCGGCCAAAGGGGCCGACAACTCACCCCAGGCATAAGCGAAAAACCGCAGCGGACGGGATCGTGTGATTTTCGCGTCAAGCTGCCTCAACGACCCTGCGGCAGCGTTTCGTGGATTTGAAAATACCTTTTCGCCCAACTCCGTCTGTCGCGAGTTCAGCTTATCGAAGTCTTCATGCGACATGTAAACTTCACCGCGTACTTCCAGAACATCCGGAGCGTTTTGGACGCTGTGCGGAATGTCCGAGATCGTCCGCGCGTTCGAAGTCACGTTTTCACCAATCTCGCCGTCGCCTCGGGTTGCCGCCTGCACGAGCTTCCCCTGTTCATATCTTAGCGATAGGGACAGACCGTCAATCTTGGGTTCAGCAGTAAAACCCAGCTCGGCCGTGTCGCTCAATCCCAGATATTTGCGGATTGACCTGTCAAAATCAGCAACGTCCTCATCGTTGAACGCATTGCCCAACGACATCATTCTGACGGCATGTACGAGTTTTGAAAATCCCTCCGCCGGTCTTGCGCCCACTTGATCTGTGGGGCTGTCGGACCGCTTCAACTCCGGAAAACGCGCCTCGATGTCCGCGTTTCGCCGCTTTAGCGCATCGTAGTCCGCATCCGAGATCTCGGGGGCGTCCTCGGCGTGATACAGCGTGTTGGCCCGCGCAATCAATTCCGCGAGCCGCGCCAGCTCGGCACGTGCTTGATCTTCAGTCAGCTCTGTTACCGCAATTGAGTCGCTCATGGCCTCGCCCTGTCACATAGTCTTTGAACCCAGTGATAGGGCGAGGCCATGGCTAGGTCCAGATGTGCTGTACCATGAGTGAGGGGGTCGCCCTGGACCAACGGCGACCGGATTTCATTTTAGGTCAGGCTCCAACAGCGATCCGACGTTCGTCTAAACTGTTGCTTTGCGGATCGCGCAGCACATAGCCCCTGCCCCAAACAGTTTCGATATAGTTTTCGCCGCCGGTCGCATTGCTGAGTTTCTTGCGAAGTTTGCAGATAAAAACGTCGATAATTTTCAATTCGGGCTCGTCCATACCTCCATAGAGATGGTTCAGGAACATCTCTTTGGTCAGCGTTGTACCCTTCCGCAGGCTCAGCAATTCCAGCATCTGGTATTCCTTGCCGGTCAGATGAACGGCCTTGCCTTCGACCTCAACCGTTTTGGCGTCCAGATTTACCGCGACGCGGCCCGTATGAATGACAGATTGCGAGTGCCCTTTGGACCGCCGAATGATCGCGTGAATACGAGCGACCAGTTCCTCGCGGTGGAACGGTTTGGTCATATAGTCGTCGGCGCCAAAGCCGAAACCTTTGATCTTGCTTTCGGTATCGTCAGCGCCCGACAGGATCAAGATGGGGGTTTCAACACGCGCGATGCGCAGCTGTCTCAGCACTTCGTGCCCGTTCATGTCAGGCAGATTCAGATCCAGAAGGATCAGGTCATAGTCGTACAACTTGGCAAGATCGATGCCTTCCTCGCCCAGGTCCGTCGCATAAACGTTTAGATTGGCATGCGTCAGCATCAATTCGATGCTTTTCGATGTGGTCGGATCATCCTCGACAAGAAGTATACGCATTTACTGCTCCAATTTAGTCAACTTACCAATTTCATAATGAGCCTGATCAAAAATGGTTAATCTGACGTTACCGTTGAATCATTTATTCACATTCATCTTAAAGTTGTCGATATTTTTTTAAGGCCGTGACTTTCAAAGCGTCTGTTCCGTGCTCAGCGACTGCAGAAACCCAGGAATTGAACTCTTCATCGCTAAGCCCATACCGCTTCTTGGCGTCTGACAACGAAATCAGCCCGTAAAGAACGCCGCGCACCACAACCACCTTGCGCGATGCGACCCATCTGGTCGTCTCTGCAGGTGGTAGATCGCTACGCGATAAAACCGTTCCATCCGGCAGGGTTACGGACCTTGGCCCTTCGACTTTGTGCAAATACATCTCTTGACCCTTTTTCAGCTGCGACAAAGCTGCCAACAGCCTACTTAATGTCGCGTGAAACCGCCCCTTGAGAGTGTGTAGAATTTTCCTATATTCTGCCGGTCTTTCTTAACCCGTACTGGAATCGTCATGGCCCTCGATACCGAGACACCGCTGAACTCGCTTGGCTTTGCCAAACCCCCGTCGGAAACGCGGGTGGTTGTTGCCATGTCCGGTGGTGTGGACAGCTCTGTCGTCGCTGCTTATCTGGCCGATCAGGGCTACGACGTCGTTGGCGTAACGCTACAGCTGTACGACCACGGCGCGGCCCTGGCCAAAAAAGGTGCCTGTTGCGCGGGGATTGATATCCATGACGCTCGGCGTGTGGCGGAAGAACGCGGCTTTCCCCATTATGTTCTGGATTACGAGAACATCTTCAAAGATGCCGTGATCGACGAATTCGCCGACAGTTATCTGGCTGGTGCAACCCCTGTACCATGCATCCGTTGCAACGAACGCGTGAAGTTCAAGGACCTCCTGGAAACCGCCAAGGACCTTGAAGCCGACTGCATGGCGACTGGTCACTATATCCAGCGCAAGATGGGCGCGAACGGGCCAGAGCTGCACAGCGCCGAGGATGCGAACCGGGATCAATCTTATTTCCTGTTTTCCACCACGCCTGAGCAGTTGGACTTTCTGCGATTTCCTCTGGGCCACTTGCCCTCGAAGGACGCGACCCGAGAGATGGCCGCGCAATACGGGCTGTCGGTGGCGGACAAGCCCGACAGTCAGGACATCTGCTTTGTGCCCAATGGCAACTATGCCAGTGTGATCGAAAAGCTGCGCCCCGGTGCGGCGGAACCAGGTGAGATCGTACATTCCGACGGTCGGGTGCTGGCGCAGCATAATGGCGTCATCCACTACACCATCGGTCAGCGCCGCGGTCTGGGTATCGGCGGGCTGAGCGAGCCTTTGTATGTGGTGAAGCTGGACGTAGACAAAAAGCAGGTTGTGGTTGGCCCGAAAGAGTTGCTGGCGACCCGGACAGTTCCGGTGCGCGAGATCAACTGGCTGGGGGATGAACCTTTTACTTCGCGTGACGAATGGCATCTGTCGGTTAAGGTGCGGTCGACCCGCCCGCCGCGTGAAGCGATTGTCCGACCTCTGTCGGAAACGACTGCCGAAGTCGAATTGCTGACACCTGAGGAAGGCATTTCGCCTGGTCAGGCCTGTGTGTTCTATTCCAATGAAAGCAGCCGCATATACGGCGGCGGCTGGATCTGGCGCGGTTACTGAGGAACCCCGATCACAAGACGTCGGTCGGGCTGTTCACCAGAATATACAGTCCGACTGCCACCATGATGTAAGGTGCAATCCTGTCAAGGCGGGCAAAACGCGGACCTAAAACCTGAGCGCGTGGTGCGCCCCAACTTGCAATCCCGATTAACGTCGCCAGTGCGCACCCGGCCCCGATCAAGGCCGTCAACCGAAACGCTGGCGTCGAATCCGCGAACAGCGGAGTCATAGCCGCAAGCGTATCAATCGATAGCGTCAAAAACAGCGCGACGACCGAGGTGATGGCCCCAGTATCGGGCAGTTGACGCCCGCCCGACCCTTTCCGTTGTTGCCAAATGCCATAAAGGCCCAGAGACAACGGGATAATCCCAAGATAACCGACCCAATTCAGAAACCGGCTGTGATCCAGCCCGCTGGCAATCACAAGCGACAGGCTCAGAATTATCATTTGCGCCGCGGCAAAGCCAAAGACGGCTCGGCGTGTCTCCATCACCATGATCAGGCCAAACAGGATGACCAGATTGTCCAGGTTAGTTGATATGGTCACGATCGCAGCGGAAAATGCGAACAGGATGTGTTCAATCATGGCGATTGGGCAGCCTGTTCAAAACCGCTCGGGCGGCGCGCAGACCCGGTGCCTCACCACCGCGCCCCAGACGGTCCATGGTCACATCCATCGCGCTGCGCTGCGCATCCGGACTGGTGGCCACGTCCGACAATGCCGTGGCAATCTTATCCGGCTCGCAATCATCCAACAGGCATTCGGGAACCGCGCGCGTGTCAGACACCAGATTGACAAGGGTCGCCGTGTCCAAATTCACCATGCGCTTTGCGATCAGTGTCGTCAGCCAGTTCAGATTGTAGGCAATCACCATTGGCGTGGCCTGTGCCGCCAGTTCCAATGAAACTGTCCCAGACGCCGCCAGCGAAAGATCGGCCGCAGCAAAAGCCGCCCTTTTCTGCGCCTGAGCCTGATCAGAGGGCATGTCTCGGGGGGCAACCACGACGGGCGACCCTGGCCAGTCCTGAACATGTTCGGTGACCGCATCAACCATATGGGCCACGGCTGGCACGACAATGCGCGTGTCAGGGTGCTGTTTCAAAAACAGGCTTAACGCCTGACCAAAGACCGGAGCCAGACGATCCACCTCACCCCGCCGCGAACCGGGCAAGGCCAGAACGATGGGCGATTGGCCTAGGCCGTACGCAGCGCGAAAGGCCTGAATGTCTTGTTCGGTCGCCACTGGTTCGCTGACAACAGGGTGTCCGACAAAGTCACATTCCATCCCCGCGCGTTGCATGTAGGGCGGCTCAAACGGCAACAGCGCCAGTACATGATCGATGACCTTGGCCATCTTGTCCGCACGCCCGGGACGCCAGGCCCAGACGCTGGGTGCAACATAGTGAACTGTGCGAACAGTACTTTGCGCTTTGACCAGCTTGGCAACCCGCAATGAGAAATCGGGACTGTCGATGGTGATCAGAACGTCTGGATTGCTTTCCAGAACAGCCTGCGCTGTCTCGGAAATCCGACGTTTGAGGTGAAAAAACTTGGGGAGAACCTCAACCAGTCCCATAACCGACAATTCGGACATGGGAAAAAGGCTGTCCAACCCTTGTGCCTGCATCAGCGGGCCGCCAACACCCTGAAATTCAACTCCGGGTACCAGCGCGCGCAGGCCTTCCATCAAAGCCCCGCCAAGCCGGTCCCCCGAAGGTTCACCGGCGACAACGAAAACCCGCATCAGTTCGTCCGCTCGCGGACATACAAAAACAGGCCCAGCCGATCACATTCCGCAATCACGCGGTCTTTCTCAAGTACAAGGACACCGCCCTTTTCGATCACAATTCCCGACAGCCCCGCCGCAACTGCGCCAGACACGGTATCGGGCCCAATCGCCGGCAGATCTGCACGAACGTCCTGATCCGGTTTCGGGGCTTTGAACAATACGCCGCCGCCCGCATCGGGGCGCTGAGTCAGAGACTGTAACATCCATGCAGTGCCAAAAATACCCTCAATCGCCAGCGCCTGCCGTTTTGAAACCACGCAGGCCTGCCCCACATCCGCAGCACCCATCGCCCGCACGATGCCCGCGGCGCGGTCGACATCAGCCAGATCAGCCTCGGACGGTTGCGCCTGCGTCAGACACCCAAGTTTCGGAAGAAGATTAGGTGCGATTTCATGGGCAGCCTTAACCTCCAGACCTGCATCCTCAAAAATGCCGATAACGGCGCGCAGCGCCGCGTCATCGCCAGACATGATGGCTTGTTGCAGGATTGGGACCAAAGGCATTGTTGCAGCGTCAATCCTTGCAGGATCAATGGGCGGGCGACCCACCGCACCTGCCATACAGATTTGGGTCACACCCCGCGCCTTGATGTCGGCGATAAAGCTTCCAACCTGCTCCAATGGAAACTCGACGTCCGGGGTCAGAGTATCCGGGCCGAAGCCCTCCATCGCACAGACCACCGGGCGGTCGGGCAACTGCGCGACCACTTCACCCGGCAAAACGCCTGTTCCCGCAATCAACGCCAGCATGGTTTATTTCCCCGGTGTCAGGAAAGACCGATCCGAATGTCCGGTCACGAAATCGACGATCCGCTGAACGTATTCGCTTTCGTTATCCGCGCCGACCCGATGCGCGCGCTCCATGAACGTGCCATCGCCAGTAGACAGTTCGCGGAAGGCCGCCCGCAAAGCGGCAATATCGTCGCGTGAGACACCGCGGCGTTTGAGGCCGACGAGGTTCAGGCCGTCAAGTTCGCCACGCGGCGCCTGAACCAGGCCATATGGGATCACGTCATTCGGAACCATGGTCAACGCGCCGATAATCGCGCCGCGCCCAACGCGGACCCACTGGTGCAATCCAGAGATACCACCGACAATCACGTCGTCCTCAATGATGCAATGACCCGCTGCGCCGGCGTGGTTGACCATGATGACACGATTTCCGATTTGAACATCGTGGGCAACGTGTACGCCTGCCATCAGCAGACAATCATCGCCGATCCGCGTTACACCGCCGCCGCCATCGGTCCCGGTGTTTACGGTGACGTGTTCGCGGATACGGTTACGTTTACCGATCTCAAGGCTCGTGTTTTCACCGCCGAACTTCAGATCCTGCGGGATCTCTCCGATGACCGAAAAGTTGAAGATCACGGTCTCTTCACCAACCGAAGTATCGCCGGTCACGACAACATGCGACTTCAGCTCAACCCGATCGGCCAACTTGACTTGGGGACCCACATAGCAAAACGGACCTACGACGCAGCCTTCACCAATCTGCGCGCCGTCTTCGATGATTGCGCTTGGATGGATGCCGCTCATGTGGTCTTTTCCATATCCCAGTCGACATAGGCCGAAAACTCGGCCTCGGCCGCGACCTCGCCATCGACTGTGGCGCGACCGGCAAATTTGAAGATCTTGCCGCCCTTTTTGCCGCGGACCGTTTCGACATGCATTTCAAGCACGTCACCCGGGATCACTTTGCGACGGAATTTGCATTTGTCGATGTTCATGAAATAGATCAACAGCTCACTGTCGATCACATCCATGCCCACGCCCAGCATGACGCCTGCGGTTTGTGCCATCGCCTCGACAATGGTCACGCCCGGCATGATCGGGGTTCCCGGAAAATGCCCTTGGAAATGGGGCTCGTTCATGGTGACGTTTTTGATGCCAACCGCCGATTGAAAGCCCGAGATATCGACGACCTTGTCGACCAGCAGAAACGGATAGCGGTGGGGCAATATCCGCTGGATCAGCTGAATGTCTGCGCTTTTGGTTTCCGTGGTCATAGTGCAGTCGTCCCGTTGTGGATTTCTCTTTGACGCGTGGTTAGCAACACCGCGCCTCAAGGGCAAGCAAACCTATTCTTTGCTTTCGTCTTCAAGTTGGCTGCCATCGCCAATCTGTTCATTGATCCGCGCAATCACCGTGTCCGTCACATCGGTTCGGTCCGAGCTGAGAAAGACATTGGAACGTTCGATAACGACCGACGCCCCGGATTCGCGCAACAGCTCGATCAGGATCGGTTGCACAAGAACCAGAAAGGTCTGCCGCGCTTCTTCGCTTCGGCGCGCTAGGGCGTCCAGTTTGGCGCGCTGACTTTCGCGATGTGTCTGAACCTTGTTGTCGAACGCCTCGGCCAGCGGGCGAAACTCTTCAGTTGGCAGTTCTGCGCGCTTTTCGGTCAGGTCTTTTTCTTCCCTACTCAGTTCAGCGACAATTCGTTCATTCTCGTCGGCCAGCAATGCGCCTTCACTTTCGATCTTGCGCATGACGCGCCGACCGAATTGCGACTCGGAAAACAACCGGTCGCTGGACAGGGTCAGAACATTCGCCTGAGGAACGCCCAATTGCTGCGCTTGAGCGGTCGACACGCAGGCCAGCGCCAGAAAAACGCACAGGGCCCGAAATGGGCCCTGTGCAATTAATTTTATCAAGTTCAGCATCTGGCGATCAGAACCGCGCCTGAACGGTCAGGTCAAAGTTCTGTTCCTTGTCGAAGTCTTCTTTCTTCAAAGCTTTCGAGAAGTTGAACCGCAGGGGCCCAAAAGGCGTTTCCCACAGAACCGACACACCGATCACGTGGCGAACAGACCCGTCCGCGCCCACGATGTCGGCACCGGCAGTGTTCACGTTGTTGATGTTGTAGACGTTACCAACATCGTAGAACACACCGCCGCGCAGACCAAGTTCTTCGGGCAGGCCAAGAGGGAAGTCTGATTCAAAGCGGGCAACCCAGTAATAGTTACCACCGATCGCATCGTCCTGACCGTTCGACAGGTCACGCGGACCCAGACCCGCGGGTTCAAAGCCACGGAACGTGTTCGGACCAATCAAGAAGCGGTCGATCACGCGGCTGAAGTCGTCGCCCTGCCAATGCAGGGCACCTACTTCCATCGATGCCCGCAGAACAACTTCCTCGTTCAGGACACGTGTCTGCGCGATGCCGCGCGCTGTGGTCTTGTAGAACTCGTTGTCGCCGCCAAGACCGGCTGCATCAACGCCTACCTCAAACAAAACGCCCGCATTCGGGTTCAAACCACCGCGACGGCTATCATAGAGGTAGGATACGCCCAGCGTGCTGGATGTCCGCTTGCCCTGCTCGATTTCCGAAGCGATAACAGCACCGTTCACTTCATCGTCCTGCTGCGTCATCTCGCTGCGGTTCCATCCATAGCGGAGACGGAGCGAAGACAATTCGCTGATTGCGTAGCTCAGCTGCGGCTCGAAGAAGACGCGCTTGGTATCGTAGCTTGCAAAACTCGAATTCGTCGATGCCAGACCAAGACCGAGATCGAACTGCAACCGGCGACCCAGCAAATATGGTTCGGTGAAGTTAATGATGTATTGCTCGGAATCCTGCGCCGTCGAAAGGGTCAACCCAAGGTTTTGACCGCGACCCAGGAAGTTGGATTCGTTCAGGCCAATTGCAATCCCGAAACCGTCTGAAATCGAGTAGCTACCACCAAGGCTTAACGAGCCGGTGGGCTGTTCTTCGACGTCCACATCCACAATCACCTGGCTGGGCGTGGAGCCTTCGCGCGGCTCAACATCTGCCACGGCAAAGAATCCAAGGGCACGGATACGTTCGGCACTCTGGCGGATTTCACGCGGGTTGAACGGATCACCTTCGACCGTATCGAACTGACGGCGGATCACGCGGTCAAGTGTCGTTGTGTTGCCTTCGATGTCGATACGTTCAACAAAGATCCGCGGACCTCTGGTCAGAACAAACTGAACATCCAGCGTCAGATCACGTGGATTGCGCGTGACCCGCGGTTCGACCCGCAGGAAATCAACACCCTGTTTCAAACCCAACCGTTCCTGGCGGGCGATCGAGCTTTCGATCAGCGACGGGGAATAGGTCACACCTGGACGGATTTTTAACGCTGCTTGATATGCGGCAGGGTCCACCCCGGGAATTTCACTGACGGTCGAAATCTTACCGAACGAAAATTTTTGCCCTTCGGTGATGTTCATCACCAGAAAGAAGGCGTCACGTTCGCGGGTAAATTCGACGTTTGCGCTGTTCACACGGAAATCGACGTATCCGCGCGACAGATAAAAGTCGCGGATGACCTGTTTATCAAATTCGATTCGGTCAGCGATAAACGTGTCGCCGCGCAGGAACGTGCGCAGAATGTTGGCTTGCTTAGTCTCAAGAACTCGGCGCAAGCGGCGATCCGAATATGCCCGGTTGCCGACAAAGCTAACACGCTCGACCTCGATCGTGGTGCCCTCGGCAATTTCAAAGACAAGATCGACGCGGTTGTCGCTGCGGCGAATGATGCGCGGGATGACGGTCGCGGAAACGCGGCCCTGCGCGGAATAGATTTCGGCGATCTGATCCGCGTCGGCTTCAGCAAGCTGTGGAGTGAAAACCCGGCGGGGCTGAGAATTGATCGCCTCAAGCAGAACATCGTCCTTTACGCGACGATTGCCTTCGATGCTGATCTGGTTGATCGTCGGATATTCCTCGACCTCGATCACCAGAGTGCTTCCACGCGGCGTCAGTTCAACTGTCTCAAAAACACCACTGTCAAGCAAACGCTGAAACGCATCGTTTAACTGTCCGGCGGTCACTGTCTGGCCGGGTTGGATTCCAGTCCGGGCAATGATTGTCGAACTTTCGATCCGCCTGTTACCCTCAACATCGAACGAATTGATAGTGTAGCTTTGCGCGCGCGCAACCTCCGGCAGGAAGGTAAAGCTTGCTACAAAAACAAAAGAAAAAATACGTAGCGTCTGCCACAAAATATTGTTTGCTGGCTTCTGCCCCCCGCAGGATGTGCCTGCGCCTCGCCTATCAGTCATTTTTTTCTACCCGAATTTTAGGACTTTATTGTTGAGTAGCGAGATTAGGTTTCCTTGTCAAAAGACGAAAACACAAAGCGGCCCAGTGGGCCGCTGCTAATCATGTTCAATTTTTGGTAAGAATCACATGTTGGCCAAGAAAGTCCAGCCGCCGATGGCGAGCGCAGTCGCACCGAAAAACAGCAAAAAGTCCCAGTTCAACATGAACAGGAAGCTAAAGCTTTGATACGATTTTCGAAGTGCCTTGGTCATTTGAGTATCTGCCACATAAAATTGAGACGCGATAAAATTATCTGCGGATTGAGGCGAAATTGCGGCTTTTGTTGGCGCGTAAGGCCATAATCAGCAAAACAGATCGTTGGTCAGTGCGAAGATCATCAAGCCGAGGATCAAGGAGACCCCTACCCCCATCAAAATCTTCAGCGCGCCATCGCTTGGCGGTTTGCCAGTTACAGCTTCATAGGCATAAAACACCAGATGACCGCCGTCCAAGGCCGGGATCGGAAACAGATTCAGCAAACCGACTGCTGTAGACAGCACAGCAATAAAGAAGATGAAGCTTTGCGCACCCTGGCTGGCCATCGCCCCCGAAGTTTCGGCAATACCAATCGGGCCGGTCATGTTGCAGGTGCTGATGGCACCGGTAATCATGTGCCAGATACCTGACAGTGAGCCGTCTATGACACGCAGAGTTTGACGTGCGCCGCCCGAAATGGATTCGAGAACACCAGCCGATTCAGTCGCAGGTTCCAGCATCATGCCGCCAACGATACCAATGCGCCAATGCGTGACAAAGCCGCCTTCTGCCTGTGGTTCATCGGTGCGGCGCGGGGCAAGGGCGAATTCAAGATCGGCCCCGTCGCGCCAGACATTCAAGAGCAGAACTTTCCCGTCGGACCCTTCGACATGCTCTTTCAACTGATCGAAAGCATAAATTGGGTCTCCGTTGACCGAAGTGATGACATCACCGCGCTGAAGGTCGATATCCATGGCCGCACTGCGCGGGCTAACCTGCTGGATCAGTGGCGGAAACAGCCAGGGGCCCGTCACATCCATGGTCTGATCATCGCGGATGACCGTATAATCCAGAACAGGTTCCACCGGCAGCGCGTCAACAAAGTCTGTCCATGCGCCCTCCTCGTCGAAATCGGGCACCGCAACGCCGCCAATGGCGACGATTTCGTCACCGTCCTGCAATTGCTGAACAGTGCCGGGCAAAGGGTGCAAGGTCCCAACTGTCAGTGGATCTTTGGTCACGCCCTGGGTCAGGAAAATCAAACCAAACACCAGGATCGACATGATGAAATTGAAAACCGGACCTGCGGCAACCGTGGCCGACCGGGCCCAAAGAGGTGCCCCATGCATGGTGCGACGCAGATCCTCCGGGCTTTGCTCGGAAATTTCCTCCATCGCCGTTTCGTCTTTGCCCGACGCCGCGTTCGCGTCGCCCAGAAATTTGACATACCCACCAAAAGGCAGCGCGGCGATCTGCCACCGCGTGCCGCGCTTGTCGATGCGGCTCCAAAGAACCGGGCCAAACCCGACCGAGAACACCTCGGCATGAATACCGGACCAGCGTCCAACAATGTAGTGGCCGTACTCGTGCACCGCCACGATCACCGAAAGTGCGATGACAAAGGCAATGATCGTATACAGCAAATTGCCGAACTGAGGGATCAGAGAAAGTACGTCCAAAATTCTATCCTGCTCGTTGGATGACGATGTCATCGACCCATGTACGTGCCAAATGGTCCGTTTGCAGCACGTTATCAAGGGTTAAAGGGGCATCAATAAGGTCGCCTGCGGCCTCAAACCTGTCCAGAACGGTCTCGACTATGTCGGCCATCTGAAGGAAACCGATTTCACGCGCAATGAACCGATCCAACGCCCGTTCTTTGGCGGCGTTGAATACAGCACCTGACAGGCCACCGCGTTCCATCACGGCGCGTGCCAAGCGCAGCGCGGGATACCGCGCCTCATCAGGTTCATTGAACCTAAGCTGCTTCAGTTTTCCAAGATCCAGTCGTTCGACCGGCAAGTCCTTCCGATCGGGCCAGTGCAAAGCGTACCCGATGGCATGGCGCATATCTGGGGCGCCCATATGGGCCATGACAGCGCCGTCCTGGAACCCGACCAGAGCGTGAACGATGGATTCCGGGTGCACCAGCACTTCGATCTGATCCGGAGACACGCCGAAGAATTCTTTGGTTTCAATCAGCTCCAGCGCTTTGTTGAACATAGACGCGCTGTCGATTGTGATCCGCTGCCCCATATCCCAGTTCGGATGGCTCGAGGCTTGCTCAACCGTCGCATGTGCCAGTTTGCTCAGTGGCCAGTCACGGAACGCGCCGCCACTTGCTGTGATGATGATACGCTCGACCGCGGCCATATCCTCGCCGACAAGCGCCTGAAAAACGGCCGAGTGTTCGCTGTCGACCGGCAAAAGCCGCGCATTGTTCGCCTTGGCAGTCTCAAGAACCAACGCACCGGCGCAGACAAGCGTTTCCTTATTGGCCAACGCCAGCGTGCCGCCCTGCCTGAGCACTTCAAGACCAGGCTCTAAACCGGCTGCACCGACAATGGCCGACATAACCCAATCGGCAGGCCGCGCTGCAGCTTCTGTCAGCGCATTTTGACCGGCAGCCACTTCGACGCCCGAACCCGCAAGGGCCGCGCGCAGATCATCCAGCCGATTTTCATAGGCCGTAACCGCCACATCTGCGTTCAAACGCCGGGCATCTTCCGCCATTTTTTCGATATTCGCCCCACCCGTCAGAGCGACGACGTCATAGGACGCGGGGTCGCGATCAATCAGATCAATCGTGTTCTGTCCAATTGATCCGGTCGCGCCGAAGATTGAGATTTTGCGCATCACATCGCTCCGGGGGAATAGAGAATCCCGGCTATCAAAACGAACAAGGCCGCACCCATCATGCCGTCAAAGCGATCCAGAAACCCGCCATGCCCTGGGATCAAGTTCGAGCTGTCTTTGACCCCAAACTTGCGCTTTGTCGCGCTTTCGACAATGTCCCCAGCCTGACTGGCCATCGACGCAAGTACCGAAATCACCACAAACATGACGCCAAAACCGGCATTCACGGCAAAGATCATGCCAACCACAGCTGCTGCAGCCCACCCGCCTGCAGTGCCCGACCATGTTTTCTTTGGGCTGACCTTTGGCCAGAATTTAGGGCCGCCAAAGGTTTTGCCAACAAAGTATCCCGCAACATCCGTTGCCACGACCACCGAGATCAGCCAGACCATCCAGCCGAACCCCATGTTCTCGCGGATTGAGATGAAGCCCAGACCCGACGCAGCGATCCAGAGAGCAAAGAGTGCGTAGATACCCTTGGATCGACTGATTTGCCCTGCCCCGACCAATGCCGGTGCAAGCAGGAATGGCAACGTATAAAGCGGCGGAAGATGATAGCTGAGCACGACCGCAACACCGGTGAGAATGCCCAACTGGATCGCGATACCATTGCGGTCCGGATCGATCATCCGCACCAGTTCCCAGGTCATCAAGCCGCAGGCGATTGCAATAAAGGCTTCGAACCACAGCCCGCCCAGCCACACTTCGACTGAACCGATGCACACAAGCACCGCGGCAGACAGAACACGGGCGGTTAGGTCAGACCATCGGCCCTCACTCATGCCGGAACCGCTCCGAACCGCCGGTCACGGCTTCCAAAGTTTCGGCACAGCCGTTCCAATTCGGCCGAGGTGAAGTCGGGCCATAGCGTGTCGATGAATTCGTATTCCGAATAGGCGGATTGCCACAAAAGAAAGTTGGATATACGGGCTTCGCCACTGGTTCGGATCACCAAATCCGGGTCGGGAAGAACATGCGTATCCAAATACTTGGGCAGAGTTTCCTCATCCACGTCATCGGGTCGCAGGCGGCCTTCGGCCACGTCACGCGCCAGCCGTTTGGTCGCCCGGGCAACCTCATCCCGCCCGCCGTAATTCAACGCAATGGTCAAGTGCACCAGATCGTTGTGCTGGGTTGCTACCTCCAAAGTGTCCATCAGTTCGGTCAGCTTGGAATCCAGACGAACCCGATCGCCGATAAAGCGCACGCGCACACCGGCTTTGGTCAGGTTGCGAGCTTCCTTGATGATGTACCGTCGAAACAGGCTCATCAATCCGGCGACTTCAACCTGGGTCCGTTTCCAGTTTTCAGTCGAAAAAGCAAATACTGTCAGATACTTGATACCCAACCCCGGACAGGCCTCGACTACTTCCCTTACCCGCCGGGCACCGGCCTGATGCCCAAACAGCCTGGGCCGGTTGCGCGCCTGAGCCCAACGACCGTTGCCATCCATGATGATGGCGACGTGGCGTGGTCCGGTAGCGGGTGAGGGTTGCGACGTGTCAGGCATTTCGTGGATCAGACCTGCATGATCTCTGCCTGCTTGGTTTCAAGCGCGGCATCTACGTTCTTGATCATCTGGTCGGTCAGGTCCTGGACTTCGCTTTCCCAGAACTTCTGATCGTCTTCTGACATGCCGTCAGCTTTGGCTTTCTTGATCTGATCCATGCCATCGCGACGGACGTTACGGATCGAAACACGGGCGTGCTCGGCATATTGCCCGGCAACCTTACCCAGCTCGCGGCGGCGTTCTTCGTTCAATTCGGGGATTGGCAGCATGATGATTGTGCCGTTCAGCTGGGGGTTGATACCCAGACCGCTTTCGCGGATGGCTTTCTCGACCTTGCCGACAAGGCCTTTGTCCCAAACATTCACCGTCACCATGCGTGGCTCGGGGACGTTTACGGTGCCGACCTGATTGATCGGGGTCATCGACCCATAAGCGTCAACCATGACCGGTTCCAACATCGAGGCCGACGCGCGGCCCGTTCGCAACGAGGCGAACTCGGTTCTCAGGTTGCCCATCGCGCCTTCCATGCGGCGCTTCAGATCGTCGGTGTCCAGTTCAAAATCGTCAGACATGCTGCTCACTCCCCGTCTTCAGGTGCTGTTTGCATGGCTCATAGTCCATCGCAATTGGGATGTATAGCAATGATGATCTGGAATTGAGCCAATGACCAGAGGTGTTTCTGGCATTTTCAGGTTCTTTCAATGGCAACTGAACCGGCCAACATTGATGTCAGCCGGTTCGACCATGTGCATAGGAATCAGGCGTTTACATCGACAACAACACGGCCTTTGACCTGCCCTTTTAGGATATCCGTACCCAATTGAGGCAGATCGCCCAGGGTTGCGGGATGAACCATTGCCTCAAGCTTGTCCATCGGCAGGTCGGTTGCGACGCGTTGCCATGCGCGAACCCGGTTGTCATAGGGCTGCATCACACTATCGATGCCCAGCAGGCTGACACCGCGCAACAGGAACGGAATGACGCTGGCAGGCAGCCCTGCCCCTCCGGCCAGACCAACGGCTGCGACTGAGGCACCGTATTTCATCTGACCCAGCACACGGGCCAACATCTCGCCACCCACCGCGTCAATGCACCCGGCCCAGGACTCGCTTTCCAACGGGCGTTTCACGGTTTCATTGAGATCTTCTCGTGGGACAATCGTGGTGGCGCCCAATGATTTCAGGTAGTCACCCGCCTCTGGCCGGCCGGTCACGGCAGCCACCTCATAGCCCAAATTGGCCAGAATGGCAGTCGCAACCGAACCAACACCGCCAGCGGCCCCGGTAACTAGCACCGGACCATGTCCCGGCTGCATGCCTTGATCCTCAAGCGCCATAACCGCCAACATCGCTGTGAAACCGGCAGTGCCCACTGCCATGGCCTGACGTGTGTCCAGACCTTCCGGCAAGGGAACCAGCCAATCCGCCAGGGCGTTGGCTTTCTGGGAATACCCACCCCAATGCGCTTCACCTACGCGCCAGCCAGTCAGAACGACCTTGTCGCCCGGCTTATAGCGATCGTCCGAGGACGCCTCGACCGTGCCGCTGTAGTCAACGCCGGGCACGTGCGGATAGCTGCGTACCAGCCCGCCGCCCTTCGGCGACATGCAAAGGCCGTCTTTGTAGTTTACGGTTGAATACTCAACAGCGATTGTCACTTCGCCATGGGGCAGATCCCCATCGGAAAGCTTTTTGACCGAAGCGCTTGCCAGTCCGCTGTCTTCGTCCTTATCCATTACCAAAGCATTGAACATTTCAACTTTCCTTTCGTTTTCAATCAGTCATCAGCCTTTGCTGATCTGAGATATGCCGTTCAAATCCAGAATTTGTCTCGTACGACTGCGCCGCGCATCCCGTCCGGAGTTTCTACTTCGATCCGTGTGCCGGGCTCCCAATGGCTCAGTTTGACCATTCCTATGGAGACGTTTGTGTTGAAATCAGGGGACCATGCGGCCGACGTGATCTGACCAATCCTCTTGCCGCCCGCAACAATCGGCCAAGGGCGATCGCATGGTGGCACGGCGTCACCGTCGATTGCGATTGGACGGATTTGCTGAACCGGACCCTCCTTAGCCACGCGCAGCAGCGCGTCTCGGCCAATACACCCGATCGCCGTATGCGTGTTGCAGAACTTGCCCAGTCCGCATTCATGCGGCGTGTTGTCGTCGGTCATATCGTTGCCGTATGACAATAACCCACCCTCAATCCGTTCGATCAGATTTGGACAGCCCGCACGGACTTGCAGGTCTTCGCCCGCCGCAAACAGCGCATTCCACAAGGGCATACCGATGTCCGAACCCTCGACATAGATTTCGAAACCACCTTGTTTGGAATAACCAGACCGTGCGATTGCGAGTTCACACCCCTCGAACTCGAACTTGTCGAACTTAAAAAAGCGAATGTCACGCACCCGGTCGCCAAAAACACGGGCCAGCAGGTCATTCGCCTTCGGCCCCTGTATTGCCAGCGGAGACACATCGGGTTCGTCGACCAGCACATCCAGGCGGTATCCGTTGGCAATGCCCTTGACCCAAAGCAGCAAGTCACTGTCGGCAATCGAAATCCACCACCGATCTTCCGAGAGCTTCACCGCCACAGGATCATTCAGCATTCCGCCTGTTTCATCGACAATGGGAACGTAAAAGCACTGGCCGGGCAACATCCTCCGCAGGTCCCGTGGCGTCAGCATTTGCATCAGCCGCGCGGCATCCGGCCCACGCAGTTCGACCTGCCGTTCGCAGGAAACATCCCAAACCTGCACATGGGTTTTCAGATGCCGGTAGTCCGCTTCGACGGATTCAAAAACAGTGGGCAATAACATACGATTATAAACCGTATATCCCTTAACTCCGGCAGCTTCGACACCATCAGAAAAAGGTGTTCGGCGCAGGCGACGCGAGAGTGAGATCTGAGCCACTTAAGCCTCCTCAGGCAGAAAAACCAGATCGCTCACCGGTGCAGCAGAACCTGTTTCGGTCAGCATTTGATGCAGTTGGCCCCGGTGATGTGTTTGGTGGTTGAAGAAATGAATGACGCATTGCGCATACGGTTTCGTGACATCGGCTTCTTTGGCGGCCGAGAACCATTTGAACGGGCCGCGCAGGTCCTCGTCATTCAAGGACGCGGCCCATTGGGTAGTCCGCTGGTCAATCTGATCGCGCAGAGGCAACCATTCTGCCAGATCGATGCACAGTGACGGGCTTTCCGGGATGCCGCCGCCGGGACCCTGCCCTTTGTCAAACCGCGACATCCATATCCAGTCACCCCAAAGCAAATGATTTGCCGTGCCCAGGACCGAACCAAAAAACGCTCCGCGCTCGCGGGTCAGTTCCTCATTCGAAAGTGCGGTAAGAAACCCCTTCAACTGGCTGTTTTGCCAGTGATTATATCGGGCCATCTCTTGCGCATAGGCGGCGGTGATCATCACTTTGGCCCGTGCCAGTCGATTGGGCAGATTTCGGCGGATTTGCCGCCAAAGTCCCAAACACGACCGTAATCGCGGACCTTGGACTTGGTGCCACGAGCCACAATGATGTCCGGACCCATCCAGTATTTCGAGTTTGACACCATGACCGGGTGTTCCGGATCTTTGCCGCCCAGCATCTCAATTTCACCCTGTATCTTGCGGCCGATCGCGATGCGGCGCTTGGTGCCGTCGCGCTCAATCTGAACCGGCGCGCGCTCGGCCCCGATAATCTCGCTGACCAGCATGGTAAACAAACCGGTGGTCCCGCCTGCCTGACCGCTGAAGATTTGCAACAGCCCGTTGTAGGCCTTGCCGCTGGCACGCTCATCGACATAAGCGGCCACTTTCCACTGGCCCTCGCCCATGCGGCCCGGAATATCGACCAGCAACCCGACGTTCAGACCGGACAGGTCTTCGCCCTCATAGTGGCCCTCGTCAACGATAATACCCATCCACGCGTGGCAATGCCCCTCGGTCGGAGGGTGCGCGCCCAATGAAACCACGCAGGGGCAGAACACATCGCACGAGCAGTTCAGGATCAATTCGCCTTTGATTGCCCAATCTGTCGGACTCATCTCACGCCGCTTGGGATTGGGCATACGGCTATCAATGCGCTGACTGATCGGCAGCTTGTCGGCCTCGGGTTTTCTGTTCTTAGCCATAGGCTTATCCTCCGTAGCTTATTGGATAGACGAGCAGAACAAGACCGCCCGCAATCAATGCAAATCCCATCGGTCGGGTCACTGCGTGCCCGATCTGGGGTAGTTTCTCAAAAACCATGAACAGGGTCGCGAGACCCATCCACAACAGGCTCATGACACCGCCAACAAACCCAAGCGCCATGAAGCCCCAGCAGCAGCCCACACAGAATGCGCCCAGTCCCAGCCCCATGCGCAATCCGCCGGTGAACCCGGTTTTCCAGTGCCCCAGGAAATAGGTCATGGGGGCATGGCAGACGCCGTGGCAGACCTCTTTCGCGCGGGTGAACTGAAATGCGCCGACGGCGATCATCAAGCCGCCCGCGAAATATCCGGATTTGCCAATGCCCAGCATGTCAACGACCCCACCAAACAACAGCGCCAACTGAACACCGGTGATCAAAGCTGCAAAGCCAACCCAGACGACCAGATACCCGGACAGAACACCCAACCAACCTGCGCGCGAGCCATTGGCGCTGCGGATCAGATCGTCATAGCTGCGCAACGTCGGCACGAGCGTCGGCAGCATCATCGCCGCCATCATGATAGCCCACATCCAGAACAGCGGGCCAAACTCGGCCATGGGCATATACATGTCCATGCGCGGGTCCATGGCCGCCATGGCCTGACCCATTGGGCCAGGGCGACCGATCCAATCCAGATCCATGTCGCGGCTCATGGTGAACATGAACCACCACGCGGACAGGATCAGGGCATAAAACCCCAGCCAAAATGCGGTGCGTAGAACTGTGCGACTCACGCGCTCCTCCCGACTCAGTCCTTGCTTTTCAAATGTCAGACTTTTAAATGTCAGACAAATAAAAATTCACCGACGGTCCCCGGAATATGAAAATCGACCCCAAAAAACCTGCTGATCTGTCTGCGCAGATCGCTCAGGCCATTCGTGACGCAATCATCTCGGGCGAATTGATCGTGGATGAACGTTTGCCCTCCGAGGCGGAATTGTCCGAGCAATTCCAGGTATCTCGCCCGACCGTGCGCGAGGCTTTGAAGCGTCTTGCGGCGCAATCCCTGATCCGCACGCAACGCGGTGCAAGCGGTGGTGCATTTGTGAACCGGCTGAGTTTTGAGGGCGCGTATTCCCAACAGATCACGACCTCGACCCTGTTGCTGTCGATGAATGCGGTCAGCTTCGACACCGCCTGCGAAGCGCGCTTCGCACTTGAACGCGCCTGCGCTGCCTTGTCCGCGCAACGCCGTACCGCGGATCAGTTGGCCACCATGCGGGCCGAAGTTCACCGCCAATCCCAACCGGGCCTGACAGATGAGGCGTTCTGCGCCTCGGACGTGGCGTTTCACCGGGCGCTGGTGGATGGTGCAGGCAATCCTGTGCTGTCCTATCAACTGGCTGGCGCGGTCGAAGCGATGCAGCCGCTGATGAACATGATCACTTTCACAGCGCGGTCCCGGGAAGCAATTATTACCTTCCACAATCAGATCGCCGACGCGCTGGAAGATCGCGACTCGACCAAAGTGGACGCGACGCTAGTTGAGCTTGAGAGCTACACAAGACAATTGGCGCAAGACGTGGCGCAGCAAAGACGTAATCCGGCGTAAGGAAATTGAAATGACCACCGCTTTGAACGTGATTGCCGCCCTTATGACCATTGGGTTTGGCCTGTTCGGTTTTCTCGCGCCCAGCTTTACCTTGGGCGCGCTGGATCTGAGCACTACAAACAGCAATATGGGGCTAAGCGAGATGCGTGCTTCGGTCGGTGGGCTTTTCGTCGTCACTGGCGTGGCTGTTTTGTTCCTCAACAACCCGATGGCCTACGCCATGTTGGGGGTTGTCTATGCGGGCGCGGCATTGGGCCGGTTCGTTTCGGTTTTTCTGGACAACCCGCCTTTGGTCAAGGCGGCTACTTTTGGTGGAATCGAACTAGTCCTTGCGCTTTGGTTGATACTGGCCAACATCAACAGGGCCATTTAACCCGCTGTAATTGCTTAGCACACCCGATTCAATTCCCAGTTTGCATCTGCTCGCACGCTCACCTATATAGGATATGTCCTTCGGGACTATGGACATAAACGCGCTCGTAATAAGCGGATCGGACCCGGGGGCGGTACCCGGCGGCTCCACCAACATCCTTCATTTGGGGATCATGGGGCCGAAATAGGATCGACGAACGTCTAAAGGGGTTAGCTTTGTCTCGGCGGGGTGCCACCGTATCGGCCCGAAAAGTACAATTGCAAATGACAATCGTGCTCCGGTTGCAGTTGCTGCGTAAGCAGTAGCAAGACCGAAACTTAAGCCCTTGCGCCTAGCCGCGTAAGGCGGGGTTCGCAGGTACCTGGCAACAGAAACCTGCACCTTCCACTTAAAGTCTGAGTTTTTCGCTGAGCATGTTCATGTTCAGAGTTTTTTCACTATTTGGTCTCATGCTTACCCCAGCAGAATAAGGAGAGCTGGGATGTCGCACGCAGATCTACTCAGAGAGTGGTATTCCGAGGTTTGGGAAAACGGCAATACCGACGCGATTGACCAATATTTCGCCCCCGAAGCCTTGGCTGAAGGGCTTATTCCGGAAATGCAGGTCGGTGCGGATGATTTCCGGGATCTGGTCATGGCCTTTCGCCATATCCTTGGGGACATTCAGGTCGATATGCCCAAAATCATCGAAAACGGCGATTGGGTATCCGCCATCATTCACCTGCGCACAACGCGCGCCGATAACGGTGCCCCGCTTCAAGCCACGGGCAGCGTCATGGGGCGGATTAAAAACGGGCGCATGGTTGAAGCGTATAACCAGTTCGATTTCATCTCACTCTTTGAACAGCTCGGCCAATTTCCGCAGGACACATTGCCTGTGTGTATGACCGGTCAAAGGCTGGATTGGGCCTGACCATATATGCAATCTTGACCCCCTCGGCGCTTACACGGTAGCAAGTGCCATGGGGTAAGATTGCGAACACCCCGTGAGGCGTCAGCCCAAGTTTCGCATGTATCCGACGAAACCAGGAGACATGCTGTGCCCGCACCAAACTCGATCACCCCAAAGCAATTGTTAAGACTGATCGGCAAGCCGCAATCCCCCATACTGATCGACATCTGTATGGATGCGGATTTTGAGGCTGACCCCTATCTTATCCCCGGCTCAATACGCCATCCTGCGAAGGATATCGAAGGGCTGGTCAACCTGATCGGTGACCGACCTGCAGTCGTGATTTGCCAGAAAGGCAAGAAGCTCAGCCAGGCCGTCGTCTCGTGGTTGCGAGGCGAAGGTGTAAAAGCCGAGTATCTTGAAGGCGGCATGTTTGCGTGGCGAGACATGCCAGACGCTCCGCGTGTGCCTGCGAAGGCGTTTTCGATGCTGCAGCCCGAAGGATCCCTTTGGGTGACCCGACACCGCCCAAAGATCGATCGCATCGCCTGCCCCTGGCTGATCCGGCGGTTTGTGGACCCAAATGCCCGGTTCCTGTTTGTTGCCCCGTCGGAAGTCGAAGCCACCGCTGCAATATTTGACGCGACCCCTTTTGACATCGAAGGCGCTCATTGGAGCCACCGGCAAGACAAATGCACCTTTGACACTATGCTGGACGAATTCGCATTGCACACGCCCGCGCTGGATCGGCTTGCAACTGTCATTCGGGGCGCAGACACCAATCGCCATGACCTTGCACCAGAAGCTGCCGGGTTGCTTGCTGTCTCTGTCGGGTTGTCCCGGCAATACCGTGACGATCACGAAAACCTTGCTGCAGGAATGCATCTGTACGATGCGTTGTATCGCTGGGCGCGCGACGGGTTTGAAGAACAACACGACTGGCCAATGGACCGCAAATCATGACCCCGACACTATCGGAGCTGGTCCGTATCTTTGGGCGCATCGGGCTTTTGTCCTTTGGGGGGCCTGCGGCGCAAATCTCACTGATGCATCAGGAATTGGTGGAAAAACGCCCGTGGCTGGACGAACAATCGTATCTACGGGCGCTGTCTCTTTGCATGCTGTTGCCCGGCCCCGAGGCCATGCAACTTGCCACATATGCCGGCTGGCGGCTGCGCGGCGTGACCGGAGGGTTGATCGCCGGCGGCCTGTTCGTCATCCCTGGCGCGCTGATTATCGCCGTTTTGGTCGGGCTTTATGCAGCTTTCGGGGACCTGCCACTGGTTCAGGCCGCTTTCGTCGGGGTGAAGGCAACTGTAATCATCATTGTCCTTCAAGCGCTTAGAAACCTGTCGCGCAAAGCCCTGACCGATGTGGAGCACCGGGCAATCGCCGGATTGGGCTTTGTTGCAATCTTTGCCTTTAACCTGCCTTTTCCCTTGATCATTCTGGCTGCAGCGCTTTGGGGGTATCTGAGTTTCAAAGGTGAGGCCAACACCGCCCAAACACCCCCTGCCCCAAATGCGACGCGCCCGCTGCGCACCTGTGCCATCTGGCTGACCCTATGGCTTGGCCCATTGGTGTTGCTGAGCGTTACTGGTCAGAAATTGCTGAGCGATCTCGGGTGGTTCTTTGCCCGCCTGGCCGTTGTTACGTTCGGCGGCGCTTATGCGGTTCTGGCATATATGACCCAAACCGTCGTGGACAAATATCAGTGGATCAGCACAGATCAGATGATTGATGCGCTGGGGCTGGCCGAAACAACGCCTGGACCTCTGATACTGGTGACACAATTTGTGGCCATGCTGACGGGACAGATTTCGGGCGGCATCCCTTTGGCACTTGCCGCCGGCGCGGTGGCACTTTGGGCCACCTTTGTCCCGTGTTTCCTGTGGATCTTCCTAGCCGCACCATATCTGGACCAGCTGGCCGCCCGTCCACGGCTGTCCGCAGCCCTACACGGGATAACAGCAGCGGTTGTCGGCGTGATTCTCAACCTTTCCGTGTGGTTTGCTCTTAAGGTTCTTTTCGGAACAATCCCGGAATTGGCATGGGGACCCCTAACCATCCCATGGCCCGAACTTGCGACACTGAACACAAAAGCGCTGGTTTTGACGTTCATGGCCGGGGTGTTGATATTCAAGCTAAAATTCGGCATGGGAATGACCTTGGCCCTGATGGTCGTGGCCGGAGTCGGTTTTCATTTTCTTTGAACAATCCACCCCCTCCCGGTCTTTCGTTTCCGAACGAATCCCCTATGCTTGGGGTAACCACTTTTGAGGATGACACATGTCGCAGGACATTGACTATGGAACCCTGATGCACACCGCCATGCGCGGCCTCATTCAGAAAGTTCTGACCAACGTTTCTGAAAACGGTCTGCCTGGGGCGCATCATTTCTTTATCACGTTCGATACACGGCAGGACGGAGTTGAAATAGCTGACTGGTTGCGCGAACGCTATCCCGAAGAAATGACTGTCGTAATGCAGCACTGGTTCGAAAACCTCGAGGTCGGCGACAACGGCTTTGCGATTACACTGAATTTCGGTGACGCGCCCGAACCGCTTTATATTCCGTATGATGCGATCAAAACCTTCGTGGACCCGTCGGTTGAATTCGGGTTGCGTTTCGAGAGCCCCGAAGACGAAGAAGAGGTTGCGACCCATATCGTCGAAGAATCGATTGAGGTTGAGGAAACTCCGGTCCAGCAAGACGCGGATGTCGTTTCACTGGACAGTTTCAGAAAGTAAGCTCAGACTTACAAACCCCGCCTCTCGCGGGGTTTACTGTTTTTCGAGGAACGTATCGACCGAGCGGGATTTAATCCCATTACGGAACCGCGAAAAGGACAGGTTAAGCCCACCGTCGGCCAGCGTGCGATCGAACTGCTGCAATTCATAGCCACCGTTTTCATCAATGAACAACGAGAACACCGTCAGAGTCTCGCCCTCGATCCGGCCCCAGACGAACGGTTCACCCTGCATTGGGTCCAGGGGCACCTCGTGACCAAACACATTGCGCTTCATCGCCGCTGAATACACGTCTGACCTGTCAGATTGCTTGAAATCGATCGAGAAGGACTGATCTTTGACCCGGCCATCCGGCTTATAGGTCGTGGTCTTCCAACTGACGTTGAACCCTTCTTTGGTTTCATGGATCGAAACGCTCATATCGCGTGGGGTTTCTGTACCATCATCGTCAACTAAATTGGCTGAACCGACGTAATCCCCGATAAAGGGCGTGATGTCCCCGGCCTGGGCCTGAAGATTGGAAAAGATAAGCCAGAATACGGCACCCACCGCGAATGCGATAAGCCGCAGCGGATTAACCCCGTTAAATTGCAGCACCTGACCCTCCAGCGTTTTGATCTTGCTATTCTACCCCAGTCACAGGCGCACACAATGGTCCTAGTACCTGTGTATCAAAGAAAAATGCGCCGCCCCAACGCCTATACCTTTGGTCGGCTTACGCTTATGGTGCGCGCAACTGGCCGATTGCGCGATGACGCCGTCACGGGTAAACGGCATACGACTGCATACTAGACGGAGTGACCGATGTCCCAGACCCGCACCGAATCCGACAGCTTTGGCCCGTTGGAAGTTCCCGCCGACAAATATTGGGGTGCACAAACTCAACGCTCGATCATGAACTTTCCGATCGGCTGGGAAAAGCAACCCGTCGCCATCGTGCGTGCGCTGGGCGTCATCAAAAAGGCCTGTGCGATGGAGAACAAAGCCATCGGCAAGCTGGATGCCAAGATCGCCGACGCTGTTATTCAGGCCGCGGGCGAAGTGATTGAGGGTAAGTTTGACGACAACTTCCCGCTGGTCGTGTGGCAAACCGGTTCGGGTACTCAGTCGAACATGAACTCGAACGAAGTAATCGCCAATCGCGCGATTGAGATCATGGGCGGTGTGATCGGTTCCAAAGAGCCTGTGCACCCGAACGATCACTGCAATATGGGGCAATCGTCGAACGACACGTTCCCGACCGCAATGCACATCGCCACTGCGATGAGCGTGCGCGACGTATTGCTGCCCGGGCTTGAGAAATTTGCATCCGCGCTGGAAGCGAAAGCCAAAGAGTTTGCCGGTATCATCAAAATCGGCCGCACACACACTCAGGATGCGACCCCTTTGACCCTGGAACAGGAATTCGGCGGCTATGCGCACCAGATCCGTCAGGGTATCGCCCGGGTCGAAGCCGCAATGCCTGGCATCTATGAACTGGCGCAAGGCGGCACCGCCGTCGGCACCGGTCTGAACACGCATGATGGCTGGGATGAGGCCGTCGCCAAGAACATGGCTGACATCACCGGCCTGCCCTTCGTTACCGCGCCCAACAAGTTCGAAGCGCTCGCGGCCCATGATGCCATGGTCTTCCTATCAGGCGCGCTGGCGACCATTGCTGGCTCTTGCTACAAAATCGCCAACGACATCCGGTTCCTGGGCTCTGGCCCGCGATCGGGCTTGGGTGAGCTGATCCTGCCAGAGAATGAGCCGGGTTCGTCGATCATGCCCGGAAAGGTGAACCCGACACAGGCCGAAGCGCTGACACAGGTGGCCGCACATGTAATAGGCAACGATGCAGCGATGAAGTTTGCGGGTTCGCAGGGCCATTTCCAGCTGAACGTCTACAACCCGATGATGTCGTACAACTTGCTGCAATCCATTCAGCTGCTGGGTGATGCCACCGACAGCTTTACCGAGCGTATGCTGCTGGGCATCAAGGCCAATGAACTACGCATCGATAAGCTGATGAAGGAATCCCTGATGCTGGTCACGGCGTTGGCTCCGACCATCGGTTACGACAACGCCACTACTGTCGCCAAAACGGCGCATAAGAACGGCACGACCCTCAAGGAAGAGGCCATTGCGCTGGGCTTTGTCGATGAGGAGACATTCGATGCGGTCGTACGCCCCGAACACATGATCGGCCCCAAATGATCGCGTGGCGTAAGTTTGCCAACCTGTGCCTGCTAATCGCAGGCACAGCGACCTCAGCTCAGGCTGACCTGTTCAACCTGATCGACTCTCGGCTGGAATGGATGCAGGACGTTGCTGCGTTCAAACACGCCAATGACCGCCCGGTGGAAGACCTCGAGCGTGAAAAAGTCGTAATTGACAAGACCTTGGAACAAGCAGCGCTTTCGGGTATTGACCCGGACAGCGCGCAGCTGTTTTTCGAAGTGCAGATCGAAGCCGCGAAAGAGATTCAATCCTGTTGGATTGAACGGTGGACCGAAGACCAAACCTCTGTTCCCGAAAGCTATGCGGATCTGATGACCGAGGTGCGCCCCGCTCTGTTAGATCTGGGCGGACAAATCCTTGAGACAATGTCGGATCAACCACCGGTTTCAACTGCGTTGCAGGCCGATTTTCTAGACACCGTGAATGTCGAATGCCTTTCAGATGACAGCCGTGCGGAATTGTTCGATAGTCTGACCAAAGTGAGACATGCGCAATGACGGAACCGGTCAATCTGAACAAGTTTCGAAAAGAAAAAGCGCGGACCGAAAACAAGGCCCGTGCTGACCAAAATGCCGTCGCTTTTGGCCGCACCAAGGCCGAAAAGGATCTGGCAAAAAAGCAGCAACACAAGCTGCGCCAGGACCATGAAGGCCATAAGTTGGACAAATGAGCGGACGCCCGGTCAAACGATCCCTGACGCTGAAAGGCCATCGGACATCCGTATCGCTGGAAGATGAATTCTGGCAGGCGTTCCGGACCATTGCCAAGGAAAAAAACTTACCGATCAACGCTCTGGCGGCCGAAATTGATGTCGAGCGTGACCCGGACATCGGACTTGCATCGGCCATACGGGTTTTCATTCTGAACTGGTATCAATCCAAGTAAATCAGTCTTGCTCTGACATCCAGAAACCGCTTACAGTAAGGGGGAACAAAAGGAGTACGAAGCGGTGGTTGATACAGTTCTAGGTCCAGACGGAAAACCACGCTGCGCGTGGTGTCAGGCCGCGCCCGAATTCTTTGACTACCACGATCAGGAATGGGGGTATCCGGTTGGTGACGACCAACGCCTGTTCGAAAAGCTATGCCTCGAAAGCTTTCAATCCGGTCTAAGCTGGCGCACGATTTTGTCCAAGCGCGAGAACTTTCGGAAAGCTTTCAAAGCTTTTGATATCAACGCAGTAGCCGCGTTTGATGATGCAGATACACAGCGCTTGTTACAAGATGCAGGGATTGTGCGACATCGTGGAAAGATCGAGGCCGTGATTAACAACGCACGCCGCGCGCAAGAGTTAATCGCTGCCGAAGGGTCTCTGGCCGCATATGTATGGCGATACGAGGCGGACTCACCGCCCGCCCCGCAAACCGCTTCAACGTCGCCAGAATCTGTGGCGATGTCGAAAGACCTGAAAAAACGGGGCTGGAAGTTTGTCGGGCCGACGACGGTGTTTGCCTTCATGCAGGCAATGGGGCTGGTGAATGATCACGCCGAAGGTTGCGTCATGCGTGAAAAAGCGGCGCAGTTGCGCCGCGAATTCACCAAACCCCAATAGTGTTTAGACTGACGCTCGGAAAATCTTGTCGATGTTTCCGCCCAGGGCTGCATTGAACTCGGCGTCTGATTGCTTTTTTGATAATCCTTCGGTCAGCGCGCGCGAGAAGGACGCGATCATCTTACCGTTCTGGCCAAGCAGATCGCAGGCCTGTTCCGTCGAATAACCGCCAGACAGGGCAACCACACGCAGAACACGCGGATGATCGGCCAATTCGTCATAGAGGTTAGCTCGGTTAGGGATCGTCAGCTTGAGCATGATGTCCTGTCCGTCAGCCAATTGATCAAGGTTTTTCAGGATTTCAGCCTTCAGGATGTCTTCGGCTTCGGCTTTGGTGGCGGAGTTGATGTTCACCTCGGGCTCAACAATCGGAACCATTCCGGAAGCCACGACTTCACGCGCAACGTCGAACTGCTGTGCAACAACCGCCGCGATGCCTTCGGCGTTTGCCTCATGAATGACCGAGCGCTCCTTGGTTCCGAAAACACCATCGGCTTTGGCCAATGTTGCGGCCAGACCCGGGATGGGTTTCATCATCTGAACGCCATTCGCTTCGTCTTCCAAACCTTTGTCAATCTTGAGGAAAGGTACAATGCCTTTCACTGACCACAAGTAGTCGGCGACCTTCTGACCATCAATTTGCTCGCCCAGAGTGCGTTCGAACAGGATCGCGCCGATCACTTTGTCCTTGGTGAAATCATCCGCCAGAATGATCCGCGCGCGCATTTTCTGGATTTCACCGAACATCTCTTCGTCCGAGCCGTATTCAGATGCGTCAACGCCATAAAGCGCCAGCGCCTTGGGGGTCGAGCCACCGCTTTGATCCAATGCTGCGATGAATCCTGCGCCGTCGGACATTTGTGTGCGCTGTTCTGCTGATGACATAAGACTTTCCCGTTCAATATGATTCCGCGATTTCAAACCGCATACAGCAAGGCGTGATAGGATGGTAGTTTGTTAGCGCTCAACCAAGCGCAACCAAATTCCGTCTTTCGATCGGACGGTCAAATGCGCGACCGGAATGGGCGTTTGTCCCGCGACCAACTCGAACCGGAAGTGTCGCAGCAGCATGGATAACAGAAGCGGCCCCTCGATCATGGCGAACCCAGTACCGGGACATACGCGGGACCCTGTCGAGAATGGAATGTACGCGTTGCGCTGACAGGTCTTTCCATTCTCAGTTCCCCACCGGGTCGGATCGAACTCGTCGGGACGGTCCCAGAGCCTTTCCTGCCGATGCAGATGCCACGGACTGATCACGATTTGCGACCCTTCGGGGACATCCCTGTCCCGGAAATGTTCGGGGCATGTCGCCTCGCGCACCATCATCGGCACGGGCGGGTAAAGCCGCAGCGCTTCGCGAAACACATCCCTGCTGAGCTTTAGCCGCGACAATACAGAAAAATCAGGCGAGTCGAGCGCCACAGCTTCCTCAGCCAGCCTGTCCTGCCATTCGGGATACATTGCAATCAGGTACAGCGTCCAGGCCAGTGCGGACGCGCTGGTTTCGTGCCCGGCAAGAAAGAAGATCGCCACCTGATCAACCATTTCCTGCGTGTCAAACCTACGCCCGGTTTCGGGATCACGCGTGGTCATGATCTTGGTTGCCAGATCATTCGGCGCGCTACCACGAGCGATCAGTTCAGCCCGGTCCGCCGTAAGTCGCTGGATTAGCGCCCTGATATCCTTTGCATTCTTCTTGGTGCGCCACGAATGCAGTCGTGGCAACCACTTTGGCAGGGGGACAAAGGCCGCAATGTTCAGAATGGGTTGTTCACGCTGATAGCTGCGAAACTTGTCAAACACCTGAGCGGCGATTTCGTGTTCGATGGGCACCGAAAACAAAGTGCGAAAGATGACATCCGCCGCGATATGGCTGGTGACCTCTTCAAATTCAACAACACCACCTGCCTGCGTGCGCAACCGATCCACGCCCGCTTGACCAGCCGCATGCATTGCTGGAAACGTATCTTTCAAACGGCCGCCTTCAAACGCCGGATCAATGATCCTGCGCTGCCTCTTCCAGGTGTCCCCGTTGGTCAGGAAGACAGAGTCCCCCAGCAACGGACGCAGCCCCTCACTTATGCGGTTAGATTTGGGGAAATCATCAGGGCGTTTTTTCAGAACTGTGTCGATCAATTCTGGCTGATTCACCAAGTATGATCGAAAGAACGGCGTGCGAAATTCGGCCATCCAGGCGCGGTACAGCCTATGGGGTTGGGCTGACAGAACGTCCTTGCGAAACAACCTCAGATACCGCCAAAGCGATACTTTATCAGGGCGTGAAGGTGGCTTGGGCGGCGTCATGCCGTCACCGAACTGTATTTTGAAACCGGCTTTTCCACCCGCGACTTAGAAGGCGCCCGGCCCTTGAACCTCTGCCCAAGCGTCAGTGGGCCGGCGGTGATGCGGAAATAATCATAACGATCCGGCTTGTCGAAGGAGCAGAGATACTGGAAATGCAGGCGGAAGAATTTCCAACGCAATGCTTGCCATCGCTCGGGGGACAGGGTCTGCGTGAAGGCCGCAGACAGAACCAGCGGCCATTTCTTTTCGGCGGTAGCGACACCGCTGACGGAAACCGGATCGCACAGCGCAAAAGAACAGCCATCGCCGGGGGCCGAGACGTCGACCCAGGTCAGGCCTTCCTGCGTGGACAAGAATTGCAAATCTGCCCTCAATTCACGGGCTTGGGGCAGAAAAGATACCATCGGCACGACCTGTCCCAACGTTAGGAACGAAAATACAGGGCCGTCATCACGTTGACTGTTGTCGCGGATAACATCGGCCAGAACGCTGACACCCAGATGGGCCCCTGAGCTATGCCCGACGACCAGCACCTCGTCTGCGTCTGAATTCAGCGCCTCTTGGATCAACGCACCGAATGCACGCAGGCGATTGCGCAATTCAACTGGCGTCGCCCCTTTGAGTTTTGCGGAATAGGCATAATCATGCATCAGGTAATAGGCAAAAAGCTGACCGTCTTGCCGGCGAAACCAGCGCAACAGACCGTAAGCGGCCACAACCGCAAGGATTACGCCCATCCATCCGATAAACGGCATTAAAACCCATGTCATGGCCCCGGCTAGCAAGATCGCCAACAGCAGTTGAGCCAGCAACATTCCAACCGGATATAGTGCGGCAACCACCGGCCCCTTGCGCAACCGCATCAGGCGCCACAGTGTTCCTGTCGACATATAGATCCACGCGGTCCGCACCAGTTGCAGATAGGTCGCTGGGATCGAGTTGGACATGCTGTCACGAACCAGGTCCGACCAGACAAGAACATCCACATCAACGTGAACTTCGGTCCCGTCCTGACGTGAAGTGACATGCCACCCATAAGGGCCATCGCCAGACTTGGCGGACGTCGAAATTTCATAACCGGAAATCTCGGCCTGCAGCTTGCCTTCGGTTCGATACAGCTCCCGATATCGCCGCGGCGGAATCGGGTCGTAGCCGGGTATATAGAATACCCGGCGTTTACACACCCGAGGTTGATTTTTCTGACTGCTCATGGCCTTACCTTCTGCGGCGCAGGTTAACCCAGCAATGGGGCCAAGGTAAGTCAGATCAGCAGATCATCCAAAATTCGCCAGCGCCGGGAATGTCTCTAACAGCCACCAGCTGAATTCAGTGAACAGACCGGTGATCAGCATGATGCCCACGAACAGTAACAAGCCACCCATCACCTTTTCGATCGTGCCCATGTATGGCTTGATCCGATTCATCACCGACATCGACCGGTTCAGGAACATCGCAGCCAGCAGAAATGGAATACCCAGGCCCGCCGCATAGACGCCCAACAACAGGGTTCCCCGCGCGACCGAGGCCTCGGACGCGGCCAGTGACAAGATCGCCCCCAGCTGCGGCCCAATGCACGGTGTCCATCCAAACGCAAAGGCCAGACCAAGGATATAAGCGCCAAACACTGATCCACCAGAATCACCGGTCTCAATCCGCGCTTCGCGGTCCAGAAACGGGATACGGAAGACGTTCAGAAAATGCAGGCCAAAGACGATGACCACTGCGCCAGAGATCTTTGCGAACAACACCTGGTTCTGCAGGACAAACACCCCGAAGGCAGAAGCGGTGAAACCCAGCAACAAAAACACCGTAGACAGGCCCAGAACAAAGAACAGGGCGGCGAAGGTTGCCTTGCGGCGTGCTTTCGCCTCATCCTGCATCTCGTTGATCGTCACGCCGCTCATATAAGCCAGATACGGCGGAACAATGGGCAGAACGCAGGGCGACAGAAAGCTGATCAATCCGCCCAACATCGCGATGAACATGGCAGGCAGCAGGCCCGCGTCTATGATATCTATTCCGAACATGTCTCAGCACATATGGTATGAGACGGCCAACGTCACGGGGCCATTCGGTCACATCCTCGTGGTTGCATGCTGGACACCCTGCCCAGTTGGAAATATCTGAACCTTATGTCAAATCCGCCTGAAACACTCGATGCGTTGGGTCTGTTGTGCCCTCTGCCCGTCCTGAAAGCGCGCAAGCGTTTGAAATCCATGCCTGCCGGGGCCGTTTTGCGCGTGCTGGCAGATGATCCTGCCGCCATAATTGATGTCCCGCATTTCTGTTCTGAGAGCGGGCACCAATTGCTGTCGCAGGAAGACGCAGACGGCCATCAGATCTATTTGATCCAGAAATCCCACTGAGATCGGCCAAAAAGAAAAAGGCGGGCACCTGGCCCGCCTTTTCTTGTTACTGACCCAGTGACCACCAGCCACGCCGTTTGGGTTTGGCGGGCTGCTCCGGCTCTTCGGCTACGACCTCCAGAACTGGCTCAGGGGCTTCTTCAACCATGATGTCCGCTGGTTCCTGCAGGTCTTCTGAGACCACATCGGCCAAAGGTTCGGGTTGTTCAGCCTCTGCAGGTTCAACCTGTTCTTCAACGACGCTTTCCGCCTCGGGCGCGGGCTGCTCTGCCGCTGTTTCAGTCTGCTCAACTTTTTCGGCAGTTTCGACAGGGGCTTCAACAGGTGCATCTGTCACACCACCTTCCTCGGCCGGTGCTTCAGGGTTTGCGGCCTGGGCATCCTTGCTCACAACCGCTTCAGCGGCGACTTCTTCTGCAGCTTCAACAGGTTCCGCGTCCTTCTTCTTGCGACGCGGTGCGCGGCGACGCTTGGGCTTGGCCGCTTTTTCTTCTTCGGCAGGCTCAGGTGCTTCACCCTCAGGCTTTACGTCATCCGCCGCTTCGGTTTTGGCTTCATCCGATTCCTCGGACGCCGCCGCGTTACCCTCTTCAGCGTTCACCTCAGGGGTTTCGTCAGAACCATTGCTCTTCTTCCGACGGCGGCGACGACGCTTGCGCTTGGGCTTAGCCTCCTCTTCGGCTTGAACGGTGGTTTCCTCTTCGACCGGCTCTTCCTCACTGGCGTCGATAAGATCCATCAGGGACGCATCCACGGAAACAACGGGCGCGCTGGCTTCGGGAACGATCCGGCTTGCCGTCTTGAATTTCTCCATCGAGAAATCCGGGCTGACCAGATGTACGTCGCCTTCAACACGTACAGACAGGCCATAACGGGCCTCAATCTGTGCGATATGCTCGCGTTTCTGGTTCATCAGAAAGTTGGCGATGCTGACTGGGCAACGAACAAGCACCTCGCGTGAGCGGCGGCGGGTACCCTCTTCTTCGATCTGACGCAAGATGGTCAGCGCCATGTTGTCGTCCGAGCGGATCAGGCCAGTGCCATGACAGGCCGGGCATGGCTGTGTCGTCGCCTCCAACATCCCCGGACGCAGACGCTGGCGGCTCATCTCCATCAGGCCAAAGCCCGAGATGCGGCCGACCTGAATGCGCGCACGGTCTGTTTTTAGCCGTTCCTTCATACGCTTTTCGACGGCCAGATTATTCTTGCGCTCGTCCATATCGATGAAGTCGATGACGATCAGGCCTGCCAAATCACGCAGGCGCAGCTGGCGCGCAACCTCTTCTGCGGCCTCAAGGTTGGTCTTGAGCGCGGTTTCCTCGATTGAACCCTCTTTGGTCGCCCGACCCGAGTTCACATCAATCGCGACCAGCGCTTCGGTCACGCCGATCACGATATATCCGCCCGATTTCAGCTGAACGGTCGGGTTGAACATTCCGGCCAGATAGCTTTCGACCTGATAGCGCGCGAACAAAGGCAGCGCGTCTTCATACCGTTTCACATTCTTCGCGTGTGAAGGCATGATCATCTTCATGAAGTCTTTGGCGATGCGATAACCGCCTTCACCTTCGACCAGAACCTCATCAATTTCGCGATTATAGAGATCGCGGATCGACCGTTTGATCAGATCGCCTTCTTCATAGATTTTCGCCGGCGCAATCGATTTCAGCGTCAGTTCGCGGATCTGCTCCCACATGCGCTGCAGGTATTCATAATCACGCTTGATCTCGGATTTAGTACGCTTGGCGCCGGCGGTCCGGATGATGAGTCCGGCTCCGGTAGGCACGTCGATTTCCGCCGCGATTTCCTTAAGTTTCTTACGGTCCGGCGCATTGGTGATTTTGCGGCTGATCCCGCCCCCACGCGCCGTGTTAGGCATCAGAACGCAATACCGACCTGCCAGAGACAAGTAGGTGGTCAGAGCAGCACCCTTGTTGCCACGTTCTTCCTTTACGACCTGCACCAGTAAGACCTGGCGGACCTTGATAACCTCTTGAATCTTATAGCGACGTGGCCGCGGCTTACGCACCGGGCGAATGTCTTCGCTGTCATCTTCGTCGGCGACGGATTCGATTGAATCGTCCTTCGAGGTCGCATCAGCCCGCGCTTCGACATCGGACTTTTCGTCATCTTCAGACGTGGTGTCCTCAGAGGCTTCAACCTCTTCTACGGCTGCCTCTGGTTCGTCACCGCCAACCTCGGAATCTTCAACGGACTCCTCTGGGGCAGCTTCGACAGAGTCATGCTGACTACCATCGGCGGCTGCTTCCTCAGCTTCTGCAGGGGCTTCGGCCACTTCCTCGACCTCAGCAGCACCTTCTGCTTCTGCCACAACCTCGGCATCAACTGGCTCTTCCGAAGATTCAGCTTCAATAGGTTGCTCTTTGGTTACTTCGGCATCGACCGGCTCTTCCACCGGAGTTTCAGCCACACGATCAGCCGGAGAGGTGCCTTCCGGAACCGACATGTCGGCCCCTTCTTCACCTTCGTCCAGATCGATGGTTTCCATGCCGGTGGGTTCGGATGAAACCTCAATCGACTCTACTGCATCATCGGATTTTACATCCGCAGCCTTCGTGCGCGAACGCGAGCGACGCTTTTTAGGCTTCGCCTCTTCGGCTTCATCCCGCGCCTTCATTGCCTCGGCATAGGCGCGCTCTTCTTCCATCAGCGCTTCGCGATCTGCGACCGGGATTTGATAGTAGTCCGGATGGATTTCCGAAAACGCCAGGAAACCGTGCCGATTCCCGCCGTAATCCACAAAAGCCGCCTGTAGGGACGGTTCGACCCGGGTTACTTTTGCAAGATAGATGTTGCCAGCAAGCTGGCGTTTGTTTTCGGATTCAAAGTCGAACTCCTCAACCTTGTTTCCGTCAACCACCACGACGCGGGTTTCCTCCGCGTGGGTGGCATCGATAAGCATTTTCTTAGCCATGTGTCCTTGGTGCACCGCGCCAAACGCGTTGTCCTTACCCGTCCGGGGGGACAGGCGCTTTTGGGGTGGTGTCTTGTCAGGGCGATTTCGGACGGCGCGCGGCAGGGTCTGGCGCTGTGGCCCCCTGCCCGTATACTCAATCGTTGCGCGCGCGTCATCGCGGTTCTTCTCCGACAGGCGCAGATCTAACCGCTGCCTGCCCATTTATTCCTTTCGCTCGCTTTTGCGGGCTCAGGCGTTCAGCTGCCCCCTTGGGGGCATAATCGGTCTGCTTTGCCTTGCGGGATTGATCACCATCAACGACAGAGCAGCGAAACTCAAAGATTCGGGACTTTTGGGCGCAAATTAGCCCTGCCCGTCCGGATACAATAAAAGCAGTCCTGTGGAAAACACAATGGGCAAACTGCGAGAAGAGCAACACAAAGCCCCGGGATCACTTCATCTGGCTAAAAATATCCCGGGGGTGATTTGAGCCGTAGGCTCAAAAGGGGGCTGGCCCCCTCTCTTTCTTACAAATAGTCCGAGCGCTGCAGCCCGTATTTCGCCATCTTCTCGTTCAAGGTCCGACGTGGCAAACAAAGTTCGTCCATCACAGATGCAATCGAGCCCTTATGCCGCCGCATCGTGTTGTCGATCAGCATCCGCTCGAACGCCTCAACATATTCCTTGAGCGGCTTGCCTTCGGTCGTCATCACGGGCTGCATTTCTTCATGATCGGACATCAACAGCGACGCAATCGTCCCCGACCCGCGGCGTGATTGCAGAACGGCGCGTTCCGCGATGTTGATCAATTGCCGCACATTGCCCGGCCACGGCGCTTGCAATAGCTGAGCCGCTTCCTGTGCACTTACCTGTGGCGCGTCACAGCCATATTCTTCCGAGAACTGCTCACTCAGCCGGGTGAACAGCGTCAGGATATCCTCGCCACGCTGACGCAAAGGCGGCATGGTGATCCGCAATGCAGCAAGACGATAGAACAGGTCCGGGCGCAGAACGTCTTCGCTGGTCTTGCCTGCTTCTTGCAGGTTAGAAATTGCGATGATCCGGGTTTCAGCCGGCGTTCCTTGATCGTTCATCACGCTCAGTAACCGGGCCTGCAGCGTATCGCTCAACGCCTCTACGTCTTCCAGCACAAGTGTACCGCCTCGCGCCTCTTCGATCGCTGGCAATTGCGCGTCTTCCGGCATCATTGGGCCAAACAGGCGTTTCGACAGCGCCTCTTCCTCAAGCGCGGCACAAGACACCAGAACGAACTTCTTACCAGCACGGCTGCCAACCGCGTGTAACGCGTGAGCCACAAGTGTCTTACCGGTGCCGGTCTCACCATCGATCAGTACATGGCCATCGGCCTGACCCAGATCGAGGATATCTTCGCGCAGACGTTCCATGACCGGGCTGGCGCCGATCAACTTGTTCATGATCTGGGTTCCGCCCGACAGCTCGCGCCGCAAGGCACGATTGTCCAGGGTCAGTCGGCGCGCATTGCTGGCCCGTTTGGCCAGTTCCGACATGCGATCAGGATTAAAGGGCTTTTCTAGAAAATCAAACGCCCCAACGCGCATTGCTTCTACCGCCATCGGCACATCGCCATGACCGGTGATCATGATGACCGGCAACGTACTGTCGGCGCCCATAAGCTTTTTCAGGAGCTGAATGCCGTCCATGCCGGGCATTTTGATATCCGAGATCACGATACCCGGATATTCCGGTCCCAACACTTTCAGCGCGTCCTCGGCGCTGGCGAAGGTTTCCGTGTCATATCCCGACAGTGCCAGCCATTGGCTGATCGACTGGCGCATGTCCTGTTCGTCATCCACAATGGCGATCTTCATGGCCTGTGCCATAGTCATTCCTCGTTATTCCGCGGCCTCTAGGCCGTCGCTTCCCAGAATCGGCAACTGCATCTCGAACACGGCCCCGCCTTGTGGGCTGTTTCGTGCAGTCAGCCTTCCACCATGGTCGTTCACGATCCCGGAAGAGATGGCAAGACCCAGACCGACCCCGTCGCCGGGCTGTTTCGTAGTATAGAACGGTTCGAACAGATTTTCGATGTTCTCGATTCCAAAGCCGTTATCGCGCACTGTCAGCACCGCTGTATCGCCCGCTGCAAGTATGATTTCGATATCTGGTTCGGATACTGATTTGGTGGCGTCTAGCGCATTGCGCAAGAGGTTCACCATCACTTGCTCGATCCGCATCCGATCGCCCATAACTGACACCGGTTCGTCGGGCAGTATCTGAGTGATCTTGACGTGACGCTGGCGCAGTTGCGGCTCCATCATGGACAGCGACGATGCCAGCGCTTCACTAAGATTTACTGGGGAAAACGTATCCGCACCCTTACGCGCATAGGATTTGAGCTGGCGGGTAATCGCCCCCATCCTTTCGATCAGACCATCGATCCGACCAAAGCTTGCCAGCGCCTCTTCCGGCCTATTCCGACGCAGCAAAAGACGCGCGCCAGCCAGGTAGGTCTTCATTGCAGCCAGAGGTTGATTTAGCTCGTGGCTCACGGCCGCCGACATCTCACCCAAAGCGGCCAGTTTCGAGCTTTGCGCCAGCGTCTGTTCGGCAACTTCCAGTGTTTTTTCAACCCTTTCCCGCTCAGCAATTTCCCGCTTTAGCCTTGAGTTCAATGCGCGAAGCTCTGCCGACTCGCGCTGGAACAACGCCATGCGGAACGTGGCTCGACGGCTAAGCGCATAGAAGGCCAGTGCCAGAAGAATCGCAAAACCCATGATCTCGAGCGCGATAACGCTGTTAACCTTTTCCCGAATCGACTCGTAAGTGGTGAACGACGTCATTTTCCATCCCCGGAACGGGATGCGCGTTTCCATCCGCATCACCGCCTCACCCTGCAGATAGGCGTCTGGCGGCAACGCGGTCCAGTCTGTTGTGGCGCGTATTGCCCGCTGAATGGCACCTTGCGCCGGCTGGCGAAGCAACGCGGCGTTCTCTTCAAGCCCCCGCCATTGCGGTTCAGTCGACAGAATGATCGTTCCGGTACTGTCAGTCACCATTACAGCGTCGGAAATACCTGCCCAGGCGCGCTCGAATTTCTGCAGATCGACCTCGACCACGATGACGCCCAGAACGTCGGCATTGGCTTCCATTCGTCTTGAATAGACAAAGCTGTAGCCGCCCGATTCCTTTTCAATCACGGTGAAGATCGTCGAATTCGCCCGCACTGCATCAATGAAATACGGCGAACTCCGGTGTGGTTCTCCCAAGCGAGCACGATCAGTGGCCGCAACAGTTCGCCCGTCCCCGTCAAGCAACATCAGCGAGGCCGCGCCAATCTCTTCGACAAACGAAATCAAACGCTGGGTGGAAAGGGAATAGTCACTGGACTGCAGCGCGGAAATCAACGTCGGGTCGCGTGCTAAAAGCTGCGGAACAATTGCGTTTCGGCGCAGTTCGCTCAGCAAGTTGCCGGAATACAACGCCAGCCGCACTTCGGCCCGGTTTCGTGTTGATTCAGTAAACCGGTCCGTCAGAAGACGGTTGGTTACATAAACCGTGGTGACCGTTGCGATCAAAAGAATGATAATCGCCAAGCGCAGCCGCCAACCCAATGGCGCACCACGAAACGGTTTTGTCAGAAAGGACCAGCCAGAGCGAACTTCGGAACTCATCCCAGAAAGTTACGCGGGCTGGATCATAACCTCAAGTCACGCTGGGGCAAGAACACCAGACAATGCGCGGAACAATGCCGTTCCGTCCGTTCCACCATGGCCGTCATCCGCCGCACGTTCAGGGTGTGGCATCATTCCCAGCACCCGGCGATTTTCAGACAGAATACCGGCGATATCCCCGACCGAGCCGTTCGGATTCTCGGTATAGGTGAACGCGACCCGATCCTGATCCTGCAGTTTGGCCAGTGTGGCGTCATCCGCAAAATAGTTACCGTCATGGTGCGCGATTGGAATACCGATCACATCGCCCGCATTGTAACCTTCGGTGAACGCGCTGTCGCTGGTTTCCACCTTCAGACCGACCGTGCGGCAAATGTATTTCAAACCGGCATTGCGCAGCAAAGCGCCCGGCAGGATGCCGGTTTCAGTCAATATCTGAAACCCGTTGCAGACACCAATGGCATAACCGCCACGTTTGGTATGTTCGACCACGGCTTTGCAGATCGGTGACTGCGCAGCAATGGCGCCGCAGCGCAGGTAATCGCCGTAGGAAAAGCCACCCGGAACGCCGACGATATCCACACCTTCAGGCAGCGCGGCGTCCTTGTGCCAGACCATATCGACCTCAAAACCTGCCTGTTCGAAAGCGACGGCAAGATCCCGGTCACAGTTTGAGCCTGGGAATACGATGACAGCTGCGCGCATGGCGGGGCCTCCGGGGATAAGGTTCAGACCAGTTCGATTTCGTAGCGTTCGATGACCGTGTTGGCCAACAGCTTTTCGCACATCTCGGTGATGTCCGCCTCGGTCGCGCCTTCGGCCAGCTCAAGATCGATCACCTTGCCCTGCCGCACGCCTTCGACCTGATCAAAGCCCATGGCACCCAATGCGTGACGCACCGCCTCACCCTGCGGGTCGAGGACCCCGTTTTTGAGCATCACATGCACACGTGCTTTCATTCTCGCAACTCCAGCTGAGGGCCGATATTGTCGGCCCGTTCCGTTGCGCGGGGGATAACGTGCTGAAAGGCGTTCGACAACCCTTCTTGAAGTGGGCAGATGACCGCACTTATGCCCGCTACCCGCCACCCCCGGAAATCAGACCAGGATAGTGCGCGTCAATTGCATTGAACGTGCCTGTCAAAACCATCTCGATTGCGACCGCCACAAGTATGAGAGCCATGACACGCGTGATGACATTAATCATCGTCATCCCCAATAAGCGCGAGATCGGATCGGCGAACAACAAGCCTAAGCCAACGATCAAACAAGCGATTACGATTGCCGTGCCAAGCGTCACCACTTCGGCACCATCGCTAAGCGTATGAGAGTAGACGATTGTTATCGCAATAGTGCCGGGCCCAATAGTCAACGGAATTGCAAGCGGTACAACGGCAATGTTTTCTTTTTTCTTATGCCCCTCCTCCACAGCTTGCTGATCCCCTTGTGGCCTGTCCGACGCGTTCAGCATCGACATACCAATACCGAAGATGATCAGACCCCCGGCAATACGGAACGAGGGTATGTCGATCCCGAACACAGCCAGGATCTCTTCTCCGATCACAACCGCTATCAGACCGATAATAATCACCGTACCCGTCACGATAAACGCTACCCGCCGGCGTTCGGGGGCCGAATACCCTTTCGTCATGCTAAGAAAAATCGGGATGCCGTAGAGCGGGTTGAAAATCGCCAGAAGGGCTGCAAGGAACTTTAGAAAAACTGCCTGATCAAACAATTCGGCCATGTATAGCGCTACTCTCGTTTTCCTATTTGCCCGACAATGCCGGACAACCGGCAATCCTGTCAAACCGCCAGATACAAAGAAAAAAGCACCGCTTTGAGTATAGCAGTGCTTTTGATAAAATCCGGTTCGCCCGTGTGATCAGTTGATCAGCGTGGGCTTAGCGACGTTGCTTTTCGGCAATACGCCCAGCCGGCGTGCAACTTCGGAATATGCGTCCGTCAGGCTACCCAGATCGCGGCGGAATACGTCTTTGTCCAGCTTTTGACCGGTTTCGATATCCCACAGGCGGCAACTGTCGGGGCTGATTTCATCAGCCACGATCAAACGCTGGAAATCCCCGTCGTAAACGCGACCGATCTCGATCTTGAAATCGACCAGACGAATGCCGACAGCCAGCATCATGCCGCTCATAAAGTCATTGACGCGCAGCGCGAGGCTCAGGATATCGTCCATGTCCTGTTGGCTGGCCCAGCCAAAAGCGGCGATATGTTCCTCGGTGACCAGCGGATCACCCAACGCGTCGTCTTTGTAGCAATACTCGACAATCGGGCGCGGCAGTTGCGTCCCTTCGGCAATGCCCAAACGTTTTGACATTGTTCCCGCCGCATAGTTGCGAACGATGATTTCAAGCGGAACAATCTCGCAATTGCGCACCAATTGCTCACGCATGTTCAGGCGACGGATGAAGTGGGTCGGAACACCAATCTGGTTGAGGCCAGTCATGAAGAACTCGCTCAGACGGTTGTTCAACACGCCCTTTCCGTCGATGACATCTTTCTTTTCCGCATTGAACGCGGTGGCATCATCCTTGAAATACTGGACAATGGTGCCGGGTTCCGGGCCTTCATACAGAATTTTGGCCTTACCTTCGTAGATCTTTTTGCGACGCGCCATGAGCGACCTTTCCAGTCCGGGGCGAGGGAATGAGTCCCTTCGCGTTGGCGCCCTCATAGTCCAAGCCCCCCTTTCCCGCAAGTTCAGCGGACCGAGAGGCTTTGACGCAGCGCAATTCCCTTGCACAGGCGCTCAGCTATAGTCATATCATCAATAAAGAAGATGTAATCTATGAGGTCCGCAACCAATGACCACTTTTGACGAACGCGAAAACGCTTTTGAGGCTAAATTCGCCCATGACGAGGAAATGCAGTTCAAAGCACAGGCGCGCTGCAACAGATTGCTAGGTCTCTGGGCCGCAGAAAAGATGGGCAAGTCCGGCGAGGACGCCGAAGCCTATGCCAAAACCGTAGTAATCGCCGATTTCGAAGAGGCCGGGCACGAAGATGTCGTGCGCAAGGTCGCCGGAGATTTGGGCGCGTTGTCGTCCGATGAGGAAATCCGCGCAAAAATGGCCGAGCTATTGCCTGAAGCCAAAGCGCAGGTCCTGAGCGAAACCGAATAAAAAAACACTCGGCTCATGATCTTCATGAGTTTTATGAATTTGATTTGATGCCCCGGTCATGAGACACGGGGCGTCTGAATTTTTAACGGCCCCATTCGGCTATTTGGGAATACCCCCATGACAAATGCGCTCTATAAACTTCTGGAAACAAATGATGCTTTGCTGGCCGATGGTGCCACAGGCACGAACTTGTTCAATATGGGCCTGCAATCAGGTGACGCGCCCGAGCTGTGGAATGTCGAAGCACCGGATAAAATCCGCGCTTTGTACCAGGGTTCGGTTGACGCAGGCAGCGACCTGTTTCTGACCAACACCTTTGGCGGCACATCCGCGCGCCTGAAACTGCACGACGCCCATAACCGGGTTGGTGAGTTGAACCGGATCGGTGCCGAACTGGGCCGTGAAGTGGCGGACAAATCCGGGCGCACCATTGTTGTTGCAGGCTCTGTTGGTCCGACCGGTGAGATCATGGAACCTATTGGCAGCCTGTCCCATGCCGGCGCTGTTGAGATGTTTCACGAGCAAGCCGAAGCGCTGAAAGAAGGTGGTGCGGACGTTCTATGGGTCGAAACCATCAGCGCACCAGAGGAATTCAAAGCAGCGGCGGAAGCTTTTGCGCTGGCCGACATGCCCTGGTGTGGCACCATGAGCTTTGACACTGCCGGACGTACCATGATGGGTGTAACGTCGGCCGATCTGGCCCAACTGGTCGAAACCCTGCCTAATCCGCCAATCGCATTTGGGGCCAACTGCGGCACCGGTGCGTCAGACATCCTGCGTACTGTGCTTGGATTTGCGGCTCAGGGAACGGAACGTCCGGTGATTTCCAAAGGCAACGCGGGTATCCCGAAATATGTCGATGGCCATATCCACTATGACGGCACGCCTGAATTGATGGGGCAGTACGCCGCGATGGCACGGGATGCGGGTGCCACGATCATCGGCGGGTGCTGTGGCACCATGCCAGATCACCTGCGCAAAATGCGTGAGGCACTGGATACAACCAGCCGCGGGACACGTCCGACGCTGGATCAGATCACGGATGCTTTGGGCCCGTTCTCTTCAGCTTCGGACGGTACCGGAGACGATGCGGCAGTGCCCGAACGGCGCAATCGCCGCCGGCGTCGCGCTTAAACTGTTCAACGCCCCTCGAATTTCGGGGGGCGTTTTTCCATGAAGGCTACTACCCCTTCGGCAAAGTCGCGCGAACGGCCACAGTAGCCCTGCAAATGCGCCTCCATCTCCAGTTGCTGCGGCAGAGTGTTGTCGTAAGTTCCGCGGATTGCCTGTTTGATCGCGCCAAACGCGGTGGTCGGTCCGTTTGCCAGATAGGCAGCTCGCTTGCGCCAATGCGCGTCGAAATCGTCGTCAGCCACCGCTTCCCAGATCATGCCCCATTCGTCCGCTTGTCTGGCACTGACTTTGTCGGCAAACAGTGCCGCCCCCATGGCTTTGGCGAACCCCATCTGTCGTGGCAGGAACCATGTGCCGCCCGCATCTGGCATCAAGCCGATACGGGAAAACGCCTGCAGGAAATACGCGCTTTCAGTCGCAATCACCACATCTGCGCTGAGCGCAATGTTCGCCCCGGCCCCGGCTGCTGGTCCATTGACGGCTGCGATGGTTGGGACCGGACAGTTGTAGATGGATTCCAGCATGGGATCATATTCGTCGCGCAGTGTGCGTTCCAGATCAATCCGGCCAGTGCTGGAAGAATCGCCCAGATCCTGACCTGAGCAGAAGGCGCCCCCTGCCCCTGTCAGCACGATTGCCCGCGCATGCCGGGCCGCATGTGTCATCGCATGGGTGACCTCGGCCCGCATCTGTGCGGTCAGCGCGTTCATCTTGTCGGGCCGGTTCAGGGTTACCACTGCCAGATTGTCAGTGATATCCAGCAGTATAGCCTCATAGTCCATGTAGTGCTCTCCCCATGCTCACGGCATTAGGGAACCCTGACTCAATTCAAGACGAAGGGAAAGAAATACGGTGGGTCAGTCGTCAAGAATCTGGCGCAGGCGTTCTTTCTCAGCTTCGCTGAGGCCGTCCTTGACTTCCGTGCCCACCGCCTGAGATCGGTTGCGTAAAAAACTCCAGCCTATCACGGCGGCGATCAACAGCATGATCGGACCGGCCAGCCATAGCATCAGGTTCGCCCCCGTAACCGTAGGCTTTAACAGAACGTATTCACCGTAACGATCCACGATAAAATCGACCGCTTCCTCATCGGTATCGCCCGCGACCAGCCGTTCGCGCAGCAACAAACGTAGATCGCGGGCAAGTTCGGCATTGCTTTCGTCGATGCTTTCGTTGCGGCAGACAAGGCAGCGCAGGCCGGTGCTCAGGTCACGCGCGCGTTGCTCCAGGACCGGGTCCTCCAGTACCTCGTCTGGCTGCACCGCAAACAAGGGCGATGCGATCAGGGCGAAAATCAGGATCAGACGCTTCATTCCGCCGGTACTCCACCCGAGGGTGCTTTGCGCGCACCCGCTGCCACCCGGAACCTGCGGTCAGTCAAGCTCAGGAGCCCGCCTAATGCCATCAGGATACATCCGCCCCAGATCCAGTTGGCCAGAGGTTTGATGTAAGTCCGCATGACCCAACCACCATCGGCTTGCTGGTCCCCTATCACGACATAGAGGTCGCCCCAAAAGCGATAGTCGATCGCCGCCTCGGTAGTAGGCATCCGGGCAACGGGGTAATTGCGTTTCTCGGGATGCAGCGTGCCCATAGATCGACCGCTCTTTTCAACCTGAACATCCGCAGTGGTTGAAAAATAGTTCGGCCCTTGCACGTTGCGGACATTTTCAAGCGTCAGTGTGAACTGCCCAACTTCAAACGGCTGACCGGGCTGCGCAACGCGGATATCTTCAACCTCCCACGCGGTCAGACCGGCAATGGCAAAGATGGTTACTCCAAGCCCGGTATGAGCCACCGCTTTACCCCAGTCCGCGCCCGGCAAGCGGAACAGACGTTGGATGCTGCCCTTGCGACCGGTGCGGCTCCATAAATCAACGGCCGCACCTAAAGTGATCCAGGCCCCAAGAAACAGTCCGATCGGCCCAAGGGCACTGCGTCCGGTCTGCATAACCCAGACCAACAGGGCCAACGCGACCGACAAGATGAACACATAGCGCAGGGAATAGGCCGTCTTGCCCAATTTGCCTCGCTTCCATGGCAACATGGACCCTATCGGCAACGCGATACCTAGGGCGACCATAAAGGGCGTGAAGGCCGCATTGAAGAATGGCGCGCCGACCGAGAGCTTACGGTCGAACGCCATCTCTGCCACCATCGGCCACATCGTTCCGAAGAATACCACGAAACAGCTGACCGCCAGCAGGATGTTATTTAGAATCAACGCGCTTTCGCGGCTAACCACGCTGAACACACCCTTTGCCTCCATCGCTTGGGCGCGGGCCGCGAACAGGGTCAGTGCGCCACCGATGAAGAGCACCAGAATGATCAGGATAAAGACGCCGCGTTCCGGGTCATTTGCAAAGGCATGCACAGAAGTCAGCAAGCCCGACCGCACGATGAATGTCCCGATCAGCGAGAAGCCGAATGCGATGATCGCCAAAAGGATGGTCCAGCTTTTCAACGCTTCGCGTTTTTCCACGACGATGGCGGAATGCAACAGCGCGGCGGCCAAAAGCCATGGCATGAACGAGGCGTTTTCCACCGGGTCCCAGAACCAGAAACCGCCCCAACCCAGCTCGTAATAGGCCCACCATGATCCCAGAGCGATGCCAATGGTCAGGAATATCCACGCGGCAAGGGTCCACGGACGCACCCAGCGGCCCCATGCGGCATCAACGCGCCCTTCGATCAGGGCGGCGACGGCAAAGCTGAAGGCCATGCTAAGCCCCACATAACCCAGATACAGGAACGGCGGATGGAAGGCCAAGCCGGGATCCTGCAACAACGGGTTCAGATCACGACCATCGAACGGGGCGACAATCAGCCGTTCAAACGGGTTCGATGTGAACAGGATGAACGCGAAAAAGGCGACCGCAATCATCGATTGAACCGATAGAACGCGCGCTTTCAATGTCGGTGGCAAGCCACCCCCAAAAAAAGCAGCCATCGCTCCGAACAATGACACGATAAGAACCCACAACAGCATCGAGCCCTCGTGGTTTCCCCATGTCCCGCTGATCTTGTACAGCATCGGCTTGGCCGAATGGCTGTTCTCGACGACCACACGCAGGGAAAAGTCCGAAGTCACGAACGCCCAGACCAAGGCTCCGAACGAGAAAGAAACCAGCAAGAACTGGACGATTGCGGCGGGTTCCGCGACCCCCATCCAGCCGACCCAACGTTTGGCTGCGCCGATCAAGGGAACGATCGACTGCACGATTGCGACGAGGAAGGCGAGGATCAGGGCGAAATGGCCAAGTTCTGTAATCATGCCCCAGATATAATCCTGTTGCGTGACCAGCACCAATCACTTTCGCCCCCTTGCCGCGAACATAGTGTCGCGGGTCAGCCGGTCCTTTTGCGCCGCCATGTCTCTAACGCAAGGTTTTCGTCAGGTTTTATTACGGCTGCTGTTAGTGCCGCGTCGGGGCCGGATTTGGCCACGCCCACGCCGTCGCTACGCATCTCAGCCAGCGCCTTTAGGCTTTCAAGCACCTGCGGAGTGCGCATCATGGTGGCCGAAATTTCGCGTTGCAATTCTTGCACCTTGGCCTGATGCCGCGCGCCGAAATAGAAGGACACGATCACCCCCAGCAACCACCACAACGGCTCGGGTACCAGGGCGATCCCCTGCATACGCGCCGAAAACCAGATCGGATCGACCATCGCCGCCACAAAAAGACCAAGCGTTCCCAGTGCCATCGCGGGCCTGGGCAGGCGGTTAAGACCGTCGATAAACCGATCAAACGGAGCTTTTCCAGAGCCCTGAAATTCTGCCCCGAACTGACTGACAGCCTGCCGTCGAATCTGCAAACCCCTCTCGGCGCCGCTTTCTGCATTTTCCCGAAAGACCTCGGCGGTTTCTCGTATGATGTTGCGCTCGTTTCCAAACAGAAAAGCCAAAATACCCGAGATCAATCCCATCGTGAAACCCTCTTTTGAAACTCTGTGTCCGTCAGGTGATAGGAAGGTGAAACAAACTCTTCCGCCCGCCGGATCCAGCCTCCTTTACCGCCCGCCCTACTGCGCGCGAATTTCCGGGACGCGGGCCTTCGATCCGCAAGACGGAAGTAATAGTTGCGGCGTGCAACCCCATAGGCATCTGCAAAGGTAACCGGGTCAGACTTGGCCGCGCTTCGGCATGCCCGAGCTGTCTGTGGCCCAACAACCCCGTCCACCACCACGTCGAAACCCATTTCGCGCAACAATCGCTGCAGAATGCGGACTGCCTGCGCACCAGCATTGACATACATGTCGAACACCGAGGGTTGGACTATCTGAGGCAACAGTCTCAGGCGCGGAAGCTCAAAATAATGTCGGACGAAAATATCAATGGCCTGCGCTTTGCTGAGCCTTCGAACATCCGTCCGGTCCACCACTCCATCACCGGACAAATCCAGACCCAGACGCCGCATGGTATGAACGGTCACACCATAGTTTGTCGCGCCGCCCGGATCATCCCGGTCATCTACGAACCCACCCTCACGCCCCACGATCTCAATCGCAATTTGCCGAACCGTCTGCATCGGACCCTCCGCCTGTGATTGCGTAAAGGCTCGGGCAAATTAGTTAACCCGTGGCAATGAAAAAGGGCGCTGTGTGCCATGTGCACGCAACGCCCCTGTTTGAAGTTAGGTATCAGGCCCGGATCAGCCTCCGTCGACCTCTTTATAGACACCCTGTTCCTTCAGGGCATCGACGACCTCTTTCGGCATATAGGTTTCATCGTGTTTGGCAAGAATTTCAGTGGCTTCGAAAACGCCGTTTACGTAAGATCCGGTGCCGATCATCCCCTGATTCTCCGAGAACAGGTCCGGCAGAACTCCAGTGAATGCCACTGGAACGCTTTCGCCGCCATCGGTTACAACAAATCGCACTGTCTCTCCCTGCCCACGCACAATCGAGCCCTCTTCGACCAGTCCGCCAATCCGAAACACTTCGGTCGGCTTCGGGGGCTCGGCGATCACCTCGCTGGGCGAACGGAAGAAATTGATGCCATCCCGCATGGCATACCCAATCAACGCCGTCGACAGCGCCAATGCGACAGCGGCCAAAACAATGACCTGAATACGACGACGTTTCTTGAGCGTTTTCATACCGTCCTCACGGGAACAAGGGGGCCATCATCAGGCCCCGGGTTTCATCCTCACCTAACATCAGGTTGGCGTTCTGCAAGGCTTGCCCGCTGCTACCTTTTGTCAGGTTATCCAATGCTCCGATCACTATGGCCCGGCGTTCGATCCGGTCGGCGACCACGCCGATATGGCAGAAGTTCGATCCCCGCACATGGTGGGTCGAAGGCGCCTCACCAAAAGGCAGCATCTGGATAAAGGGTTCGTCTTCATAAGCCTTGGCCAATGTCTCGTACACGCTGGCCGGATCGCCCTTGACGTATGTTGTCGCCAGAATACCGCGGTTGGCCGGGATCAGATGTGGCGTAAACTGAACGTGCACTGTGCGCCCGGCGAGCGCCGAGAATTCCTGATCGAACTCACCCAAATGGCGGTGCGTGCCGCCAATCGCGTAGGCGTTGTATCCTTCGCTCAACTCTGCATGCAGCAAGTTTTCCTTAAGCGACCGCCCTGCCCCTGACACCGCACATTTCAGGTCCAAAACAATGTCATCCAGATCAATGACGCCGGTCGAAATCAGCGGGCGCAGCACGTACTGACCAGTCGCCGCATTGCAGCCGGTTCCGGCTACAAGGCGCGCATTGCGGATCTCATCCCGATAGAACTCAGTCAGGCCATAGACGGCCTCTTCCTGTTGCTCTAAGGCCGTATGAGGGTTCCCGTACCACTTTTCGTATTCGTCCGGATCACGCAGCCGGAAATCAGCGGACAGGTCCACGATTTTAAGTGTCTTGGGCAGGTCGCGAATGACCACCTGGCTGGTTTTGTGCGGCAAGGCACAGAAACAAAGGTCGACTTTCGAGAAATCGATTTCGGAGATTTTGCACAGATCCGGCAAGTCCATGTGCCGCAGATGCGGAAAGACCTGCGCCATCGACTGACCGGCCTTTCGCTCGGCGGCCAGCGCGACGATGTCCATATTCGGGTGTTCGGCGATCAGCCGCACCAGTTCAGCGCCGGTATAACCAGATGCGCCCAGAATTGCGATTCTATGGGTCATGTGAGACCTCTTGTTTCAGTGTGACACGGGATACGATCGCCGGTGTGACGGTCGTTGAACTACGGGATCAAACAGGCTGCGTCCTTGACCTAAGTCAGGCGGCCTGAAAGGTGATTTGTCGTCGGAGGAATTGCGTCGCCCTGTCGCTGACAAACGCGGGCTTGCCGGTGGTCAGAAAGCCACCGTCGCCGTCACCCTGCATTCTCGGATGCCGTTGCAAGTAATCCGCTAGGCTTTCGGCGACCAAATCACCCTGACTGTACACCTGAACATCCGGCCCAAGAGCCCGCTGGAAGGTTTCGGCCATCAGCGGGTAATGGGTGCAACCCAGAATCGCCGCCTGCGGTTCGGGCATCTTGCGTTTCAGCGCATCCACATGCGACCGAACCAACGCTTCAGCGAGGATCATGTCACCGTCTTCGATGGCATCCACGACACCTCCACAGGCCTGCGCCTCGACATCGACACCGATGGCTCGAAACGCCAGTTCCCGCTGAAAGGCCCGACTGGACACTGTGGCAGGCGTCGCAAACAGGGCCACGTGCTTGACCGCAACCTCACGAGGCGGACTGTTATCGCCCCACTGCCGTTCCGTCAGCGCCTCAATAAGCGGAACAAACACGCCAAGCACGCGCTTGCCTTCGGGCACACCCTCTTCCTGCATCCGGCGCAATGCGGCCGCGCTGGCGGTATTGCAAGCCAGAATCACAAGATCACAACCACGGTTCCACAGATCGTTCACGGCTCTGCGTGTCAGGTCATAGATATTTTCAGCGTCCCGCACGCCATAGGGCGCGTGTGCGCTGTCCGCGAAATATAGAAAATCTACGTCGGGCAGACGTTTCTGCGCGGCGTTCAGGACGGTCAGACCGCCCAATCCGGAATCAAAGATGCCTACTGCCATTTGCCCCTTTAGGCGCGATGCCGTTCCTCAAATTCATAGCCGTAGTCATAAGACTTCAGCGGCTTTGGGGACAGCTCATACGTGGCTTTGCGCAAGAAATCCATCATCTTGCGTTTGTCGGTGGCTAACGGGTCCAAAACGTCGCGGGAAATCGGCTCACCGATGACCACTTTTACCGGCGTATCGACGCGCTTTTTGAACTCTTTGATCAGCAACCCCATGCGCAAAGTGTTGTGCAGATGGCTGGCAATCTGGAACAGGCGCGAGGTGTGACCGTCAAAGAAAACGGGCACTACGGTAGCCTCGGATTTGGCCACCATCCTTGCAGTAAACCCACGCCACCCCGGATCCATCGGATGTGAGAACGGCTTTACGCCCGTGCTCACCGTGCCACCCGGAAATATCCCAATGGCACCGCCATCACCCAGATAGTTCAGCGCGGTTTTCCGGGTTTCAATATTCTGCTTCATCGCCTCTTTCGTTTCTTCAAACGATATAGGCAAGACAATGTTGTCCAAGTCTTCGGCCTTGCGAAACACGTGGTTCGCCAGAATGCGAAAATCTCCGCGCGTTTCGGACAAGATATGCCCCATCATCATCCCGTCCAGAATACCATATGGATGGTTGGCAATCAGGATCAGTGGCCCGGTTTTGGGAATGTTGGACAAAGACCCGCTGACCACGTCCAGCGTAAGCCCGTACCTCTCAACCATGACCGACCAGAAATCACGCCCGTCGGCCACCTCTTTTTCATACCCGTCTGCACGCTTAATCAGGCGCATGCGACCCGTTGTGTTCTCCATCAACTTAATAACCATACGCCCGCCTTTGGTTTCGGCGGAATAGGCATAAGAGATGTCACGAGCAACGTGGCGGCGCGAGGGCATTTCGAACTCCGATACTTGGCACCTGCTAGATAGTACCAAGTAACATTTTTGCCTAGCTATCGTGACAGGCTTGTGACGGATTATTCGGCCGCCGCTTGCATTTCTGGACCGCCATTTCGAATGGTCGCCAACAGTTCTTCGCGCCTTTTTGCGGCCTTAGCCTCGTTTTCAAGTAGAACCGGGCCAAAACCCTTGATCTCTAGTGGCAACTTGGCCAAAGCAACAACCGCATCCTTGGTTTGTGGTGTAACCAAGGGCGTTATCTCTTTGAGATCATGTTCATATTGCCGGATCAAGGCGCGCTCCATCCGTCTCTCGGTGCTGTAGCCAAAGATATCCCATGGAGTACCACGCAGGCCTTTCAACCTGGAAAGCAACTTCAACGGACCCAACATCCACTCTCCGAATGCCCGCTTGCGTGGCCGGCCTTCTGCATCCTTCCCACCCAATATCGGTGGCGCAAGGTGCAGGGTCATCTTGAAGTCGCCGTCAAACTCGGCCTCTGCCTGTTCGCGACTGCGAAGCAACAGACGCGCAACTTCGTATTCATCCTTGTAAGACAATAGCTTATGATACCCTCTTGCGACGGCCTCTTTGACGGTATCATCCTCGAAGCTATCGACAAGCTTACGATAACGCTTTGCCAGACGGGCGCCTTGGTAGTCGGTCAGGTGCTGCGCACGGAATTCAATCAGCTGTTCCAGAGTTTTTGGCAGCTCGGTCACCTGAGGGTTCAAAATCGCGGTGACATCTTCCGGATGCAGAACGGCCCAACGGCCAATATCAAAGGCGCGTTTGTTGCGCTCAACCGCGGTCCCGTTCAACTCGATCGCCTGTAACATCGCTTCAAGGCTGATCGGTAACAAACCACGCTGCCAGGCCGCTCCCAAGACCATCATGTTGGAGTAAATCGAGTCGCCCATCACCGCGCGTGCCAGATCGGTGGCGTCGAACAGCGACAGACCCTCTTTCAACCGCGCCTGCAGCGCAAGCTCTAGTCGATCGCCGGGGATTTGGAAGTTGGTGTCGCGGGTAAAGTCGCCCGTGACGGTTTCATGGCTGTTTACCACGGCACCAGTTTGTCCGGTGCGAGTCAGTCCAAGCGTTTTGGCCCCAGCGGACACAACAAGGTCGCCCCCAATCAGCGCATGTGCCTCGCCCGTGGCCACACGAATGGCACTGATGTCCTCGGGCCGGTTGGCCAGACGGCAATGTATGTGCACCGCGCCGCCTTTTTGGGCCAGACCCGCCATCTCCATCATCCCGGCGCCCTTGCCGTCGATCTGAGCTGCTTGCGCCATCACAGCGCCCAGAGTGACCACGCCAGTCCCGCCAATGCCAGTAATGACAACGTTATGTGTACCGTTGATCGTCGGCAGAACGGGCATCGGCAAGTCCGGCAAATCGATCTCGGTCGTGGCCTCTTTGCGGATCTTGGCCCCTTCCAATGTCACGAAAGACGGGCAAAACCCTTTCAGGCAAGAGAAATCCTTGTTGCAGCTGGACTGGTCGATAGCGCGCTTGCGCCCCAACTCGGTCTCTTTCGGAACGATCGAGACGCAGTTCGACTGAACCCCGCAATCGCCGCACCCCTCACAGATGTCCGAGTTGATGAACACGCGCTTGTCTGGATCCGGGAACGTACCCCGCTTGCGACGGCGACGCTTTTCTGCCGCGCAGGTCTGAACGTAGACGATGACCGAAACGCCTTCGATCTCGCGGAATTTCTTCTGCACGTTCATCAGCTCGGCGCGTTCAAAGGTTTCCACGCCAGACGGCATTGCCTTGAAGTTCACGTCTTCTTTTTCATCGTAAACCACGGCCACATGCTGAACGCCCATGGCCTTGACCTCGGCCACGATCCGCTCTGCGCTCAGATCACCTTCGTTATCCTGCCCGCCCGTCATGGCGACGGCATCATTGAACAGGATTTTGAAGGTGATGTTGGTTCCTGCCGACAGCGCCGCTCGGATCGATTGAACGCCCGAGTGGTTGTATGTCCCGTCACCTAGGTTCTGAAACACGTGATCGGTCGTCGAGAACGGCGCTTCGCCGATCCAGTTCGCACCCTCTCCGCCCATCTGGGTGAACCCGGTGGTTTCCCGATCCATCCACTGCACCATGTAGTGACAGCCGATCCCCGCATAGGCCCGGCTGCCGTCGGGCAGTTTGGTCGAACTGTTATGTGGGCAGCCCGAGCAGAAATACGGCAAACGCGTTGCAATCTCTTCTGCATTATCCGCCCGGCGCGCCTCGGATAGCTTGGCCATTCCAGCGCGCACCCCGTCAGTATCGCGCCCTTCCTCAATCAGGATATCGCCCAGTTTTTCGGCGATCATGATCGGATCCAGCGCGCCGCGTGTCGGGAACAGTTCTTCACGATGCAAGGTACCGGCCCCGCCCTTGTACCAGCCGTAGACGCGACGCCCGCGGCGGTCGTCAAAGATGGCCTCTTTGACCTGAACCTCGATCAGCTTTCGTTTTTCTTCAACGATTACAATCAGGTCCAATCCTTCGGCCCAGTCATGGAAACCCGCCATATCCAGCGGGAATGTCTGACCAATCTTGTAAGTCGTAATGCCCAGGCGCTCGGCCTCGGCCTCATCAATATTCAGCAATGACATGGCGTGCGTCAGGTCCAGCCAATTCTTGCCGGCCGCTACAAACCCGATTTTCGCGCCCGGTTTGCCCCAGACGCGCTTGTCCATCTTGTTGGCATGCGAGAACGTCTCGGCCGCGAAACGCTTATAGTCAATGACCCGCCCTTCCTGTAGGTGCGGTGTATCACCCAACCGAATGTTCAAACCGCCTTCGGGCATGTCGAATTCGGGAACCACCACGTTCATGCGATCCGGGCTGCCATCCACGACCGAGGTAACCTCGATCGTGTCTTTCATTGTCTTCAGCCCTACCCAGACGCCTGCAAACCGGCTGAGTGCGAACCCGTAGATGCCATAGTCCAAAATTTCCTGCACACCAGCAGGGCTAACCACAGGCATGTACGTGTCGACCAAAGACCATTCAGACTGATGCAACACGGTCGAGCTTTCGCCGGTATGGTCGTCACCCATGGCCATCAGAACGCCGCCATGTTTGGCGGTTCCGGCCATGTTCGCGTGACGCATCACGTCGCCGGAACGGTCCACTCCCGGACCCTTGCCGTACCAAAGTCCAAAGACGCCGTCGAACTTGCCGTCACCGCGCAACCCGGCCTGTTGGCTACCCCATAATGCTGTGGCGGCCAAATCTTCGTTCAGCCCGAACTGAAAGGTCACATCGCTTTCAGCCAGATGTTTCTGGGCTCGCATCATCTGTTGATCTACAGCCCCAAGGGGCGAACCGCGGTATCCGGTCACAAGACCTGCGGTATTCAGACCCGCCTCATTGTCCCGTGCCTTCTGCATCAACATAAGACGCACCAGCGCCTGTGTGCCGTTCAAAAGAACGGGGTTTTTCTCAAGATCGAACCGGTCGTTTAGCGATATTTGTGGCTGACTCATCGGACGCCTCCCCTCGTCAGATCAGTGTGCTTCATTCATACGCATTTTAGGTCAAAAAAGCTGACCTGTATAGGACCTACCAGTCTGTTATTGTAACGTTTCAACAGTTTGAATGTAGAACTTGTTACCTATTTCATATAGGGCTTCGGAAGGATAACGAAAGTTGCGGCGATGGATTGGGACAAGTTAAGGATATTTCACGCGGTTGCGGATGCGGGCAGCCTGACTCATGCGGGGGACAAGCTGAATTTGTCCCAATCCGCGGTCAGTCGGCAGATCCGTGCGCTTGAAGAGTCGCTTGATTCGACGCTTTTTCACCGCCACGCCCGCGGCCTGATTCTAACCGAACAGGGAGAGCTGCTGTTCGACGCGACATCGGCCATGTCAAAACGTCTGGATGCGGCCGCCGCCCGCATTCGCGACAGCGAAGAAGAAGTGTTCGGAGTTCTGCGCGTTACCACCACGTTTGGCTTTGGCACACTCTGGCTAGCACCACGCCTTCCGAAACTATACGAGCAATACCCCGATCTAAATATCGACCTGATGCTGGAAGAGCGTGTTCTCGACCTGCCGATGCGCGAGGCCGATGTCGCCATCCGCATGAAAGAACCCAGCCAAGCCGATCTGGTTCGAAAACGCCTGATGACCGTGCAAATGCAGCTTTATGCTACGCCGGAATACCTGGAAGAACGCGGCAGCCCAGAAAGTCCCGAAGACATCTCGAAACACAGGTTGATCTGCCAGACACCCTCGGCCCCGCAGGTCGGCGCAAGCGCAATGATGGTCCGGCACCTGATGACCTATAATCCGACCTCGCTGTTGACGGTGAACAACTATTTTGGTGTTTTGCAGGGTGTTTTGCACAACCTCGGCATCGGTGTGTTGCCGGATTACGTGACCCATGACTTTCCGCATCTGCAGTCGATCCTGTCGGATATCGAAACCGCCGATGTCCCGGTTTATCTCGCCTACCCCGAGGAACTGCGCCATTCCAAACGCGTCGCGGCATTCCGCGACTTTGTTCAGGATGAGATCATTGCGCAGCGCAAGCAGTTGAAGCAGATGGGAAAACTGTAGCTATGCACCAGTGGCATAGCGGCAATGATCTGCGATCAGTCTATAAAACCTTGATAGTACACAAACCGCCCCCTAAATGAGCAATCGAAGGCGGTGATGCTGTAACGCTCATCATCTTCACCTCCCTGTTGGACTACGGCCGAGCTTAGTGCTCGGCCTTTTTTTTGCCCGCAACACTAAATTCATATCTGAAATGGGTGAAACATCTGGGAAGATCCTGCACTTAAGCCTATGATCACGAAAAAATCATCAAGACTTATGGTCGAGGACAGATTCGATGTTTCACCTCACTCGCCTGTTAATGGCGTTCTTCTCCATTGCGCTATTATCTGGGCCAGCACTTGCCCAGGTCACTAGTACCTCTAGTGCACCGACTACCGTCACAATTCCCGAGGATCTGACGCCCGAACAAGTCGATGACATGGTCGCACGTATGTCCGACGACCAGGTCCGCGCGATCTTGTTAGAGCGTCTGGACGCGGTTGCGGAAAAAAATGCCGCCGAAGCGGAAGAGCGCGAAGACCCAATCACGGAAATCAATGAGATCTGGGCCGAAATGGTGGCGTCGTGGACTCAGGTTATCGTCACGGTTCCGAACATTTTCAGTGCGCAAGCCGACGCTTTCAAAAACTTTTCGGCAACCTTTGGTACAACCGGCGCGTTTACCCTGTTGGGCCTAATCCTCAGCGTACTTGTCGTCGGCTTCCTCGCAGAAAAGCTGTTCGAATTCCTTACTCGGCGGTGGCACGAACATGCTGAAGTCGGAGATGAAAATGATCTTTGGGGCGCCGTCAGGTACCTGTTTCGCCGTTTTTGCCGCGAGATCGCAGGATTGGTCGTGTTCTATGTCGTCATCCGCGCGGTCGGGCGTGGGCTTCTGACTCCGGAACAAATCACCTACGCGGCACCCTTCGTTTTTTACCTGATCTGGATTCCGCGCTTGGGCGCAGCAGCCTCGCGGTTCGTACTTGCACCCAGCAAACCTCACTACCGGCTGGTGAATATCGATGATCACTGGGCGAAATACCTACACCGCAACCTGATCGGTCTGCTTATTTTGGTCGGTTTCACGCTGTTCCTGCTTCATTTCAACAGGCTGAACGGCATTACCAGCGGCGAAACACGCATTGGTTTCTGGCTGAACGCAGCGATCCATATCTATATCGGCGTCATCGCCTGGACCGCGCGCGAAGGCCTGTCTCAGATGATGTTGGGTACCGACCCTGATCATTCCAAATTTGATGAGGAAGTCGCCCACTACTACCCCTACTTCGCAATCGGCGTGTCGGCGGTAATCTGGCTGCTGGTCGAGTTTATCGTAGCGCAACGCAATCCCTCGTCTTTGGCGCTGCTGGTCAAGGGGGCGCATTTCACCACCATGGCTTGGCTGCTGATCGCACCTGCCTTGGATACGCTGATACGTGGGTTGGTTCGCCATCTGCAACCGCCTATGCTTGGCGAAGGCCCGGTGGCCGAGCGCGCATACAAGTCTACTAAACGCAGTTATATCCGGATTGGTCGGGTTTTGGCCGGCATTCTTGTCATCCTGATGATCGCCAGGGCATGGGATCTCGACCTCAGTGAAATCGCGGGTGGTGGGGATGAATCCGGTAGCAAGGTCATCCAGTTCTTCATCATCATTGCTGTTGGCTACATCCTGAACGAGGTCGTTTCGCTTTGGATCAACCGTCGCCTTGCGAAAGAGCAAACTGCGGTTGAACAAAGTGCCGATCAAGAAGCGGGCGAAGGCGGCGGTTCTGGTGGATCACGTCTGGCGACGGTTCTGCCCCTGCTGCGCGTGACAGCTCAGGTCGCGATTGCGGTGATATTTGTCCTGCTGGCGCTTGGCGCGCTGGGTCTGGATATCACACCGCTGCTGGCTGGTGCTGGTATTCTAGGCCTGGCTATCGGCTTTGGTGCGCAGAAACTGGTCTCTGACATTGTCGGCGGGATCTTTTTCCTGATCGACGATGCGTTCCGGGTAGGTGAATATGTCGATATCGGCGGCACCATGGGAACGGTCGAAAAGATCTCGATCCGCTCCATGCAATTGCGCCACCACCGCGGTCTGGTTCATACCATCCCATATGGTGAGATTCAGAAGATCACCAACTTCAGCCGCGACTGGGTCATCATGAAGCTGAAGTTCACCGTGCCCTTCGATACCGATCCGAACAAGGTGAAGAAAATCTTCAAGAAGATCGGCGCCGAGATGATGGAGGATGAGGTTCACAAGGACGGCTTCCTGCAGCCCTTCAAATCTCAGGGTGTGTTCGACTTTGACGATGTAGGCATGATCATCCGCGGTAAGTTCATGGCAAAACCGGGCAAGCAGTTCACCTTGCGCAAAGAGATCTTCAATCGGGTCAAAGCCGCCTTCAAGGAAAACGGCATCGACTTTGCCCGTCGCGAAGTTCGCGTCGCTATTCCGGGGCTGGATGATGCCGAAAATCTGACCGAGGAGCAAAAGGCAGCCGTTGGCGCTGCGGCTGCAGATGCGTCCAAGGCGCAAAACCCGGCCTAGCGGCATCGGTTCAGTCGCTGATTGGACACTGACTGACACCCTCATTTTCAAAACAACAGACGGAACCGGCCCAATCGCCGGTTCCGTTTTTTACTTTCACAATTGGCCTGCGCTGACTTGACCCTTTCCACAGACGGCACCTTGCCCTAAAAGGCCGGCAATCCCGGCCAACCTGGACAAGGACAAACGATGCAAGAGCCCGCCATCACCCCGGATCTGATTGCCGCACACGGGCTGAAGCCCGACGAATACGATATGATCCTCGAAATCATCGGGCGCGAGCCGACATTTACCGAACTCGGCATCTTTTCGGCCATGTGGAACGAACATTGTTCCTACAAATCGTCCAAGAAATGGCTGCGCACCTTGCCCACCTCCGGGCCTCAGGTGATCTGCGGACCGGGCGAAAACGCAGGTGTGGTCGATATTGGCGACGGGCAGGCAGTGGTGTTCAAGATGGAAAGCCACAACCACCCTTCATACATCGAACCCTATCAGGGCGCGGCCACAGGCGTTGGCGGCATCTTGCGTGACGTCTTTACCATGGGCGCGCGGCCTATCGCATCCATGAACGCGCTATCCTTTGGTGAGCCCGGCCACCACAAAACCCGCCAACTGGTCAATGGTGTGGTCGAAGGCATCGGCGGCTACGGCAACTGTTTCGGAGTACCATGTGTTGGCGGTGAAGTTCGTTTCCACCCAGCGTATAACGGCAACTGTCTTGTAAACGCCTTTGCCGCCGGATTGGCCGACAGCGACAAGATTTTCTACTCGGCAGCCTCCGGCGTTGGTATGCCCGTCGTCTATCTGGGTGCAAAAACTGGCCGCGATGGCGTTGGCGGTGCAACCATGGCCTCGGCCGAGTTCGATGACACCATCGAAGAAAAGCGCCCCACTGTTCAAGTTGGCGACCCGTTCACTGAAAAGCGCCTGATGGAGGCGACGCTGGAGCTGATGCAGACGGGTGCCGTGATCTCGATCCAGGATATGGGGGCGGCTGGTCTGACCTGTTCTGCCGTTGAGATGGGCGACAAGGGCGGTCTGGGTGTGCGTCTGGATCTGGAAAACGTTCCCCAGCGCGAAGAGGATATGACAGCCTATGAGATGATGCTGTCTGAATCTCAGGAACGCATGCTGATGGTCCTCAAGCCCGAGCTTGAAGCCGAAGCCCGCGCCGTGTTCGAAAAATGGGACCTGGACTTCGCCATCGTCGGCGAAACCATCGCCGAAGACCGCTTCCTGATCCTTCACAACGGCGAAGTCAAAGCCGATCTGGTCCTGTCCAAGCTGTCCTCGACGGCGCCGGAATACGACCGCCCGTGGGAGGCTACGCCGGAAGCCGAAGAACTGGCTGAAGTCCCGCAAATCGACCCGATCGACGGTCTGCGCGCCTTGCTCGCTTCTCCAAACTATGCAGGCAAGCAGTGGGTTTATGAGCAGTACGACACCATGGTCATGGCCGACACCGCCCGAACCCCAGGTCTGGGCGCAGGCATGGTCCGCGTGCACGGCACTGACAAGGCACTTGCCTTCACCAGCGACGTAACCCCACGCTATGTCCGCGCCAACCCTGTTGAGGGCGGCAAGCAGGCTGTGGCCGAGGCCTACCGCAACCTGACCGCCGTTGGAGCCAACCCATTGGCGACCACCGATAACCTGAACTTCGGCAACCCCGAAAAGCCCGAGATCATGGGCCAGTTCGTCGGCGCGATCCAGGGCATCGGCGAAGCCGTAGCCGCGCTGGATATGCCGATCGTGTCGGGCAACGTCTCACTGTACAACGAAACCGATGGCCAGGCGATCCTGCCGACCCCGACCATTGGCGCAGTAGGTTTGCTGAACCACACGGACGAGATCATCGGCAACGAGGTTCGCGAGGGCCATGTCGCGCTAGTCATCGGCGAGACAAACGGCCATCTTGGCCAATCCGCCCTGCTGGCCGAAGTGTTCAACCGCGAAGACGGCGACGCGCCGCATGTTGATCTGGATGCCGAAAAACGCAACGGCGAGTTCATCCGGGCCAACCGCGAGATGATCAAGGCCTGCACCGATCTGGGTGACGGTGGCCTGGCGCTAGCAGCCTTTGAGCTGGCGGAATCCGCAGGCGTCGGCGTTCACCTCGATGAAGCCTCGACCGAGTTCCTGTTCGGCGAGGATCAGGCCCGTTATCTGGTCGCGTGCAACTTTGATCAGGCCGAGGCGCTGATGATCGCTGCTGGTCAGGCAGGCGTTCCTCTGGTGTCCGTAGGTCGGTTCACTGGCGATAGCATTCGGGTTGGCAACTCTGAGGCCGCGTTAGAGGATCTGGCTACCACGTTCCGCACCAGCTTTGCTGAGGCCGTCGCATAACACCGAAGCAATCTTTGCAAAATGAAACCTGCGCCTGCCCCGGCGCAGGTTTTGTCGTTTCAGGTTCCCTATCCTCCTCTTGCACGCCCCGTCCGGGCGCTCTACATCTTGAGAAAGACCTTCAGGAGAAACCTACATGCCGATGAGCGCCCACGAAATCGAAGCCCTACTGCGTGAAACCTTTCCGGATGCGGAAATTCAGGTTGGCGGCAGCGATGGCGTGCATATGTCCGCAATGGTCGTGGACGAAAGCTTTCGCGGGAAAAACCGGGTGCAACAACAGCGCGCAGTCTATGCCGCCCTGAAGGGCAAGATGGACGGCTCGGACGGAGAGCTGCACGCTCTGGCGCTCACGACGAAAGTGCCTGAATGACGTTTACTGCTTGGGTATATACTGTTTCCGGGGTGTTTACGTTCATCGGAATTGTACTCATCATCAAATCGACGTTTGGCAAAACGCGCTATTCAACCAAACGTGGAACAACACCCAATCAGAACGCTACACTGGTTGCGTCAAGCTTTAACGGACTAAATGGGGATCAAGGACAAGCTGGGCTAATACCTAGAGACCCTCATGAATACGCCAAAGCCATGGCTCCAAAAAAATGACCGGCTGGCTCTTCTGGATAGGCGCACTCGCGACATTGATAGTTGCCGCGGCGCTTATCGAAGCCTATGTGAAGCGCAACAGAAAGCGTAAGCTGGCCGACATGCGCCCCGATCCGGACAAGATCAGCAAAGTCGGCGGCATTGAAAGATACGGGCTGGATCCGCTGGCTCTGGCACAGGCCGAGCATCGGCGACTTGAGGAAGAAGGATGGGGTCCCGACCCGTCACAAGATGAAACGACCGCCCCCGACGCGGGTGAAAAGGACAAGCAAGATGACCGACGTTAAGACTCAGATCGACGAAACCGTCAAAGCCAACGATGTGGTGCTCTACATGAAAGGCACCAAAGAGATGCCCCAATGTGGGTTCTCGTCCCGCGTGGCCGGCGTGCTGAATTACATGGGCGTTGAATATGCCGATGTTAATGTTCTGGCCGACGAAGACGTTCGTCAGGGCATCAAGGATTATTCTGACTGGCCAACAGTTCCACAGCTGTATGTCAAAGGTGAATTCGTCGGTGGCTGCGACATCATCACCGAGATGACCCTGTCGGGCGAATTGGACACTTTGTTTGACGAAAACGGTGTCGAATTCAACAAGGAAGCTGCTGACAAAATTCGCGAAGCAAACGCCTGATCAGCGACTGTTGCAATTCTCCAAAACAACCTGCTCACTGGCGGCCCCTCCGGTCGCCAGAAAGCTGACTGTCGCATCCCACCCTTTTGATCGCAGGATATACGACCCGGTCTCTCCTACGGTTTCATAGCGAATACCCGATCCGCTGGGCACTTGCTGCAGGGCAACCAATTGGTTGTCCACCATCATCGCCGCCGCACCAGACCCATCAGCCGCATTGAAATACGCAACCTGCAATTCAACGCCATTCTGGCAGGTGAAGGTAACCGGTAGGATATCTATTTCCGCCCAGGCCAAGCCCCCCGGTAGACCAATCAGACCGGTCAACGCTACCGTTTTCAACACATTCATTTTGCCGTTTTCTCCTCAACCACCGAGGCCAGGGCTTCGGCGCGTGCGGCCAGTTCGGCCAGTGTGTCCGTGACCGAAGGCGGGACGACGGCCACTTCAATTCTTTCAGGCTCGGGCTCAGGTCGGTTGCGCAGGCTTTGCAATTCGGCTTCAACTTCGGCCAACTTGGACTCTGCCCGTTTGAGCTTGTCATCTGTAGCGGCGGTCTTGTCGGCCAGCATCAGCCCGGCCATCAACAGCATGCGTGCTTCGGGCATCCGACCGATCTGATCAGACAAAACCTGCGCTTCGTCATCCAGCATTTTCGCCGCAGATTGCAGAAATGGCTCTTCACCGTCCTGGCAGGAAACGTCAAAACCACGGCCACCGATATGAATGGTCAATTCGGGCATTACTCTACCTCCCCCTCAGCCAGCTTTGCCTGCGACAGCAACGGTTCCAGCCGGGCCAGTACCGCCTGAGCTTCGGCAGCGTCCGTCGCCTGCGCAGCCTTCGTCGCCTCAAGCTCGGCCACAGTCGCGCGGTTCAACAGCTCGGCATCGGCCAGACCGTCCTTGCTGGCCGCCCGCAACTCATCAACCGAGTTGCGCAGTTGTTCGTTCGCCTTGCGCATACGTTGAAGATCATCATCCAAACGCGACATGGCCGCGCCGTGGCTGGCACGTTCCGCACGCAGCATCTCAAGCTCTGCGCTTAACTCCGCAACACGCTCGCTGTCGGCCAATTCGGACCGCAACTTTCTATTCTCATCTTCAAGCGACTGCGTTTTGCTCACAACCGATTTAAGTTCATCGTTTTCTGTCTTGAGAACAACCAGTTCGTCCTGGTTTTCCAATGCAGCCTTAGCCTCTGCCAACTCGGCCCTGGCCGCTTCGACCGCCGCCAATTTGGCGGTGGCCTCTGACAGCTGCTGACGCAACGCGCCGTTTTCAGGATCTTCGGCTGGCGTTGCTTTCAGCGCATCCATGTCGGCGCGCATCGCGTCGACTTCTTTCTCGTGCCGTTCCTTGAGGGATTTCAGCCGCTCTTCCAGCTGCGCATTGGCGACGCGCTCGTCTTCCAATGCCGTGTGTAGAGCGGTGTCGTCACCGCCACTTGCAGGCACCGCGTCACGCAGGGCGTCGACCCCGGTTCCGATCCTCTCCATCGCGGCAACGATACGGCGCTGTAATTCTTCGATCTGGCTCATGCCCCTGCCACCTCTTTACCAAGGTTCACTTTTTCGCGGCCCATCCGAATCAATACAGGCCGGGTATTGGCCTAGTCTAACCGAATGAAACGGAAAATACCCACTGTTTGCTTTCAATCACTTGGACAGCATTCTTGAACCACGAATGCGACGCCACCCTCGGTTCCACTTGCACTTTGGGGGGTGGATGGTATTGAGCGCCCCATCTGCCTGTAATCCAAAGGAACAACGCCCGTGGACCTGACTGCGCTGCGCAATGCCAATCCTGAACACTGGAACAAGGCTGCGGCTATCCGCACCCTGACCCTTGACGCCGTCGCTGCCGCCAATTCCGGCCATTCCGGTATGCCGATGGGCATGGCCGACGTTGCGACCGTGCTGTTTGAAAAGCATCTGAAATTCGACGCCTCGGCCCCGAACTGGCCCGATCGTGATCGGTTCATCCTGTCTGCAGGTCACGGTTCGATGCTGGTCTATTCTCTGCTGTATCTCACCGGTCATGCGGACGTGACGCTGGACGAGATCAAGAACTTCCGCCAGCTGGGTGCGAAAACTGCAGGCCACCCGGAAAACTTCCTGGTGGACGGGATTGAAACCACGACCGGACCACTGGGTCAGGGCATTTCCAACGCAGTTGGTTTCGCCATGGCCGAAGAAATTCAGCGCGCCCATTACGGTAAAAAGGTTGTCGACCACTATACTTACGTCATCGCGGGTGACGGCTGCCTGATGGAAGGCGTCAGCCAGGAAGCCATCACTCTGGCTGGCCGTCATGAGCTCAGCAAACTGATTGTTTTCTGGGACAACAACAACATCACCATCGACGGCACCGTGGATATTGCCGATCGCACCGATCAAGTGCGCCGTTTCAAGGCTTCGGGCTGGAACGTGATTGAAATCGATGGTCATGATCCGATCGCGATTGATGCGGCCATTGTGCAAGCCAAATCATCGAACAAACCATCCATGATCGCCTGCGAAAGCCATATTGCGCTTGGTCACGCCGCACAAGATACTTCCAAAGGTCACGGCGCACTGACCGATCAGGATCAGCTGAAAGCCGCCAAAAACGGCTATGGTTGGCCCCATGATGCCTTTGTGGTCCCTACTGACGTCAAATCGGCTTGGGAGGCCATCGGTGCCCGTGGCGCGGCTGAACGCGCCGAATGGGAAGAGCGTTTCGCGCAGATTTCCGAACGCAAACAGGCCGAATTCAACCGCGCCTATGCGTTTGATGCACCTAAGAAACTGGCCGGTGCCATCCGTGCGTTCAAAAAGCAGATGTCGGAAGATCAGCCGAAACTCGCCACCCGCGCGTCTTCGGAAAAGGTTCTGAACGTCGTGAACCCGATCATGCCCGAGACCGTTGGCGGTTCGGCCGACTTGACCGGGTCGAACAACACCAAATCTGCGGATATGGGCGTATTCCTGCCGGAAAACCGCAAGGGTCGCTATATTCACTATGGTATCCGTGAGCACGGAATGGCCGCAGCGATGAACGGTATGGCGCTGCACGGTGGTATCCGCCCATATGGCGGCACGTTCATGGCGTTCACCGACTATGCCCGCCCCTCTATGCGTTTGGCCGCTTTGATGAAGGTGCCGACGGTCTTCGTGATGACCCATGACTCGATTGGTCTGGGCGAAGACGGCCCGACCCACCAGCCGGTCGAGCATTTGGCAATCTCGCGCGCAACGCCGAACACTTATGTGTTCCGTCCTGCTGATGTGGTCGAGACGGCTGAGGCCTGGGAGTTGGCTCTGACCTTCAAGAATAGCCCGTCCGTTCTGTCGCTGACCCGTCAGGGCGTGCCGACGGTTCGCAAAGAACACAAGACCAAGAACCTGACCGCACAGGGCGCGTATGTTCTGGCCGACGCGGACAGCAAACGTCAGGCCATCCTGATCGCCACCGGGTCCGAAGTATCGCTGGCGATGGAAGCCAAAGCGATGCTTGAGGCTGAAGGCATTGGCACCCGCGTCGTCTCAATGCCCTCGATGGAGCTGTTCGCCGAGCAGGATGAAGCCTATCGAAAGCGCGTCCTGCCAGGTGGACCCGTCCGCGTTGGTATTGAGGCCGCCGTTCGCGCCGGTGGCTGGGATCGCTGGTTGCTGGGTGAACGTGGTCGCGAAGCCAAAGCCGGTTTCATCGGCATGTCCAGCTTCGGTGCGTCGGCCCCAGCCGGTGAACTGTACAAGCATTTCGGCATCACCGCCGAGGCGACAGTGGCCAAGGTCAAGGAACTGCTGGGTCAATAAACGCTCGGCTCATCAGCCAGATACAAAAAGGGCGGCTTTGGCCGCCCTTTCCTATTTTGGCTGCTTTAGCTCGGCCTTCAACGCCGTATAGGCCCGTTTCGCATAACCCAACCGCAACTCATACCGTTCTGCTGGCACAATCCTATCGGGCACGTTCAGCCCTGCAGCAGACAAAACCTGCCTAACATGCGTTCCATATAGCGGAATGAATTGCGCCGACTGGCCGCTGAGCAGGTTAAACAATCGCCCCCCTGCCCACTTGGCGCGTCGGGCCGCAGTCTCCGCCGTGTCGATCCGGAAATACAGTACCTGGTAAAGCCTGAGCGGTTCAAACGGTATTTGTTCCGCACCAAGGTTCATGGCCGACAAGGCCGCCGCTTTGCGTTTGGCTGCCCGTCCCTTCAATTGTATGCGAACCCAACTCTGGACCGGTCTAAAAGTCGGTAAATGGCTCAGGTCTCTCATTTCAGGATTATGAATTTAATGCGCATCAGTCTTCTTTGAAAACATCCCGATCATCGGCCCGACCACCTTTGTCGCCACCGGGATCAGAACAAATCCCCATGCCAGACCGAACACACCGTCCATCGTTGCCTTGGATACCCATTCAACAACGCCGGTCCACTGCTCAGACACGGAATGACCAATGGCATAGGCCCAGTCGTGGATGTGGTGTCCCAGCCACCCAAAGCCCAGAACCTCCATCCCGTGAATGATGATGGAACCGCCGACCCACAACATCGCGGCGGTGCCGACTATGGACAGGATTTTCATGACAACCGGCATGGCTTTGACCAACCCGCGCCCAAGCCCTCGCCCAATCGGTGTCGGTGCGTTTTGCGCGAGGTACAGCCCGACATCGTCCATCTTCACGATCAGGGCAACTGACCCGTAGACCGCCACGGTGACACCGATCCCCACAACCGCCAAGGTCGCGGCCTGCATCCACAGGTTTGGGGCCTCAATCGCGGCCAGCGCAATCGTCATGATTTCAGCCGAAAGGATAAAATCTGTCTTGATCGCGCCTTTGACCTTTTGCTCTTCCAGATGGCCGGGGTCGCGAATGGCCATATCTTCGTCGATAACGTGACTGCCATGAGGGAATAGGACATGAAATATCTTCTCGGCCCCTTCGAAACACAAATAAGAGCCGCCGATCATCAACAAAGGCGTAATCAACCACGGTGCAAAGTTCGCCAGCAGTAAGGCAACCGGCAGCAGCAGGATGATCTTGTTAAAGATAGATCCGCGCGCGATACGCCAGATGATCGGCAATTCCCGCGCCGGGGCGAATCCCTGAACGTATTTCGGGGTCACGGCGGCATCGTCAATGATAACGCCTGCGGTCTTCGCCCCTGCCTTCCCGGCAGCCGCGACCACATCATCCACAGACGATGCCGCTACCTTTGCAATACCCGCTACATCATCCAACAGGGCCAACAGACCGCTCATGGTGTTTCCTTTCAATTCACCTGCCGCACCCGGAGCCTACCCGATCCGACGGCTAGCGCAAGCGTTAGCGCAACCGGCATAGGTTTGCGCTAACACGTTAAAAATATGTCACTTTTGGTCTTTTGAGAAAGCGCTTTGACCGCTATATGGCGTCCAACGCAAGCGCATTTGGAGACAGCACATGACCATCAAGGTCGGTATCAATGGTTTTGGCCGCATTGGCCGCTGCACGTTGTCGCATATCGCGGCATCCGCCCGCAACGACATCGAAGTGATCAAGGTCAACGCAACCGGCCCGCTGGAAACCACAGCGCACCTGCTAAAGTATGACAGTGTCCACGGACGTTTCCCCCGCGATGTCGCAATCGACGGAAAAACCATGGATCTGGGCCGCGGCCCGATGGAGATGTTCTCGACCTATGACATGAATGAACTGGACTGGGATGGCTGCGATGTCGTTCTGGAATGCACCGGTAAATTCAATGACGGTCTGAAAGCCAAAACGCACCTAGATCGTGGTGCGCAAAAGGTCCTGCTGTCAGCCCCCGGCAAGAACGTCGATAAGACCATCGTGTATGGTGTAAACCACAACAGCCTTGTGACCGATGATAAAATGGTCTCGAACGGTTCGTGCACCACGAACTGCCTTGCTCCGCTTGCCAAGGTACTGGACGAGGGCATCGGCATCGAGAACGGCATCATGACCACGATCCATGCTTATACCGGCGACCAGCCGACCCTGGACCGCCGTCACAGCGATTTGTACCGCGCCCGTGCTGCCGCGATGTCGATGATCCCGACCTCAACAGGTGCCGCGAAAGCACTGGGCGAGGTTCTGCCCAACCTGAAAGGTCGCCTGGATGGTTCGGCCATTCGTGTTCCGACCCCGAATGTTTCTGCGGTTGATCTGACATTCCGCGCCGCACGTGATGTAACGGTAGAAGAAGTGAACGCCATCGTACGCGAGGCCTCGCAGGGTTCGATGCAGCGCGTTCTGGGCTATGAGCCCGCTCCGCTGGTTTCGACCGATTTCAACAACACCGAAGAAAGCTCGATCTTCGCACCCGATCAGACCCGCGTGGTCGGCGACCGCATGGTCCGCGTTCTGGCATGGTACGACAACGAATGGGCGTTCTCGGTCCGCATGGCAGACGTTGCAGTTGCCATGGGTCGCCTTAACTAAGGTTGCTTTGAAATCTTGAACCTTTTCGCCCGCTCAGGTTAACTGGGCGGGCGTTTTCGTCCGGGGCTAGCATGACAAATCAAATCGCCATTTGGCTTGCCCTGCTCATTCTGGGCTTGTTCGTTATCAGCTATGCCCTCTTTGGAACCGAACAATTCGTGTTCCTTGGCAAGAAACTCTACTTCTTTCTGGACTGGCTCGCCTTCTGGCGTTGACTGAGGTTTTGCTTGACTTTTTCTCTGATCTGGCTTTGTTAGCGCTAACTTCATATTGGCCGCAATTCGCACGGAGCAGGACATGACACTCAAGCTGGCAATCAACGGATTTGGACGGATCGGACGCGGCGTGCTGCGGGCCGTCATAGAATCCGGGCGGACGGACGTTGAAATCGTTGCGATAAACGACTTGGCGAAGCCGGAATTGAACGCGCATTTGTTCGAATTCGACAGCGTCCATGGCCGGTACGGCAAACCGGTCACTTTAACCGAGGCAGGCCTGGACGTTGGAAACGGTCCGATCCGCCTGAGCAGCGAACGCGAGCCGGAAAAACTGGATTGGTCCGATGTGGACGTCGTTCTGGAATGCACTGGCGTATTCCGCACACGCGAAGCTGCATCCCGCCATTTCACGAACGGATCGAAGAAGGTTTTGATCTCGGCCCCAGCCCGCGGCGATGGCGCGGTAAAAACGATTGTGTTCGGCGTCAACGATCACGAGCTGACGGCTGAAGATAACGTGGTGTCCAACGCGTCTTGCACGACCAATTGCTTGTCACCGGTTGCCGCAGCACTGGATGCAGGGCTTGGCATTGTGCATGGCAACATGACCACGGTTCACGCCTACACAGCCAGCCAACCCGTCCACGACACTGCCGGGAAAGACCCATACCTGTCCCGCGCGGCAGCATTGTCGATGATTCCGACCACAACAGGCGCGGCCTCTGCCGTTGGCCTCGTCTTGCCGCAATTGGCCGGAAAACTGACAGGTCAGGCTATTCGTGTCCCAACCCCGAACGTGTCCGTGGTTGATCTGGTCGCCGAAGTCTCGCGCCCGACAACGGAAGAAGAAGTCAACGCGCTGTTTACCGAAGCCGCAGCCAGAATCCCCGGAGTTCTGGCGGCAGAGAACCGCCCGTTGGTCTCGGTGGATTTTAACCACGACCCACACAGTTCGACCGTTTCATTGCCGGAAACCAAGGTGACCGACGGCACACTGGTGCGTGTGCTGGCGTGGTATGACAACGAATGGGGTTTTTCGAACCGGATGCTAGACACCGCCGCGGCGATGGGAGCCCTATCCTAAACGGTCACGCAGCGCAGCATTGACGCGGGGCGTGACGAATTTCGACACGTCCCCGTCCAACCGGGCGATTTCCTTAACCAACTTGGAGGCAATGGCCTGATGCCGCGCCTCGGCCATCAGGAAGACCGTCTCGATCGAGTCGTCCAATGCCCGGTTCATTCCGACCATCTGGAATTCATACTCAAAATCCGCAACCGCCCGCAGCCCGCGGACAATGATCTGCGCCCCAACATCGCGGGCGCAGTCGATCAGCAGGTTTTCAAAGGGATGCGCAACGATTTCAGTTCCCGTTTGCTCAGTCAGATGGGCGCATTCCGCCTCGATCATCGCAACGCGTTCCTCAAGTGAGAACAATGGGCCCTTGTCGCGGTTGATCGCGACGCCAATGACGAGCTTGTCCACCAAAGCAGCCGCACGGCGAATGATATCGATATGACCCAGGGTGATTGGATCGAATGTTCCGGGATATAATCCAACCCTCATCGTGGCCTCCTGCGCAATAAACTTTCTGCGCTAGCAAACATAACTTCGCCGCAGGTGCAAGAGGCAGCTATGGGGATCAAGGGCGTCAATGCCCCATGATCATGCCTTGCAGCGCGTCTTTTTCCATAGCCAGTTCCGCCAGCTGCGCCTTAACCACGTCGCCCAGCGTCACGATCCCCACCAGCTTGCCGTCTTCAACAACGGGCATGTGGCGAAAGCGCCCTTCGGTCATGCGCGTCATGATATCCTGAACCGTGTCCTGCTGAGTGGCTGTCACAAGGTTACGGGTCATATAGGCGCTGACTGGCTGCGCCAGGCAACCACTGCCGCTTGCGGCCAACTCCCTTACGATGTCCCGCTCGGAAAGGATGCCAGATGCCGTTTCGCCGCCATCTTCTGATACAACAACCGTCCCGATCCGTTTTTCGGCTAGGATTTTCGAGGCGTCAGCCACAGTGATTGTCGGGCTGACTGTCTCGACCCCTCCGGTGGCCTTGGATTTCAGAATGGCCTGAACGAGCATAAGCGTAACCTCCGAAATAATGTCCTGTTTTCCAAAGCGTTGCCGGAATGCTTAAACCTGTCAAGGTGACACTTGAGCCTCAAGCCGCTCAACCTCTTCCCGAATACCCTGAGACAAGGCCTGCGCAAACCGGTTCAACCTTTCATTCCGCTGATCGCCCTGATGTCGCACCAGGTGAAAACTCCGGGTCAAACTCACCTGATCCGTCAGGATTTTCTGCAGGTTGGGATGAAACGGCAAGGTGAAGTCATGCGCAACACAAACCCCCGTTCCAAGCGTGGCCTGCCGCAGCTGAACCGACACCGAATTCGATGCAAGCGCGACACGGTCAACACCGATATCCACTAGATAATCCAGCTCGCGGTCAAAGATCATATCCGGAATGTAGCCAATCATGCGATGGCCACTCAGGTCTTGGACCGTGCGGATTGCCGGGTAAGAGGCCAGATAGTCGCGCGTCGCAACAAGGTGCAGTTTGTAATCGGTGATTTTCTGGACCAGAAGGCTCCCAGCTGTTGGTGCACTGACGGTCACCGCCATATCAGCCTCGCGCCGGGACAGGTTGATCACGCGCGGCAGGGCCAGAATCTGAATATCCAGATCGGGGTTTGCATCGCTGATTTTCGCGCAGACCTGCGGCAAAAGATAGTTGGCCGACCCGTCTGGCGCGCCAATCCGTATTTGTCCGCTGAGCGTTTTTGACGTTCCCGCCATTGCACCCGCCGCCGCGCGCATCGCCTCTTCTGCTTTTTGCCCGTGTTCCATTAGGCGCTCACCCGCAGCGGTCAAAAGGTAGCCTTGCTGCGACTTGGTAAACAGGGGGGCTTCCAATGAGGCTTCTAACCGAGCAATCCGCCGCCCGACGGTGGCAGGGTCGATCTTCAGCTGACGCCCGGCAGCCGAAAGGCTTTCTTCTCGCGCGACGGCCAGAAAGACCCGCATATCATCCCAGTTCGGTGTCACGCCCTGCCCTTTGCATTTTTGCAAAACCTCTTTGGGACATTGCCTCTGTTCAAGCAATTTATGCAAGCCTATTGTGCGCACAAATGCATCGGAGGAGATCTGCAATGACCGAGCTGTCCCATTTCATCAACGGCGAGAATGTCGCCGGAACCTCAGGACGATTTGACGACGTCTTTAACCCTGCCACTGGAGAGGTTCAGTACAAGTGCCCGATGGCAAGTGCTGCTGAAACCACAGCCGCAATCGAAAGCGCAGCCGCCGCGCAGCTGACCTGGGGGGCAACCAACCCGCAGAAACGCGCACGTGTCATGATGGCAATGGTTCACCTGATGAATCGCGACATGGACAAGCTGGCCGAAGCGCTGAGCCGCGAGCATGGCAAAACTATCCCTGACGCAAAAGGCGATCTGCAGCGCGGTCTGGAAGTGATCGAATACTGCATCGCCGCGCCTCAGATGCTGAAAGGTGAATTCACCGACAGCGCAGGTCCGGGCATTGACATGTATTCGATGCGTCAGCCGCTGGGTGTTGTTGCTTCGATCATGCCGTTCAATTTCCCGGCCATGATGCCGCTGTGGCACGTGGGTCCTGCACTGGCCTGCGGCAACGCCGTGGTTCTGAAACCGTCTGAGCGTGACCCCTCGGTACCGCTGATGCTGGCTGAACTGTTCGTCGAAGCCGGCCTGCCCAAGGGCGTCTTCCAGGTCGTCAACGGCGACAAAGAGGCCGTGGACACTCTGCTGGACAGCGATACCATTCAGGGCGTGTCCTTTGTTGGCTCGACCCCGATCGCGCAATACATCTATTCCCGCGCAACCGCGAACGGTAAGCGCGCGCAGTGTTTCGGCGGCGCCAAGAACCACATGATCGTCATGCCTGACGCGGATTTGGATCAGGCTGCCGACGCTCTGGTCGGTGCCGGGTTTGGCGCGGCGGGCGAACGCTGCATGGCCATCTCGGTTGCTGTGCCAGTTGGCGAAGAAACCGCTGACGCTCTGATCGAAAAACTGATCCCGCGCGTCGAAAAGCTGAAGGTCGGACCTTACACCGCCGGTGATGACGTCGACATGGGCCCAGTTGTAACCGGCGCTGCCAAAGAGCGTATTCTTGGTCTGATCAATTCGGGTGTGGAACAAGGCGCGAAGCTGGTTGTTGATAACCGCGACTTCAGCTTGCAGGGCTATGAGGACGGATTCTTTGTCGGCCCACACCTGTTCGATAATGTGACGCCTGAGATGGACATCTACAAGCAAGAGATTTTTGGCCCGGTTCTGTCGACCGTGCGCGCAGGCTCTTATGAAGAAGCTCTGAAACTGGCGATGGACCATGAGTATGGCAATGGCACCGCGATCTTTACGCGCGATGGCGACACTGCGCGCGACTTTGCCAGCCGTGTGAATATCGGCATGGTCGGTATCAACGTTCCGATCCCGGTTCCGCTGGCCTACCACACCTTTGGCGGCTGGAAGAAATCCATGTTTGGTGACCTGAACCAGCACGGTCCGGACAGCTTCAAGTTCTACACCCGCACGAAAACCGTTACGGCCCGTTGGCCGTCGGGCATCAAAGAAGGTGGCGAGTTCAACTTCAAAGCGATGGACTGATTTTTAGCGTCAAATTGACCAAAGGCCGCCTCAATGGGCGGCCTTTTTCGTTCCTCGTCAAGGTATCAGTTGTTTAGGAGCTCGCTCAGATCTGCCAATTTGGTTTTCAGCTCATAAGATACGGGACTTTCCAGGGTTTCTGATTTCTTGGTCATATCGTGCGGTCTCCGAACATCTGTGGGCCTGTCCCTTGGAAATGGAGGGGCCAAGTTAGAAAAATACCCCAAGCCTTATCCGGCAAACAGCAAAACCCTGTCCGGACACCGGTCAATTCCCCGTCCGAGCAGGCAAAAAACCGCGTGAAACATGTAAATCTCACGGAAAATTTAAGCCAAGCATCTGGCCCTGAAGCAACGCAGTCACTAAATTGCTGGAAACTCTCGAGCAGTCCTTCAGGAGGCATCCGTGTCCAGTTCCCGTATTAATCGTCGTACCGCCTTGCTGGGTGCTGCGTCCGTCCTTGCGACACCGACGCTGTTGCGCGCCGAAAGTTCAGATGCTTTCCCAACAACAGAAGAGGCGATCAGCACGCAACTGCCGGTGCGCCGCAATGTCTCGTCCTTCTCGCAACAGAACTGGCAGGACCATTTTGACCAGCTGGGCGCTGGCGCTTTGCTGGCCGATATCACAAGCCGCGCGGTGCACTATTGGGGACCCGATGGCACCTACAAGCTGTACCCCAGTTCGGTACCGATGAGCGAAGAGCTGACCAAGCGCGGCTATACCAAAGTTGTGCGCAAAGCGGAAAACCCAAGCTGGACGCCGACCGCCTCGATGCGCGAACGCGACCCGCTTTTGCCGGTTCGTATGGAAGGCGGGGAGCCCGGCAACCCGCTGGGTACACGCGCCATGTATCTAGGTTGGCCAGCTTATCTTGTGCACGGAACTCATGATACGCGAAAGATCGGACGCCAAAGCTCGTCAGGGTGCATTGGCCTGTATAACCAACATGTCGAGGAGCTTTATCCTCTGGTAAAAGTCGGAACCCAAGTCAGACTAGTCTAACGAAAAAGCCCCGGTCATCAGAACCGGGGCTTTCTTCTACTCAGATGGGGGTCTTATTCCGGCAGGATCACCGCATCGACGACGTGGATCACACCATTGCTGGTTTCGATGTCGGCCTGAACGACTTTAGCGTCGTTCACTTTTACGCCGTTCTTGGCGTTCACGCTCAGACGGTCGCCTTGTACGGTAAGCACCTTCGCACGTTTGCCAGCGATATCACCCGACATCACCTTGGCCGGGACCACGTGATAGGTAAGGATTTCGACCAACTGATCTTTGTTTTCAGGCAACAGCAGCGTTTCCACCGTACCTTCGGGCAGTGCCGCAAAAGCTTCATCAGTCGGTGCGAACACTGTGAACGGTCCGTCACTTTTCAACGTGTCGACAAGACCCGCGGCCTGAACGGCGGCGACCAATGTGTTGAAGGAACCGGCTGATACTGCGGTATCCACGATATCTGCAGCCTGTGCTTTTACAGGCAGTGTCAGTGCAATTGCGGCGGCGGCGCCCATAAACGTACGACGAAACATGGCTGTCATCTCCTCTCCAGCTTGGTTATGGAAAGGGGTACGGGCGCTTAGTCGCGCCGGATCACTAACTGATCAATTTTCTTTGACCTGCACCCATAAACTTTGAGCACGACCGTCCTTCAAAAATGGCAAGGATTCTACCGCATCGGGGCAATCCTGCTGTAGGTAGTAGCCGGGCCAAAGCATTGAATATGCACCAGATTGCAGGAGTGCATGCAGCATGTACTGCTCACCCCAGCCCGGGCAATCATAGAAGAACCGTTTGGGATATTCGTAGGGCAGAAAAACATCGTGCACATGAATGACCACACCGGGTTTGAGCGCCGGAATGATGCGGCAGAACAGGTGCGCGACGTCATTGCTCATGCGGACAACGTGGCTGGAATCGATGAACAACACGTCGCCAGCTTCGAGCTGTTCAAAGAGCGTCGGGTCGATCTCCTCCAAACGTTTTTGTTCGAACTGATCCACCACATGCGCGATGTCTGCCCGGGGATACGGATCGATTGCGGTGACCTTGGTCTCCAATCCGCCGTCGATAATCGCCTGCCGCGTTACACGGGTCGAGTTTCCGCAACCCACCTCGATCACCCGCTTGGGTTTGAACCGGCGGATCATCAGATACAGCGCGTCCGCATCCGGGCTGTCGTAGTAGCCGTTGTTAATACGATATCCGGTCTTGTTGCGCGCAGGGTCTTTCAGAGCTTCCAGCGAAGCGGAATGTTCTTGGTATTCCGACACCAGCTGGGCAATGTCGAACCCCTCCATCCCCGGTGACAGGGCATAGGCAGGCCGGGTCAAACCCCCTGCCCGTTCGAACGCCTCAAGACGCGCACGCTCATCCCGTTCGGTCACTTTGTCGATCAGTTTTACACCCAACCGGTCAAGCACGGCGTTCAGCCGGGGGAATTTCCTTGGTTTCACGGGGGTGGCTCCGGGTTTGGTGATAATCTGAACGCCTCCTTACCTGTGCGTATGGGGGCTTCGCAAGAACCCAGCTGGCAAACACTTGGCAAAAAGACAATTTCCGTATTCACTGGTCAGAACACAGTTGCGAGGGCCGGAATGCAGCAGGAATTTACGCTGGGCATCGAAGAAGAGTATCTGCTGGTTGCTCGAGACAGTCTGGAACTCGCCGAAGCGCCTGCCGCGTTAATGGAAGCCTGCCAGGCCGATTTTGAAGGACAGGTCAGCCCCGAATTCCTGCAATGCCAGATCGAGGTCGGTACGCGCCCGCATGTGACCATCAGCTCTGCGCGCGAGGATCTGAAACGCTTGCGGTCCTGTGTTTCGAAACGCGCCGCCGAGCACAACCTTGCTCCAATCGCTGTTTCCTGCCACCCCTTTGCTGACTGGAAAAAACAGCAACACACGCGCAAAGACCGATATGACGCGCTACAACACGCGTTGGGCGGAGTGGCGCGGCGTATGCTTATCTGTGGCATGCATGTCCATATCGGGGTGACCGATTCAGCCTTGCGCGCCGACCTGATTCCGCAGCTGTCCTACTTTCTGCCGCATCTCTTGGCCTTGTCGACGTCATCGCCCTATTGGAACGGTGAGGACACAGGACTGTCTTCGTACAGGTTAACGGTGTTCGACAACTTGCCACGGACAGGACTCCCGCCGATCTTTTCCGGCTGGTCCGAATATGAACGTACTACGGGCGTTCTGGTCGAACTGGGCGTGATCGAAGATACCACGAAAATCTGGTGGGATTTGCGACCGTCGCACCAATACCCAACGCTGGAGACCCGGATCATGGACGTGCAGCCCCGCATGGAGCATGCACTTTCACTGGCCGCAATGGTGCAGGCGTTAACGCGCATGCTATGTCGCTTGAAAGACCGAAATCTCAGGTGGCGACAATACGATCGCTTTCTCATTGGCGAAAACCGCTGGCGTGCGCAGCGCTATGGCGTTGGCGAAGGGATGATTGACTTCGGAGATCGCTCAATCAAACCCATGCCGGAACTCATGGGCGAATTGATGGGTCTGCTGGCCGAAGACGCCGAAGCTCTGGGCACCATGACTGAGTTGGCAAAGCTGCAGCAGATTGCCCAGAACGGCACCTCGGCCACCCGCCAGCGCCGGGTACATGCCGAGGCAGCGGCAAAAGGTGATGACCCCGGCAAGGCTGTGGTTCAACACTTGATTGACGAATTCCATCAAGACCTCTGAACGTTGGCACGTTCTCCCGCACAAGAATGTGCCCGTGATTGATGGCCGTGCAAAATTTCTGTAAGGATTGGGAAATAAACACTCGTTCAATTCAACGGGCAGCGTGGGAGGCAATCCATGGATTTCGCAACAACCGAAGAGCAGAACGCAATCTTCGACATGGCCCATGATTTCGGGCAGGAAAACATCGCCCCATTTGCCCGCCAGTGGGAAGCCGAAGGCACCATCCCCAAAGACCTTTGGCCGCGCATTGGTGAGCTGGGTTTCGGCGGCCTTTATGTCTCGGAAGACAGCGGCGGTTCTGGCCTGTCTCGTCTGGACGCCACGCTTGTGTTCGAAGCTTTGTCGATGGCCTGCCCCTCTGTCGCGGCCTTTCTGTCGATCCACAACATGTGCGCCAAGATGCTGGACAGCTTCGCCAGTGACGAGCTGAAATGCCGCATCATGCCCGATGTTCTTAGCTTGAACACCGTGCTCAGCTATTGCCTGACCGAGCCCGGCTCAGGTTCGGACGCGGCCGCTTTGAAAACCCGCGCGGAACGAACGAACGAAGGCTATACTTTGAACGGCACCAAGGCTTTCATCTCGGGGGGCGGGTATTCGGATGCCTATGTCTGCATGGTGCGCACCGGCCAGGATGGGCCCAAGGGCATTTCGACGGTCTATGTCGAGGATGGCACCCCAGGCCTGAGCTTTGGCGCGCTGGAACAGAAGATGGGGTGGAAAAGCCAGCCTACTGCTCAGGTACAGTTCGACGATTGCAAGATCCCCTCCGACAACCTTGTCGGTGTCGAGGGTGACGGTTTTAAATACGCGATGAAGGGACTGGATGGCGGACGTCTGAACATCGCGTCCTGTTCTCTAGGTGCCGCACAAACCGGGTTGAACATGACACTGCAATACATGTCCGAGCGGAAGGCTTTCGGGCAGTCCATCGACCAGTTTCAGGCCCTTCAGTTCCGTCTGGCAGATATGGAGATCGAGCTGCAGGCCGCCCGGACATTCCTGCGTCAGGCGGCGTGGAAGTTGGATCAGGGCGCGCCCGATTCAACAAAGTTCTGCGCTATGGCCAAGAAATTCGTGACCGAGACGGGATCGAAAGTGGTGGATCAGTGCCTGCAATTGCACGGCGGCTATGGTTATCTGGCCGACTATGGCATCGAAAAACTTGTGCGCGATCTGCGCGTGCATCAAATTTTGGAAGGCACGAACGAGATCATGCGGGTCATCGTTGCCCGCCAGATGCTCTCTCAGCGCTGAGGACTTTATGCCAGACATCTATATTCGCACCGCAGGCCGTGCCGGTCGTATCACCCTGACCCGAACCAAGGCCCTGAATGCACTCAGCTATGACATGTGCCTGGCGATCGACACCGCGCTGCGCAACTGGCGCGAGGACGACGCGGTCGAACTGGTTATTCTGGATGCCGAGGGCGACAAGGCCTTTTGCGCGGGCGGTGACATTGCCGAGCTTTATGAGACCGGCACCAAGGGCGATTTTGAATACGGCCGAAAGTTCTGGCGCGATGAGTACCGCTTGAATGCTCTGATCTTCGAATACCCAAAGCCAGTAGTCAGCTTTCTTCAGGGGTTCACGATGGGTGGTGGCGTCGGCATCGGTTGCCATGGTAGCCATCGCATCGTGGGTGAAACGTCGCAAATCGCCCTGCCTGAATGCTCGATTGGTTTGGTTCCGGATGTCGGCAGCACACTGATGCTGGCACTCGCACCCGGACGGTTAGGTGAATATCTCGGCACTACCGGTCATCGTATGGGTCCAGCAGATGCCATTCTGGCCGGTTTCGCAGATCATTACATTCCGATCCAGCAATGGCCGGATCTGATCGACATGCTTGAAGCATCCGGCGACGCCAGCATTCTTGAAAGCCATTCCGAAACGCCGCCCCAAGGCTCGTTGGGCGCAATGCAAGATGCGATTGAGTCAGATTTCGGTGGCGAAACTCTTGCAGATATACAGAACAGCCTGCGCAACTCGAACAATGAAGCCGCCGCTGACGCACTGAAGTTGATCGGGCGCAATTCGCCACTCTCCATGGCGTGCACGGTCGAAATGCTGCACCGTCTCCGCACTCCAAACCTGACCATACGCAAGGCGTTGGAACTGGAGTACCGATTTACCTATCGCGCGATGGAACACGGGGACTTTCTGGAGGGTATCCGGGCGCAGATCATCGACAAGGATCGCAACCCGAGCTGGCGCCATCAGAACCAAGACGTACCGGCTGTCGCTGTTTCAAAGATGCTACAACCTTTGGGCGCGGACACGCTGACTTTTGAGGAGGATTAAGGAATGAAAATCGGGTTTATCGGTCTGGGCAACATGGGCAATCCGATGGCGGCCAACCTTGCCAAAGCAGGGCATGATGTCAGCGGCTTTGACATGGCGGATGTCTCTGTCCCGGGTGTCACTATCGCCAGCTCCGGTCCTGAGGCCGCGACTGGTGCCGACATCGTCGTGACCATGCTGCCGAACGGACAGATCCTGCGGGCGGTGGCAAAAGAGATCATTCCCGCCATGGTGCCCGGAGCGGTCTGGATCGACTGTTCAACGGTCGATGTCGACAGCGCCCGTGCCGTCGCTGAGCAGGCCAAGGAAGCGGACGTTCTCGCAGTAGACGCCCCTGTGTCAGGTGGCATCGGCGGTGCGGCGGCGGGTACGCTAACCTTCATGGCAGGCGGTAGCGACGCGGCGTTTGAAAAGGCATCGCCGCTGTTCGACATCATGGGTCAGAAAGCTGTGCATTGCGGCGAATCCGGTGCTGGTCAAGCGGCCAAGATTTGCAACAACATGATCCTGGGCGTAACCATGATCGCCACCTGCGAGGCCTTTGCGCTGGCCGACAAGCTTGGGCTGGACCGGCAGAAGATGTTTGACGTGGTCAGCACGTCCTCGGGCTATAGCTGGACGATGAACGCCTACTGCCCCGCCCCCGGCGTTGGACCTGCCAGCCCGGCGGATAACGACTATCAACCCGGATTTGCGGCCGAGCTGATGCTAAAAGACCTGCGGCTCAGCCAGCAAGCTGCTGAAAGCTCGGACGCAGACACGCCCATGGGACAGGTTGCAACAGCGCTTTATGAGAAATTCGTCGAATCCGAAGACGGACTGGGCAAGGATTTTTCCGCCATGCTGCCACGTTTTGAAAACCGTACCAGGGGCTAGCTGCCGCAGGGTGGCAACTTCCTGCCCATCGGGTTGACCGGCGGACAAACAGCGGCCATCTGTTTCCTAACCGCGCTTTAACGCGAAAGGAAACATGATGTCGCGAATTCTGTCTGTTACTTTGACCATTGTCGCGCTTTCATTGAGTCCGGCTACAGCAATGGCTGGGAACGGAAAGAGTAAGGCGGGTCATTGCCCGCCAGGCTTGGCAAAAAAAGCAGTACCCTGTGTTCCGCCGGGTCAGGTAAAAAACCTGTACAAAAAGGGCGACTATATCACGCGCGACTACCGCTGGATCAACGATCCCTACCGTTATGGTCTGAATCGCGGCGGATCCTACATTCGCGCCGGCGATTACGTTTATCGTGTCGACCCCGAAACGCAAAAGGTGCTGAACCTGATCGGCGCAGTGGCTGATATTCTTTACTAAAGAACGGCACTATTCCGCAGCAACGCGCGCACCGTCCAACATCGGCTTGAGATACCTGCCGGTATGGCTGCGATCAACCTCGGCCACATTCTCGGGTGTCCCGGTTGCCACGATCTCACCACCGCCATCGCCGCCTTCCGGGCCAATATCAATGATGTGGTCGGCGGTTTTGACGACATCCAGATTGTGTTCGATCACAACGACCGTATTGCCCTGATCGACCAGTTCATGCAGCACTTCCAACAACTTACGAACATCTTCGAAGTGAAGACCCGTTGTCGGTTCATCCAGAATGTACAACGTGCGACCGGTCGATCGTTTGGACAATTCCTTTGAAAGCTTCACGCGCTGCGCCTCACCACCCGAAAGCGTTGTCGCCTGCTGCCCGACCTTGATATAGCCAAGCCCGACACGCGCCAGTGCATCCATTTTATCGCGGATTGAGGGTACAGCCTTAAAGAATTCCTGCGCGTCTTCGACGGTCATATCCAGTACATCGGCGATGGACTTGCCTTTGAACTTGATCTCCAGCGTTTCACGGTTGTACCGCGCGCCCTTGCAGGTTTCGCAGGTGACATAAACATCTGGCAGGAAGTGCATCTCAATCTTGATGACGCCGTCACCCTGACATGCCTCGCACCGTCCGCCCTTGACGTTAAAGCTGAAACGCCCCGGTTTGTAGCCGCGCGCCTTTGCCTCGGGCAGACCGGCAAACCAATCGCGGATCGGCGTGAAGGCCCCGGTGTAAGTCGCTGGATTCGAACGCGGAGTTCGCCCGATGGGGCGCTGGTCAATGTCGATGACCTTGTCCAGATGCTCCAACCCTTTGATTGTCTCACAGGGCGCCGGCGTTTGCCGCGCGCCGTTCAGACGCATGGAGGCAGTTTTAAACAGCGTCTCAATCGTAAGCGTCGATTTTCCGCCGCCGGAGACACCCGTGACACAGACAAACTTGCCCAGCGGAAACTCCGCCGTAACGTTTTTGAGGTTGTTCCCGGTCGCTTTGACGACCGTAACCTTCTTTTTGTTCCCTTTGCGTCGCTCGGCCGGGACCGAGATCTCGCGGGTTCCCGACAAGTATTGCCCGGTCATCGAGGCCGCATCAGCCGCGATTTGATCAGGTGTGCCCTTGCTGACAACCTGACCACCATGCACGCCAGCCCCCGGCCCGATGTCAAAAACATAATCCGCCTCGCGGATTGCTTCCTCGTCATGCTCGACGACGATCACGGTGTTACCCTGATCACGCAGGTTCTTGAGCGTCCCAAGCAAGCGATCGTTGTCCCGTTGATGAAGACCGATAGAAGGTTCGTCGAGGACGTACAAAACCCCTGTCAAACCGGATCCGATCTGGCTCGCAAGACGAATACGCTGGCTTTCGCCACCGGACAAAGTTCCACTTGAACGGGACAGTGTAAGGTATTCCAAACCAACGTTATTCAGAAACCCCAGCCGCTCACGGATCTCCTTGAGAATGGCACGCGCGATTTCGTTCTTCTGGACACTAAGATGGTTCGGTGCATCTTCGATCCAGGCCAGGGCCTCGCGGATCGACATCTGCACAACCTGCCCAACATGCGCGCCTGCGATCTTAACCGCCAGCGCCTCGGGCCGTAGGCGATAGCCTTCACAGGCGCCACAGGGGCGGTTGTTCTGATACCGCTCAAACTCTTCCCGAATCCAGGCGCTGTCAGTCTCGCGATAGCGGCGCTGCATATTCGGGATCACGCCCTCAAAGCTGCGGGTGACCTGATAGACCCGCCCGCCTTCATCATAGCGGAATTGGATTTCTTCGTCGCCGGAACCGCGTAGAAACACTTGCTGCACCTTTGGTGGCAGGTCCTTCCAAGGCGTGTTCTTGTCGAACTCATAGTGTCGGGCAATCGCTTCGATGGTCTGCAGAAAGTACGGCGACTTTCCCTTGCGCCAGGGCGCCAACGCCCCATCGTATAGTTTCAGGGTCTGGTCCGGCACCACAAGGCGTTCGTCAAAGAACAGCTCGACACCCAGACCATCACAATCCGGGCACGCCCCGAACGGAGCATTGAACGAAAACAAACGGGGTTCGATTTCAGGAATGGTGAAGCCGCTGACCGGGCAAGCAAAATTCTCGCTGAAGGTGATCCGTTCCGGATCGCCCTCACGCGGCGCGGTTTCCAGAACGGCGATACCGTCGGCCAAGTCCAACGCGGTACGCAAACTGTCGGCCAGCCGGGTCTCCATCCCTTCGCGCACGACCAACCGGTCGACGACGACATCAATGTCATGGCGATATTTCTTGTCCAGCGTGGGCGGTTCATCCAGTTCGTAGAATTCTCCGTCGACCTTCACGCGTTGGAAGCCCTGCTTGCGCAGTTCGAGGAATTCCTTTTTGTATTCGCCTTTGCGGTCGCGCACGATGGGGGCGAGCAAGTATCCGCGCGTCCCCTCCTCCATCGTCATGATGCGGTCGACCATGTCCTGAACCTGTTGGGCCTCAATCGGCTGCCCCGTTGCCGGGCTGTACGGCGTACCGGAGCGAGCGAACAACAGGCGCATATAGTCATAGATCTCGGTGACCGTTCCTACCGTAGAACGCGGGTTTTTGGACGTGGTTTTCTGTTCAATCGAAATGGCAGGCGACAGGCCGCTGATGTGATCCACATCCGGCTTTTCCATCATGTCCAGAAACTGGCGCGCATAGGCTGACAGGCTTTCCACGTAGCGCCGCTGGCCCTCGGCATAGATCGTGTCAAAAGCCAAAGACGACTTACCAGACCCCGACAGCCCGGTGATCACCACAAGCTGATCACGTGGGATGTCCACGTCTATACCCTTGAGGTTATGTTCGCGCGCTCCACGCACTTCGATATTCTTCAGCTCAGCCATTTTTGGCCCCCAACACACAAGTGTCTTAGAAATAGGTGAACGACGCTGGAACTCCAACAGAAAAATCAGAACAAAGCAAGAACTGTCATTTATTCGCCTATCCAACAAAGCAGCATCGCAACTGACACGCCGAAGCGTGCAACAAGTTACGATTTCAACGCTGACTTTTGGGAAAATGGCGCGGTTGACGGGGCTCGAACCCGCGACCCCCGGCGTGACAGGCCGGTACTCTAACCAACTGAGCTACAACCGCGCATCTTTTTTCGTGATCCCTTAACCCGGATCCAGGCTGACAGCAGTGGCGCGGTTGACGGGGCTCGAACCCGCGACCCCCGGCGTGACAGGCCGGTACTCTAACCATCTGAGCTACAACCGCCCGCTGTCTGTTCATCGCTGAACGTTTGGGTGTATTATGGCTACGCCCCGACATCGTCAAGCGGCGTTTTGAAGTTTTTTCGAAGAACCTGATTTTTTCCGAATGAGCCATCCGCCACCGAGGCCGCAAAACCAGCTTTTCATGAGCTGCATCGAATTCAATACCGGCCATCTTGCCAACCAATCCGAGTCGCTGTAACAGCAGCGCCTATGGGTGATTAGCTCAGTGGTAGAGCGCTTCGTTCACATCGAAGATGTCAGGAGTTCAAATCTCTTATCACCCACCATTCCACTTCCTCAGAATCAACGCCCTCTAAGGCCTTGAAATTACGATGCTTGCCAGCTTGTATTTCAGCTGCGTATCGTTCCTACATCTGCCGTGTGATCAACCGGCGCTGAGGCATGGGGTTTCGCATGGCCAAATTGAAACGGGATATTGGCCTTGTCGGCCTGACCTTCATTTCGGTCGGTGGAATTATCGGTTCCGGCTGGTTGTTCGGCCCCCTCCTCGCAGTTCAACACGCAGGTCCTGCCGCTATCCTTTCGTGGATCATTGGCGCGGTGGCCATGTTCGTTCTTGCGATAACCTTCGCCGAGATTTCGGCCATGCTGCCCATTCCCGGAGGGATCGCCCGCGTCCCCCAGTTTTCGCACGGGAACATCGTTTCGATGGCAATGGGGTGGACCGCCTGGATTGGCTACAACACCACCGCCCCGATTGAGGTCGAGGCGATGCTGAAATACCTCGGGCCTTACGCTCCCTGGCTGCACACAGCCGATACGGGCGATTTGACCGGCGCGGGTATCGCCGTGGCGTTGTTTTTCATGTTGTTGTTCGTTGTCATTAATGCGTTGGGGGTAAAATTCTTCACGCAAGTCAACGCGACACTGACATGGGCCAAAATTGCCATTCCTATCGTTCTGTCGGTTCTGCTGATCGCAAGTCGATTTGACACCGGGAACTTCACCCAACCGGGTGGTTTTGCGCCGTACGGCTTGCAGGGCATCATGGCGGCTGTTTCAACCGGAGGCGTCATCTTTTCCTTCATCGGTTTCCGTCATGTGGTCGATATGGCTGGTGAGGTTCGAAACCCCAAAGTGGCCATTCCTGCGGCGCTGGTGCTGTCTATTATTCTGTGTGCGGCCATCTATGTCGGATTGCAGATCGCGTTTATCGGCGCACTTGACCCGGAGATGCTAAAGAACGGCTGGGCAAGCCTGAATTTTAGCGGTCAGGGGCCATTGGACGGGGTCATCCTATCGGTTGGGATCGTCTGGTTCCTGAGCGTTTTGAACATAGGCTCGGTCATTGGCCCCTTCGGCAACGGTTTGGTATCGACAGGCTCGAACGCGCGCATTGCACTGGCCTTGTCACAGAACGGGTTCCTGCCAAAGCGTTTGCAAATACTGTCTTCATTTGGGGTGCCCTTGTGGGCCTTGGCTCTGAACTTTCTGATCGGAATCCTGTTCCTTCTTACGGTCCCGTTCACCACCGTTATTGCTCTGAATGGTGCGGCCATCGTTGTGTCTTTCGCCGTTGGGCCAATCGCCGTTGTGTGCCTGCGCCGCCTGATGCCGGACCGCCCGCGTTCCATTCGCATCCCCTTCGTCAAAGTGGTGGCCATCACGGCCTTCGCTATCGCCACACTCATCGTCTATTGGAGCGGATGGGACACCGTTTGGCGGCTTGGCATAGCGTTAATCGTCGGGTTTGTTCTTCTTCTCGCACGGTTCCACAATCGGCTGGACGAAATGGACGTGACCGAGGCCCTGTGGCTGGTTCCCTATTTCGGAGGGATCGGCTTGATCTCGTACCTGGGACAGTTCGGGGAAGGTGCGCTTAAGCAAATCCCCTTTGGCTTGGATATTTTGCTGTGCGTAATGTTCTCAATCGTCATTTTTGGCCTAGCGGTCCGATCCTCCCTGTCCGCCAAAAAGTTTCAGACTTACATCGCTGAGGAAGAGGTTCTGAACCCAAAGAAACCCGTTATAGGCTTTTGAAAAGGAAAAAGGCGGGGAAAACCCCGCCTTTTCTTTGTCTATCGCCGATCGCTTAGTGCGTCGTAGCTGAGGGGCTCGCGCTTTCAGTGGCTTTCGCGGCGGCTGCGGCAGCCTCTTCAGCGGCCTCATCCCACTCAATCGCTTCCGGCTCACGCACCAGCGCCAGTTTGAGAACTTCGGACACGTGCTCGACCGGAATGATCTTCAGACCTTCTTTCACGTTGTCCGGGATCTCAGCCAAGTCCTTTTCGTTCTCTTCCGGGATCAGGACCGTTTTGATGCCACCACGCAGGGCCGCCAGCAGTTTCTCTTTCAAACCACCAATCGGCATCGCATTTCCGCGCAACGAAACCTCACCCGTCATCGCGATGTCCTTGCGAACCGGAATACCGGTCAGCACGGATACGATCGAGGTCACCATGGCCAGACCAGCCGAAGGCCCGTCTTTCGGAGTCGCACCATCCGGCACGTGCACGTGGATGTCTATCTTGTCGAACTTGGGTGGCTTCACCCCAATCTGAGGCGAAATTGACCGCACATAAGACGACGCCGCATCGATGGATTCCTTCATCACATCGCCCAGCTTGCCGGTGGTCTTCATCCGGCCCTTGCCCGGCAGCTTCAGCGCCTCAATATGCAGCAGATCACCACCGACCGATGTCCACGCCAGACCGGTGACAACACCAACCTGATCGTCCTGTTCGGCCAAACCATAGCGGAACTTGGGAACGCCCAGGAACTCATCCAGATTGTCTGGCGTCACCGTCACCGATTCAGCCTCTTTCTTGATGATCTTGGTCAGCGACTTCCGCGCCACCTTGGCGATTTCACGTTCTAGGTTCCGAACGCCAGCTTCCCGCGTGTAAGTGCGGATGATCGAATGCAGCGCGTCATCGGTAAGTTGGAACTCTTTGGCCTTCAGGCCGTGGTTCTTCACCTGCTTGCTGATCAGATGCTGCTTGGCGATCTCACTTTTTTCGTCCTCGGTATAGCCGGCCAGCGGAATGATCTCCATCCGGTCCAGCAGGGGCCCTGGCATGTTGTAGCTGTTGGATGTGGTCAGGAACATCACGTTGGACAGGTCGTATTCGACCTCAAGATAGTGATCCATGAACGTGCTGTTCTGTTCCGGGTCCAACACCTCAAGCATCGCCGAAGCCGGGTCACCACGGAAGTCCTGCCCCATCTTGTCGATCTCGTCGAGCAGGATGAGCGGGTTTGTGGTCTTCGCCTTTTTCAGCGCCTGGATGATCTTACCAGGCATCGAACCGATATAGGTCCGACGGTGGCCACGGATCTCGGACTCGTCACGCACACCGCCCAGCGAGATGCGGATGAACTCACGCCCCGTCGCACGTGCAACCGACTTACCAAGCGAGGTTTTACCCACACCCGGAGGGCCAACAAGGCACATGATCGGGCCCTTCAGCTTTTTCGAACGTTGCTGAACAGCCAGATATTCGACGATCCGTTCCTTGACCTTCTCAAGGCCATAGTGGTCGGCATCCAGAATGTCCTGCGCGCGGCCCAGATCCTTTTTGACGCGGGATTTGGTACCCCACGGCAAGGCCAGAATCCAATCCAGATAGTTGCGTACGACGGTGGCCTCAGCCGACATCGGGCTCATGTTACGCAGCTTCTTCAGCTCGCCTTCGGCCTTTTCACGGGCCTCTTTCGACAGCTTGGTCTCTTCGATTTTGGCTTCCAGTTCGGCCACTTCATTGCTGCCGTCCTCGCCATCGCCAAGCTCCTTCTGAATGGCCTTCATCTGCTCATTCAGATAGTACTCGCGCTGCGTCTTCTCCATCTGGGTTTTGACGCGGGTCTTGATCTTTTTCTCGACCTGCAGAACCGACATTTCGCCCTGCATCAGGCCATAGACCTTCTCAAGTCGCTCGCTGACGCTTAGGGTTTCCAGCAGGTCTTGCTTTTGTTCGACTTCAATCCCCAAATGACCCGACACAAGGTCAGCCAGCTTTGCCGGTTCGGTGGATTCTCCAACTGCGGTCAACGCTTCTTCGGGGATGTTTTTGCGCACTTTCGCGTAACGCTCGAATTCATCCGCAACCGTGCGCTGCAGTGCTTCGGTTGTCGTTACGTCGCCCGGAATTTCGGTCAAATACTCGGCGCGGGCCTCAAAAAATTCTTCGTTTTCAAGGAATTCCGTGATCATCACACGGGCTTGGCCCTCGACCAGCACCTTCACGGTGCCGTCCGGCAATTTCAGCAATTGCAGTACATTGGCCAGCACACCGGAACGGTAGATGCCGTCTTCGGTTGGGTCATCGTCGCTCGGGTCGATCTGGCTGGACAACAGAATCTGCTTGTCGTCCTGCATCACTTCTTCCAGCGCCCGGACGGATTTTTCCCGACCAACGAACAGCGGCACGATCATATGCGGGAAAACCACGATATCGCGCAGCGGCAGCACTGGGTATGATGAGTTCAGGGGCTCTTGCATGCTCTATCCTTATCATTGGCAAGACGGCTCTGGTCCCTCATCGAGGCAACGCCTGTCCGTCTCCTGTACTTTAGAGTGAAGAAATGGTGCACATGGGCACACAATTCAACCTTCCCTTTTGACCATCACAATGACGCGAACCAGAAAGATCGGCAAGCCGATAACAGGACCACAGAAGCTAATTTCTGGGGCCGAGCTGGATAGAAGAGAAAACCTTGTCCGGCAATCTCTGTAGGAACCCAACTAAATATTCCGGCAACAAGTCATAAAACTGCCATTTTTCCGCTCAAAACAGTTTCCAAAATGGAACCAATAAATCGAACGTGGAGATCTCTGCCATGACAACGTCAAACCCCACAAGCGCCGCGGATATTGACTATGAAAAGTATTTGTCTGCCCGAGACTCTGATCATACCGCGTTGCTAACACACGCGGCAAAATCGTCCGGCCGGTCCCCAGTTCAAATTCAGCGCGAGTTTAACAAAATAGCCAAGTCGCACAGCAGATTGAACATGGCCGAATATGTGCGTAACGGGCTGCATCATTCTGATCGGTTCTCGGACGCTCAAAGATCCGAGTACATTTCAAACGATCTTCACTGGCCAATCACACATATATGCAACCACACTGGCTGGCAAAGCGCAGCTGAAGACAAAGTAGTAGCGACAACTCTGCTCAATGCGGTGGATGTGCCGGTCCCGGACATTGTGGGCGTAATCGACCAAACCTCACGTGTATTTCCAGGCATAAAAAAGATTTGCACTGCGGATGATCTACGCGAAACGGCACTGGATAATCTACATACGGGCCTGTTTGGGAAAATTACTGAAGGGATGGTCAGCTTTGGCGCATTCCGAATCCAGAACGCTGATAATGATACTTTAACATGCGCGGGGATGAACCCTGTACCATACGAAGAATTCTTGTCAGAAACCGTTGGGCAGAACTCGTATGTCTTGCAACCTTTGCTTCACAATCATTCAGCCCTCAGGCCGTATGCTTCTGCTCTGGCCACGATTAGAATGGTGAACCTGCTTCGCGAGGACGACGTTTTTTGTCCGATCGCAGTGATCAAGCTGCCCCAAAACGACAATATCGCTGATGCCTTTTGGCGCCCCGGTAATCTAGCTTGTGCGATTGACCCCGAGACTGGAAAAATCACTACCGTCACTCGGCGTGATGGCATGGAGGTTACCTTTCTGGAAGATCACCCCGAAACAGCCGGTTTGATGGGAATGCAATTGCCCTACTGGCAAGAATTGCGCGAGATAAACAGCCGTGCTGCCCGAACCTTTGCGCCGATACGTTATCAATCCACCGACATCGCAATTACTGAGTTAGGCCCCGTTGTTGTTGAATTGAATTACGGCGGCGGTTTCGACTTACCTCAATACGCGACTGGTCGCGGAATGCTTACAAAAGAAGTCCGGGATTTTTTTGAGAGCTTTGGTTATGACTTCGGTCAAGCGCCGAACAAAAAACGGCGTTCACTGCTTGGTTTTAGGCGTTAACAGTCTGTTTTGGGAAGGTGAGGAACCTTCCCGAACCTCGCCATGCCTAGACTGGTTCAATATCCCCCTGCGCACGCTGTGCGTGGAACTCGACCTGCCACGCATCGAATGTTCCGGCGGCGATGGCGTCGCGCATGCCCTGCATGATCTCTTGGAAATAGTGCAGATTATGCCAGGTCAGCAGCATACCCGAGATCATCTCGTTCGAGCGGAACACGTGGTGCAGATAGGCGCGGGAGTAGTTTGAACAGGCAGGACACTTACAGAGTTCATCCAACGGGCGCGGATCGTCGGAATGCCGGGCATTCTTGATGTTCACCACGCCGTAGCGCGTGAATACCTGCCCTGTGCGCCCCGAGCGGGACGGCAGCACACAATCCATCATGTCAATGCCACGCGCAACGGCGCCGACGATATCATCCGGTTTTCCAACGCCCATCAGATAACGTGGTTTGTCGACCGGCAGCATGTCCGGCGCAAAGTCCAGCACGTCGAACATCGCCTCTTGGCCTTCACCCACGGCAAGTCCACCGACGGCGTAGCCCTCAAAACCGATCTCTTTCAGCGCTTCGGCCGATTCCTCGCGGAACTCCTGCTCTAGTCCGCCCTGCTGAATGCCGAACAAGGCGTGACCCGGGCGGTCCCCGAAAGCATCACGCGACCGCTCAGCCCACCGCATCGACAGGCGCATCGACTCGGCAATGCGATCCCGGTCAGCGGGCAACGCTGGGCATTCGTCGAAACACATAACGATGTCGGACCCCAACAGGCGCTGAATCTCCATCGACCGTTCAGGCGTCAATTCGTGGCGCGAACCGTCGATATGAGATTTGAAGGTCACGCCTTTTTCGGTCAGCTTGCGCAACCCGGCCAGCGACATGACCTGGAACCCACCGGAATCCGTTAGGATCGGCCGTTCCCAATTCATGAACTTGTGCAACCCGCCCAGACGGTCGATCCGTTCGGCGGTCGGGCGCAGCATCAGGTGATATGTGTTGCCCAGCAGGATGTCTGCCCCAGTGGCACGTACGCTTTCCGGCATCATCGCTTTGACCGTTGCCGCCGTGCCAACCGGCATAAAGGCCGGCGTTCGAACTTCCCCGCGCGGAGTGTTGATGACTCCGGTACGGGCCTTGCCATCCGTGGCTTTCAGGTCAAATGAGAAACGGTCTGTCATGTGAATGCCTCAGGGTCGCTGAACCGGGCAGCAATTGCCCGATCTTCGCTGGTATTGCAAGTCGTCAGGGCAATGACGCAACGCGGTCAGTGAACAGGCTGACAACCCCTGCCCCATCCACATCCCGGCATACGCGCACCATTGGTCTATTGGCATCCGGTCGGGTTGCCCCGATTTGCGGACCATCTACCTCAACCTGAAGCCCGGTTTCGACTATCTCGAACATGGGTTCGTGGGTACAGGCAATCACAGCCGTCGAGTCGTGCAGGCCGCACCCTTCCAATCCGCCGATATCCTTGTAGAACTTCAGATAAAATTTCGAGATGTCGCGCAGGAAACCGCCCATGTCAGCGGAACGCGCCGCCAATGCATCAAAATCCGCGGTCTCGTACAGAGTTTTCAGAGTGACATCCAAGCCGACCAGAACAGTATCTGGCGGAGACGCGAACACTGCATCCGCGGCCTGTGCATCGTGATAGATGTTGGCCTCGGCATGCTCCGTGATGTTCCCGGGGCAAAACACGGCACCGCCCATGATCACCAGTCGCTTGATGTTGCCTGCAAACTCTGGGTCCAACCGCATTGCATCGGCGACATTGGTCAACGGTCCAATGGCGCAGACGACCAGCTCACCCTTGTGTTCCCGCGCCTGCTCGACAAGGAATTCGGCCGCCGTCAGGGGGTGATTTTCCCCAATCTGCGGGATGTCAGTCAAATCACCGAATCCTTCGGGGCCGTGCACATGCTCGGACGGGTCGTAGGTGGTCGCACCGACTGGAAGCCGCGCTCCTTCGGCTACTGGCGCGTCCAATCTCAGTTTATGCAGCAAGAACCGCGCGTTGCGGCTGGATTGGTGCACATGTGTGTTGCCGAAAACCGTGGTCAGGCCGATCAGGTCAATTTCAGGTGCAGCGGCGGCATAGGCAATGGCCATCGCATCGTCGATGCCCGGATCTGTATCAATTATCAGTTTCATCCCCGCCCGATAGCGCAATCACAACCGGATGCAAAGCAGCCACATTCAAAAAATTCCGCGCCACATTGTGGTTTTCAGAGATTTGCTTCTATCCCCATTCCCGCCATACCAAAGTTGAAAATGGGCGAGTCAATCCCCAAGTGTATACCATAGTACACAAAAATACAGAGGACAGATATGACCGAAGAACAGATCATTGGATTGCTAACATCGAACATCATTTACCTGCTCGCGGCAGTTCTGATTGTCGTCGTTATTTTCAAGGGCATCAAAATTGTGCCTCAGTCCGAAAAATACGTGGTTGAACGCTTTGGCCGCCTGCATTCGGTGCTTGGCCCCGGCATTAACTTTATCGTTCCTTTTCTAGATGTTGCGCGTCACAAGATATCTATTCTTGAACGCCAGCTGCCGAATGCGACGCAGGACGCGATCACCAAGGACAACGTTCTGGTTCAGATCGATACTTCGGTGTTCTACCGCATTCTTGAACCGGAAAAGACCGTGTACCGTATCCGTGACGTCGACGGTGCGATTGCAACAACCGTTGCAGGTATCGTCCGTGCCGAAATCGGTAAAATGGATCTGGATGAGGTGCAGTCCAATCGCGCGCAATTGATTGAACGCATTCAGGAAAGCGTCGAAACTGCCGTTGACGACTGGGGGATCGAAGTCACCCGCGCCGAGATTCTGGACGTAAACCTGGATCAGGCCACACGCGATGCTATGTTGCAGCAGCTGAACGCGGAACGTGCCCGTCGTGCGCAGGTGACCGAGGCTGAAGGTCAAAAACGTTCGGTCGAATTGAATGCGGACGCGGAACTTTATGCGGCCGAGCAGACCGCAAAAGCCCGCCGTATTCAGGCCGAGGCCGAAGCTTATGCAACCGGCGTGGTCGCCAAGGCCATTCAGGACAATGGTATCGAGGCCGCCCAGTATCAGGTCGCATTGAAGCAAGTCGAAGCACTGAACGCACTGGGTAACGGCACCGGGTCGCAGACCATCGTGGTTCCCGCCAATGCGCTTGAGGCCTTTGGCGATGCCTTCAAGATGTTGAAAGGAGGAAAGTAATGGCTGATCCCTTCTGGCTGACATGGTGGCTCTGGCTGGCCGGAGCGCTGGCTCTGGGCATACTTGAGATCGTCTTGCCGGGGTTCATCTTTCTTGGCTTTGCGATTGGCGCGGCGGTCACAGGGCTTCTACTTGTGATCCCCGGTTTTGCCCCGAGCCTGGCAGTCTTGCTTTTGATCTTTGCGGGTCTTTCGCTTGTGGCCTGGCTGATCCTGCGGCGCATGTTCGCCCTGCCCCATGGCCAGGTGAAAACCTTCCGCCACGATATCAACGATTGATCCAAATCGACGCAGCGTCCGACGGGCCACACGGCACCACTGGACGCTGCCCCAGCCTTTCCCTATATAATTTCTCAGGTAACAGCCCCGAGGCACGAATGACCCATCCAAGTGAACAGTTCGAAGGTACGCCGTTGATCGCACCTTCGACCATCGATCATCCACTCTACGATTCCGTGGTCGAGGCTTGCAGATCCGTCTTCGATCCCGAGATTCCGGTGAATATCTACGATCTGGGTCTGATCTATACGATCGACATCACCAAGGAAAACGCGGTGAAGGTCATCATGACACTGACCGCGCCCGGATGCCCGGTCGCCGGTGAAATGCCAGGCTGGATTGTCGAAGCCATCGAACCGGTCGCTGGCGTCAAAGAGGTTGACGTCGAGCTGACATGGGAGCCCCCCTGGGGCATGGAGATGATGTCAGACGAAGCACGTCTTGAACTGGGATTCATGTAGAATTTCGCTCAGCTTTACCAAGTAAAGCATTGAAGTATAACAAAAAGAGCTGTCTATGAACCGGAGCAGCCCTTTTTACATCAAAGGGCCCGGGCGGCCTATTTCACGCCGCAGGTCGATTTTATCTCGGCCGCACGATGATCCAGCTCTTTGACGTAATCGCCATTCAACATACTGAGCCTTTTTTGCTCGGTTCCCGTGACCAGTCCCAGCAATGCACCGGCAGGAGTGATCGCAATGATACTTTCTGCCTGCTGGTCTTCTGCGTGCTTTTTTTCTGCGGCGATGGCCCGAAGATCCCCCTCGGCTGTTGCGCAATTCACCGGATGTCGTGCGCCATCCGTTGTTGCATGCGCCAAGCCCGCGGTCAGAATGACTGCGACTACAGCTTGCATCGTAATGATTTTTCTGCGGAAATGCCCGATCTTCACCATCTTCATTCGCCCTTCGCTCAAATGTCCGGTCACAATCGTCAAGCTAAGGCGAAGACCGGGAGTGACGCAAGTTTGCTGTGGCAATTGGTCGTTTGGCCGCGTCACTGCCGGTAAAACTTAGGTCAGCAGGTCTGCTATGTCTTGAGCCTGACGCCTCTCGGCCCTAGATTGGGGATAACGTAGCGCAACGGAGACCACCATGTTTGGCATTCCCGGCAAACAGGCCGTGACAATGACGACCAAAGCGGCCGAGCAGATCACGCGCCTGATGGCGACCGGCGGTCATGCCGGGTTGCGCATTGGCGTCAAAAAAGGCGGCTGCGCCGGCATGGAATACACCATGGACTACGTGGATGAGGCTGACACCAACGACGAAGTGGTCGAACAGGACGGTGCTCGCATCATGATCGCGCCAATGGCGCAGATGTTCTTGTTCGGAACTGAAATCGACTATGAGGTCTCGCTTCTGGAAGCCGGGTTCAAGTTCCGCAACCCGAATGTTGTGGACGCTTGCGGTTGCGGCGAATCCATCAAATTTGACGAGACGCTTTCCACACAAAACTAAGTCGCCTGCAGGTGCAGATAGGTTTCGTTGTAGCGCCGTGTAAGATGGTCACCTGCGCTGATCGTTTTGCCTGAGCCTGGCGGAGCAACGTTGGTGTCGTAGGACGGGTTAAAGAACAGTGGGACCGAAATGCGTTCCTGCGTCCCGCCTATGACGCGGTGCTCGGTGGCTTTGACTTTTCCGGCGGTCCAGAATTCCAGCATCTCTCCAAAGTTGATGATGAATGTACCAGGCGCCGCAGAGACAGGTTGCCAGCTGCTATCCGGCATGCGGACCTCAAGCCCTGAGACCCCGTCCGTGGCCAGCATTGTCAGACACCCATAGTCAGTGTGCGCCCCGATGCCAAAATCCCGATCACCTGCCCATGCCGGACGTTCTGGATAGTAGTTCCCGCGCAACAGGGCCATTGGCGTGTCAAAGGCACGATCAAAACTGAGTTCATCCCGGCCCAAAGCGCCCGCAATGGCCCGAAGAACGCGCATCGCCACATTGCAGGCGTCGCTGTAGTAAGCTCTGATAATATTTTGGAAATCCACGGGATTATTCGGCCACAAGTTCGGAGCATACACACTGAGCCCTTTTCCGGCATAAGAATTGCCCGCAGGCAATTCGAAACCACAGTCGAACACTTCCTTGAAATCCGGATTGGCCTTGGGGTCGACCTGTTCTGATCGCGGCGCGCCCCACCCTCGGTTTGAACCCGTCATCGCCATATCAACGGTTTTTTTCTGGACGTCCGGCAAATGGAAGAAGTCGCGATACGCCTCGATCACGTTTCGGACTTGATCGGCGTTCAACCCGGTGTTCGACACCGTTAAAAACCCAACTTCACCAATGGCATGCAGCAGCATTGCCATCTCTGAAGCCTCGCGTTCATCCAGTTTTCTCAGATCCAGATCGTCGATCATGCCGCCCTCCACAATACCGCGGAACCTGCCGTTGTGGTCGGACCTTTGCAACCGGAATTGTCAGGCTCGGCTGGTGGTGCTATCCGATGAGCAAACAACGACTTATTTGGGGGTACGCGTTATGCGGCGCAAGCTGGCAGCTGGAAACTGGAAAATGAACGGAACCGCGGCTGCATTGCCCGAGCTTCTGTCGCTGGCTACATCGTTTCCTGATGCATCAGTAGACGTCCTGATTTGCCCACCGGCAACCCTACTGCATCGCGCGGCAGAGGCGGTGAAAGACACCGGAATTGATGTCGGCGGTCAGGATTGCCATGCAGCCGAATCCGGCGCACATACTGGCGATGTCAGTGCTCAGATGCTGGTTGATGCAGGGGCAAGCGCCGTCATTCTTGGGCATTCAGAACGGCGCGAAGATCACGGCGAACAGAACGAGGATGTCCGCGCCAAAGCACGTTCCGCGATGGACGCGGGCCTGAAAGCCATCATTTGCGTCGGCGAAAGCCTGGAGCAGCGTGAGGCCGCGAACACGCTGGACATAATCGGCGGACAGTTGTCCGGCTCGATCCCAGATCAGTCGACCGGTGAGAACCTGGTTGTTGCCTATGAACCGATCTGGGCCATTGGCACCGGCAAAGTCCCCACACTGGACGAGATCGGAGAAGTGCACGACTTCATCCGCGCTCGGCTTGAACGTCGATTTGGCGAAGGTGTCGGCCGCTCGGTCCGGTTACTTTATGGCGGTTCGGTCAAACCGGGCAACGCAGCCGAAATCTTTGCAGTCTCCAACGTGGACGGGGCGCTGGTGGGCGGCGCAAGCCTGAAAGCCGAAGACTTTTCTGGCATTATCGACGCCCTGCAAAAGGCCTGAGGTCAAGCCAATTTCATCGTCACCAGCCCGGCCACAATTAGGGCCGCCGCGATCAGGCGGGGCGCGGTCAGCGCCTCGCCCAGAAACATCACGCCGACCATGAAGGCACCAACGGCGCCGATGCCTGTCCAGATCGTATAGGCCGTGCCTAAGGGCAAATCCCGCATCGCAAGGGCAAGCAACCCGAACGACCCGATCATTGACGCACCCATCAAAGCCGTAGGCCATAGGCGCGTGAAACCGGCGGCTTGCTTCATGGCGACGGCCCAGACAATTTCCAGAAGGCCAGCGAATAACAAAAACATCCAGGGCATAGAGACACCTCACCTCTCTTCGGGTCGTCCCGAATGATCAGCCAACAAGGCGAGGTCGTCCTCTTTCCCGTACATAAATTCTCTTGCCCTGTATTCAAGAGGGCGCGGCGTGCAGATCAAAACCTCCAACGCGGCGCGACCCGAAAAACCCAGTATCTGTTGCGCCCATCGGTGATTCCTGCCCTCAGATGACGGCATCCGTTACTGGAGGACACGCCGTCACCTTGCCTATCGCGGGATCGCTCTGGGTGCGGAATACTCAAAAATGGCGGCATATAAAAAAGGCCGGCTCTGGCATAGACCCGGCCTTTCTTGTCGCAGGTATACCCGCTAGTTCGTCACGATTTCCGGACCCATAAAGGTATTAGGCAAGAAGGTCGAAATCCACGGTATGTACGTCACCATGATCAGGAAGACGAACAATACGGCCAGGAACGGCAGCGCCGCCTTCACAACGCTCATCATCGGCATACCGGCCACGCCCGAGGTCACGAACAGGTTCAAACCAACCGGGGGCGTAATCATCCCAATCTCCATGTTCACCACCATGATGATGCCCAAATGGATCGGGTCGATGCCCAACTCGATGGCGATCGGGAACACCAAAGGTGCCACGATGACCAACAGTCCCGAGGGTTCCATGAACTGACCACCAATCAGCAGGATCACGTTTACCACAATCAGGAAGGTAACCGGCCCCAGACCCGCCGATAGCATTGCACTAGCGATGTGCTGAGGCACCTGTTCATCGGTCAGCACGTGCTTGAGGATCAGCGCGTTGGCGATGACGAACAGCAACGTCACCGTCAACTTACCGGCCTCAAACAGCGTGTGCTTGGTGTCGGGGTGAAAGAACGCCGTGACCAGAGCATAGGGTTTCTTCAGAAGCGAAATGTTCTGCCCATCCCCATTGGTGCTGAGGGGCCCCATGTCTTTGTAGACAAAGCTTGCGATGAAAAAGGCATAGACGGCAGCAACGGCAGCAGCCTCGGTCGGTGTGAAGATACCGCCATAGATGCCACCCAGAATGATGACGATCAGGAACAGACCCCAACCGGCTTCGCGGGCCGAGGTAAAAATCTCGCCCCAACCTTTCCAATCACCCTTGGGCAGGTTCTTGACTTTGGCCATAACGTAGATCGTGACCATCAGCATCAGACCCGCCATCAGGCCCGGAATGACGCCCGCAAGGAACATCCGCCCGACCGAGACCTCAACGGCGGCGGCATACACCACCATGACAATGGACGGCGGGATCAGAATGCCCAGCGTACCCGCGTTACAGATCACTCCCGCAGCGAATTCCTTAGAATAGCCAACCTGCCGCATACCGGCGATGACGATAGAACCGATGGCTACAACAGTCGCCGGAGACGACCCCGACAGCGCGGCAAACAGCATACAGGCAAAGACACCCGCAATTGCCAGACCGCCCGGCAAGTGCCCGACACAGGCGATGGAAAAGCGGATGATCCGCCGCGCCACTCCACCGGTCGTCATGAAGGACGATGCAAGAATGAAGAACGGGATCGCCAACAGTGTAAAGTGGCCTTCAAAGGCTTCGAACAGGGTTCCCGCGACCGAAGCCAACGAACTGTCGGAATAAATCAGCAGAAACAGGGTCGAGCTGAGACCCAGGGCCACCGCAATCGGCACACCGATCAGCAACAGGCCGATGACCATAGAGAATAGAAGTACGACGTCCATCAGTCATGCTCTCCTTGCTGAGCGCGGACTTCTTCGATCTCGTCCTCGACTTCGTGGCTGGCAACAAGACGGTCGGTCTCACCACGCCAGATTTGTACTGCGACCTGAGCAAAGCGGATCACTAGAAGCAGCATCGACACCGGCAACACCAGATACGGCACCACCTTGGGCAATTTTTCATACCCCTCGCCATAGTTGATCAGATCCTCGAGGAAGCGCAGCGGCGCGACCATCGGAATATCGTCCACTTCGTAAAAACTCTGGCTGCGTGCGTCGAAATTAAACCCGGTCGGGAACCAGCGGCCCGATGTTGGCGGCAGGTCCGCAAACACGGCCCAGTAGTCATACGACCCTTTCAGAAGCAGAAGCGAGAACACCAGACAGCACGCCACCGATATCAGCGCCAGAATGCGGCGTGGCGCCGGGGCCAGCATGTTCAGGATTGCATCAACACCCAGATGCGCGTGTTTCTTGACCGCATAAGAGGCCCCCAGCAACACCAGCCAGCCAAAGGTGAAAACCGTCAGCTCAAGCGCCCATAAGATATTGGAGTTAAACACAAAACGCGCGATCACGTTGGCGAAGGTTACGACCGTCATCACGCCCAACAGAGCGGCAATCATGGTCTCCTCGATATGGTCGACCAGCCCGCCTTGGCCGGGTTTCGAACCAGACATTTTTCTGTCCCCACATTATTGGTGATGAGAGTTAGGTGTGGCGGGCCAAATTACGGCCCGCCCAGCCTGCGTGTCCGCCACTCCCCAGTCTTTGGACACGCGGCCTCAACCAGGATCAGAACCCGGCGTTGATGGCCTGAGCGGCGTCGATCTTATCCTGACCTACGTCGTCGGAAAACTGGTCCCAAACGGGCTTCATCGCATCGACCCAGGCCTGGCGCTGTTCGGGGTTCAGTTCGCGGATGATTCCGCCGGCATCAGTGATCGAAGCCTTGGCTGCTTCGTTCACCGAGAAGGCTTCCTTGTTCCGTGTCTCGGTCACTTCGCCCAGAATCGTCAGGAACTGATCGCGCACCTCGGGATCAAGGCTGTCCAACCAGTCAACCGATGTCACGACCAGATAGTCGATGATGCCATGGTTGGTCTCGGTGATACCGTCCTGCACTTCGAAGAACTTTTTGCCATAGATGTTCGACCAGGTGTTTTCTTGGCCATCCACAACGCCCTGCTGCAGCGCGCCGTAAACTTCCGAGAACGCCATTTTCTGCGGGCTGCCGCCAATGGCTTCCATTTGGGCTACCAGAACGTCCGAGGATTGAACACGGAATTTCAGGCCTTCGGCATCCGACGGAGCCTCAAGCGGTTTGTTGGCCGACATCTGTTTCATGCCATTGTGCCAGAACGCCAGCCCTTGCAGGCCGCGGCGCTGCATGCTGTCCTTCATGGCCTGACCATCCGCCGAGGCCTGGAATGCATCAACTGCATCGATGTTCTTGAACATGAACGGCAGGTCGAACAGACGGAACTGTTTGGTAAACTTCTCGAACTTCGACAGCGACGGCGCGGCCAGCTGGACGTCGCCTTGAAGCATTGCTTCAAGCACCTTGTCGTCATTATAGAGCGTCGAGTTCGGATAGACCTCAACGCACATTACGCCATTCATCTCGTCATTGACGCGCTGCTCCAGCAGCGATGCCGCGATGCCCTTGGGGTGTTTGTCCGTGTTCGTCACATGCGCGAACTTGACGACAATCTCGCCGTCATCACACGCGGCCATACCGGCGGTTGCTGTAACACTCAACGCCAGCGCGGTCGCGGCAGTTGTCAGGAATTTCATCTGTCTTTTCCTCCCAGACTTCCATGAAACCTTCAGTCAACGCCAGATCGGCGTCTCATGTGGCGCAGTGAAGCGAATCAAGGGGCACCGCTCAACTTTTTGTTCGAAATTCAGAAAGTTCAAATATTTTTGTTTTACTTCATAGTTTTAGAAGGTACTTCCACGCCATCAAAAGGCAGTGACACTACCCGTTGTGCGAAAATCCGCACATTTATTTCCCCGGCTGTGCGGATTTCCGCACGCACTTCGAATCAGATCGAACGACTCACCCCCTGATTCTGTGGTGACTACCCGCAGCCTGCGAATGCAGGCTGCCCGGCCCAACGCCTTTAAATGCATGATAATGCGGTCAAAGGCGGCGGGTGCCCCCGTTAGCGCCGATAGTCTTCTGGGCGAATCTGATAGCGCGCCAGTTTGTCGTAAAAAGTCTTGCGTGGCAGTTTCAACGCACTTGCCGCATCCGAGGCTTTGCCATTGTGCCGACCCAGCGCCGCAATCAACAACGACCGCTCTACGCGCGCCATTTGCTCGTTCAGCCCCAGATCAGCGGCACGTGCCACCTCTTCCGGCATCCCCAACACGAACCGCATCGCCGCCGACATCAGCGATCTGGCATTGCCCGGCCAATCGCTGGCCATCAACGACGCAAGTTGCTCCGAGGTAATCTCGGGTTCGGCAATGCCCGCCTGTTCCGCCGATTGCGCGACATAATGGCGAAAGATCACGGGAATATCTTCGGGTCGTTCCGCCAGCGACGGGATCCGCACACGCATGACATCCAGGCGATAAAACAGGTCGGCATTGAATTGGCCCTGCTCTGACAGCACCGCCAGATCTGCGGTTGTTCCCGCGACAATCCGTGAACCGGTGCCCTGCTCTATCATTTCAAGCGCGGCGTATTGCGTGGCGTCTGGCATGGCCGAAACCTCATCCAAGAACAACGACCCACCGGCCGCATCTTCGCACACGCGTACCAACCCCTCGGGCGTCAGCCCTGAGGCCGGGCGCTTGACGAACGGCCCCTGCCCGACCGGCGACATCAGATGAACGACTTCGGCCACTTTCGATATCCCGCTGCCCGGTGGCCCGGTTACCAGAACTTCTGCCCCGGTGGGGGCGACGGATCGGACCCGTTCACGCAGTGCTTCGGCCTGCGCGGACAGGCCGAACAAAAGCCGCGCTGCCGGATCGCCGCGCTCAAGCTCTGATTTGAGGGCACGCTGTTCGATCACGTGCGCGCGCGCGTCAAAGGCTCGTTCCAACACGGGCAGCAGGTCCGTCGCCGCACATGGCTTTTCCAGAAAATCAAAAGCTCCCTGTCCCATGGCCTGCACCGCCATCGGGATGTCGCCCTCACCGGTCAACAGGACAACGGGCAAGTCTGGATCAACCTCACGCGCGTAGTTCAGCAGATGAAAACCATCCCGGCCCGGCATACGGATGTCCGAAACGATCACGCCCAGAAAGTCGGCGCGTATATGGTCTTTTGCTGCCACAAAGGATCCCGCAGTAACCGGATCATAATCTGCCAACTCAAGTGTTTGCGCCAAAGCTTCGCGGACGGCAGCGTCGTCATCAACCAGTAGAATTTTCCGCGTCATGCGACCTCGTGCTCCGTGAAAGGTTCAAGCTCGACGGTAAACAGCGCCCCGGTGTCCAGATTTGCACCCCGGATGTTACCCCCAAAGCTTTGCACCAGACCATACGAAATCGAAAGCCCAAGCCCCATCCCCTCCGAGGTTCCGACAGCCTTTGTCGTATAGAACGGTTCGAACAGTTTTTCCGAGTTTTCGATGCCCGGGCCGATATCGCGGACAGTCACGGCCAGCTTGTCGCCGCGGTCGATCGCAATGCGGATGAGGCGGTCGTCTTGCTCACTCATCGCGTCAGCGGCATTGTTAATCAGGTTGACGAACACTTGAACCAACCGCACCTCGCCGCCCCATGCGTAAACCGGGTTATTGGGCGGGGCCCAATCCATACGGACATCCTCGGTCCGCAACCGCGCCTCGGTCAACTCGACCGCCGTATCGATCACCTGAACCAGGTTAACCTTGCCCATCGGTTCACTTTCGTTGCGCGAAAAGGCGCGCAGGTTCTTGATGATACGTGCCATGCGCGCTGCCATAGCGGAGATACGCGTCAGGTTCTCCGACGCTTTCTCATCCCGGCCCCGGGATAGAAAAGCCGCGCCATTATCTGCGAATTGCTGGATCGCCATCAGCGGTTGGTTCAGTTCGTGACTGATACCCGCCGACATCTGACCCAACGCGCTGAGTTTACCTGCCTGGATCAGCTCTTCCTGAGCGTGTTTCAGAGCCGCTTCTGCGTCTTCACGTTCACGCACTTCATGGCGCAGAGCGGTATTTGCAGCTGTCAACGCATGCGTCCGTTGCGCGACCCGGCTTTCCAGGATCGTGTTGGCCTCGGCCAAAGTGCGTCTGCGTTCGGTCGCCAGATACAACAGCGCGCCGAAGGCCAAACAGATTGCGGCAACGGTCGCCGCCTGCAACCCCGCCAAACGCTGCGCGGGGGCCACATCGACCAGAACTTCAGCCGTCATGTCGATCACCGGCAAGTCCAGCATCAGGTGTAAAGCGCGACTAGGCAGATACCGCCCCCAATTCAGTTCCCAGACCTCGTGCGGACCGACCAGAACCGAGGCAAAATCGACCACCCCGCCGTCTGGCGGTGTCAGGCCCAATTGACCCTCATCCCGGTGCCAAAACAACAAATCCGATCGGTTGGAGATAAACACGACACCGTCCCCGTCGGTGAAGAACACCGCCTCGGTACTGCCGCGCCAAGTCTGTTCCACATCTTGGACATCGGCCACGACGATCAATACACCCTCGACCTGACCAGCATCACCAAAGGCCGGGGCGGCGTAGGAATAGGTGCGATCTCCGCTGCTTTCCACAACCCCATGCGCGCTGCCCATTGCGCCCTGCAATGCGCGCCGAAACGCGGGGTGGTCCGGCATGTTTGGCCACACAACCGGCTGCGCCGAGGCCAGCACCTGCCCGCTTCGGTCAAGATACATCATGTTGACGGCCGAGGTTTTGTCGGCGACGTCCAGCAATATCGCGCGCGCTGCCCGTTGTTGCACCGGTGTCTCTAGGGCGCGCAGGGCCGGATGCGTGGCCATCAGCACGGCCAGTTCCTGATAGACCTGCATCTGAGTGCTGAGCCGGTCGGCAGCCAGTTCAAGGTCAGCCTCGGCTTTTTCACTGAGCTGCGACAGCGCTTGACGGTAGCCATAGGACCAGACCCCTGCGGTCAACAGGCCGACAGCAAACAAAAATCCCAGAATGACCCAAACGCGTTGCATGATATAGGGTCTTGCATTCGGCGCGCCGCATGGCAAGTCTGCGCCGCATGAAGACGGTATTTCAATCTCCGGTCGATCCGGAATTCGTGCAGAACCCCTACCCGTTCTATGATCAGGCCCGCGCGTGCGGTAATCTGGTCTATTGGGAGGACTATGGGAAAGTTGCGGCTGTATCACACCGGGCGGTCTCGGCGCTTTTGAAAGACCGCCGCTTCGGTCGGGAAGTACCCGTAGAAATGCAAACCCCAGGTCCGGCGCATCTTGCCCCTTGGCTGGCGGTCGAGGCGCATTCGTTGCTGGAAGCCGAACCGCCAAGACACACACGCCTGCGTGCATTGGTGATGCGGGCATTCACGTCCCGTGCTATTGCGGCACTGGAACCTTCGATCCACGACCTAACCCATTCTTTGATTGACGCATTTCCCGACCAGCCGTTCGATTTGCTCTCTACCTTTTGCACCCAAGTTCCGGTCATCACGATCTGCCGCCTCTTGGGCGTGCCCGAGGATATGTCACCCAGCCTATTACGCTGGTCACATGATATGGTGGCAATGTATCAAGCCAGCCGTACGCCCGAGACTGAGACCGCTGCCGCAGCCTCATCCCAGGAATTCTCCGACTTTCTGATCGACTACATCGAGCAGCGCCGCAGCGATCCGCAGGACGATCTGATCACACGGTTGATCGCGGCCGAAGAGGATGGCGAAAAGCTGTCACGCGAAGAGCTGGTCGCCACCTGCATTCTGCTTTTGAATGCCGGGCACGAAGCGACGGTGCATTCACTTGGAAACGGCGTAAAGACCGTTTTGCAAAATGGCATCGGACCGCAATACTTTGCGCCGGACAGCATCGACCGCACGGTAGAAGAGATTTTACGCTATGACCCGCCGCTGCACATGTTCACTCGCTATGCCTATGAAGACATCGACGCATTTGGGTACAGTTTCAAACGTGGTGATGAGGTCGCGCTACTACTGGGCGCTGCGAACCGGGATTCTGCGGTCTGGAGCGACCCGGACAGGTTCGATCCCACCCGCGCCATCGTCACGAACACCAGTTTCGGTGGCGGCCTGCACTTTTGCGTTGGCGCCCCTCTGGCACGGATGGAAATGCGCATCGCACTGTCCACGCTGTTCGACAGATATCCGAACCTGCGCCTGAGCGCCGAGCCCGAGTACTCGAATACCTACCATTTTCACGGGCTGACCAAACTGATGGTGCAGACCTAGCTTTCGATCAGCGCTTTCAAAGGCAACATGGTGGTGGACTTGATTTCTTCCATCGACAGCAAGGCAGTCACGTTGTGAACGCGCACTTCTGAAATCAGCGCCTGATAGAAGTCGTCATAGGCACGCGCGTTCTTGACCCGCACCTTTAGGATATAGTCGATGTCGCCGGCCAGCCGATGCGCCTCTTGCACTTCGGGCCTGTCCCGCAGAGCTTTCAGGAATTTATGCTGCCAGTCAGCCTCATGTTCCGACGTTCGGATCAGAACAAAAAACGTAGCTTCAAATCCCAGCGCTTCGGCGTCCAGCAAAACGGTCTGTTGACCGATCACTCCGGCCCCTTTCAGTTTGCGTATCCGATTCCAGACCGGGGTCTTGGAACTGCCAACACGAGCGGCTATTTCGTCCAGCGATTGACTGGCGTCCCGCTGCAGCTCGACCAGAATTTTCCGATCCGTATCATCAATCCGCACCGACATTCCAAATTTCCCTTCGTTTCGAAACCAATGTCCCGCTTTGCCGTTGGCGCGGAACATTTGTCCTTATTTGTTCGCCTATATGGCGTATTGGCGGGAATATTTCCTATATTGCAAGACAAGTCAAACCACACTCGGGACACGAAATGCAGCTTACGCAATCATATGATGGCACAGGACATGTCGACTTTGTCGGCGCGGGTCCGGGCGATCCGGAATTGCTGACGCTCAAGGCGCTGAAAGCCTTCGAGCGCGCGGACGTTGTGCTTCATGACCGTCTGATCAGCGCTGAGGTTCTGGCGCTGGCCGGCAAGACCGCCCAACTGGTCGATGTCGGCAAGGCCGGTTTCGGCCCGTCTTGGAAACAGGAAGACATTGACGCCCTGCTGGTTGAGTACGCCTTGAAAGGTCAGCGCGTCGTGCGCCTGAAGTCCGGCGACCCGACCGTGTTTGGACGTCTGGATGAAGAGATCGAGGCGGTTGAGGCTGCTGGTATCTCGTGGCGGATCGTTCCGGGCATCACTGCTGCGTCGGCAGCGGTTGCCGGAATCGGTCAAAGCTTGACACGTCGTGGGCGCAATTCTTCGGTCCGTTTTCTGACTGGCCACGACATGAAGGGATTTGCGGATCACGACTGGAACGCGTTGGCGCGCACCGGTTCGGTGGCTGCGATTTACATGGGCAAAAAGTCCGCTCGTTTTATTCAGGGCCGCCTGATCATGCACGGTGCTGATCGCCAAACGCCGGTGACGTTGATTGAAAACGCTACGCGCCCCGATCAGCGCATTCTGGAAACGACTCTGGACCAGTTGCCCACCGATTTGAACGCCGCCGAAATGGACGGCCCTACCCTGACATTTTATGGCCTCGCCCCGCGCCAGGCGGCCGTGGCCCTGACCGATTTCAAGAAGGAGCACGCCTGATGGCCCGCGCTTTTACCCCCAAAGTGGTGACCGCCAACGACCTGTTGGAAGGTGACGTCATCTATTTGACCGAAGACGATCGCTGGTCGCGCGAATTGTCCGAGGCCGAACTGATCACCGATGAAGCGCACGCTCAGGTGCGCCTGCTGGATGCCACGCGTCAGGCCAGCAAAATCGTTGGTGCTTATCTTGCCGATGCCGTCGCCGGCGACAACGGCCCCGAGCCCACACATTTCCGGGAAGACTTCCGCCGCACTGGTCCGTCCAACTATGCCCACGGCAAACAGGAAACTTCCCCGCAGCCCCGGGCCTGACCTCTGGCCCGTCTCTCTCCCCTACTCAAGGCCCCAAGGTTCGGGGCTGCAACTAAGGACAGCTAATCATGTATCGCTACTCCGAGTTCGACACAGCATTTTTGGCAGAACGTAACGCGCAGTTCCGCGCGCAGGTCGAGCGCCGCATTGACGGCTCGCTCACCGAGGATGAATTCAAACCCCTGCGCCTGATGAACGGCCTGTATCTGCAACTGCACGCCTATATGCTGCGCGTCGCGATTCCATACGGCACGCTCTCCAGCGCGCAGATGCGTCAACTGGCCCTGCTGGCCGAGAAGTGGGACAAGGGCTACGGCCATTTCACCACCCGTCAGAACATCCAGTACAACTGGCCGAAGCTGAACGACGTGCCAGACATGCTGGACGCGCTGGCTGAGGTTGGCATGCACGCCATTCAGACATCGGGCAACACCATCCGCAACGTGACCGCCGACCATTTCGCCGGTGCCGCCGCGGATGAGGTCGCCGACCCGCGCCCCTATGCCGAACTGCTGCGCCAGTGGTCGACCGACCACCCGGAATTCCAGTTCATGCCGCGTAAGTTCAAGATCGCCATCACCGGCTCGGAAAACGACCGTGCCGTGATCAAGGCGCATGACATCGGCCTGCAACTGGTCGAGCGTGATGGCGTACTGGGGGCCCGCGTTATCGTGGGTGGTGGCCTGGGCCGTACCCCGATGATCGGTAAGGAACTGTCCGACTTCGTCGCCTTTGACGACCTGCTGGCGTATCTGGAAGCCACCGTTTCCGTGTGGAACCAGATCGGACGCCGCGACAACAAGTACAAAGCGCGCATCAAGATCACCGTGCATGAGCATGGCATCGACGCGATCCGCGCCAAGGTGAACGAGCGTTTCCTGAAGGTTCGCCCGCAGTTCAAAGGCGCGGATATGAACCTGTTGGAAGAGATCAAGGACCACTTTGCCCCGCCAACTTTCCGCGAAGCCTCGGTTGCGTCGTTCGAAAGCGCCTACACCAATGATCCGGTCTTCCGGTCGTGGGTCGACACCAACATCGCGCCGCACAAGAACGCGGACCATGCAATCGTCACCATCTCGATCAAGAAGCACGGCCAGACGCCGGGCGATGCAACTGCCGAGCAGATGCGTGTGATGGCTGATCTGGCCGAAGAGTTCGCCTATGACGAGCTGCGCATCAGCCATGAGCAGAACGTGATCCTGCCCCATGTCCACAAGTCGGACCTGCCTGCGATCCATGCGAAGCTGAAAGAGTACGAACTGGCCACCGCCAATATCGGCCTGATCAGCGACATCATCGCCTGCCCCGGCATGGATTACTGCGCACTGGCGACAGCCCGTTCGATCCCGGTTGCACAGGAAATTGCGACCCGTTTCGATGATCTGAAGCTTGAGCATGATATCGGTCACCTGAAGATCAAGATCTCGGGTTGCATCAACGCATGTGGTCACCACCACGTGGGTCACATCGGCATCCTGGGTCTGGATCGCGCAGGCGTCGAGAACTACCAGATCACTCTGGGTGGTGACGCGACTGAAACTGCGGCCGTTGGTGACCGCACCGGCCCGGGCTTTGCCTATGATGAGATCGTGCCTGCCGTCGAACGCATCGTCGAAACCTATCTGGAACAGCGTGACAGCGCCGAAGAGACATTCCTTGAAACCTATCGCCGCGTAGGCATGGCACCGTTCAAGGCAGCCCTCTACCCCGAGGCGCGAGCGAATGCCGCTTGACCTGATCCAGACGGAACTGGGGGCTGACCGCGCTGAGCTGACCGAAAAGGTCGAAGCGTTGAACACCCAGTTCCGCCACCACAGTGCCCATGACGTCATGCATGGCGCGTTGGAGACAATCGAAGAGCTTGCTTTGGTCTCCAGCTTTGGGGCGGAATCGGTGGTGTTGTTGCACATGGCAGCCGTGGTCGACAAAGCCACGCCGGTCCTGTTTGTGGACACGCAGATGTTGTTCACCGAAACGCTGGAATATCAGCAGGACGTATCAGATCGGCTTGGCCTGAAGAACGTCCACATCATCCGCGCAGATGATGAGGATGTTCAGCGCGAAGACCCATACCGCGCCTTGCGCCTGAGCGACACGGATGCCTGCTGCAACCTGCGCAAAACCTTCCCGCTGCAGCGTGCTTTGGCGGGCTATGACGGCTGGATCTCGGGTCGGAAGCGGTTCCAGTCTGGCACACGCGCCGCGCTTGACTTCTTTGAGGTCGAAGACGGCACCGGTCGGATCAAGGTAAACCCGCTGGCCCATTGGGCGCCGGAAGACGTGAGCGCCTATATGGATGAAAACAACCTGCCCCGGCATCCGCTGGTGGCCAAAGGTTACCCTTCGATCGGTTGTGCGCCCTGCACCTCGCCGGTCAAAGAAGGCGAAGACCCCCGCGCCGGACGCTGGCGCGATCAGAACAAAGAAGAATGCGGCATCCATTTTGTCGACGGCAAGATGGTGCGCGCTGGAGAGAAAACATGAACGTAATCGTAACGGATGAGGGGTTCGCCCCCGACGACTGGACAGATGGCTTTGTCACGCTTGAGGACGCAGCCAATGATGTGGTTGCGCTGGACGTGGCCTCGGACGCTGATCCTGATGAACTGGTTGACCGCCTGGGCAGCGCCCGCATGGTCCGCGTGGACTTCCCGACTTCGGCGGATGGTCGTGGCTTTACCATCGCGCGCGTGCTGCGCCTGAAGGGTTTCACAGGTCGCCTGCGGGCAAAGGGCCACGTTCTGGCCGACCAGTACGCCATGGCGCGCCGCAGCGGGTTCGATGAAGTCGAAATCGACGACGCACTGGCCAATCGCCAGCCCGAAGATCAATGGCTAGCCCGCGCCAATTGGAAAGATCATAGCTATCAGGCCCGCCTGCGCGGCTAATCCCGCCAATCGCCAGCTTGTGACTTCAAAGGGGCATTTAGCCCCTTTTCCTGACTTGGATCAAAGATTAAACGGAGATGTCGGTTTACCCAGCCGATAGTGAAACGATGACAGAGATGAAACCCGTGACCGAAGTAACTGCCGTCAAGGCCCCCGTCCTTCCGGACGCACAGACCGTAACAGACGTCAAACATTGGACCGACAGCCTGTTTTCCTTCAAGGTGTCGCGTCCCGCCTCGCTGCGGTTCCGTTCGGGCGAGTTCGTGATGATCGGCCTGCTGGGCGACAACGGCAAGCCGCTGCTGCGCGCGTATTCCATCGCCTCGCCTTCATGGGATGAAGAGCTGGAGTTCTACTCGATCAAGGTGCAGGACGGTCCGCTGACATCGAAACTGCAGCACATCAAACCGGGTGATCAGATCATCCTGCGGCCCAAGCCCGTTGGCACGCTGGTCCACGACGCCCTGCTGCCTGGAAAACGCCTGTGGTTCTTTGCCACCGGAACAGGTTTTGCGCCCTTCGCCTCGTTGCTGCGCGAGCCGCAGACCTATGAGGATTACGACGAAGTCATCATCACCCATACCTGCCGCGAAGTGGGTGAATTGGAATATGGCCGTCAGTTGATCGAAAGCATTCGTCAGGACGAAATGCTGGCCGAACTGATGGGCGAAGGCTTTGCCGACAAGATTCGCTACTACCCGACCACGACACGGGAAGAGAGCCCCAAGATGGGTCGCATCACTGAGTTGCTGAAAGACGGCACGGTTTTTGCTGATCTGGGCATCGAGGGCGGCATCAAGCCGGAAACCGACCGGGCTATGGTCTGTGGGTCGTTGGCCTTCAACCTGGACATCAAAAAGATTCTGGAAGAGTTCGACCTGCGCGAAGGTGCCAATTCCGAACCCAAGGAGTTTGTCATCGAAAAAGCCTTTGTTGGTTAACTCGATGCACCGGTTCCGGGGCATTTGGCCCCGGACTGGCGAAAAACCTATAACAAAACCCGGTTTTTTCGGCCTGGCCTGCACTTATGCCGCTTGAATCGGCGTGCAGGCCAGTCTAAATTCCGGCCTTGAAATTCTGCAATCATCAAAGGAATGAACCCATAGCCCGCAGACCTCACAACGCGCCGCCGCAAAGAGACACCGGCCCCCGCGTCAATGATAAGATCCGTGCCCCCGAAATCCGTCTGATTGGCGCTGAAGGTGAAAATGTCGGGGTGGTTCATCCCGCCAAAGCCATGCAGATGGCAGTTGATGCCGGTCTTGATCTGGTCGAAATTTCGCCCAACGCAAACCCGCCGGTCTGCAAGATCATGGACTTTGGTAAGTTCAAATACGAGACGCAGAAACGCGAAGCCGAAGCCCGCAAAAAACAGAAGATCATTGAGATCAAAGAGGTCAAATTCCGACCCAACACTGACACTCATGATTACGACGTAAAAATGCGGAACGTATTCAAGTTTCTTGAAAACGGGGACAAGGTCAAAGTGACCCTGCGTTTCCGCGGCCGTGAAATGGCGCACCAAAATCTGGGTCGTGAACTTTTGGAACGTGTTGCGGCCGACACCAAAGACATCGGCAAGGTCGAAAACATGCCGAAGATGGAAGGCCGTCAGATGATCATGCTGATCGGTCCGCTGCCACAGAAATAAGCCCCTGTGCATATCGAATTCGAAACCCTGTCAGATCCGCTCTGACAGGGTTTTTTTGTTGGTTTTTAGGTACAGGCCACGCGGCGCGTCAGCCGGGGATCGAGGTCGAGATCGCCCGACCAAGTTTGCCCACAAGCTCGTCTATTTGCGCGTCTTCAATGATGAATGGCGGGGCCAGCAGGACATGATCCCCAAGACGCCCATCCCGTGTACCGGACATGGGATAGCAGATCAGCCCCTCAGCCAGCGCGGCTTTCTTGATTTTGCCTGCTACGCCATGAGCCGGATCAAACGGTGTTTTTGTTTCGCGATCAGCCACCAGCTCCAGCCCTCGAAACAGCCCCCTGCCACGGATATCACCGACATTCGGATGCTGTCCGAATTCGGCCTGCAACGCCGCTTGCAGCTTCTCGCCCATGACACCGGCGCGCGCGGGCAACGCGCGCGTGGTAAGTTCGGTGACAACAGCCAGGGCCGCTGCCGTCGCAACCGGGTGACCGATATAGGTGTGACCATGTTGAAAGAACCCGGACCCGTCGCGAATTGCATCATAGATTTTCCCGGTGCACATCATCGCGCCAATCGGTTGGTAACCAGCGCCCAACCCTTTGGCGATGCACAGAATGTCCGGCGCAATCCCATCATGATCGCAGGCAAACAAATGTCCGGTCCGCCCCATGCCACACATGACTTCATCAAGAATCAACAGAACGCCATATTGGTCACAGATCTGGCGAATACGCTGGAAATACCCCTCAACAGCAGGAACCGCGCCCAGCGTTGCGCCCACAACGGGTTCCGCCATGAACGCCATAACCGTTTTAGGACCCAAGCGAAGGATCTCGGCCTCCAACTCATTCGCGACGCGCTGGCCGTAGTCAAAGCTGCTCTCGGCATCCGCCTTTTCAGCGTATTCGAAACAGGGCGCGATATGTGTCATCTCGATCAGCATCGGAGCAAACTGCGCGCGTCGCCATTCGTTACCTCCAGCCGACAACGCGCCCAAAGTGTTCCCGTGATAGCTCTGCCGCCGAGCGATCACCCGGCGACGCTCGGGCTGGCCAATTTCAAGAAAGTACTGCCGCGCGAGTTTCATCGCCGCCTCGGTCGCCTCGGACCCGCCTGAGACGAAATACACACGGTCCAGACCATCAGGCGCGTGTTCCACCAACAGATCGGCCAACGCCTCAGCAGGTTCGGATGTCATGAATCCGGTATGTGCAAAAGCGATCTGTTCGACCTGCCGCTGCACGGCCTCAATAACCGCCGGGTTCGAATGCCCAAGGCATGACACCGCAGCGTCACCACAATCCAGATAGCGCTGCCCCTGATCGTCGATCAGGTAACACCCGTCGCCACTAACGGCGACCGGCAGGTTCGATTTGGTATGACGAGGAAAAACGTGGCTCATTGCTGAGGTCCTTTCAAAGCCGCGACCAGTGCCGAAACCGACGCTGCGTTGTTCGCCCAGGTACTTCCATCCTGGTCGGTCAAGCTATTTTCAAATCCAACCCGCACATCCCCGCCACGGTCCGCAGCCGTTTTTAGGCAAGCATGTTCCTGCTTTCCGAATGCACAGACCATCCAACTGGAGTGGGTTTGCGAAAAGTGATCAAGGTCTTCTGGTGCGGATTCCTGCCCCGCAGTATACCGCCCCAGAACCAGCAGACGATCAGTCTGCCCATCACGGACAATACCGCGAGCCTGCCAATCTGCCAAAAGCGCAGCATCTGCATCGTCATAGAGAATATGCTGAACGCGCGTTCCCTGCTCGGCACAGAGACCATAAACACTATTTGCGAGGTCTGGCGTGCGCGCGATTTCCCGGACCGAGATCGAAGCCCATTTCGGCTTTACATTTTGCAAACAGTGCAATTGGGCCGGGACATCAAAGATACCCGCTGCCTCGGTCGTGATCTGGACATCCATCTCTGGCACGGCACGACGCAACTCTGCCATCGTCTCAAGATAACGCCCGGCATCCAGAGAATGCTGCCCCTGATCATCGCGCACATGCAGGTGAATTCCATCTGCACCGGCCCGAAAGCAGCTTTGCGAAGTCGATACGATCTCCTGCACAGACACCGGAAGCTGAGCGTGATCCGCATGCCGCCTGCGGGCACCGTTCGGCGCCACCAGAACATAGGGCGTATGCGATTGCGGCAGTGTTTTGGACATAAGAGTACCCTTTTAGACTATTAACCCAGTTAAGGACCTTAGGCGCGTTTTCAATTTACATCTTTCATAACATTTGTTTTCTTTCACGGATGACCAAGTCTTTGAGCCAGCTTACCGAAGCTCTGCGACAGCAGATTGACCAGTTGCCTCCCGGATTGCAGATGGCGGCAAAATACATCCTCGACCATCCCGGAGATTTCGGGCTGGACTCAATTCGGGAAACCGCAGCAAAGATCGGCGTCAGCTCGAACGTTCTGGTCCGACTGGCGGACCGGATGGGATATGACCGCTTCGACAGCCTGCGCGCTCCGTTCCGCGATGCGTTGGTCACAGATGGTGAGGATCATTTGAGTCAAAGTTGGCTTGCCGACATGCAAGACGGTGATTCATTCAGCGCTGCCCAGGCAAAATTCGCCCAGAATGCACAGAACGTCGTTATGCGATCCCTGAGGTTAATGAACCCTGAACGCGTCAAGCGCGCCGTTGAAATTATGACGTCTGCTGACAGGTGCTTTGTCACCGCCACCCGGGCCAGCTACGCCTTGTCTTACTATTTTTCATATGCGGGACGCATGGCACACCCCGGTCTGCAACTTATTCCGCGCCACATGGGGTCCGCGGCAGATGATCTGTTGGACGCAAGCCCCAACGATTGCCTGATTGCAATCACCGTTCACCCTTATTCCGCCGAAACCATCCAATCAATGCGATTGGCGCGACGCATGAATGTGCCGCTCATCCTGATTGCCGACAGCGAAGTGATCGCACCCGGGATCGAGCCGGACGTGGTTTTCCCCGTCAGCACGCGATCTCTGCACCACTTCTCGAACTATGCTGGGGCCATGGCGGTTCTGGAATGCCTACTGGGTCACCTATTTCAAGCAGGCGGAGACGTCGCGCGCAATCGCGTGGACAATTACCAAAAGTCCCGAGAAGACACAGGCGCATACTGGCAACCATCCCAGCCGCCCAGAATAAGACGGAAATAAAAAAAGCCCCGGCCATAAGGTCCGGGGCTTTTTTGACAGTTTTGAGCTTACATGCAGGCTTCAATGGCCCTCTTGGTCATCACGCTGACCAGATGCGCGCGATACGCCTTACTGCCGTGCAAATCGGCAATCATATTCGCGGGATTGATGCTCAGCCCGGTCAAGGCATCCTGCCGAAACTCCTTGTTCAGTGCTTCCTCGGCCTCGGACCAGCGGAACACACCATCCTCACTGGCACCTGTTACCGCAACGCGAACACCGTCCGCGAAACGCGCCAGATACACTCCGACTAGTGCAAATCGCGATGCGGGTTGCAGGAATTTCTGGTAGCTGGCCGCTTGTGGCACCGGAAAATTGACCGTGGTGATGATCTCACCTTCCTCCAGGGCTGTACTGAACATGCCCTCGAAGAAATCATCCGCCGCGATTTGGCGCGTATTGGTGATGATCGTCGCACCTGATCCTAAAGCGCCCGCCGGATAGCAAGCGGCCGGATCATTGTTGGCCAGCGAGCCACCGATTGTACCTCGATTACGCACCGCTGGATCGCCGATCTGTCCAGCCAGCGCGGCCAGAGCCGGATAGCTGCCGGCGGCCTCTGACGCCACCGTTGCGTGGGTTGTTGCGCCACCAATGGCCACAGACCCGTCATCCTCGATGCAAACGCCCTGTATGTCGGGTATCCCACCCAGCGACACCAGTGTAGACGGTGCTGCCAATCGTTGTTTCAGCGTTGGGATCAACGTTTGGCCACCCCCCAACGCCTGTGCATCCTCGCCTCCCAATGCCGAAACAGCATCCGCAATTGTCGAGGGCTTTTCAAACTCGAAATTGTACATTTCGCTTTCCTTTCCGAAAGGCGCGGATCCGCCCTTCATCTGGCTATAAATATTCCGGGGGTCTGGGGGCAGAGCCCCCAGCCCACCCAACCAATCAGCTGTTCATCGCCGCCCAGACGCGGGACGGGCTCACCGGCATATCGATGTGATCGACCGCCTTGCCGCCCGAGTTCAGCGCATCCAACACCGCATTGACCACCGCCGGCGGCGAGCCAATTGCACCGGCTTCGCCGCAGCCCTTCACACCTAACGGGTTATGCGTACAGGGCGTCTGGCTGGAATGATCGACACCATAGAAAGGTACGTCATCCGCGCGCGGCATCGCATAATCCATGAAAGACGCGCTCAGCAACTGACCGTTTTCGTCATAGGCACAGTTTTCCAGCAGCGCCTGACCAATACCCTGACCGATACCGCCATGAACCTGACCGTCGACGATCATCGGGTTGACTATGTTGCCAAAGTCGTCAGCGGCAGTGAAGGCCTCGATGGTCACCTGACCGGTCTCGGGGTCAACCTCGACCTCGCACGCATATGCACCGGCGGGGTAAGTAAAGTTGGCCGGGTCGTAAAACGCGGTCTCCTCCAACCCTGGCTCAACTTCCAGCGGATAGTTGTGCGGAACATAAGCCGTCAGGGTCACATCACCCCAGGCCACCGATTTGTCCGTGCCCGCGACGCTGAACTGACCGTCCTTAAGCTCGATATCGGCCTCGGACGCTTCCAAAAGGTGGGCCGCGATCTTCTTCGCTTTCTCGATCACCTTTTCCGTCGCCTTGACCATGGCCGAACCACAAACGGCCAGCGAACGCGAACCGTATGTGCCCATACCAAACGGGATCTTGGAGGTGTCACCATGAACGATCTCGACCATCGACTCGTCGATACCGATCATGTCGGCTACGACTTGCGGAAAGGCCGTCTCGTGCCCCTGCCCGTGGCTGTGTGCGCCCACCATGACGCTGATCGAACCGGTGGCGTTCACCCGAACAGTTGCGGCATCATACAGACCCGCGCGGGCCCCCAGCATCCCGACGATGTTCGAAGGCGCGATACCGCAGGCCTCAATATAGCAGTTGATGCCCAGACCACGCAGCTTGCCATTGGCTTCGCTTTCGGCCCGACGCGCGGCGAAACCCGCCAGATCGGCAGCGACCTCAAGCTTGTCCATCGTCCCGTTGTAATCCCCGGTGTCATAAGTCAGTGCGACCGGAGTGTCATAGGGGAACTGAGTGATAAAGTTCTGACGGCGCAGGGCAATCGGATCAACACCCAACTCGCGTGCAGCTTTGTCAACGACACGCTCCAGCTGGTAGGTCGCCTCTGGGCGTCCAGCGCCGCGATAGGCGTCCACCGGCACCGTGTTGGTGAACATCGCCTTCACATTCACCTGAATGACCGGCGTCTTGTAGTTGCCTGCCATCAGCGTGCCGTGCAGCCAGGTCGGAACTGAGCTAGAGAAGGTCGACAGATACGCACCAAGGTTCGCATAGGTGTTGGTGCGCAGGCCGATGAAGTTGTTGTCTGCATCCAGCGCCAACTCGATCTTGCTGACATGGTCGCGGCCATGGGCATCGGACATGAACGCCTCGGACCTGCTTGAGGTCCACTTGACCGGGCGATTGCAGGCCTTGGCAGCAAAGGTGCAGAACGCTTCTTCCGCATAGTGGAATATCTTGGTGCCAAAACCGCCGCCCACGTCCGGGGCCACCACGCGCACTTTATGTTCGGGCAGGCCCAGAACAAAAGCACACATCAGCAGGCGGATCACATGCGGGTTTTGCGACGTGGTAAATAGCGTGTATTCGTCCGTACCACGCTTGTACTCACCCACCGCCACACGCGGTTCCATCGGGTTTGCGACCAGGCGGTTGTTGACCAGATCCAGCGTCGTTACGTGAGCTGCATTGGCAAAGACCTCATCGACCTTGGCGTCGTCCGTCTCACCCAATTGCCAGTCATAGCAGATGTTGTTTTTCAGATCGTCGTGAACCAGCGTCGACCCATCCTGAGCAGCAGCTTTCATGTTCATGACAGCCGGCAGTTCTTCGATATCCAGATCGATCGCCTCGGCCGCATCACGGGCCTGTTCGAGACTGTCGGCCACAACGGCCGCAATCGGGTCGCCCACATGGCGCACCTTGCCTTGTGCCAAAATAGGGTGCGGCGGTTCCTGCATAGGTGCGCCGTGCTTGTCGGTCACTTCCCAACCGCAGGGCATCCCGCCCACGCCTTCGAAATCCTTGCCGGTGAAAACCTTCACCACGCCCGGCATGCCTTCAGCTGCAGAGGTGTCGATACTTTGGATCCGTCCATGCGCGATGTCGGACCGTAGGAAATGTACATAGGCCTGGCCATGTACGTTGATGTCGTCGGTATAATTGCCCGCTCCGGTCAGAAAGCGTACGTCTTCGCGCCGCTTGGAACTGGCTCCGATGCCACTGTCTTTGGGCATTGCTTGTTCTCCTCCCATAAACGGATGCTGTGCATCCTATGTCTTCCCACGGGCGCTTCATCGGACGCCCGTAGCGGCATCATTCGGCAGCGATGCTGCTGACGTCCTGACCAGATGCGGCCATGATCGCCTTGACAATGTTGTGGTAGCCGGTGCAACGGCACAGGTTGCCTTCCAGATACTTGCGCACCTCGGCTTCGGTCGGGCGCGGGTTTTCCTTCAGCAGTGCTGCAGCACTCATGACCATTCCCGGTGTGCAGAAACCGCATTGCAAGCCGTGATGGTCCTGAAATGCCTGCTGAATCACGTTCAGCGAGCCATCCTGGTTAGCCTGGCCTTCGATCGTGCCCACATCAGCCCCGTCTGCCTCAAGTGCCAGCATATTGCAGGACTTCACCGCCTCGCCGTTCACATGGACAACACACGCGCCACATTGCGCTGTATCGCAACCCACATGAGTGCCAGTGAGATTGAGATTCTCGCGTAAAAAACCGGACAACAGCGTCCGACCTTCCACCTCACCGCTCACGGTCTTACCGTTCACGGTCATTGAGACCTTGGTCATAAGATCCTCCCCTATTGGCTTTTATCGCTATCGCCGAGTTAAACACGGGAAAATTTGTTTGAGAACAAAAATATTTAGCGCCAATATCCGACGTTCGTAGGGGTCGTCTTTTCCATCTCAGCCGCCTAAGAAGAAAAGCTAAATTGCTACATCACCTTTTGCGCGACGCACGTGGTTGCGGCCGCGTCGGGATTTCTTTCAACAACCCGCCAACCCCCATCCCAGCAATGTCCGCGCCGGTTGTTTCTATCCCGCAAGCAACCCGCGACAGGACCCAATCCGCACCGTTCAATGCAGGCGAACGGGCGCACCCGGGCAATCCGATTACCGGCCTTGGGCCGAGTGTTCCAAGAAACAGCAGATTGCCGGGGTCGACTGGCATGCCGAACCTGTCCACCTGACCGCCAGCCGCCCGCACGGCCTGAGGTGCAACATCAAAAACATCAGATGTGGCAGAGCCGGTCAGGATCATCACAATGTCACCGGCAGCCTCTGAAATAGCCTGCGAAAGCGGTTCGGCTTTGTGTGGAACGATCCGTACATCGCTGAGGTCCATGCCAAGGGTTTCCACCCGGCCACGAATGGCTGCAATACCCTTTTCGTTGGGGGGACCTCCGGGAATATCCGTGACGATCAGCCCTGCCGTTTTATGGACCGGTGCCATCAGACGAATCGAAGCCCTGGCCAGACCAGCGGCCTGCACGACGTCATCCTTTGGAACGGCATAGGATATCACCTTGATCGTGGCGACCATCCCGCCCGGGCCCATCTGTTGATATTGCGGCACCGTCGCTACGGTGATCATCGGGTTGACGCAGTTGAACTCCTGCAGGGCCGCGACGTCCAATTCGACAACACCTGGCCCGTCGGCCAGCAAGTTCACGCGCCCGGTAAACGGCTGCGTTACCCGTAAACCGGCAGCGTCTGGATCAGGCGCAAGCGCTGCGGCCAACATTTCAGCAGCCTCGTCTTCGTGGCAATCGCCGGGCTCAAGCTGCGCAACCGTGACCTCATCATATCCAGCTGCACCCAGCTGAGCGCCATGTTCGGACGTCAGCAGCAATCCTTTGCGCAACTTGGCATCCTGCACCTGGACGGAGTGTGCAAGGATCGCGCCGGTGGCCTCAGCGACAGGAACGGGACCGAATTTCACGCCTTGCCCCGCAGCACGGCCGTCATCTGGGCGAGGATGGCCACCGCGATCTCGGACGGATCCGCCGCGCCGATATCCAATCCAATAGGTCCGTGGATCTGGGCAATCTGTTCGTCCGAAAAACCCGCCTCTTTCATGCGAGCAACTCGTTTGGCATGCGTACGCGTGGACCCCAGAGCCCCGATAAAAAACACGCCCGCCTTCAAGGCGGATTCCAAAGCCGGGTCGTCCAATTTGGGGTCATGCGTCAGCAAGACAACAGCGGTTCGCGTGTCCATACCCAGCTTGGCCACCGCCTCGTCCGGCCAATCAGTCAGGATGGTTTCGCCCGGGAAACGGGCACCAGAGGCAAAGGCATCGCGCGGGTCGATGATGGCCGGATCATATCCTGCGATCCGGGCCATCGGAACCAGCGCCTGCGCAATGTGCACTGCTCCCACAATTATCAATCGCAGCGGAGGGTTGTGGACCGCAACAAATGTCTGTCCGTCCTCCTCAAAACCTGATCGGTCCTTGCGCATTCGGTCTGAATAGGCTTTCCGCCGCAAAGCCCGATGACCGGTTTCGGTATTAACTTCATAGGCCACCGGTTCCCGCTGAGCGCGGGCTTTGACCAGATCTCGCAACATGGATTCTGGCAGGACCGAACCGATAGGTTCCACTAAAACACGGATCGTTCCGCCACAGGCCAGACCCACAGCAAAGGCATCTTCGTCGCTGACGCCAAATTCCAACAGACGTGCCTCACCCTCGTCCATCGCTTCAAGCGCTTCGACGATGACCGCCCCTTCGACACAGCCACCGGACACCGAGCCTTCGATGCGACCATCTGCAGCAATCACCAACTGAGCCCCGACACGGCGCGGCGCGCTGCCCCAGGTTTCAACCACCGTGGCCAGCGCGGTTGGATGACCTTCGTCATGCCATTTAAGAGCCGTCTCTGGGCTGTTGTCGAATCTGTCCATTGCACCCTCCCGGCCTGTTCTGATCCAACATAGGCAGGTTTGGCGCAATGAAAAGTGAGCCTTAAGACCAATATCGAATGTTCCCCACTCACTTACGCAACGACCTGAATCGGCGTATACAAGCCCAGATCAGCACGCCAACGACTAATCATTGATTGCACCTGAACCAGATTCTAGCCTACATGCATAGCTGCTGCATTCCAGTATGCGCATATTAATTTTTCACAACGGAGACAGAGAGTTGAAACGCATTATTACACTCGGAATGGCATTTGGCCTGTTCACCGCAAGCGTTGCATCCGCGGACACTTTCCTGCGTTACGGCGAAGTTGAAGGTTGGAAAGTCTTTATCGACGAAGACAAGAAATCCTGCCTGATCGAAGCTGTAGACGACGCCGAAAATGTCGTTCAGATGGGTCTGACCGAAGACCGTAGCGTCGGATATGTCGGCGTCTTCACCAAGGCCAAGACCGACATCAAGCGCGGTGAAAAAGAAGCTGTCGCGGTCCTGCTGGGCGACAATATCTATGTTGGTGAAGCAACCGGTATGAAGGGCAACATCACCAAGGGTTACTCTGGTGGGTACGTCCTGTCTGACGATCCCCAATTCGCCGATGACCTCGCCAAGCAAAAGGTTATGGTTGTGTTCCCGGAAAAGGAATTTGCCTTCACCGTTGATCTGACCGGTACTTACAAAGCCATGGAAATGGCCCGCAAGTGTAACGAAGAACAGCTGAGCTGATACTCAGTCGGAAAGCGCGGACAACAACCGCGCTTTCTCACCCACGTCATCGGGTTTTGAGATGACATTGGCCAGATCTTCCAACGACGCGATCGAGTGACCAGCACGGAAGCTGTCCACATGCGGCAGCATTGCTGCGACGCCTTGCGCTTTGGGCGCGAACCCATCCCACCGCAGCAATGGATTCAACCAGATCAGACGGCGCGCGGACAGGTGCAGACGCTCCACCTCTTTACCCAACGCCTCGGGGTCTCCGCGATCCAGCCCGTCCGAGATCAATAGGACCACAGCACCCTGCCCCATGACCCGCCGCGACCAATCGCGGTTGAACGCATGCAGACACTCGCCAATCCGCGTCCCCCCTTCCCAATCCTGCGCCTCGGCCCCGGCGGCGGCCAGCGCGGCATCTACGTCGCGCTGCTGAAGATGGCGAGTGATGTTGGTCAGGCGCGTCCCGAACGTAAACGCATGAACCTTGGCCCAGCCCGCCCCTTTGGCATTCGAAACGGCATGAAGGAAATGCAGAACGACCCGACTGTATTGGCTCATTGACCCCGAAATATCGCAGAGTACAACAAGGTTGGGCCATCGCGGCTTGGGCTTGAGCTTGGCAATGTCGCGCAACTCTCCCCCCTGCCGCATCGCCGCGCGCAGCGTTCGCGCCCGATCGATACGATGGCCCAAATGGCTGGACTGACCACGTCTGGATTCTATCGGCTTTACCGGCAGAGCAAGCCGCGACAGCATGCGCTTGGCTTGCGCGATCTCGGCGGTGCTCATCTGCTCAAAGTCCAGACTGCGCAGGCGTTCCTCGGAGGACGCCGTTTGCGAGGCGTCGATCTCTAACTCAGTCTCCTCTTCCTGCTCAGCCACCTCGGGCAGATCACGTTCGACCCCGTCCAACAACGCCTCGGCCGCGCGCTTTTCGGCCGCGTCAGCCTTGCGTTCTTCCTGTACGCCACGGATGGCCGGCAGCATCATCGACATCATGTGTTCAAGATATCGGGGGTCACGCCAATAGAGGCGAAAGACCTGCGCAAATACAGTGCGGTGTTCCGGGCGGTTCACAAAACAGGCGTGCAGTGTCCAATAGAAATCCTGTTTTTCCGTGAACCCCGCCGCTTGTACCGCGCGAATGGCGTCAACAACGCGCCCAGTTCCGATCGGCAACCCGGCTTTACGCAACGCCCGCGCAAAATGAGTGATGTTCTGCGCCAGCTTGGGGTTGTCAGGAATGTCGATCGGAAGCTGTTCAGCCATCAGGCTGGTTCCAGCGACGCTTTGGCTTGATCCAGTATTCGTTTGGCCTCGGACCCCTGCAATTTCTGGATGTCGTCCTGATATTTCAAGATCGCACCCAAGGTATCACCGATGACTTCGGGGCTAAGGTTGATGACGTCCAGCGCAAGCAGGCATTTGGCCCAATCAATCGTCTCCGCCACACCCGGTTTCTTGAACAAGTCTTCGGTGCGTAGATGCTGAACAAAGGCCACGACCTCACGACTAAGCGCTTCGGCAGCTTCCGGCGCGCGCGCGTGCAGGATTTCGATCTCTCGGTCGAAATCGGGGTAGTCGACCCAATGATAGAGGCAGCGTCGTTTTAGTGCATCATGCACTTCGCGTGTGCGGTTCGAGGTGACGATCACGATGGGCGGCTCCGGTGCTTTGACCGTGCCCAGTTCAGGAATCGTGACCTGAAAATCGCTGAGCGCCTCAAGCAAGAAGGCCTCGAACGGTTCGTCCGTGCGATCAAGTTCGTCGATCAGCAGGACCGGCGCACCATGTTCGTCCGGGCGCATTGCCTGCAGCAGCGGGCGTTCAATCAGGTACTCGTCCGAGAATAGCTCGGTCTGCAATGTGCCCCGATCCGCCCCGCCCGAGGCTTCGGCCGTGCGGATCGCCACCATCTGCGCCGGAAAATTCCATTCGTAAACAGCGGAAGAGGCATCCAGACCTTCGTAGCATTGCAACCTGATCAGGCGACGATTCAGTCCGGCGGCAAGGGCCTTGGCGATCTCAGTCTTGCCCACCCCGGCCTCACCTTCCAGAAACAGTGGTCGGCCCAGTTTCAGGGACAGAAACACCACCGTCGCCAGCGCGCGCCCGCAGACATAACCTTGCGCGCCCAGCGTGGATTGAACGGCGTCGATGGAATCTGGCTGTGTCATGTTTCGATCTCTCCCTTGGCACAACAGGTCATGGGCGCTCGCGCGCGTCAAGGCTGTGTTCTTTCCGGGACTTACGACGATCGCACAAGTTGACAAGGTCTGGGACCGAATTGAAGGTCTTTCACCGCCGGGTCCGCTGTGCTAGCGGAAGGCCATGACCGATACCCTCACGATCCGCCGCCCCGACGACTGGCATCTGCACCTGCGCGATGGCGCGATGTTGCAGGCCGTCCTGCCCGAAACCGCGCGTCATTTTGCCCGCGCGATCATTATGCCGAACCTTGTACCGCCCGTCGTACGCGGCGATCAGGCCGCCGCCTATCGCGACCGCATATTGGCTGCGCTACCCGAAGGCATGACGTTCGACCCGTTGATGACGCTGTACCTGACCGAGGATACGGACCCCGATGATATGGCAGCAGCCCATGCCAGCGGTTTGGTCAAAGCGGTCAAACTGTACCCGGCGGGCGCAACAACCAACTCTGCCTCGGGCGTGCAGGACTTCGACAAAGTGCGTCCGGTGCTGGAAAAGATGGCCGAGATCGGCCTGCCCTTGTGCGTACATGGTGAGGTCACCGACGCCGAGATCGACATCTTCGACCGCGAAGCTGTGTTCATCGTCCGTGTTCTGGATCCGATCCGCAAGGCCACACCCGGCCTGCGCGTGGTGATGGAGCACATCACGACCGCGAACGGCGTTGACTACGTCAAATCCAATGACATGGATCTGGGTGCAACGATCACAGCGCACCACCTGATCATCAACCGCAACCATATCCTCGTGGGTGGAATCAAGCCGCATTACTATTGCTTGCCCGTTGCCAAGCGCGAAGAACATCGATTGGCTCTGCTGGCAGCTGCAACCTCTGGCGATGCGCGTTATTTCCTGGGTACTGACAGCGCACCCCACACCGACGCCAACAAGGAAATGGCCTGCGGGTGTGCGGGATGTTTCACGGCGACCAATACAATGTCACTGGTGGCCGAGATGTTTGACCGCGAGGGCGCTTTGGACAAGCTGGAAGGCTTTGTGTCTTTGAACGGCCCGGCCTTCTATCGCCTTCCGGTGAATGAGGAAACCATCACCCTGACCAAAGGCGAACCGGTCGAATACCCGGACAAGATCGACTGCGAAGATGGTCCGGTCACAGTGTTTGAACCGGGTTTCCCGCTACACTGGCGCGTGACTTAACCCTCCAGCAACGCAGACAAATCGCGGGCGCGGCCTCCGGTGCGCAGCATCGACCAGATCGCGTCCGCGTCATCTGTTCCGATCAGCTTGTTGGCTTTGCCTCGCACCCGGTCCTCACGGTCCGACAGCGTCATCGGGGCCAACAGGTCATGCGTGGCCTCGCGCCTTGCCCCATCCCGGCGCAACAAGGTCAGCTGCGCCTGCGTTTCCGACAAACTTTCATCCGCTTCGACAGAGACTCGGTCCCGCAAGGATACTAGCCGCGGGTCGGCGCATATCTTGTCCGAATAGCTGCCCGGCAGGGCCGTATCATAGCCAAGCGCCTGCATCGCAATCACCGTCCGATAAGAGAACTTGGCACCGAGGCCAGTTGTCGGGGATGTCTGGTTGCAGACGCTCATCCACCTTGGATGCGTCTTGATCTTGATCTCGGCGACTTCCGGTTCGGCGATATCCAGGTCGCGCGCGGCCTCAAGTGCTGCGTGCAAACCGTGACAACACGCATGAAACTTGTGACTGACGCCTTCAAAAAGCCATTCCGCGCCCAGCCCATCCAATGAGGCCGCAATGTGAGACTGTCCTTTATGTGTCGCGCCAAATCCATAGGACCCTTCCAACGCGTCTGAATTGGGATCGAATCCCGATGCCACCAACAAAGCTGCCTCAACCCCGGCAGAGGCAGCAAGACCCGCGTTATAAGGTTTTCCCATCGTTCCGAATTGCGCCTTTAGACCGGCAGCCCGAGTCGCTGTCAGGCCCAGAACTTTGCGCATCTGTTCGACGTCGAACCCCAGTATGCGCCCTGCAGCGACAGCCGCACCAAATGCGCCAGACGTTGCTGTCTGGTGAAAGCCCGCCTGATAGTGTTCGCGCCCCAGCCAGACGCCGATCCGAATGGACGTCTCCATCCCAACCAAGGCTGCCTCAAGGAAATCGACCAGAATACGGTCGTCCCACTCGCTTATGGCCAGCGCCGCCGGAAGGACGGCAACGGATGGATGCCCGATATGGGCAAAATGCGTGTCGTCATAATCCAGGGCATGCGACACGGTTCCGTTTACCAATGCAGCACCGCGCAGGGGTGCCCCACCTCCACCAAAAAGGCGCGCTTGTTCCGCACCCCCTTCGCCAAGCACAAGGTCGCGCACTGTCCGCGAAACAGGTTCATCAACTCCGGCACGCCCGACAGCAATCCAGTCCAAAACAGAAAGAGACGTAACGACCCGCGTCTGCAAAGTCGTCGTGATTGGCCCCGCCGCGAAGGCTGCCAGTGATGTGGTAAAATCGGTCATGGGCGCAGTCTAGCGACCGCCAACCCGGGGTAAAGACCTAGCTGTACAAGTCCTTCGCGCGGGTCTCAAAGGCCTGAACGATCCGATGCATAGCCTCGTTGAAGACCACGCCGATGATCCCCTGAAGGATCGCGTTCTTGAATTCGAAATCCACGTGGAACGTGATGTTGCATCCGCCATCGTCGGCGTCAGCGAATTGCCAGTCGGATTTCATGTATTTGAAAGGACCGTCCAGATATTCAGTGTCGATTCTTTTCTGATCGGCAAACAGTGTTACCCGGCTGCCGAACCGTTCGCGGAACACTTTGAACGAGATCACCAGATCTGCTTCCATGACTTGCGCCTCACCCGCCGCATAGGTCCGACGAATGCGGGCAGCTGCGCACCACGGCAGAAACTCGGGGTACTTGGCCACATCGGCGACCAGCTCGTACATCTGCTGCGCAGTGTAAAGAAGGTGGCGTGTTTCCGAATGAGTAGGCATGGCGTCCGGTTTTTCAGGTGACAATGGCGCGTCATGTCGTATGTTGCGCGCCAAAGATCAAGGGGGCAGCGATGAGCGACCGCGCATATGTGATAGATACGATGATCTCGGCCAAGGCGATTGCAGCCCGAATCGAGGAATTATGCCGCGAAATCACGGCAGAATTCGGAGATACCGACAAGCTGATCGTGGTCGGCCTGCTGCGCGGCAGTTTCGTCTTCATCGCGGATCTGGTGCGCGAGCTGGACCTGCCGATCGAAGTCGATTTCCTCGAAGTATCCTCGTATGGAGACGCGATGGAAAGCAGCCGGGAAGTACGTATTCTCAAAGACTTACGCGGCGCGATTGAAGGGCGCGATGTTTTGGCTGTTGAGGATATTGTCGACACCGGCCACACGCTGAACCACGTCACAAAACTGTTGCGCAGCCGCAAGCCAAGCCGACTTAAGTCCATTGCCTTGCTGGACAAACCCAGCCGGCGCGAGGTCGATTTCCGTTCCGATTGGATCGGCTTTGAAATTCCGGACGAATTCGTTGTGGGTTACGGGATCGACTACGCGCAGCGCAATCGCAACCTGCCGTTTATTGGTAAGGTTCGATTTGTCGAAGACTGAGAGGGGCAAAAACAAACCCAGATTCCAATAGTCAAAGTAGCTGCGCACCCTTTCATTCACTTAATTGAATACCATTGGACAACGCCCTCAACAACAGATTACCCTCCGACCATCTTGGGAGGATTCTGCTTATGAAAGTAATGTCTATTGGGCTTCTGGCGACTTGCGCCGTCGCCGCAACGGTTGGTCTTGCGGACGCAAAAGACAACAAGGGCAAAGGGAAAGGCCCAGACAAGTCGAAAATCGAAAAGTCGATAAAGACCAATAATGGCGTTGGTGTACCGCCCGGACAGATCAAGCGTTATACGCGAGGTCAGAAACTCCCTAACGATCTGAATTTTGATTATCTTGATGACCTGGACAGCTGGAAGTTGAAGCCCCTACCCGCCGGTCAGCGATATATTCGCGTGGATGACGAAATCCTGTCGATATCAGATGACACTAAGACAGTCATTGATGCCGTTGGAATAGTGAGCGATCTCGTAAACTGAAGTTTCAGCCATTAAGTGATCGAATTGCGGCAACAAATACGTCTACTCCTACCGGGATAAGTGCGTCTGGGAAATCATAGTCAGGGTTATGCAATTGCGGATGATCCTGCCCCGACCCCAGCCAGAACATGGCCGTTTTCGCGGCTTTGCCGAATTGCCCGAAGTCTTCTGAGAACTTTTGCGGCGTCTTTGTTGAATGGCACGGCACTCCACGCTCGGCGCAGGCTGTTGCGATGATGCTCACCGCGTCACTGTGATTGACGCAGGCCTCGAAGACATCGTCATAGGTGATCTCAAAACCCAGACTGTCGGTGGATGCAGCGCGGCGCGCCAGCGCCTCGGCCTCGGTGATCAGCGTTTGCATCCGGGCGTCTGAAACAGTGCGCAAGGTTACCCAGATCTCGGCCTGCCCCGGAGCGACGCCGAAAGTCGGCTCTCCCAAACGGGCATGCGTCACCGTTGTCAGCGCAAAATCAGCGTCCAACGCGCCGCCTGCGCCCAAACCTGCCAGTTGCAACATCAATTCAGACATTGCCCGAGCCGGGGAATTCCCATCCTGAGGCGCAGCCGCATGGGATGTCTTGCCGGTCAGGATTATCTTCATCCCGCGCGAGGCGCAGTTAGCCGAACCCTGACATAACTCAACGGCGCCAAGTTCCAATCCCGGCAGATTGTGCAGAGAGAACACGTAGTCCGGCGCGATCTGCGCGAATTGGGGGTCCGTGCGAAAGGCGATGGCGCCCTGCCCGGTTTCCTCAGCCGGTTGAAAGATCAGAACCACCCGACCCTTATTAGGTCGCTGTCGCCCCAGGTCTTCGGCAACGCCAAGCACCATCGTCATGTGCCCATCATGGCCGCACAAATGCCCTTTGCCCGGAACCTTCGACACATAGGGGTGCGTGCCAAGTTCTTGAATCGGCAGTCCGTCCAACTCGCACCGGATACCCACGGTCGGCCCAGCTTGCCCACTGTCAAAAACCGCGGCAACACCGTGCCCCCCCAGTCCGGTTAGCACATGGTCCGCACCGAATCCCTGCAACAGCTCTGTCATGCGGGCAGCGGTATCGTGCTCCTGCCCGGAAAGTTCGGGATATTGGTGCAGGTTGTGGCGCAGGCGTGTCAGCCGCGCGTGCGCTTCGGGTGTCACCCCTGTTCCAGCTTTTTCTGGCGAGCCTCACGCAACCGGGCAAAGTCATCGCCCGCGTGATAGGACGACCGGGTCAGTGGTGTCGCAGACACCATCAGGAACCCTTTGCCATAAGCTGCCTTTTCATAGGATGCGAACTCTTCCGGCGTCACGAACCGATCCACACCATGGTGTTTGGGCGTGGGCTGCAGATACTGACCGATGGTTAGAAAGTCGATATCGGCAGCGCGCATGTCATCCATGACTTGCCGGACTTCTTGCTCGTTCTCACCCAAGCCGACCATGATTCCTGATTTAGTAAAGATCGACGGGTCCAGCTCTTTGACGCGCTGCAACAGCCGCAACGAGTGGAAATAACGCGCACCGGGACGCACTTCGAGGTACAGGCCGGGTACGGTTTCTAGATTGTGGTTGAACACATCCGGCTTGGCCTCGACGACGGTCTCAAGAACGGAAGAATCACATTTCAGGAAATCTGGCGTCAAGATTTCAATCGTCGTCTTAGGCGACCGATGCCGCACCGCGCGTATCGTCTGCGCGAAATGGTCGGCACCTCCGTCCTTCAGGTCATCGCGGTCAACCGACGTGATCACGACGTGGTTCAGGCCCAATTTTTCGACTGCGTGGGCCACACGACCCGGTTCAAAAACATCCAGATCATCAGGGCGGCCTGTCGCGATGTTGCAGAACGTGCAACCGCGGGTACAAATCTCGCCCATGATCATCATGGTGGCGTGGCCCTGGCTCCAGCATTCGCCGACATTTGGGCATCCGGCCTCTTCACAGACAGTGACCAGATTGTTTTCGCGCATGATCTTGTGCGTCTCAGCATAACCCTTACCGCCGGGTGCCTTGACGCGTATCCACTTGGGCTTTTTGGGCTGCGCATTGTCTGGACGATGCGCTTTTTCGGGATGACGTTGTTCTGGGATCTTCAGATCACGCACGGCTGGCTTTCCTGACTTTGGGTCAATTTTCTTTGCCCTAACATAATACGCACGCGCAGACTATGCCACCCGGGTATACCCGCCATGCACGGTACGTTTGCACTCGCAGAAAATAGCCCGGCACTTCAAACACTCTAGGCAGATTAACCCTCGTTTACAGCTACCTAAAGTTATATCGCAATTGCAGCATTTCTGGCGTTGAAGGCGGTTTAGAACTGTTTTAAGTCACCACTAATTCTAATGTGAATCACAGGAGCCCGTAGATGAAAACCGGCGCAAAACTGCCTTCCGTTACCTTCCATACCCGCGTTCGGGATGAAGCAATCGGAGGACCCAACCCGTTCCGTTGGGAAGACAAAACAACCGCTGATTACTTCGCAGGCAAGCGCGTCATCCTGTTTTCCCTGCCCGGTGCGTTTACGCCCACATGCTCGACCTACCAACTGCCCGGTTTCGAAAACGGCTATGCCGATTTCACTGCCAAGGGCATCGATGAAATCTACTGCATGTCTGTGAATGACAGCTTTGTCATGAACAAATGGGCGCAGGATCAGGGCCTTAAAAACGTCAAAGTTATCCCTGACGGTTCAGGCGAATTTACCCGCAAAATGGGCATGCTGGTCGACAAGGAAAACCTGGGATTTGGCATGCGTTCGTGGCGCTACGCTGCCATCGTAATCGATGGTGTGGTCGAAGCCTGGTTCGAAGAGCCCGGCCTGATGGACAACTGCCCAGAAGATCCCTATGGCGTTTCGTCCCCGGAAACCCTGATGAAGCACCTGGAAGAAGCCAAAGAACCGGCACTGGCATAACAATTGTCAGGCTGACGTATCAAGGGCTCGCCTCTGGCGGGCCTTTTTTAATGGCGGGTCGCGGTTACGATATCTTCACCAACACGCCGAATAACGTCGGCCAGACTGTCGAACCAATCTTCATGCCCTGTAGAAAGGCGTCGGACCAACCCCACCGTTCGTGCAGGCTGCGGTGCCCCGAACCGCATGAGCTTGAGCCCCGGAACAGCTTCGGTTTCCGAGCGGGCCGCGAGTTCAGGCATGAGTGTCAGACCGAACCCTTCGGCAACCAGTCGCGACAGGGTCGCCAGTGAGGACGCCCCCATATTGATCAAACCGCTGCTTCTGTCCTGACCACAGACCTCAAGCGCCTGATCCGTCAGGCAATGCCCGTCATCCAGCAACATCAACTGCGCGGTCTGCAAATCGACCGGGCGCAAGGCATCAGGGTCGGTGCGCACCGTCCCAAGACGCCCCACGCTGCCGGCAAGCAGAAAGCGATCCTCGAAAAGCGGCAATTCAAACAATTCGTTGCCGCCAGCTGGCAAGGCCATCACACCGGCATCGATTTCCCCGGCCCGCAGCATGGCCAGCAAGCGCTCGGTCCGTGCCTCGCGGATCTGCACCCGCAAGGAGACATCTGCCGTGCGCAACCCGGCAAGCACACCAGGCAAAAGATAAGGCGCAATTGTCGGAATGATCCCAATCGCCAAGGACCGATGCCCAACGGAATGATCCTTGGCGAACTGGTCCAGCCTGTCTGCCGCGCCAAGCACCTGACGGGCGTAGTCCAGCACATCGCGTCCCAATGGCGTCAGCAGGATGTCACGCGCCTGACGTTCGAACAGCGGGCCGCCCAACGTTTCTTCCAACGCTTTGATTTGAACCGACAGCGCTGGCTGCGAAACATGGCAGACCTGCGCCGCACGGCCAAAATTGCGCTGATCCGCCACCGCATTGAAATACTGAAGCTGTCTGAGGGTAAAATTCATAGGCAATTCCTATCACTACCCCCTGAAACCTCAACTGCGAATTATGGAATTTCTACCCAATTAGGCGAGTTTTCTCTGCTTGATCTTCGTAATGGCGCTTTAGACGTTGCAAGGCGATGCGCAACACGATCTTCCCGGAACGCGCCGACCACCCCATGCGTTTTTCGGCTAATTCGAGCCCCTCAAGGTAACAGCAGCACCGCAGTGCCACGTCGCTTAACCCCGGTCCCAGATCCGACAGGGCACGTTCAACCCGAGCGCGCGCGTCTGACGATCCCTGGCCTGCATACGTTCCATTTGCGAAACTTCCCCGCCCCCCGGCCGTTAGAAAGTGATCCCAGTTTTGGGCAACCTGCGGACCGATCTGCGACAGTTCAAAGTCTTCGCGCAGCCGTTCGCCAGCGCCGACCAGAGTTTCGTCGAGAAAGGGCTTTCCGTCCTTGTCCCGCCTGCGCGCCAACGCGATCAGCGGACTTTCGGCAGCACTGTACCGAATACGTCTGGCGCCGTGCGACGACCTGCCCTGTCTTTGTTCGCCATGCGCCTGAAACGGCGATTGCGCCTCGGCCATGCCGAACTCGTTTCTGGCGCGGGCTTTGTTCTCGGCCTCGGCGATCAGTTGGCTTAAGGCCGACCGCCCAGAGGAAGAGATGCGATACCGGGAAATACGGCCGGGATTGTCGCAGGATATCCAATCATTCAGAGCCAGCGCTTGCGCAATCGTGCAATCGACGATTGCGGTTCTTGCGGTCCCGCTGTCGCCGGTATCCCGAACGACCACAGCCTTGTCCATCTCTTCCGCCACAGCCAGAACCGCGCCGGTTTCACAAAGGCGACGCAAAATTCGAAGAGCTTCGCGGTTAAACTCATCGTCCTTGCTTGTTGCATCGTTGGCCTGAATCCCCAAAGGCTCGTTCAGGGACCCAGCGCGCCCTTGTTGATCCGTGAAATGGACCTCTGCCAGCGCTTGCAGCGCAGCATCCACCAACGGATCGTCCCGGCGCATTTCAATACGTCGGATTTGCCTGAGTATGGTTGACGCATGGCACCCCACGGATCGCGCGATGTCGCGGATCGATTGACCGGTTTCGGTATGCGCCAGGTATCTCTGCGCCCCTTCAGGCACCCACGCCGGAATGGTGAAAGCCATGTTTTCTTGCATAGTCACTTGCCCTCGTCGACAAAACAATCGGTTCTCAATCGCCCCCGGTGAATGTGTTAACCAATCCTAACTAGAGCCGCTTTCGTTACTCGTTCGTTAACCCGGAGAGACAACAACCAGATTTGATTCAAAATCATAAACACTCATGAAGTCAGAGTTCGGAGGGAACCCGCACAAGGCAACACTCGTTTAGGTTGTGTGACAAATGGCTTTCTTCTGTTCAACCAAGGGATCACCGAAATGCAGGACCTGATGACCATGATTACAACGCTCCGCCGCCCACGCCTGTTGGCTCGGGCCGCAAAAATTGGGGCGCAGGAGTATGATCGGGATCGGCATCTTCAGCGTGTTCTGGGATACGGATCACTGCCCGGCACAGGGTCTGCGCTGGTTCGTTTGTTGGAATTGGAACGAGAGGTTAACGCCCAAAGACTGGCCGAAGACGCCGCCTATTCGTTGGTCCGCCATCTGGACCTGCTGATCGCGCTGTTGGGCGAGGCGCAACTGTTCAAAGCCAGTCGCGCCGCGCAATATCAATGATCAGGTGAAGGCATCCGGCATGGAAGCTTTCTTTTCCGCCACGTATGCGTTCAATGCTTCGTTGACGGCGGGATCGAGTTGCGGTTGCTGGTAGTTGGCCAGCAGATGCTCGACCCGCGACGTGGCCAATTGGCGTGTGTCGCGCCCGCCTTCGTCTTCCCAGGTCTCGAAGGGTTTGTAATCCAGAACATCGGACTTCCAGAACGCTTCTTTGAAATTCGCCTGCGTATGGGCGCAGCCCAGATAGTGGCCGCCGGGGCCAACCTCGCGGATCGCATCCATCGCCTGCGCATTCTCATCATATGCCACGCCTTTGGCCAGGCTATGCAGAACACCCAACTGGTCGGCATCCATGACAAACTTTTCAAAATCGGCCACCAGACCGCCTTCAAGCCAGCCGCAGGAATGCAGCATGAAGTTCACACCAGACATCAGCCCCATGTTCAGCGAGTTCGCGGTCTCATAGGCCGCCTGTGCGTCAGGCAGTTTCGAGCCGCAGAACGACCCGGCCGAGCGGAACGGCAGATTCAGACGTCGCGCCAACTGGCCCGCTCCGTAGGTGACCAACGAAGCCTCAGGTGTACCAAAGGTCGGTGCACCAGAGTTCATGTCGATCGACGACACAAAGGCACCAAAGATTGCAGGTGCACCCGGGCGGATGATCTGACTATAGGCCACGCCGGCCAGAACTTCGGCCAGAACCTGCGTCAGTGTCCCCGCAATCGAAACCGGTGCCATCGCACCGCCCACGATAAAGGGCGAGATGATGCAGGCCTGATTGTTCTTCGCATAAACCTCAAGCGCGCCCATCATCACATCGTCGAAGGTCATCGGCGAGTTGATGTTGGTCAGCGAGGTCATCACCGTGTTTTCCTGAACGAACTCTTTGCCGAACAGAATCTCGCACATCTCAACCGAATCCTGCGCGCGGCTGGGATCGGTGACCGAGCCCATGAACGGCTTGTCCGACAAGGTCATGTGCGCCATCAGCATGTCCAGGTGACGCTTGTTCACCGGAACGTCGGTGGGTTCGCAAACAGTCCCGCCCGAATGGTGCAACCACTTGGACATATAGGCCAGTTTCACGAACTTGTTGAAATCTTCCATAGTCGCATAGCGACGGCCACCTTGCGCGTCCCGCACAAAAGGCGGGCCGTACACCGGGGCCAGAACCAGATTACGGCCACCGATGACAACCGATTTTTCGGGGTTACGGGCGTGCTGCGTGAATTCGCTGGGCGCGGTTTTGATCAGCTGACGTGCCAGACCACGCGGAATGCGGACGCGTTCACCATCGACATCGGCGCCAACATCTTTCCAGCGCTGCAACGCGGCTGGGTTGTCGACAAAGTTCACGCCGACTTCGGCTAGAATGGTTTCCGCATTGGTTTCGATGATTTCCAACGCTTCTTCGTTGAGAACCTCGAAGTTCGGAATATTCCGTTCGATGTATTTCGCCGTTTCGATGCGAACCGCGGTACGTTCGGCCCGGCGGGCGGCGCCACCGCCACCTCTTGCCCGACGCCGGGTGTTTGCCTCTGCCATGAGAAGATCCCGTCTAATGATTGAGTTGATCAGTTTGTTACAGCAAGCATTTGGGGCAATGCATCTAATTTACGGCGCTATAGGGGGAAAAGCGACATCTGCATAAACCAAAACCGTCAGGCACTTGCTCTGATCAGTAAAGTTCCTTCTCCATCAGGATGGTCTTTCCGCTCACCTCTTTCTCGTGCCAGCCCAAGTAGTGGTACATGGAGACTGTCGCTCGCATCAATTTGTGCGTTCGCAACCTGAGCTTAGTGGCGCCCGTTCCGTTGGCTTCTTGTTCAGCTAATTCGATCAACCGCCTCGCCAACCCTGCCCCTTGTGCCTTTGGCGATACGGCAAGGTTAAAGATCATCACCGCAGAATCGACCTGGTCAAAAACAATAAACCCGACGATGTCTTCATCCTTCGCGGCAACCCAGGCCTGATGCGCGGCGATGTCGTCGCCAACGCCGTCCGTGACATCGGGCAGATCAGGAATATCGCGCAATGCCTCCGCATAGGCCGCCGCAATGCAGGTTGTGACCGCTTCGGTATCAGCAGCACTTGCGCGGCGTAGTACGATCTCGGGCATCTCGCGCTCTTTCTGTATTATCCTGAGGCTCAATTGCACAAATGACGTCATAGCGCTTGCACATGCAAGGCTTGCGACCTAATAGCCAACCATGACCCAAGACACCCATGACCGCCTTCTGATCATCGACTTCGGCAGCCAGGTTACGCAGCTTATTGCGCGCCGCCTGCGCGAGCTGAATGTCTATTGCGAAATCCACCCCTATCAAAAAGTCACAATGGACTTTGTGCGGGAAATGGCCCCGAAGGCCGTGATATTCTCGGGCGGTCCTGACAGCGTGACACGTGAGGGTTCGCCCCGTGTACCGCAAGAGATCTTTGATTACGGCGTTCCAATCCTTGGTATCTGTTACGGCCAACAGGTGATGATGCACCAGCTGGGCGGCAAAGTTGAAAGCGGACACGGCACGGCCGAGTTCGGGCGTGCGTTTGTTACCCCGCAGGCAAAGCTGGATATTTTGGAAGGCTGGTTTTCGGACGGTGACGAGCAGGTCTGGATGAGCCACGGCGACCATGTCAGCGAAATCGCGCCCGGCTTCACCGTTTACGGCACCTCACCCAACGCACCTTTCGCGATTACAGCGGACAGCGACCGTCACTTCTATGCGGTTCAGTTCCACCCTGAAGTTCACCACACACCCAAGGGCGCAAAACTGTATGAGAATTTCGTCAAGCTGGCCGGGTTCAAGGGCGATTGGACCATGGGTGCCTATCGCGAACAAATGATCGAAAAGATCCGCGAGCAGGTCGGCGACAAAAAGGTCATCTGCGGTCTGTCCGGTGGTGTCGACAGCTCGGTTGCGGCGATCCTGATCCACGAGGCAATCGGTGATCAGTTGACCTGCGTTTTCGTGGACCATGGCTTGCTGCGCAAGAACGAGGCCGAAGAAGTCGTCGGCATGTTCCGCGATAATTACAACATCCAGCTGATCCACGCGAACGAAAGCGATCTGTTCCTTGGTGAGCTTGAAGGCCAAAGCGACCCCGAGACCAAGCGCAAAATCATCGGCAAGCTATTCATCGACGTATTCCAGAAACACGCCGACACCATCGATGGTGCAGAGTTCCTTGCGCAAGGCACGCTGTATCCAGACGTGATTGAATCGGTGTCCTTCTCGGGCGGCCCATCCGTCACGATCAAGTCGCACCACAATGTTGGCGGCCTGCCCGAAAAGATGGGACTGAAACTGGTCGAGCCGCTGCGCGAGCTGTTCAAGGACGAAGTCCGCGCGCTGGGTCGCGAGTTAGGCCTGCCCCAGAGCTTTATTGGCCGCCACCCCTTCCCCGGTCCCGGTCTGGCGATTCGCTGCCCCGGTGAGATCACCCGTGAAAAGCTGGACATCCTGCGCGAAGCAGATGCGGTCTATATCGACCAGATACGCAAACACGGCCTTTACGATGACATCTGGCAAGCCTTTGTGGCCATCCTGCCCGTGCGTACTGTAGGCGTCATGGGCGACGGCCGCACCTATGACTACGCTTGTGCCCTGCGCGCGGTGACATCGGTGGATGGCATGACTGCCGATTACTATCCGTTCAGCCACGAGTTCCTTGGCGAGACGGCCACTCGGATCATCAACGAGGTCAAAGGCATCAACCGATGCACCTATGACATCACATCAAAGCCACCCGGAACCATCGAGTGGGAATAATGCGAAAGCCGGGCTCTGTCCCGGCTTTTTTGTTTTTCACGCCGTGAAGAAATCGATAGCAATCAAATTGGTATAACCAAAAGCTACAGGCGCCCGGATGGAAACGGCCAGACCACAGATCGGCAAGGCAGCGCTCTGGATGACCGGGGCGATTGCCTCATTCTCGTCCATGGCAATCGCGGGCCGTGAACTGAGCGTGACCCACGACACGTTCGAAATCATGTTCTACCGCAGCCTCGTCGGCATCTGCGTGGTCGCCCTGATCCTGACTCTGACTCGAAAGTGGCACCAGGTTTCGACCGAACGGATCGGCTTGCACGGCATCCGGAACGTATTGCATTTCACCGGGCAAAACCTCTGGTTCTATGCGGTCAGCGTCATTCCGTTGGCACAGGTGTTTGCGCTGGAGTTTACGCAGCCGATATGGGTCATACTGCTGTCTCCACTTCTATTGAAAGAGCGCCTGACGACCGTGCGCATGTTATCGGCGCTGATCGGATTTGCCGGAATTCTACTGGTCGCCCGGCCGGGCACCGTGCCTCTCAGTGCAGGTGTGATGACCGCTGCTATGTCCGCTGTTTTCTTCGCCTTAACAACGATATCGACAAAGTCCCTCACTCGTTTTGCCAGCATCGGATGCATCATGTTCTGGCTGACAGTAATGCAAGCCGTGCTGGGGCTGGTCGCATCGGGTATCGACGGACAAATCACCCTGCCCTCGGCAAGCACAGCTCCGTTTTTGTTACTGGTGGGACTGGCCGGGCTGCTGGCGCATTACTGCATCACAAATGCGCTGGCGATTGCCCCGGCAACCGTTGTGGTGCCGTTTGACTTTGCACGCCTGCCCACAATCGCGGTCATAGGTATGGTTCTGTATCACGAACCGCTGGATCACTGGACCCTATTAGGCGCTGCGGTAATTTTCGTAGGTATTTTCCTGAACGTTCACGCCGAGAATCGTAACAGTTTGGCAACACCTCTACGCGACACTCAACACAAGTAACGCACGGTCACCAGTTGACGATAAGGTAAAGCTCAAGAAAATATCGAGCACCACAATGCAGGTCAGTCCGCACCACATTTCAACAGGCGCTGACCTCCAGGAGACCTAGAGGGAGGAACTAATGAAAAAAGCGCTTCTACAGGCGTGTGCGGTATGCGTTGGCGCAACCGGTGCTTACGCAGGCGGTCTTGATCGCAGCGGCCAGGGCGTCAACATTCTGTTTGAGGAAGGTTCTGTTGTTCAGTTCCGTTTGGGTTACGCAAACCCCGACGTGAGCGGTGAGCAGAACGGTGTTGATTCCGGAAACATCGCCAAAAGCTTCTGGACACCACACCTAGCATACAAGCATTCGTTTACCGATCAGTTGGACTTTGCTCTCATTTATGATGAACCGTACGGTGCCGATGTCGAGTACCCGTCGAACTATCCTTTGTCGCAGAACCCCTTGGCCGCTTTTGGTGGTCGCACCGACGTTTTGCGCGCTAAAGCGGATGTTGATGCGATTACTGCCCTGGTGCGTTACAAGTTCGATGGCGGCTTCAGCGCAATCGGCGGTATTCGCGCACAGCGGGCCAAGGCAACCGTTGCTGTCCCGGTTGTAGCCGGTTACGAATTTGAATCCGGCTCTGAGGTTGACTTCGGATACGTCGTAGGCGTCGCATGGGAACGTCCCGAGATCGCGGCACGTGTCGCACTGACCTACAACTCTAAAATCACGCACGATTTCGACTCGACAGAGTCCATCAACCGGAGACCACCGCCCGTCCCCGCACCGCTTGTGACCGCACAGACCGAAACCGAGGTTGTGACGCCTCAATCGGTGAACCTGGACTTCCAGACCGGTGTGGCACCAAAAACGCTGCTGTTCGGCTCGATCCGCTGGGTTGACTGGCCGCAGACAGTTCTGGCACCGCCCGTTTATACTGCCGCTGCACAACAGAACCTGGTTGACTATGCGGACGATACCTTCACCTACACACTGGGTCTTGGCTACAAGTTCACCGAAGAGTTTTCTGGCGCGATCTCTGCGGGCTATGAAACGTCCTCAGGTTCCACTGTTTCGAACCTCGGCCCCACCGACGGTTTCTGGAGCCTTGGCGTAGGTGGTACATACACCTTTGAACAGGCGCAGATTTCTGGCGGCATCCGCTATACCGATATCGGCGATGCGACCACCACCACAGGTGGCGAATTCTCGGGCAACTCAGCATGGAGCGTCGGTCTGCAGCTCACTTACACGCTGAATTGATCCCGCTACCAATCCACTAACAAACCCCGCCACTTTTGGCGGGGTTTTTCTTTGCGCATGTTTCGGGTCGAACATCGCCGCGGGGAATGCGAGAACAGGCTATGGAACCTCAAAAACACCTGTCTCTAAGGGCTTGGGCCGAACTGTTACTTCTGGGCGTGATTTGGGGCGCATCCTTTATCTCGATCCGCGTCGCATTGGACACGATCCCGGTCATGACCTCGGTTCTGCACCGCGTTTTCTGGGCGATGCTGGCGCTCTGGATCGTTGTCTGGGTTAAAAAGCTGAGTGTTCCTACCAGTCCGCGCATCTGGGGCGCATTCCTGATGATGGGGTTGTTGAACAATGCCATCCCATTCTCGCTTATGGCTTGGGGGCAGCTTTACATCGAAACTGGCCTAACCTCGATCCTGAACGCAGCAACCGCCGTCTTCGGCGTCCTGATCGCCGCTATGTTTTTCAAGGACGAGAGGTTGACCCTTGCTCGTGGTGTGGGCGTCGGTCTGGGGTTTCTGGGTGTAGCAACTGCAATTGGCCTCAAGAATTTCGCGACTTTCAACCTTCAAAGCGTTGCCCAACTGGCAATCATCGCAGGAACAGTTTCTTACGCGTTGGCCAGCGCCTGGGCCAGAATCAAGTTGTCTGGCTTGTCTCCCATAGTTGCCGCAGCTGGCATGCTGACCGGCTCAACCATTCTGATTTTGCCTGTTTCCCTCGTGGTCGACGGGCTTCCCGTTTTGAACTTGCCGGCGATCACGTGGGCGGCCATTGCCTATTACGCCCTGATCGCAACAGCCGGAGCGTACTTGCTGTACTACCGCGTTCTTGCCATGGCCGGGGCCGGAAACCTGATGTTAGTAACGCTTGTCATACCGCCAGTCGCCATCGTTTTAGGCACACTGGTGCGCGACGAAACCTTACCGCCGCAGGCCTTTTTGGGCTTTGCCGTGCTGGCGATCGGGTTGTTGATTCTGAACTGGTCCCGCTCACGTGATTGACGCCGCCCCCTGCCCGTTTTAGCTAGGTCAGAAAAAGGGACAGCGGACAATGATCTACAGCTCGGCAAAGGACTGGCGCGAAGCGGCCCGGAAAAAAGTGCTGTTCTTCGGCATGTCTGGGCTGGGTAAGACCTATGTGTCGAACGTGCTGCGCGATTCCGGGGACTGGTTCCACTACTCGATCGACTACCGCATCGGCACCCGGTACATGGGCGAATACATCATCGACAACGCCAAGGCCGAGGCGATGAAAATTCCATTCCTGCGCGACCTGTTGCTGTCGGATTCGATCTATATCGGCTCAAATATCTCGTTCGAAAACCTGACACCGGTTGCGACCTATCTGGGCAAACCGGGCAACCCGGCGCACGGCGGGCTTGAGCTTACTGAATATCGTCGTAGGCAGGAACAGTTCCGCCTTGCTGAGATCCACGCCCTGTTGGACACCGAGTATTTCATCGACCGCGCCAAGCGTTTGTATCAATACCCGAACTTCATCTGTGATACCGGCGGGTCAATTTGCGAATGGGTCGATCCTGAGGACCCGGCTGATCATGTCTTGTCCGAGCTGTCCCGCCAAACCCTGATGATCTGGATTAAGGGCGATGAGGACCACACCGCTGAACTGATCCGCCGTTTCGATAAGGCCCCCAAGCCGATGTCCTATCAGGCAGAGTTTCTGACCCGGGTCTGGGACGAATACCTCACCGAACATGGTTACGCACCCGAGGACGTCGACCCGGACGCCTTTATCCGCTGGACCTATGCCCGTGCCTTGGCGCACCGCCAACCGCGCTATCAGGCCATGGCGGACAATTGGGGTGTCACAGTCACCGCTGATGACATGCACAAGGTTCGCGATGCGGGTGATTTCGATGAGTTGATCGAACGCACCCTTGAGACCCGGGCAAAGCGGGCTTAATTACCGCCTCTACACAGTAACTCCAAAGGCTTGCACCTAATGCCGATCAAGATCCCTTCCGACCTGCCCGCTTACGACGTTCTCACCAAAGAGGGCGTCATGGTCATGGCTGCGGATCAGGCGATGCGTCAGGACATCCGCCCCTTGCGGATTGGTATGCTGAATCTGATGCCCAAAAAGATTCAGACCGAAAACCAGTTCGCGCGCCTGATTGGTGCCACGCCTCTGCAGATTGACCTGTCGTTGATCCGCATGACCGAACATCGCACCAGAAACACCGCCGCTGATCACATGGCCGAATTCTATCAACCGTTCCAAGAGGTTAAGGATCAGAAATTCGACGGCCTGATCATCACGGGCGCGCCAATCGAGCATCTGGAGTTCGATGACGTCACATATTGGGACGAAATGACCGAAGTATTCGAATGGACGCAGACGAACGTCCATTCCACCTTTGGCGTCTGCTGGGGTGGGATGGCGATGATCAACCATTTCCACGGCATCGACAAACAGGCGCTCGATGCCAAGGCGTTTGGTTGCTATCGGCACCAGAATCTGGCCCCTTCTTCCCCGTTTTTGCGTGGGTTTTCCGATGATTGCGTGATCCCGGTCAGCCGCTGGACCACAATGAACCAATCTGAGATCAACAGCGCGCCCGGCCTGACGACATTGTTGGGAAGCGATGAGGTCGGCCCCTGTCTGGTCGAGGACCCTTCGCATCGTGCGATCTATATCTTCAACCATTTCGAATATGACAGTGATACGTTGAAGCAGGAATATGATCGCGATGTCTCGAACGGGACACCCATCAACGTGCCGATGAACTACTATCCAGACGACGATCCATCACAACCGCCGCAAAACAGATGGCGCAGCCATGCGCATCTACTTTATGGCAATTGGATCAACGAGATTTACCAGTCCACACCGTTCAACATGGAAGACGTTGGTCATTAAAGTTCTGATATTCCTTGGCCTCGTCCTATCGGGTCTGATTCTGCTCACAGTCTGGCGCGCAGCACAGAATGAGGCTGAGGCTGAGGCTCGGTTTCCCCCCGAGGGTGAAATGGTGATGGTCGACGGTATCGCCGTCCATGCGGTGGTCATGGGCGACGGCCCCGATGTGGTTCTGATCCACGGATCCAGCGGTAACACCCGTGACATGACCTTTGCTCTTGCACCGATCCTGGCCGAGAACTTCCGTGTAATCGTGTTCGACCGACCCGGTCTGGGCTATAGCGATAGCTTCAATCCGGACGGCGAAACCATTGAAGAACAAGCGTTAATCCTGCAAAAAGTCGCTGCCCAATTGGGGGCGGAAAAACCTATTGTTGCAGGGCAAAGCTATGGCGGATCGGTATCGCTGGCTTGGGCGGTCACCCGGCCCGACAACATTTCTGCCCTTGTTTTGATCGCACCGGCTGCAATCCCGTGGGAGACGCCGCTGGACGGTTTCAACAAGCTGGCGTCGACTGAGGCCGGCAATACGCTGGCCCTGCCGCTGATCACCGCGTTCGTTCCCGAATGGTACGTGGAAAAAGCGTTGGACAAGGTCTTTGCCCCGCAGACGGCACCCGAGGGATATTCACAGCACTTCGGCCCCGGCCTGACAATGCGACGCGCCTCGATGCATGCGAATGCCAAGCAGCGGGCCAATCTGTTGGATGAAGTTCGCGCCCTGCAACCCCGCTATGGCAAAATTACCGTACCGACCGAAGTTGTTCACGGAACGGCTGACACCACTGTCAAATTTGCCTGGCATGCAGAACAACTGGTCGACCAAATCCCTGACGCGGAACTGATCGAGCTTCCGGGTATTGGTCACATGCCGCAGGTTGTGGCCGCCCCCGAGGTTGCCTTAGCAATCGACCGCGCCGCCGAGCGAGCGGGTTTGCGTTAAACCGCCAGCTAATCCATAGTAGGATATGGATTTTATGGCGAGGTAGCATATGGCCCGTTCGGACAAAGGTTCCATTGAAAAATACTTCCGTAGGGAAGCCCCGAAAGACATGCGGTCAGCCATTGAAAACGCGAAGAAAGACGACATCCTGAACCCGACCTATCCTTACGAAGAACGCATGAAGCGTAAGGATTACGAGAAAGAGATGGATTTGCTGCAGATCGAGCTGGTCAAAATGCAATCCTGGATCAGGGAAACGGGCGACCGCGTTGCGATCATTTTCGAAGGCCGCGATGCCGCCGGAAAAGGTGGTACGATCAAACGTTTTCGCGAGAACCTAAATCCACGCGGCGCCCGCAACGTGGCGCTCAGCAAACCCTCTGATACCGAACGCAGCCAATGGTACTTCCAACGTTACGTTCAACACCTGCCTGCGGCAGGCGAAATCGTGTTCTTTGACCGCAGCTGGTACAATCGCGGTGTGGTCGAAAACGTCTTTGGTTTTTGCGAACCCGAAGAACGCGAACGTTTTTTCAGGCAAGTTCTGCCGCTTGAAACCGGACTGGTGAATGACGGGATCAAACTGTTCAAATTCTGGCTTAACGTCGGGCGCGCGGAGCAACTGAACCGCTTTCTGGCACGTGAGACAGATCCGCTAAAGCAATGGAAACTCAGCCCAATCGACATTGCGGGGCTTGGTAAGTGGGACGAGTACACGCAATCGATCTCGGAGACTCTGACCCGCAGTCACTCAGACCTTTGCCCTTGGACCATCATTCGCTCAGACGACAAAAAACGCGCCCGCATCGCGGCAATACGAACTGTTTTGCACGCGCTGGACTATGATGAAAAAGACAAGAAGGCTATTGGCAAGATCGATCCACTGATTTGCGGCGGACCCGAGGTGTTGGACGCGTGATGACATTTTCGCGCTACAATGCTGCCAAGGGTTGGACGAACCGGCAGGCGTGGATTATGTCTTGGTTCCCCAGAACTTAAACAAAAAGGCTCGTGACACAGGCATGGCGAAACGCGGGTATCACCACGGCAATCTCAAGCAAGCCCTGATCGAGGCCGCCCTTTCGCTGATTGAAGAAAAGGGACCGACCGGCTTTACCCTGTCCGAGGCCGCAAAGACCGCAGGCGTGACACCTGCAGCGGTATACAGGCACTTTCAGGGGCGCGAAGATCTGATCGCCGAGGCCGCCCGTCAGGGCTTTGAAATGTTCGCCGACCTGATGCAGTACGCATATGACACGGGCCAACCCTCGGCCTTGGCAGCGTTTGAGGCTACTGGTCGGGCCTATCTGGCGTTTGCCCGCAAGCACCCAGGGCACTACATCGCCATGTTCGAAAGTGGGATATCCGTAAACCGAACGCCTGAATTGGCGTTGGCCGCGAACCGGGCCAAGAGCGTGCTGGAAAAAGCAGCCGCAGATCTTTCGCAACACATCCCGCCAGAGAAACGGCCACCTGCGTCGATGTTCAGTGCCCATATCTGGGCGATGAGCCATGGTGTTGTTGAGCTTTATGCGCGCAACACAGGCGCCAGCTCTCCCTTTCCACCAGAGGATCTGCTGGAAAGCGGTATCGGTATCTATCTGCGGGGTTTGGGCCTGGTGCCGCAGGACGATTGAGGTTCGAGCTAGAACCTGGGCCTTGGTGCCGGAACACTAAGGCCCGAGGTGACGTTAATCAGATCCATCTGCCCCATGCCCTTGATATCCACCGGCCCAATATCCGAGACTTGAAACTCGTCAATCAGCGCGTATTTCATTTCTTCTGGGGCGACGATATTCATTGGGTTTGCAAAGACTTGCAGGCGTGAAGCAATGTTCACGGCCGGACCAAACACATCGTAGACGTATTTCTGAATACCCACGACCGAGCCGACTGCAGGCCCCATTCCCAGACCGATCCGGGCCTGCCACTTATGCGGATGGCTTTCGTTGCGCCGTTCGAGGTAACGCAGGAACCGGACTGCGCAATGGGCCACGGCCGTCGCATGATCTGGAGTTGCGTCCGGCATACCCGAGACCGCCAGATAAGCGTCTCCGATGGTTTTGATCCGTTCGCAGCCATATTGTTCGACGATCCTGTCAAAGGCCGTGAAGACATCGTTCAACTCGCTGAGTGTCACAGTCGGGTCGGTTTTTGCCGCAAAATCCGTAAAGCCCACAAAATCCAGCATCACGACCGAGACCTGATCGTAGAGTTGCGGCGTAACGACACCAAAGGTCTTGAACTCTTCGTACACAGCGCGGGGCATGAGGTTCAACAGCAGCCGTTCGACCCGCTCTTTCTCGCGTTCCAATTCGCGCGTATTACGTTCGACCATGGTCGAATAACTGTCGATCATACTCTCAAGCTCGCGAATGCGGGTGATGTTCTGAAATTCAACCACCAACACCTGTTCGGAAAGGCCGTTGGCCAGGGAAACCGCGACTGCGAATATCAGCGTCCGGCGCTTGGGTTTGACCTGTAGCTCGGCCGAATAGCGCAGGCCGGATTGTTTAACGTCTTCAAGCTCTTTTGGATCAAGGTCGGGAAAATAATCCAACAGGGTCTGACCTTCGGCCGGTGCCCCAAACCACTCGGTAAATGGACCGTTGTGAAACACGAAACCCAAATCCGTAGCCCGCACAACAGCGACGCCGACACCGATCGCGCGGAGCAGCTGTTCGTTTATGGCCAGAATACTCATGCGGCGTCGCGTGCCACGATGATGGCTCGTTTTGACTCGATGGCATCAAGGGCAATTTTTATATGCGCGTCTTCCATTCCATGCATCGACAAGGCTTCGCTGAAAAGCGCAGCCATCTCATCAAAATCGGCGTGAGAGATGTTCAGGTGACGATGAACCGCCTCGATCCTGTCATCGCTAAAGGATGCAGGTCCACCAACCAGGGACGAAACGAACTTGGTCTGATGATCAATCAAACGGGGCATGTCTATGTCTTCGAAATGATCGCCGATCTGATCGGACTCCAACGCCATTTCGTAAAAGGTCATCACGATCCGCGAGATCGTTTTGAAACCACCGTATCTTTCGTAAATTGTCTGCCCCACGACACATAACCCAAACGTTATTCACCACTAACGTCACGAGATTATATCATATTGACAGTTTTGTTAACGCTTATGACGCGGATGCAACGCGGGATGTCCGTTTAGGTGGCGTTGGTGAGGCTTGAATTTACACGCTCAGATCGTCGGCGCAGGGGATGAACCCGACATATCCCCCCTGTTCCAGCAATCGCGTCTGCCCCCCCATGCGCCAATACAGCTTGCGCCGCGCCGCGACCAATTCCCGCCGAAGGCGGAACCAAAGCGGCCCCTTATCCAGCCCGCTGTTGGTTTTCTGGTCTTGGGATCGTTCGCTGACCTTCACCTCTTCGACCGTGTGATCTTGCTGTTTCGACCAGATCATCTGCACCCCAACAGCCGGAAAGCACTGATACATCCGCCAATCCGACCGTGGGATGGAGACGAAATCGTCCAGGTGATCCGAATACTTTTCGGACCAATTCAGCAGTTTCTGGCAGGCCCGCTGAGAAAGCACATAGGCGGCCGCACTCGGGGCCGTTTCCAGCATGGGCCGGACGGTGACGCCTGCGATATGCATCTCTGGCCCAAAACGAAGAGATTTGGGGGAATAGTCCAGCTTCAACATGTCAAAGGCATCTGGGTCCGCCATCAGTGCGGAAATCACAGATCCTGCCTGGATGGACATTTCGACGTCATCTTCGAAAATGGCCGCCGCTTGCAGGTTTTGATCCACGACCGCCTGCCATACTGCGCGATGGCTTTCGAAACAGGCGATTTCGCTTTGCGTCAATCCCCAGCGACTGCCCGATCCGGCAACATAGCCGCTGGCGTCCACAACTCCGGGTTTCTGGGCATCCGTCGCGCCAAACCGGGTGGCACCCACCAAGCCTGCATGATTGAACTGCGCTTCCATGAAGTCACGGCGCACTGGGACCCGATCCAGATTGATAAAAAAGGCACCCGTCTCTGGTGGCAGTTCGTGACGTCCCACGGTGTTTCCTTTCAAGCAGTTACGCCAGATACACACTGGCAAGGCGGACAATCAAGTCCGCGCTTGAGCAATATGTATCCGGTTTCGCCTATCCTGATTTAGAAGTCCCGATTAAGCTGCTCTGGGAAAACAATAAACAGGATTCTTGCAATGACGTCTCATGGATATTCCGGCGGTCGCCTGAACCTGCCGTTTGTGGGCATATCGACCTTTGGCAAAGCTCCGTACGTCGAGGATTGGGATCAAATCGATGCTGACGTCGCCGTCATGGGCGCGCCTTTTGATTTCGGAACTCAGTGGCGCTCCGGCGCTCGGTTTGGACCGCGTGCGGTGCGCGAAGCGTCAACTCTGTTCAGCTTCGGCCATGCCGGCGCATATGACCACGAGGATGATGCCACTTACTTGGATGGCTCGGTCCGGATGGTCGATATCGGCGACGCGGATATCATCCACACCAAGACCGAAGAAAGCCACGCCAACATCCAGTTCGGTGTTGAAAAGATGCTGAATGCAGGCGCTCTGCCCGTCACCATCGGCGGCGATCACTCCGTCAACATTCCTTGCATCAACGCTTTCGAAAACGATTGCGAGAAAAACGGGCCTATCCACGTCGTGCAAATCGACGCACATCTGGATTTCGTGGACGAACGCCATGGCGTGACCGCCGGGCACGGCAACCCCATGCGGCGTGCGATTGAAAAACCGTATGTTTCGGGCATGACGCAACTGGGCATCCGGAACGTGTCGTCAACCGCCAAAGAAGGATATGAGGACGCCCGCGCCCGCGGGTCGGACATTTTGTCTGTTCGGCAGGTGCGCAAGCTCGGTACGGATGGCGTGTTGGCGCGCATCCCGGAAGGCGCCCGGTATTATGTCACGATTGATATCGACGCATTCTGCCCGTCCATCGCCTCTGGCACCGGCACGCCCAGCCACGGCGGGTTCCAGTACTATGATGTCTTGGAGATAATTCAGGGGCTTGCAAAACGCGGAGACGTAGTCGGGATCGACCTTGTCGAAGTGGCTCCGAATTATGACCCGACCGAAAGCACGCAGATATTGGCGGCTCAGGTTCTGCTGAACTTCATCGGGTTCATCTTTCACGAACGTGGCAAGAAGGGCTGATCGCCCTTCCTGCCAAATCAATTATGCACTGATCGTGTTGTGTTCAGGGCCATAGGGGAAGCCGGTAATGTTTTCGGCACCGGTTTCCTCGACCACCAGAATGTCGTGTTCCCGGTATCCGCCTGCACCCTTCTGACCTTCTGGAATCCACAGCATCGGCTCAATTGAAACGACCATGCCCGGTTCCAGAACCGTATCGATATCCTCGCGCAGTTCCAGCCCCGCCTCGCGCCCATAGTAATGGCTAAGGATACCGAAAGAGTGCCCGTACCCGAAGGACCGGTACTGCAGCAGGCCTTCGTCAGCGAAGAAGCGGTTGATTTCTTCGCAGATCCCCGAGCAGGTCGCGCCGGGTTTGATCAGGCTCAGGCCCAGCTCATGGGCTGCAACGTTTGCTTTCCAAATGCGCAGGCTCTCCGCGTCGGGTTCGCCAAGGAACAGGGTACGCTCCAATGCGGTGTAATAGCCCGAGATCATCGGGAAGGTGTTCAGCGATAGAATATCGCCCTTCTCCAGCGCCCGTTTGGTGACCGGGTTATGCGCGCCATCGGTGTTCAGGCCGGACTGGAACCAGACCCAGGTGTCGCGATATTCGGCATCCGGATAGGCACGCGCGATCTCGGCCTCCATAGCGTCACGGCCGGCCATTGCGATCTCGATCTCTGTCGCGCCTTCACGGATCGCGGCGTGGATAGCTGCGCCACCAACATCCGCAGTACGCGCGCCGCCTTTGATCAATTCGATCTCTTCGGTTGATTTCACCATCCGTGCAGCCATCGTATCAGGCGCGATATCGACCAGTTCCGGCCCACCCAACATGTCCAGGGCCGTGTCGCGCATGGCCAAGGTTAGATGATCGCCTTCGATGCCAATCCGACGAGCGGACCCGATCAGTTTCGACACAGCGCGCCAGTAGTTGTTCCGCTTCCAGTCGGTGTAGATCACGTTCTCGTCTACCGACCGCCGCCACGGCTGCCCGGCGTCGATATTGGCCGAAACCGTGGTGCACGCATCCTGCGTAACGACGCAGCCGTAAGGCCGGCCAAACGAGCAGTAGAGGAATCCCGAGTAGTAGGCGATGTTGTGCATCGACGTCAGCAAAACTGCAGGGATATCACGTGCCGCCATCATCGCGCGCAGACTGGCAAGGCGGCGATCGTATTCCGCGCGGCTAAAAGGCAAAGGTGCCTTGTCGCCGTTATGGCTGGTGAAAAACTCAGGGCGATTGTTCAGGTCATTCATCTTTGACTCTCCTCAACGCCGGACTGGCATCGCCCGGCCACAAGTCCCGGCGTTCAGGACGAGCGGCCTCGGGATCCGAGAGCCATGCACCCCGCGTTCTGTCACGACGCCATCGTGACCGGGGTGCATGGTGAAATCGCTAAATCAGCTTTTGAGTCGCGTCAAGCCGGGCTGAGCCCCCGCAGACGTTCAGATCGCCGCCGCAGCAGTTCGACCGTGGTCAGCAGCGCGATCGAGATCACGACAAGGATGGTCGCAACGGCCAGAATGGTCGGGCTGATCTGTTCACGCAGGCCGGTGAACATCTGCCAAGGCAATGTCTTTTGGCTGGCTGATCCGACAAAGAGAACCACCACAACTTCGTCAAACGAAGTGATGAAGGCAAACAATCCGCCCGAGATTACACCCGGCAAAATCAGCGGCATCTGGATCTTGAAGAACGTCCGCACCGGACCTGCACCCATATTCGCAGCAGCCCGCGTCAGGGATTGGTCAAACCCGACCAGCGTTGCGGTCACCGTGATGATGACGAAGGGAATCCCCAGAACCGCGTGGGCCAGCACGACTTTCACATAGCCGACGAAGTTCTTGTTCATGCCCAGCGTACCTTCCAAAAAACGGCCGATGTCGCTGTAGAAAAAGAACATACCCGTGGCCGAGATGATCAGCGGAACGATCATTGGCGAGATCAGAATGCCCATGATGGCCCGACGCCCCGGAACATGCGACTGGCTGAGGCCTATCGCCGCCAGAGTGCCCAGCGATACCGAAATGATGGTCGCAATTGGTGCGATGATCAGCGAGTTCTTGAAGCTACGCTGCCATTCATTGTTGGTGAAAAAGTCGCGGTAGTGCTTCAGCGAATACCCTTCAGGGTCCAGACGCAGCATTTCGGGCGTAAAGGTGAAAAAGTCCTGCGCATTGAAAGACAGCGGCAGTACCACAAGGATCGGCGTGATCAGGAACACGAAGATTGCCCCGCAGATCACCCGGAAAGTAAAATGCCACAACACCTGACCAGCCGTCATGTAAGGCAGCAATTTTTGCCGATAGCGCCCCTCGTAGAGCCAGAAGATGAAGAAGGCAAAGAACCACCCCGCCAGCAGCCCGACGATCAAGCCCGTAATGCCTGCGAAGAAAAATCCAATTGCAGCAAGACCCAGTATCGTAATCCAGCGCGCAACGCGTTCGTTGTCCAGCACGTTGATATACAGCCATGCCAGCCCTGCCATCAAAGCAGCGCCGATCAGAATGCCCAGCAGAACGTTGTCCTGCCCGGCTCCGACGAACATGCCCAGAAATCCTCCGGCGATTGCGACAGCCGGCAGAACCACGGACAACGGTTTGCGGGATATTGGTGTAAGTGCAGCCATATTCTTTATCCCAGCTTGACGTTATCAATGCCGACGATCTTGTCGTAGCACCAGTAGAGTAGAAGAACGACCGCCAGCAGGATCGTCCCCAGCGCCGCAGCCAGTCCCCAGTTCAGAGAGGATGAGATGTGGTACGCAATCCGGTTCGAAATGAAGACACCTTTGGTGCCGCCAACGATCTCGGGCGTGATGTAGTACCCGATGGCAAGAATGAATACGAGGATCGAACCCGCGCCGATACCCGGTATCGATTGCGGGAAGTAAATCCGCCAGAAAGTCGTCCAGTTGGTGGCGCCCATGGATTTGGCCGCACGGGTATAGTACGGCGGAATCGTCTGCATGACCGAATACATCGGCAGGATCATGAACGGCAGCAGGATATGCGTCATCGCAATGATCGTGCCGAATTGATTGTTGATGATCACCAGCCTCGCATCATCGGCAACAAAGCCCAGCCAGACCAGCGTTTCGTTGATCACACCCTGCTGCTGCAACATCACTTTCCAGGCGGAGGTGCGCACAAGCAGCGAGGTCCAGAATGGCAACAGCACCAAAATCATCAGCATGTTTGAAGCCCGCATCGGCAGATTGGCGAGCAGGTAAGAAACTGGATAGGCCAGCAGAATACAGGCCCCGGTAATGATCAGCGACATGAACAATGTCCGGCCGAACAGCTTGATGAGGATGCGCTTATCTTCGGGTTGCGCTTGCGCCCCTTCGGGTGTGCGCTGCATATCAATAGCGTTCAGAAAGTATCCATTGGTGATCGGCACCGCGTGCGTCTTGATCACGCGCCACGTGTCCACGTCCCCCCAGCCATCGTGAATTTCGATCAATTTTTCCTTGAACGGGGCGTCAGCTTCCGGATCCAACCGCTTGATTTGGCGTCCAGATTTTCGGAACATCGACGACATTCCCGTCTGTTCGTAATTCAAGCGGGTACCTAGTCTTGTGTGTTGCTTGGCGTCAACGGCAACAACCATGTCGCGAATAAATGCTTCATACAAAGCTTCGTCCGGCAATTCCCCGCTCTCGGCGTCCCATTGCTGTAACTCAACGACTGTCAAAGGAAGTGTCTCTGAGACAATCCCGTTTTCGACCGATCGGAATAGCATGGAAATGATAGGTATGACGAATGATAGCAGTACAAATAGCAAAAGTGGCGCAACCAGAGCCAACGCCCGCAATTTACGCCGACGCAATGAACGCGCCAGTGATTTCTTCAGCGGCGTACCATCTGCCGCCAACATCGGACCTGATTGAGTTGCGTCGCTCATCTGCGTTCCCTGATTTTTTGACGCCGGGGCCTAACTTGGCCCCGGCTGGTTTTTTGGTTCAATCAGCGATTACTTCGCCAGCCAAGCCTGGAACTTTGCTTCGATATCATCACGATAGTCAGCCCAGAACTCGTAGTTGTACAGGAACGTGTTCTTGGCGTTCTCGGGATCGGTCGGCATGTGAGGTGCCATGTCGATGCCCAGGTCCGCGTGCTGACCCACCAGCGGCGCCGAAGATGCACGTGCCGGACCGTACGAGATGTACTTGGCCTGATCCGCCAGGCGCTGCGTATCGGTTGCGAACATGATGTAGTCCAGCGCGCGCTTCTGACGCTCTTCGCTCAGACCAGCAGGAATAATCCAGCCGTCCAGATCAAATATCTGAGCATCCCACAGCATTGCAACGGGTTGCTTCTGCTCTTCGATCACGCTGAACAGGCGACCGTTATAGGTCGAACCCATGATGATCTCGCCGTCCGCCAGCAACTGCGGCGTGTCCGCGCCTGCAGACCACCAGACAACGTTGTCTTTGATGGTGCCTAGCTTGGCCAGGGCCTGATCCTGCCCTTCCGGAGTCGCCAGCACGTCATAGACGTCGTCTTTTACCACGCCGTCACAAATCAGAGCCCATTCCATGTTGTTGATGGCACGCTTTTCAAGTGAACGCTTGCCTGGATAGGCTTCCAGATCGAAGACTGCGCAAACATCCGACGGCGGTGTGTCACCCACCAGATCCGTACGATACCCGAATGTAGTCGAGTAAACGATTTGCGGAATGAAACACTCGCTGACAAGCAAGTCACCGAAATCATCAGCAGCCGAGGTTCCGTCGGGTGCCGGTGCCAACATGGTGTCCGGATCGATTTCCAGCGCCAGGCCTTCGTCACACAGACGAATTGCATCTGCCGCCACAACGTCGACCACGTCCCAGGTGATGTTGCCTGCTTCGTTCATCGCACGCAGTTTAGCAACCGCCTCAGCCGAGCTGTCGTCGTTCAGGATCGTGACGCCGCTCTTCTCGGAATAGGGCTCATGATATGCTTTCAGCTGCGACTTGGAGTAAGCTCCGCCCCAAGAGACAATAGTCATTTCCTCTGCGGATGCAGCGCCGGCAACTGCCGCGATAGCACCTGCCATAATAGTGGTTTTTGTTACTTTCATCGTTAACTCCCTGTTATTCCCGTTAATTTTGATCTTTTTGGTTGGGCCACGGGGTAACCCACCCATGCCTTTCCCCGCGCACTTTCGTGTCGTGAACGGGCTGTTCCCTGATCAGGCGTCCAATGCCCGGCAGTCGCGCGCAAGCCAGCCGATTTCGACTTCCTGGCCCGGTGACAGCTTGATAGCGTCCGGGGCGTTTCGCGTCTTGATTATAAAGTCGTCATTCCCGGCAACCGACAGACGGAAGCGGAAGACATCGCCCATGTAAATGAACTCTTTCACCGTTGCCTTCAGTGTATGCGCATCGGCGTGCAGGCGATCCTTGTTGAATTCCACCCGCTCAGGCCGGATTGACACTTTGGTCCGATCACCTGCCGCGTGGACATTGACCGGCTTGGCGTCAATTTCAGATCCGTCATCCAGCGCCACAACACATTCGTCGCCGTTGATTGATTTAACAACGCCTTCCAATGTATTGTTTTCACCAATGAACTGGGCAACGAAACTGTTTTCAGGCTCTTCATACAGCAGATCCGGCGGCGCAAGCTGTTGAATGCGCCCATCGTCGAATACCGCAACGCGATCTGACATTGTCAGCGCCTCGGTCTGGTCGTGGGTCACGTAGACCGTCGTAATCCCAAGTTCATGGGCCAGACGCGTGATTTCAAACTGCATATGCTCACGCAGCTGTTTGTCGAGCGCGCCCAGAGGTTCATCCATCAGCACCAGCTCGGGCTCGAACACCAGCGCACGTGCAAGGGCAATCCGCTGCTGCTGACCCCCAGACAATTGCGCCGGTCGACGGCTGCCAAAGGCCCCCATCTGCACCATATCAAGCGCCCGGCGGACCTTTTCTTCTCTTGCGTCCTTGCCAATTTTCCGCACTTCCAGAGGGAACGACAGATTTTCTGCCACCGTCATATGCGGAAAAAGAGCGTAATTTTGGAATACCATGCCGATACCGCGCTTGTGCGGTGGGATATTATTGATCGGTCGCCCGTCCAACATAATCTCGCCATGGGTGGCTGTTTCAAACCCTGCCAGCATCATCAGACAAGTTGTCTTGCCGGAACCCGAGGGCCCAAGCATTGTAAGAAACTCACCTTTCGGCATGGAAAGGTTAAGGTCTTTTACAACAAGGATCTCGCCATCATAAGATTTTTGGACATGCTGAAACTCGACGAACGCTGCGTCATTAGACATTTACCGATTAGTCTCCCCTGTGCAGTCCTTGCCTGCCCGGTTCATCCGGATCTCAAAGACCTGTCGAGGCCATTTAAGGACATGCGGGGTGCGACACGCAACCAAAATATGACACGTGGGTAACGATTAAAAAGGAGGCAGCAGAGTTTTCAGGCAGAATTCAACTTACGCATGTGCCACGCAAGGCTTTGGTTGCTGGAAAGCACCGGTTTTTTAAGGCGTTCCTGCACAATCGGAATAACATCAAAAGTTCTAAGATTCGTGCAGCTTAGAAAAACAGCTTCAACTGAATCATCCTGCCCAAGACTCACTGCAGCCTCAATCAGAGACTTCCGTGAAATCCGCGCTACTTTGGCCTCTTCGGCTTCGCCGAATGTGCCAAAAACATCCATCGAAATGCCATTTTGCGCAAATGCACTGCGTAAGGGATCGTTCACTTCTTCGATATATGGCGACAAAAGTGCAAACTTTGCTACGCCAAGTTCGTGGGCGCAGGCCGAGGCCGCGCGCAAAGGGTTTGTAACAATCGCCGCCTCGCAAGTTTTTTGAACCATTTGTTCAACCTGATCCGAGCCGATAACCGAGCTGGCAGAGGTGCAGCCATAACCAACAACACGATATGGTCGGGTCTTGGGCAACAAATCGGCAGCGGCAGGCAAGGCGGTTTCCATTTCCGCCAGAGTATCAGTCGTCACCTCTTTGCCGCTGGGAATTCTGGAGACGTAAATCGGACAGCTTCGATCAGAAAAATACGCGTTGAACTCCGGCTCAAGGGTCTCGTCTGTCTGCAAGACGATCAGGCCCATTGGGGGCGCTGCGGGATCATCTGCATCAACTGTATAAGGTAAACGCGTCATATCTCGGGCAACTCCATACCAGCGCGAGGGCTAAGAAAGCGGGGCTCTTCTTCGGTTATGACGATGTTTTCTTCGTGGACAAGGATCTTTCCACCCACGGCAATGCCCGGTTCAAGCGTCAGGACCATACCTGGTTCCAAAACTGTGTGGTCGGTTGGAATGAGGGATGGCCATTCTGTCAAAGACATCCCCAATCCATGCCCCAAGCGCCCTGCCCCAGTGTCAGCATCGTGGCGCGACAGCACAGAGTTCATCGCCTGAAACAAGTCGGCCGCCGTAGCGCCCGGGCGCGCAATCTCGAACGCCGCATCCGATGCTTCAATCAATGCACTATAGGCTGACTTAACCTGCGCGTTTGCGGGCCCTATCGACCAGTTGCGGTCGTAATCACTGAAATACCCATCCCAAACCAGGCCGGTGTCCAGCATCAGGACATCGCCTTGTTGCAGTTGCGTATCAGATGCCGGGGATATTACGTCAGTGTAACCGCCCTGTTCCGCACCGCCCGCGAGGTATGGAACCCAATCGGCCCCCTCGTCCAGACACAGCATTTGAAACCGGCGAAACACAGCATCCAACGCCACGCCTTCTTTGGCGATTTCGGGCACCCGCTGAAAGGCGCGTCCGGCGATGGCGCAAGCCGTTTCGATCTTTGCAATCTCCGCTGATGATTTCACCATCCGAAGCGCGCGCATGATCCCTTCGTCGCCGCAAAGGTCTCGCCGACCGACTGCCTGTTGCAAACGTCGAAGGTCTGCCAACGGCATCCTGACATGCGTTTCATGCCCTTCTGGTAGACCGATCCTTGCGTCGTCGGGCGTCACCTCACGAAGTGTCTCAGCCAAAAGGCTAATGCCATCGTCGGCGAGATCCGGCGCGGCCCAGGTTCGGATATCGTCGAGCCATGTCTCGGCCATTAGCGCGGCCCCGATCGAAGGGATCACAGAAATCGGCTTACCACTCGCAGGTACAATCAGAAACCAGGGCCGTGTCGGGCTTTCCCAAAACCGCGTCAGGTAGCCGGTAAAATATCGAACCTCAGGTTCCGTCGTTAGCAACAGCGCCGACAGACCAGAGGCTTGCATCTTGTTTTGCGCACGTTCCGTTCGTGCTGCGAACTCAGATGTTTCAAACCCCCTCATTCCGTGACCTCAGAAAAAAAGCAGCTAACCTGCGCGTCCGCGTCAATTCTCAAACAAGCGCCATTGATCAGCATTTGGCCGCCGCGATGGGGGGTAGGTGAGATTCTCAATTTGGTGTCTTTCCCGTGATGCCCATTGACGTGATCGCATTCGTCAAGTTCTGTCAACAAAACTCGCCTAAGGCAGGAGCCTAAAATGCCCCATTCAGATCCGGCCTTCAGCCGCGCCGAGTATGACCGCAGATTGGCAAAAACCCGCGCTGCCATGGCAGCGGCGGGTTTAGATGCCTTGTTTGTCGAAGATCCTTCAAACATGGCATGGTTGACCGGGTATGAAGGCTGGTCGTTCTATGTGCATCAGGGGGTATTTGTGCTTCAGGATGCCGACCCGATCTGGTGGGGCCGAAATCAGGATGCCAATGGCGCGCGCAGAACCGTTTGGATGTCCAATGACCGGATCCATGGATATGCCGACGAATACGTACAATCCACCGTGCGTCACCCCATGCAGGATCTGGCCACGCTGATTGCGGACACTGGTATCGCGAAGGGGCGGATCGGTGTCGAGTTGGACAATTATTATTATTCGGCCAAAGCGCACCTGACTTTGCTGGCAGAGTTGCCAGACGCAGAGCTGATCGACGCAAACACATTGGTCAACTGGCAGCGCGCTGTGAAATCCGATGAAGAAATTGCGCTAATGCGAAAAGCTGCGCGGATATCCGAGCATGTGACCGACGGCGTATTGGAACGCATTGAACCGGGTATGCGAAAGAACGACCTTGTCGCGCAAATCTACCATGACGCAATCACCGGAGTTGGCGAGCATTGGGGCGATTACGCGGCCATTGTGCCCTTGCTCCCGTCTGGTCCGGATGCCGCTGCACCGCACCTGACTTGGGATGGTGAACCATTCAAATCCGGAGAGTGTACATTTTTCGAACTGTCAGGCTGCTATCGCCGTTACCACGCGCCCTTCTGCCGTTCGGTCTTTTTGGGTAAGCCACCCGACTTTTTGCTTCGTGCTGAAGCCGCGCTGGTAGAAGGGCTTGAAGCGGGACTAGAGGCCGCGCGTGCCGGAAATCAGGCGCGTGACATTGCTTTGGCACTGGCCACCCCGCTGGAACGGGCCGGTATCGAACGCGGCGCGCGATGCGGTTATCCAATTGGTCTCAGCTACCCACCGGATTGGGGCGAACGCACGATTTCCCTGCGACCCGAGGACGAGACCGTACTGGAACCCGGCATGACCTTTCACTTCATGCCAGGCCTCTGGATGGATGATTGGGGGTTGGAGATCACAGAGCCGATCCTCATCACAGATTCCGGACCTGCCGAATGTTTCTGCGACCGCCCCAGAAAGCTGTTTGTGAAGCCATGACTTTACCCAGAACCATGGAAATACTAGCCGACCTGATCGCTTTTGAGACGGTGTCAGCGGACTCGAATCTGGAAATGATCAGCTATCTGACCGAACGGCTCGAGGCATTGGGTGCACGGTGTATCGAGACGCGGGACAAGACCGGTGCAAAGGCGAACGTGTTTGCCACCCTCGGCCCCGATCAACCCGGCGGCATCCTTTTGTCAGGCCATACGGACGTGGTGCCAGTGGCCGATCAGGATTGGACAACCGATCCGTTCCAGATGGCTGAAAATGACGGCAAGCTCTACGGTCGCGGCACATGCGACATGAAGGGCTTCATCGCAGCGGCGGTGGCTTTCGGCGAAACGCTGGATGTCGGGAAGCTGACCCAGCCGCTGCACTTTGCCTTTACTTACGATGAGGAAGTCGGCTGCCTTGGTGCGCAAGCGCTGGTCGATGACTTGTCCGAACGCGGCATCGTTCCGGACATCGCGATTATCGGCGAACCGACTGAGATGCGCGTGATTGAGGGGCACAAGGGCTGCTTTGAATATACAACTCGCTTTACCGGGTTAGAGGGACACAGCTCTGCCCCCGATGACGGGGTGAATGCTGCGGAGTATGCCGCGCGATACATCGCAAAACTGCTGGAGCTGCGCCATATCCTCAAGTCCCGCGCACCCGCCGACAGCCGGTTCGAGCCGCCTTGGACGACGGTCAATATCGGCCAAATTTCAGGCGGCGTAGCCCATAACGTCATAGCCAGCAAGGCCGAGGTCTTGTGGGAGATGCGGCCCGTGCAAGCAGGCGACGCCGACCTCGTCAAAAAAACCCTTTCGGACTACGTACAGCATTCACTGTTGCCGGAAATGCAAGCGGTCCACAGCGACTCGAGCATCACGCAAGAGGCTATCGCCGAAGTCGAAGGCCTTGAGCCCATGGAAGAAAACGCAGCCCGTGATCTGGTCGCCGAACTGACCGGGGCCAACGGTACAGGTGTTGTTGCCTTTGCGACCGAGGCCGGGTTGTTTCAGAAGCTTGGCGTTCACGCGATCGTTTGCGGACCGGGTTCGATCGCTCAAGCCCACAAGGCGGACGAGTTTCTTGAAATCGAACAGTTGGACCTGTGCTGCAGAATGTTAACCCGTTTGGGTCAGCGCCTGACTCGTTAACCGGTTCCGTGCGTGCGGTCATATTTTGATCGATCCGGTTGCACATGCGCCGCACGCGCTTTCTCGCCGGGGTCATAGACCTCCATCACCAACGGATGGCAGGCAGCGGCATCCGAAGAATGTTCCGACGAACAATCCCCGCCGGGGCACGCAGACAGGCCGACGATCAGGTCAATCTCGGCATAAAACTCAAGATAGTCGCCCGGGCGAACCGGGCTGGCTTTCATAAAATACTGGCCCGTGTCGCGGGAAAATCCGGTGCACATGAACACGTTCAGCACGTCATGCACCAGCATTTCGGCCTCATGCAGCGGCAGGTCGCAATGGCTGGCCAGCGAGCGGGTCAGGTTCGAGTGGCAGCAATAGTGATAGTCGTCCCCCGATAGCAAACGCCCGGTATACGGATCACACCGTGTGCCAATCACGTCATGGACCGATCCGCCATAGGTATCGAACCCATACCAGTCCAGAGTATCGGCAACGATCGTCGCCATCGGTCGCATGTTGGGAAAGCTCGACCACATCCGGTCTCCGGTCGACAGGTGCGTGCCGTGCAGCGCGCGGGTTTTGCCGGAATAGAACCGCTCGGTCAGGTCATGCTTGTTCCACATGTTCAGGTCGCCAACCTGAGGACCGTCGACCGAAACCACCCTCAAGAAAGCGCCAGCCGGAACATCAATGCATGCCGCGTCACGCGGGGCAGCAGTGGCCTCGGCCACCTTTACGGCACCTTCGCGCAGTTGGCCCAAACCAATCAGATCAGGCTGCTGCAACGAGTCCGGTGGGTAGCAGATTACTGGGGCAATGGCCTTGCGGTCGGCGGCATCGGCCGGTGGTGGGAAGTTCGGTTTTGTCAGTTTCATGCGCCCCTCACTTCCCTCCGGAAATCCCTGCCTTTCCGAATCCTTAGCGCATTATGAAAGGGTTCGCCATCGGCTCTTGCGCGGTGCTGATCCAGGTGGTCTTGGTTCTGGTGTAATCCAGGATCGCCTCAACGCCGGCCTCGCGGCCATATCCCGACTGATTGAACCCGCCAAACGGCGCGATAGGAGAGATCGCGCGATAGGTGTTCACCCAGCAGATACCGGCCCTGATCCGTTTCGAAACACGGTGTGCACGCGCAAGGTTCTGCGTGAACACGCCCGAGCCCAACCCGTAAGGGGTGCTGTTTGCCAGCGCGATAGCCTCTTCTTCGGTATCGAACGGCAGCAAGGACATGACAGGTCCGAACATTTCGATCTTCAAGGTTTCGGTCTCGGGTGACACGCATTCGACCAAAGTGGGATTCATGTAATTCCCGGGACGCTCCGCTGCTTCTCCACCGAAATGGATCGTCGCGCCCTGCCCCTGCGCTTTGTCCAAGGTCTCTTCGATTTTGCGCACCTGCGCTGCCGTGCAAAGCGGTCCAACATGCGTTTCGGGCTGCAAAGGATCACCCAACCGGATGGCGCTGGCCTTTTCGGCGATCCGTTCGACCAGAGGTTCCAGGATTGACCGATGCACCAGCCCACGCGTTCCTGCCACACAGCTTTGGCCTGATGCGCCGAAATTTCCCGCAATCAGGCCATTTGCTGCACCGTCCAAATCGGCGTCCTCAAACACGAGGATCGGCGACTTTCCACCCAGCTCCAATGACGTGACCGCAAAGTTCTCAGCCGAGTTTCGCACCACATGGCGGGCGGTTTCAGGCCCACCCGTAAAGGCAATTCGGTCGACATCCGGGTGCCGGGTCAGTGGGATCGCGCAGTTTTCGGCGTCACCGGTGATAACCGACACAACTCCGGACGGGAACCCAGCCTGTTCAATCAGCTTGGCGAACTCCAGCATAGGTGCGGGCGCGATTTCCGATGCTTTCAGCACGACGGAACACCCGGCAGCCAACGCCGGACCCAGCTTGGTCGCGGTCAGGAACATTTGCGCGTTCCACGGCACGATCGCGGCCACGACGCCGATCGCTTCGCGTGTGGTAAAGACGTGCATGTCGGGCTTGTCGATGGGCAGGACCGTGCCTTCGATCTTGTCTGCCAGCCCCGCAAAGTAACGGTAGTAATCCGCGACATATCCGGTTTGTGCCGAGGTTTCCGCCAACAGCTTTCCGCTGTCGGTCGTCTCCAACTCACCCAGACGCGCGGCATTCTCAGCCACCAGATCGGCCAGGCGATACAGCAGCTTACCCCGCTGGGTCTGTGTCATATCCCGCCATTCCGGGTCATCCAGAACCCGTTTGGCGGCGGCAATGGCGCGATCAACATCGGAGGAAGTAGCGCACGCGAATGTGGCCCACCCCTGACCTGTCGCCGGATTTTCCGATGTCATCACCTGCGAGGCTGATCCTTCGGTCCAAGTGCCGTCAATGAACAGCTGAAAATGCGGTAGGTTTCCCATGGTCGTCCTCACTGAAATGCCGGCATGACGTCGTCGATGAACCGCGCCAAAGAGGCGCGCTTGCGTTCATTGGTCATGCCGCTGTCGACCCAGAACGAAAACTCATCATAACCCAGATCCTCATAGCGCTTGATCCTGTCGATCACCTGTTGGGCAGTCCCAACTGTCAGATCACGGCCCAATTTTTCTTTGGTATACATCGGGTTCGCGTCCATCTCGGCTTCGGTAATCGGCTTAATCAAGCCCTGTTCAACCGACCGTTTATTCAGGAACCAAGCACCAAAGTAATTGTAGTACCGGCGCAGATTTTGCACGCCCTGCGCAACATCGTCGTCATCTTTACCGACATAGGTGTGGTGCAACAGCATGATCTTGGGGCGCAGCCCCTCGTAGCTGTCACAGGCATCGTTGAACCGCCCCATCAGGGTCTCGATCTCTTCCATACCCTGCCACAGCGGGGTGACCTGAATATTGAATCCGTTGTGAACGCCGAATTCGTGGCTGTTAGGATCCCGCGCGGCGATCCAGATTGGCGGGCCGTCCTCCTGATATGGCTTCGGTGCCGAAGTTGCGGCCGGAAACGCATAGAACTCGCCTTCATGGGCACAATCGCCCTTCCAGATCTGAGGCAACAGCGGGGTGGACTCGCGCATGCGCTGCCCCGCCTCCCAAGCGTCCATTCCCGGCATCAGACGTTCGTATTCATAGGAATACGCACCGCGCGCGATCCCCAACTCGATACGCCCTTTCGTCATCTGATCCGCTGCGGCGGCCTCACCTGCCAGTTTGATCGGATGCCAGAACGGCGCAATTACCGTTCCGGTGCCCAACCGCACATTGCGCGTGTGATGCGCCAGATCGACCAGCGACAGAAACGGGTTGGGGGCAATGGTGAACTCCATCCCATGATGTTCACCTGTCCAAACTGCCCGCATGCCCCCGTCATCAGCCATCTTCACCAGGCTCACGAATTCATCATACAGAACATCGTGAGGCTGATCCGGGGTCAGACGTTCCACGTGGGCAAACAGTGAAAACTCCATCAAATGGCTCCTTTACCGAAACTGTGAATTTCGCCGCGCTCGGCGTCGCCGAGATACAGCCCGAAAACGCCTTCGCGGGCTTCAAGGGCGTAGCGGGTCATCATGTGGTGCAAACTATTGCTGGCGTAAGTCAGATCAGCCAGATCGCCGATATCTACCCATTCGGCATTTTCCACCGGGATGTTCTGAACGCAAGACGCCAGAAAGAACGTGTAGTGCAGGTTCGTTTCGGCATCGTTGAACGAAGAATAGACCTGTTCGATCTGCGCCTGAATGCCCCGATCAGAAAGGCCCTGTGCCAACCTGTTGCGTTGCCCCCCGGGTTCTGCACCGGCGATTTGAACCGGGCGAAATGCGCCTTCGTAGCGTTCCAGAAGAACTTTGCCATTTGCCGCAACAATCGCGCCGCAGATTGTCGGAACCTGCGCGTCCATCTGACGCTCGAGCCCAAGACTGAAGTACGACCCGTTCACATAACCCAGACCGTTTCCACCGATATGGGTGAAGTCTGTGACACGACCAATCAGAACCGTGTGGTCGCCTGCGGGCAGCGCCTGATGCGTTTCACAACTGAACTGCGCCAGCGCTCCGTCGATCAGCGGCAAGCCATTGGCTCCGTCGCGATGCGCCACCCGACCAAATCGGTCGCCCTTGAAACTTGCGAAGGTATTCGAGACGCCCTGCTGCCCATCTGCCAGAACATTCACCGCAAAATGCGAGCATCCGGCAAAGGTATCGTGGCTGGACAGAAACTTGCCGGGGCAGACCAACAGCAAAGGCGGATCAAGCGACACGGACGTGAAGGAATTTGCCGTGAACCCAACCGGGTTTCCAGAGGTGTCGCGGGTCGTCACAACCGTTACACCGGTCATGAAGTTGCCGAATGCATCACGCAGGGAGCGAGTGTCTATCTCGGTCATGGCAGGCACCTCCGAACGAACTCAAGCAATTTAGCGTTAACGTCAGCCGGGTGCGTCATGGGCATCATGTGGGCAGCATTTGGGACTATCTCTACCCGCCCATTTGTCACCTTCTGCGCCATGCCCTGTGACATGCCCGGTGTGGAATTCGGCTCATCCGCGCCTGTCATAAACAGTGCCGGGCATTTGATTTGCCTCAGTTGTGCGTCAGTCGGCCCATCGCTTTCGGCGAAGATGGTATAGGCCGCTTTGTATGCGCCCGGGTGGACATCTTTCAGCCAACGCGAACAGGCTTCGCCTTCTTCTGAAACCTGATCGCCGAACCAACGCTGCAAAGTCACGGTGGGATCGTTTATGGCCGCAGCATCCAGTGCCGCCGCGCGGGTCGTGACAGCCGCACGCGCTTCGGGGGTTCGGCGGTAAATTGCGTTCAACGCGGCAACGCCTCTCACCTGATCATGCCCCGATGCCGCAACGTCCAAAGCGATCAAAGCTCCCATGGAATGCCCAATCAGAACGGCAGGCTCGGTCAATCGGGCCGCGATCGGGTTGGAGTACCCATCCAGCCCTATAGCACCTTGAAACTGGGTTTTTCCGTGCCCGGGCATATCCGGACACAGAACACGATACCCGGCGGCAGACAGCGCATCGATTTGCGCGCCCCAGGCTTCGGCCCGCAGGCCAACGCCATGGAGCAGAACCACAAGCGGGCCTTCACCTTCGTCTATAGCGGCGAGCCCGCCGATGTCAGACCGAGGCCGGGTTGTCCACGTCATGGCCCAAATCCTTCAAGTCCTGATAACGGTCGCCGATGCGATGATGCGGACGGCCCGAGGTTGCTCCGCCCAAAACCACGACGATCTCATCCGCACGGGGCGCGTCGGGGATGGCGAATTGCAGCGTCAGATAGTGTGACCGGCGGCCTGCATCGTTCTTGTCCATCAGTGGCACCATGATCGGTGTGTTCGCAGGCCCCCGGGTGTTGGTGAATGAAAGATAGGACTTGGCACCAACTGCCTGCCGGAAGATATTTCCGAAATGCAGCGTGTGGATCAGGCCCGAGGCATGCTCGACCTCTCCGTCCAGCCCCACAACCGCGGCCTTGCCATAAGCCTCAATCGCCTCGCCGCTTCCGGCCAGCGCGATCATCTTGTCGGTCAATTCTTGGCCCAGAATTGGGCCATAGGCCAAAATTTCAGGCCGCAGATCTTCGACGAAACGCCCGACCCAAGGGTTCGTGACAACCGCTGCCACGGCGAACATGCGCCACGGCCGTTCGGCTTTGCGATATCCTTCGATCAGAACTTCTTCGTCGAAGGTCACTATTTTACGAATTTCCGGCTGCACGATATCCCCCAATCTTGAGTACGAGAAATATCTTTGATTGGCCGGCACTTTGACAAACGAAAGAAGTTGGGTCTTAGGTATTAACAAAGCTACTAGGTCGGTTGCACATGCCCAAAACACTGCCCCCCCTTACATGGTTCAGGTCTTTCGAGGCTGCGGCCCGACGGCTGAGCTCAACAGCTGCGGCGGATGAAATCGGATTGACTCAATCCGCCGTAAGCCAACAAATCAGGTCGCTGGAATCCCGGCTTGGTGTCGTTCTGTTTCATCGGCACCCGCGCGGCCTGTCCTTGACGGATGAGGGGCGAAAGCTGCTGCCGCAAGTCGAAGCCGCACTGCAATTGCTGCAATCCGCCGCCTCTCCGTATTTGGCAGAGGAACGGGCCAAGCACGTCACTGTTGCGGCGTCGATCAGTATCATCGAATGGTTGATTTCCCCAGCGTTACCTCGGTTCCGAGAGCAAAACCCAGATACGTCCATTCGCTTTGTCAGCACGATCTGGCCGGATGAATACTCGGCCCTGCGCGCCGATGTCGAAATCCGGTTCGGGTCGGAAAAACAGGTTGGACGGGATGCAATGCCTTTACGACCGAATGACCTGATCGCGGTAAAAGCACCTGGCTTGGTTGGCGCTTTTCAGGACTTGCCCCTGATCGAGGCCGTGGGAACGTCAGACAACTGGTCCACCTGGGCGGAGGTCACCGGTCATAAAATCCATACCCCGGCCTATTATGTCGATTCTTACGGGCTCGCCTTGCAATTGGCGGCTTCCGGGAACGGCGTGGCCTTGGTGAATGCACTTATCGCCGATCACGCTCTGCAGACCGGACAGGTCGCGCGTGCTTTCGATGAGACTGCTCCAGCGGCCGAAGGGTACTTTCTGGCCGTGCAGCGCGCATCACCCGAGGTTGACGCCTTTGTATCATGGTTTTCACAATTGGTTCCCGGCTCGTCACGCCAAAGGGTCTGATTCAGACACACCAATGTCGCATCTGAGGATATCGCTGAGCAGGAAAATAGTGAATTCTGGCAAAAAAGGTCCGATTCATGCGATATTCAGGCTTTCGAGTCATCAAAGAGGCGCTTACCGGCCACAAAGGGTGGAAACCGGTCTGGCGTGACCCCGAACCCAAAGCTCATTACGACATTATCGTCATAGGCGGTGGTGGTCATGGGCTGGCAACTGCCCATTATCTGTCCAAGGTCTACGGTCATCGCAATGTCGCGGTTGTCGAAAAGGGCTGGATCGGCGGAGGCAATGTCGGGCGGAACACGACGATCGTTCGCTCGAACTACATGCTGGACGGGAATGAGCCGTTTTATGAATTCTCGATGAAACTGTGGGAAGGGCTTGAACAAGACCTGAACTACAACGCCATGATGAGCCAGCGCGGAATACTCAACCTGTTCCACACGGATGGTCAGCGCGACGCTTATACGCGGCGCGGCAATGCGATGATCCTGCACGGTGCAGATGCCGAATTGCTGGATGCTGATCAGGTTCGCAAAGAACACCCCTATCTGAATTTCGACGATGCGCGTTTCCCGATCAAAGGCGGTCTGGCCCAGCGGCGGGGCGGCACCGCGCGCCATGATGCGGTGGCCTGGGGCTTTGCCCGGTCCGCGGACAGCCACGGTGTCGACATCATCCAGAATTGCGAAGTCACTGGTCTGCGTATCGAGAACGGCAAATGCCTCGGTGTTGAGACCTCAAAGGGCTTTATCGGGGCTAACAAAGTCGGCTGCGCTGTTGCCGGAAACTCGGGCCGGGTGATGGGCATGGCGGGCATGCGCCTGCCGATCGAAAGCCACGTGCTGCAGGCCTTTGTGTCCGAAGGTCTGAAGCCCGTTCTGCCCAGCGTCATCACCTATGGGGCCGGACATTTCTATGTCAGCCAGTCCGACAAAGGCGGGTTGGTCTTTGGCGGCGACATCGATGGTTACAACACCTATGCGCAACGCGGGAACCTGCCGGTGGTCGAAGATGTCTGCGAAGGCGGCGTCTCATTGATGCCGATGATCGGGCGTGCCCGCCTGCTGCGCATGTGGGGTGGTGTTATGGACATGTCGATGGATGGCTCACCCATAATCGACCGCACGCCGGTCGAGGGTCTCTATTTCAACGGCGGATGGTGTTACGGCGGGTTCAAGGCGACCCCGGCGTCCGGTTACTGTTTTGCGCATCTGTTGGCGAAGGACGAACCGCACTCTACCGCCACAGCCTATCGTCTCGACCGGTTCCGCACGGGCCGGATGATCGACGAAAAAGGCGTGGGCAATCAGCCCAACCTGCATTGAGGGGAGCACGAGAATGATTATCAACCATCCCCTTCTGGGCCCGCGCGACGCATCTGAATTCACCTATCTGGGTGACGCGTCACTGATCAACCGTCCTGATTGGCAGGCCGATAACGCGGCGGACGCGTTCTATGAATACGGCTACTTGCGCGACAACCCCGCAGGCGAGCATCAAGAACTGTGGTATCACGAGGCTGGCGACCGGTCGTGGCTGGTCGTTACCCGCGACACCACCACACATGAGATTTCCAAGGTAGAACTGGCCCGCGACGTGGCCCGTGCGCGGGGGCGATCCAAATGACCCAGAACAACAGGCTGAGCGGCGGTCAGATCGACCGCAATACCACTGTGAATTTCCGGTTCGACAACCACAACTATACCGCCCATCCCGGCGATACGCTGGCTTCGGCTTTGCTGGCCAATGACGTACGGCTGATCGGACGCTCGTTCAAGTATCACCGCCCGCGCGGCCTGCTGACCGCCGGGTCCGAGGAACCCAACGGCATTGTCGAGCTGCGCTCTGGCAACCGGCAGGAACCCAATACGCGCGCCACCACGATCGAGATGTTTGACGGTCTTGAGGCGCAATCGCAGAACCGTTGGCCCAGCCTGAAATTCGACGCTTTGGGCGTGAACGATCTGTTTTCGAACTTCTTGTCCGCCGGTTTCTACTACAAGACATTCATGTGGCCGGCAGCTTTTTGGGAAAAAGTCTATGAGCCGATCATTCGCCGCGCCGCTGGCCTTGGATCACTCTCAATGGAGGCCGACCCCGACGAATACGACAAGGGGTTCCGCCATTGCGATCTGCTGATCATTGGCGCGGGCCCATCGGGCTTGATGGCAGCCCTGACCGCAGGACGCGCGGGTGCGGACGTTATTCTGGCTGATGAGGATTTTCGGTTCGGCGGACGTCTGAACAGCGAGACATTCTCAGTTGGCGATCAAAGCGCTAGCGATTGGGCAGCGCAGGCCGTCGCGGAACTGGCATCCTTGCCCAACGTCCGGCTGATGGCCAGAACCACTGTCATCGGCGCCTTCGACCACGGCATCTATGGCGCTGTAGAACGCACAGGGGATCACGTGACCACCCTGCCCGCCGGTAAGCCGCGCCAAATCCTCTGGCGCATTTACACCAAGAAGGCCTTGCTGTGTGCGGGGTCGACTGAACGGCCCATCGCGTTCGAAAACAACGACCGCCCCGGCATCATGATGGCCAGCGCGTTGCGGACCTACGCCAACCGGTTTGCGGTGACGGCCTCTCAGCGTGTGGCGATCTTTACCAACAACGACGACGGTCATCGCACGGCCGCCGACTTGCATGCCAAGGGCGTTCACATTTGCGCCGTTATCGATGTCCGTGAAGATGCTCCGGTCAACTACGATTACGAAGTCTTGAGTGGCGCTCAGGTTGTGAATTCCAAGGGGCGTCTTGGTTTGACCTTTGTCGAAGTTGCCCTGCCCGACGGCTCGACCCGCACGCTGGAATGCGGCGCGCTGGGCGTCTCGGGTGGATGGAACCCGAATGTGCACCTGACCTGCCATCAGCGCGGGCGTCCGGTCTGGAACGACGATCTGGCCGCTTTTGTGCCCGGTTCAAATCTGCCGGTGGGGCTATCGGTGGCGGGTGCGGCGAACGGGGCGATGTCCACCCACGGCGCATTGCAATCCGGTGCCGAGGCTGCTGCGGCAGCGTTGGAGTTGGGCTTTGCTCAGCCTGACTTGCCCGAGGCCGAGGATACACCACTCGCGCAGAAACCGTTCTGGTATGTCGAAGGCTGCAAACGCGCATGGCTGGACCAGCAAAACGACGTGACCGTCAAGGACGTCAAACTCAGCTATCAGGAAGGGTTTCGGTCAGTTGAACACTTGAAACGCTATACCACGCTGGGCATGGCGACTGATCAGGGCAAGACCTCGAACATCAGCGCATTGGCGATCATGGCCGAGGTGGCCGGAAAATCGATCCCCGAAACAGGGACAACCATTTTCCGCCCGCCCTACACGCCCGTTCCGATCAGTACCTTCGCCGGTCGGATGAAGGGACAAGAATTCCACCCCTCGCGCCTGACGCCCTCGCATTACTGGGCCAAGGAGAAGGGCGCTGTGTTTGTCGAGGTCGGCAACTGGCTGCGCGCGCAGTGGTTCCCCCTTCCGGGTGAGACTCATTGGCGTGAATCAGTGGATCGTGAAGTGCGCCAGACCCGCGCGTCCGTCGGGGTGTGCGACTGTACGACACTGGGAAAAATCGACGTGCAGGGCGCGGACGCGGCTGATTTCCTGAACCGCGTCTACGCGAACGGTTTCGCCAAGCTTCCCGTGGGAAAAACCCGCTATGGCCTGATGCTTCGCGAAGACGGCATGGTGATGGACGATGGCACCGCCGCGCGTCTGGCCGAGGATCATTTTGTCGTCACAACGACCACGGCCAACGCGGTAAATGTCTATCGTCACATGGAATTTGTGCGCCAATGCCTGTTCCCGGATATGGATGTGCAGCTGATCTCGACCACGGATTCCTGGGCGCAATATGCTGTCGCTGGTCCCAATTCGCGCAAGCTGCTGCAAAAGATCGTCGACCCTGAATTCGACATCTCGAACGACGCATTCCCGTTCATGGGCTGTGGCAACATTACGGTCTGCGGCGGGTTGCGCGCGCGGCTGTTCCGGATCTCCTTCTCGGGAGAGTTGGCGTTCGAAATCGCGGTGCCCTCACGCTATGGCGACGCCCTGATGCGACGCTTGATGGCCGACGGCGAAGAATTTGACGTGGTCCCCTACGGCACCGAAGCGCTGGGCGTAATGCGGATCGAAAAGGGCCACGCCGCCGGCAACGAGTTGAATGGCACCACAACCGCATTGAATCTTGGATTGGGTAAGATGGTGTCGAAAAAGAAAGACAGCATCGGATCGACCCTGTCCGAACGAGAGGCCTTGGTAGAACCGGATGTCCTGCGGCTGGTCGGGATCAAACCGGTATCGCCCGAAGAAAAAGTCACCGCTGGTGGCCATTTGATGAACACGACCGGCCCGGTGGATGCCGCGCACGATCAGGGCTATGTCACTTCGGCTGCATATTCGCCTATTCTGAACAGCAATATCGGGCTGGGTCTTTTGAAGGATGGTGCAAACCGGATGGGCGAGAAAATGCGCCTCGTGTCCCCATTGACCGATCTGACCGTCGAGGTCGAAATCGTATCGGCCCATTTCGTTGACCCCGAAGGAGAGCGTCTGCGTGCATGATCTAGTTGCAATAACCGCATTGGGCGGGTCCGAACCGCAGGTCGACACTGTTGGCGGGGTTACGTGCCGGGAAGTTCCGGGCGTCGCACTGGCATCCGTCGCCGCGCGGATGGGACAGGAAACCAAAGCCAGCAAAGCCCTGGCGAAACTGATCGGTGCCCCTGCACCTGGTATCGGCCAACATGCCGGTGACACTGTCACTGCCTTTTGGGCCGGTCCGGATCAGTGGATGATCGAGGCGCCTTTTGACACGCACGAAGAGCTTGCTGATCAGGTGAAGTCCGCTTTGGGTGATACCGCGTCGGTGACAGAACAGACCGACGGTTGGACACGTTTCGACCTGAACGGTGATCAGATTCCGGCTGTGTTGGAACTGTTATCTATGCTGGACCTGCGCAATATCGATGCGGGCAGCGTCGCCCGTTGCTCAATTCACCACATTGGCTGCTTTGTTCTCTGTCGGTCAGATGAAGCGTTCAGCATTTATGGCCCCCGTTCATCCGCCGGATCGTTGCATCATGCCATCGTCACTGCAATGCGTTCGGCGCTGTAAAGCAATGTCAGACTGACGGCAGCGGCGCATTACCTTCAACGCGGAAGCGGTTGATCCTACGGCGATCTTCGCTGGGGCTTAGCCCAAACGCCGACCGGTAATGCGTCACAAGCGGCGCCACTGAACCATAGCCAATCGCAGCGGCGATATCTGCAATCGGGTCCTTGGTATAGACAACCATCTGCCGCGCCGCCTTCATGCGCATGGCGCGATAATAGTGGCTGGGGCTTTGGCCTGTCGCCTGCTTAAATGCGCGTTCCACCTGGCGCGGCGTAACCCCGATCTGCTGTGCGGCCTCTGCGATGGAAATCGGTTCGCTCATGTGGCCCGCGAACAGGTCGACACAGCGCGACACCAGCGGCGGCAGGCTGTCGCCAGTTTCCGGCGCGGTCGTGGTCGGAACCTGCTGCCGCACACCTGCCCCACGCATCATCGGATGTTGAAACCAACAGGCAACCTCGTGCGCGACTTCGCCACCCAGTCGATCTTCAATCAGATGCAGGGCCAGATCGAACCCGGCAGCGGCACCGGCTGCGGTGTAGCGTGTCGCCGTTTTCACGATCACCTCGCTACGCGAGTCGACTTCGGGAAACTCAGCCAGAAATGCGGCCTCATAGCACCAATGGACGGAAACAGGTTGCCCCCCCATCACCCCGGACCGGACCAATGGGAAAACCCCACCGCTAATCCCGCCCAATACGGTGCCATGCCTTCCAAGACTGCGCAGAGCACCGTTGCCAACGGTTGTGTTGTCAAAGCCGGACGTTGGGCTGCTGAGAAGGAACAAAATGTCGATATCCTTGCAGTCGGCCAGAGACTTCTCGGCCTCGAACCGGACACCTGCGCTGGATTGTATTTTCTGTTGGCGCTCGGACAGCAGCGACCAGCAGAACGCCTCTTGCCCGGCGATTTCATTGGCCGCCCGCAACGGCTCGATCACCGAGGTCAGGCAAGCCATGGGAAAGCCGTCAAACAGCAAAAAGCCGATTTTGATTCTGTCTTCATTGCGCATAAGGCTGTTCTAGCAAGATTCCCGCAACTGCCCTATGCGAAGTTCATGCCCACCGGATCAACCCAATGATCGCTGAGGCCGCATAGAACCCTTGCAATAGCAGGAACGTCCAGCGGCGATCAATCACGGCCCAAGCCGCGAACAGGCCCGAGGACACTAACAACAAGGTGAAACCCAATAACTCGGCCCCCGTATTCGACGCGATCAACAAGGCATAGGCCATGGCCAGAACCGATCCGCTGATTTCGAATACGGTCGTCAGACCGCGCTGGTCACGGGTTATGGTTTGATCTGTCATGGCTCAGACTTTTCTCGGTAAGAGATTGATAAGCGGCGTGGGTGTCTGTTCGGGGTGATCTCCAATCGGGAAATGACCGCAGTTTTCCAGCAGCTTGTGAACGACGGGAACCTGATCGGTGACCGAACCTTTAAGCGCCGGAATCCAAGGTCGTTCAAACTGACCAAGACACGCCAGATCGAACAAGTGTACCCTGTTGCCCGCCGCTGCCCGTACAGGCGGCACGCCGCGATGGATGTAAGATAATGTGCTGTGGATCAAATCCACCGGATCGCCTTCCCCATGGGTTCCGGGGACCATCCGCGGGGTTTTGATCACTGTGTGGTCCGGGACGAGATGCGGCATGCGAATGCTCCTGAGCTTTGGATTTCCTGACCAGTAGTTCAACACTGGTATGTGACGCAAATGAATGATATTCATACTTCAATCCAAATTTGTCATGGATATGCAATTGACCGACCGATTGGAAATTGACGCCCTGCGTGCCCTTCTGGCCATCGCATCCCACGGCGGCGTGACGCGCGCGGCCGAGCATCTGGCGCTGTCGCAATCGGCAGTCAGCCACAAAATCAGACGGTTAGAGCAAGCACTGGACTGCGATCTGCTGGCGCGCCGACCCGGTGGCCCTCTGTTCACGGATACTGGTCTGCGCCTGTGCGATTATGCCCGCCGAATTTGTTCCCTGCACGATGAGGCGCTTGCCAGCTTGGGCAAGAAACCTTTGGCCGGCGCACTCCGGCTGGGTATGACCGAGGACACGGCCACCAGCGACATCGCTCGCATATTGGGTCGTTTCACACGGCTTTATCCGGACGTTCAGGTCCGAACACGCACCAGTCAAAGTATGAACGTGCAAGAGTGGTTGAAGGCCGGAGAGTTGGATGTCGCCGTCATGCAAATCTTTCGGCACGATGCGCGGCCAGATGACCTGATCCTGTTCGAGGACACTCTGCACTGGGTAAAATCACCGGATTTCCAACTGGATACGACAGCACCTGTTCCCTTTCTGTCCTTCGACAGCCAGTGCTTCTATCGAAAATGGGGCTTCGGAGATGGGCAGCTGCAAGGGCACCGCTTCAACAACGTATTAGAGTGCCCAAGCGCCACTGGCATTCAGTCGGCCGTGCGGTCCGGTTTGGGCGTCGCCCTGTTGAATGGAATGCATGTCACACCGGACATAGAGGTGATCAAAGGCGTGTTCCCCGATCCCCCGGCGATCATTTTTGTCGCGCGGATGCATGTTAAGCGCCGAAACCCTGCCGCGATGGCGCTGGTTCAAGAGATCAGCCGCGAGGTTGAAGGCCCCAACCCTTTGAAAGTGGTCAGCTGAGTGTTTGTACCGGAAAAGCCTAAACAACGACCTCCACGATGGCCGGATTTTCCGTCGACTTCTGCGGATGGGAGGAGTGGTTTGGCGAAAGAGCCTAGGACCAAGAGGTAGGACGATCAACTCCTCAGATCAGGTCTGATCAATTGCGCGGTCCCGTTTCTGCAAAGCGCGGATACGCATCCGCTGGGCCGCATGAACATGGGCGCGCATCGCCAGCTCGGCTGCGTCGCCGTCACGAGCCTGCAAGGCTTCCATCACACGGCGATGCTCATCCGCGGCATCGTCTGCGCGCTGACCGTCCAGCATTTGGGACGGGCCCAATATCAACAGCGCCTTTTGCAGCGATAGCATCGACTTTGTGAGAAAGCGGTTTTTGGCGGCATCCAATAGTGTAGCATGGAAAATACGGTTCAACTGGGCGGCCACCGGACCGGTGCCAGCCTCGGCAAGGCGATTGTTCAGGACATTCAGTTCGTCCGGCTCCACATCCGAAGCCGAGCGTGCCGCCAAACGTGCCGCCGTGCCCTCAAGTACGGCGCGCATTTCGTACAGCTCCATGACTTCCGAATAGCTCAGGCTGCGAACCGTTGCGCCCAGCCTAGGGACATGCGTAACCAACCCATCCGCTTCGAGTTGCCGTATCGCTTCGCGCACAGGTGTTCGGCTGACACCCAGTCTTTCGGACAGCTCGATCTCTCTGAGCCTGTCACCTGGCAACAAAACGCCCTCGCGAATTTCATCCAGCAAACGCTGATAAGCGGAACTCCCCTGCGGGCCGGTCTGATAAGGATCTTCTTGAGTTTCATCAATCTCAATCTTGCATATTGGATATCTTTGTATACATTTGGATACACATCTTATTCAACGAAATCGGACACTATCCTTGACCGCTTCAAGCCTTCATTTGTCCCCGCTGTTGCAACGGTAAGTCACGCTGACTTTGGCTATGTTGGGAACTGCAGTTTTTTGGGCGTTGAACCTGCCGCTGCCCTTTTCTGTTCGGGCCGATGTCAGCGTGTTTGATTGCCGCTTTGGCACACGCACCCATGCGAGATTTCGGGCAAATCTCGGTCACGTCCAGAACCATTCTTGGCGTCGCGGTCGGGGCGTCGATCACACCCAGCCTGTTCGCGGAACTTCCAAAGATGGCGGCGTCCCTTTTGCTGATACCGGTATTTATCCTGCTGATTGCAATGGTTGGTGTGCCGTTCTTTCGTAAATTCTGGGGCTTTGACGACAAAACTGCGTTTTTTGCGGCCATGCCGGGCGGCTTTCAGGACATGGTTATCTTTGGAGCCGAGGCCGGTGCCAATCCGCGAACCCTGTCTCTGATCCACGGGACGCGCGTATTGATTATCGTCACCCTTGCCCCTTTGTTCCTGACTTTGTTTTAAGGTGCCGAACTGACCAACCCGTTGGGCGAACCTGCCTCGGCCCTACCCTTGCATGAACTGATACTCATGGCGGTCGCAGTTTTTGTCGGCTGGAAAGGTGGAGAGAAGATCGGGCTTTTCGGTGCCTCGATTCTTGGACCATTAATCCTGACAGCGGCCTTATCGCTTGGGGATTTCATCCATACCCGCCCCCCCGCGCGAGGCGATCCTGTTCGCCCAATTCTTCATCGGCTGTGGGATCGGCGTCAAGTTCGTCGGCATCACGTGGTCGGAACTCACACGCGTCGTGGCGGCTGGGTTCACCTATGTGATCTTGCTGGCCGTTCTGGCCGCTGCTTTCACGGCAGTGGTCACCACGCTGGGGCTGGGCCATCCGGTCGAAGCCTTTCTAGCTTTTGCACCGGGCGGTCAGGCAGAGATGACAGTGCTGGCCATCGTATCAGGGGCGGATCTGGGCTATGTGGTCACACACCACCTGGCGCGCATTGTCGTCGTGATCATCGGCGCGCCAATCGCGGCCAACCTACTTCTGCGCTGGTCGAAATCCAGGGATTGACGGATTCACGTAAAAACGCGGCTGGATAAATGTTGATAGGGGATTGTGGCGGAGAGACAGGGATTCGAACCCTGGAGACGGTCTCCCGCCTACACACTTTCCAGGCGTGCGCCTTCGACCACTCGGCCACCTCTCCGTGCCGGCGTTATTTGAACTATCGCCGAGGGATTTGCAAGGCCCCATTGAGGTGAAATTTCACCTGAAATCGAAAGCCTTGCAAAGGTGTTTAAATCTCGTCGCCGTCACCATCAGCCAAATCGCCCTCGGTCATCTCGACGGGATTTGTGGATGGCTCTGCGGACGGTATTTCGTCGGTGTTCTTGCTGGGTTGGGCTTCGCTGCCCTGCAACACCTCGGGGTTACGCAACCAGAGATCGCGCTGTGCAAACGGGATTTCGATCCCCTCTTCGACAAAGCGCTGGTTGATCTCGTGGTTCATGTCGGATTTGACTGAAAGCACCCAGTTCACATCGCGCAGGATGGCCCGGATTTCAAAGTCCAGCGAATCTGCGCCAAACCCCTGGAACACCACACTGGGCGCTGGATTCGCCAGAACCATCGGGTGTGAATTCGCGATTTCGCCCAGAATCTTCTCCACCATTCGGGTATCAGTACCATAGGCGACGCCGACCGGTACAATCACCCGCCCGATCGTATTGCCGCGTGTATAGTTCGTGACAACGCCGCTGATCAGGTCCGAGTTCGGAACGATCACATCCGTGCGGTCAAACGTCTCGATCCGCGTGGACCGGACGGAAATATCACGGACGTACCCCATCATCCCATTCACGTCGATCCAATCCCCTTTCGAGATTGGGCGTTCGACCAAAAGGATAATGCCCGACACAAAATTCGACACGATGGTCTGCAGACCAAAGCCGATCCCGACTGACAACGCACCGGCAACAATAGCCAGCGATGACAGGTTGAAACCGGCAATCGTTATCGCAACCAGCGCGGCCAGGAAAATACCGACATACCCGGTGCCCGAAACAATCGCGTTTTGTCCGCCGGGATCAATACTGGTCTTTGGCAGCAGCGAATTGCGCAGCCCGCTTTGCAGCATCCGGGTAAGGCCATAACCGACGGCAAAAATGACAAGGAAGGTAAAGAAGTTGCTGGGCGCGATCGTTACGCCGCCGATATCGAACCCCTGCAGCAGGCGCGACCAGACCTCTAGCAGGTCGGTTTTACGCGCGCCCCAATAAAGCGCGAGGACTGGCATGGCCAGAATGGCCATTGCAAAGCCGATGAGAACCGAAAACAGCGAATCCTTGGCCTTTTCGCCATGCCCGCCGAGCCATCCGTAAACAGACGTCAGGAAGCGCTGAACTATGACCAGCGCGGCAATCAGAACCAACGAACGCACAGCGGGGAAAACGATTGCCTCAGCCGCATTCGTATACCCCAGCATTGCCAATATCGGGCTGGCGATCCCCAGGAAGAACAAAGCGCGTCGAATGAATTCGACCAGTTGGCTGAACCCAGCAGCGCGGGCCGTTGCAGACGGCTCATCTGCATCGACCGGGACATCAACACTGCGGACGCGACGGACGCGCAGTAGAATCAAAGCTGTTGCGACGATGACCGGAAAGACGACGACAGCGCGCGTCGCATCCGAAATATTTTCGATCTGATCGAACAGGTTCACCAGTTCATGCAGGATCATGAGCCCCGCAAGAAGGTCGAGGTAGACGCGTAACTCAGTGACTTTCTGGCGGGACAGTTTTCTGAACCCCTGCGCCGCTTGCAGCACATAAACCTGTCGACCAATCCAGTCATAAAACAGGATGATCGCCGCCCAATACGGCACGTTCTCCATCAACAACGTTCCGCGCAGCCCCAGAACGCCTGTCATCACGACCGCCTGAACCAGAAGCCAGACACCGAACCAAGGGAGGATAATGCGCAGCAACGAGGTCAGGAACGTCCATACGCCACTTCCCTGCCCCCCCAGGGCTCGCAAACGCGCACCAGCGGCTTCCGACCACCGCTTGCCGTAAAACAACAGCACGCCGGCGACGAAAACCAACGCCAGAATACCCAGGCCACGGGAACGCAAACGTTCATGAACGACGTCAGTTCTCAGGTTCCGCAGCGCTTCGTTGAACAACGCTTGCGCAGCTTCGTTCACATCAACCCAAGCAGGCCGCCAATGGGTGGGGTTCAGGGGCGACGGTCCGCGCTCTAAAAGTTCTTTCGCCTGACGGTCCCGCAATAGTTTGTCTATCTCGGATATAAGGCCATTGGCCCGGCTGAATGCCTCTTCCGAGATGATCTGCGGGACGCGCAAACTGTTCAGCTGCTCGTCTAGGTGCTTTCGTAGTGTGGCAATGTCTTCCGGTTCGATCGCGTCGCCTTCGGGCGCTGCACCAAGAGCCTTGATCTGATTTTCAAGCGTCTGGATACGTTCGGTGTTTGCACCGCGTGCCCGGTTGAAATCGTCCCGGTATTCGTTGATCTCGGCGCGCAGGTTTTCGAGCGACGCGTTCGACGCGCGATCGGCCTCGATCACCGTCTCGGCACGGTCCGCCGTTTTGACCCAGCCCTGATAATATTCGCTTTGACGATCTGTAAGCTGCGCGGCAGCGGGGCCGCACAGCATCGCAATACATACTGCGACAAGGGTCAGAAACAGGCGAACCTGCCGCAGCATCACACGTCCTCAAAAACGCCGGGGATGCTGCGCGGAGCTTCGGTCATCCAGTCCGGGACAGGCAATTCCTTTTCACGCAGGAAGTCCGGGTTGAACAGCTTGGACTGATAGCGGGTGCCATAGTCACACAGGATGGTCACGACGGTGTGGCCCGGACCCAGATCTTTGGCCAGACGTACCGCACCAGCCATGTTAATGGCGGTTGAACCGCCCATGACCAGGCCTTCATCGCGCAGCAGATCAAAGATGTAAGGCAGCGCCTCGTTGTCCGTCATCTGATAAGCAAAGTCAGGTTTGAACCCCTCAAGGTTCTTGGTGATACGCACCTGACCGATGCCTTCGGCGATCGAGCCGCCCTCCATCGCGATTTCGCCGGTGGTGTAATACGAATACAGCCCAGCCCCCATCGGATCGACCAGACCGATCTTGACGCCTTTGGGCTGCAACGCATCGGCCACGCCCGCCAATGTACCGCCCGACCCCACGGCACAGACGAACCCGTCAACTTTGCCATCGGTCTGTTCCCAGATTTCGGGACCGGTCGTTTCCACATGCGCCTGACGGTTCGCCACATTGTCGAACTGGTTGGCCCAGATCGCGCCATTGGGCTCGGTCTGCGCCAGTTCTTCGGCCAGACGACGGGAATAGTGTACGAAATTGTTGGGGTTGCGATACGGTGCGGCCGGAACCTGAACCAGCTGAGCCCCAGCTAGTCGCAGCATGTCCTTTTTTTCTTCGGACTGCGTTTCCGGGATGACAATGACGGTCTTGAACCCCATCGACGCACCAACAAGCGCCAAACCGATCCCGGTGTTACCCGCCGTACCTTCGACAATGGTGCCGCCTGGTTTCAGGTCGCCACGCGCAATGGCATCGCGGATGATGTAAAGCGCCGCACGATCCTTGACCGACTGGCCGGGGTTCATGAATTCGGCCTTGCCGAGAATCTCGCACCCGGTCTCTTCGCTGATGCGACGCAGGCGGATCAGCGGGGTTTTTCCGACTGCGTCGGCAAGGTCTCGTGCAATGCGCATGGCGCCCTCATTTCATTTCGGATCAACGCAGATTTACCTGTGGTGCGCGACGACCACAAGCGGCGAAAATCATCCGCGCAGGCGCTCACGGTGACGTGCAAGCCAATGGGCCACCGCCAAAAGCGGCAAATCCTTGAACCCATGACTGTCAATCCTGTCCATGAATTCACTGAAAGGCAGAATCTGGGTTCGGATATCCTCACCCTCCGTTGCCAACCCACCATCTTCGATAGTCTTGGTCAGATCAGCCAGCCCGACATAAAGGTTTAGATATTCGGTCGATGACCCGCTGGAGGAATACGCGCCGCCCGCATATTCCAACCTGTTCAACGCAATCTGGGCTTCTTCTTCGGCCTCGCGCAGGGCCGCCTGTTCCGGCGTTTCGCCTGGGTCGATCATTCCAGCAACTGGCTCCCACATCCAGGGTTCAGGATCCTCAGCCAGAAAGATCGGTGCCCTGAATTGTTCGACCAACAGCACCGTGTCCCGCACGGGATCATATGGCAGGACGATCACGGCGCTGCCCTGCATCAGGCTACTGCGGTTCAGCACTTTGCCCATTGAGCCATCGTACTGGCGATGCTGTAACGCGACTTCTTCCATCCCGAAATAATTGACATATGCCGGATTACGGTCGTGCACGATGACGTCATTGGCGGTGTCTCGTGCATCGCCTGTCGTACGTTGACGCGCAGCCAGCTTCGCCCATGCACGCGTCCGGATCGACGGAAAGCTGCGCGCAATCTGTCCCGCATCGACCTTGCCGTAAAACCCCATAACCTCTTGCGCGGCGAGCATTGTCATCGCGCCCCACTCATCCAACCAACCCTGCAGGGACCAAAGGTCGCCGCGGTTCCAAAGCCCCGGCTCCGGATAGAAAACAAGGGCTTGCGCGTTGGATCCGTCGGCCAAATCAACTGTCTGCGCGCGCAGGTCGTAATCAAAGCCACCCTCGTAGAAGACCAAACGGTTCTGATCTTCCTCACTCAATCCCCGGAGCAATAATCCTTTGGCCAGACTGCCTTCCTCAGGAACAATCATGGGAAAGGCCTGATCCTGCACGCTATGGACTGCATGATCTTTCAGCGTGGCTTGGGCAAATTCAAGTTTGGACGCTGGACGTCCCAAGACAAGCTCCAGCAATGGCAAGTGCCGCAGCGTGCCATAAAAGAACAGATCTGACACTGTTGGGTTCTTTCGTACTTTAAGTTGTTAGCTCACCGCCACCGGCGGGCTGCTTCCTCGGTGACCAGCCCAGTGACCAAAGCCCCAATGACCAAAGTCCACAAGATTTCGGGCACCACAAGTTGCTGACCATATTCAACGCCGATTTTAAAGATAGAGATCAGCGCCTCGAACGGGCCGTCATACCGATGGCGCATTGCCAGACGGAGCATTTCGTTGACACCCTGAACAAACAGGCCCCAGAACACCAGCGCCGCCATTCCGGTCAAGCCGTTGTTGATTGCGGCAGTCCAGCCCCGGCCGGCACGCTTGCCCATGATCCACCAACCGCAAATCACGCCCAAAGCCATGTTTACATAGGTGAACATACCGTAGTTCTTACCTTCATCACCGTTTTCGATGACCATACTCGAAACCAAGAACGCCACGATCAAAAGGCATAAGCCGGCAACAAGCTTTGAGGCAGTGGGCATTTCTGAAGTCCGTTCCTTAACTCGGTTTCGCTATAGTGATCTGTGTCACATCGCAATTGCCGGTGTCAAAGGCTGCTCCGCAGGCGGTCAAATAATAATTCCACATGCGGCGAAAACGCTCATCAAAGCCCATTTCCGAGATTTCGTCCCACTTGTCGTTGAACGTGTCATACCAGCGGCGCAGGGTCAGATCATAGCTTTTACCAAATTCTTTCGAATTAACGACATTCAAACCCGCCTGAGCAACTTGTTCCTTCAAAATGGAAGGTGCCGGAAGCATGCCGCCCGGGAAAATATATTTCTGAATAAAATCAATACCGTTACGATATACATCCCATCTATGATCTGCGACGGTGATAATTTGCAACGTCGCTTGCGCCCCGGGTTTTAACCGCTCACGCACAGTGTCGAAATAAACAGGCCAGTACTTTTGACCTACTGCTTCGAACATCTCGATCGATGCGATTCCGTCATACTGGCCACGTTCATCCCGGTAATCCTGCAATTTGAATTCTACCAAATCTGAAAGTCCAGCATTTTCAATACGCTGCCTCGCAAACTTCAACTGCTCTTGACTGATCGTCAGACCTGTGACCCGCAGGCCACGCTCTTTCGCAGCGTATTCAGCAAAGCCACCCCAGCCGCAGCCAATCTCAAGAATATGATCTCCGGGTTTTGCGCCCATTTCATCAACCAGACTGGCATATTTTGCGGTCTGCGCCTTTTCCAGACTTTCCTGCCCTGTTTCGAACAGAGCGCTGGAATAGGTCATCGTGTCATCAAGCCACAAACTATAGAAATCATTGCCCAGATCATAATGGTACGAGATGTTCTTTTTGGCCTGTGTCCGGTTATTGCGGTGCAACCAGAATCGTAGCCGCTCATACATCTGCACGAGGACTTTGCCGGTGAAATCATCATAGACCGTTTCATTGCCCATATGCACCAGGTCCATAAAGGATCGCAGGTCCGGCGTGCTCCAGTCACCTTCCAGATATGCGTCGGAAAAACCAAGTTCACCTTCGCGGACCAGGCGGGCGAAAACGTCTGGATTGTGGATATCCACACGCGCAACCGGCCCGGGTTTGGTGCCCTCGGTTCGGAAAACACGACCATCCGGTAGTCCGATGTCCAATCGGCCGGACTGCATCCGGCTAACCATTTTGAATACTTGCGCAAAGTATCTGGGCAGGTCTTTCTGCCCCTCGGTGGTCATCAAAGTCATCCGCTCTCCCCTGTGCGGCCGCGCAAACAGGCTAGGCCGAGTTTGTGTTTGTGGCAAGTTTTCAATTCGTTACTGGTTTTTTCGGCCCTCATAGGCCGCCAATGCACGCGCCCGACCGGCCGCCAAAGTGACAACGGGTTGCGGGTATGGGTCCCCTGGACTGAGGTTCCATGACTTCGGAACCGCATCAAAATACGCCAGCGCTGTTGCCGGTGGATTGCTCTGCCCCTCGGCAATCCATTGCCGAACGAAGTCCGATTGCGGATCGAACTTTTCCTGCTGTGTTTGCGGATTGAAGATGCGAAAGAATGGCGAGGCATCGGGCCCCGACCCTGCAACCCATTGCCAGCCCATCGCGTTTGCCGCCGGGTCCCAGTCGACCAGACAATCCGCGAACCAATCCATGCCAATTCTCCAATGGGTCATCAGATGCTTGGTCAGGTAACTCGCTACGATCATCCGGGCCCGATTGTGCATTCGCCCGGTCACATACATCTGCCGTAACCCGGCATCGACTGCCGGGACGCCGGTTTTGGCCTGCTTCCAAGCGAGAACTTCGGGCTGGTCCGCATCAGTGTTCCAGGGAAATCTATCCCACTCCGGCTTCCAATTTCCGCTGACCAAGGATGGAGTATGATACATCAGGTGATAAGCAAATTCGCGCCAGACCAATTGGCGCAAATAGGGTTCGCCCCCCTGAACTCCCGTCATCCCGGCCCGCTGAATTGCGTGCCAGACACTGCGCGGGCCTATTTCACCCAAAGAAAGATACTCGGAAAGGTTAGATGTTCCGTCCAAGTCCATGCGATCCCGATGATCTGAATAGGCGGCGATGCGGTCCAGAAATTGATGTAACGCCTCAAAAGCTGCGGTTTCACCCGGTCGGACATGGCGTGTGACCACGGATGCTCCGCGGCGCATCTGCGTGCCCAGATGCCAATCTTGGAGATTTTCGGAAACAGGCCACGTCGCAGGCGATCTGAGATGGGCCACAGCATCGCTGGGCATCGGAACGTCGCGGCTGCGCACAGAACGCCACATCGGCGTGAACACGCGGAACGGCTGCCCTGTTTTCGTCGCCACGGTCCAAGGCTCGAACAAAAGATGGCCGGCGAAGGATTTAACGGTGACATTCTGGTCGGTCAGCGCTGTTTTGATTTTCGTATCTCTGGCAATGGCGTCAGGGTCATATGCGCGGGTCCAGTAAACGCTGCTTGCACCAGTTTCGATGACAAGCTGCAGCAGAACGGTCAGCGCATCCCCTTGCCGCAAGATCAGGCGGCTGCCAGCCAGTTCCAGCGTCCGCGCAAAGACATTAAGGCCCAAACCAAGCCGCCATTTCGGAGCTGCGCCCAAAGCCTGGACGGTGTCGTCCAAAATAAAAACTGGTATGATCGGTCGCCCGCTCTCAACCGCGGCGCTCAGTGCGGGATGGTCCGACAGGCGCAAATCCCGTCGGAACCACATGATGATCGGTGACCGCTGCTGTTCCATGTCCGCCCTGCTCTTTTCTTCTTTCTTCGGTTACGAAGCAGAGGCGGAATTGGATCACAAAACGTCGTCTAGTGCATTCAAAAGCTGATCTATTTCCTGTTGAGACGTATAGTGCGTAAAACTGACCCGCAGCACGCCTTGATCCAGATCGACCCCCATCGCGGTTAACGGACGCACGGCATAGAAATCTCCGCCACCAGCCATGACGCCATATCCAGCCAGATCGGCGGCAACGGCTTCGGCATTGCGGTTCAGCGCCAAGGCCACGGTTGGGGCGCGGCGGCTGGCATCGGATGTTCCGATCAGGCGAACGGCATTGCGGTCTTTGACCGCATCCAGAACCGGTTGCAGCAATGCGACCTCGTGCGAGCGCATCAGATCATGGGTGAATGAACCACGCTCAGCCGCTTCGCTGGTTGGCCCACCATGATGGTCGCACAGCAGATCAATATAGTCCGACATCCCCGCGCTGGCCGCGATCTGGGCATGGTCCGGTCCCGCCGGAGTAAACCGTTGGTACAGCACGTCGCCGTTGAAGTAGTGCCCTTGGTTCGGCAACATTTCCCCTAGCGTACGCCGGATGACCATACATCCCTGATGCGGTCCGTATGTTTTGTAGGCCGAAAACAGATAGATGTCCGGCCCCAGATCACCCACATTCGGAAACCCGTGTGGCGCGTAGGACACCCCGTCCACGCACACAAACGCCCCCGCGGCATGAGCAATCGCAGTGATCTCAGTCACCGGGTTGATCTCTCCGATCACGTTCGAGCAATGGGGAAAGCACACCAGACGCACGTTTTCGTCCAGCAGGTTTTCCAGATCCATCGGATTCAACGACCCGGTTTCGGGATCAATCTGCCATTCGCGGATTTCGATCCCCTCGTCCGCTAGCCGCCGCCACGGACCTGAATTTGCCTCATGATCCTGATTGGTGACAACAATGGCCTCGCCCGGTTGCATCCATTGGCGAAATGCCTGCGCCAGGACATAGGTGTTCTGCGTGGTCGAAGGGCCAAAGCTCAGCTCATCCGTCTCAACACCCAAAATGGCCGCCATGCGTGCGCGGGCTTTGTCCATTTCCTCACCCGCCAGACGGCTGGCCTCATAGGGGGCATAGGGTTGAACTTTGCGCTGTGTGTAGTACCGCATCAGGCGATCGAGCACTGGCTTGCAAGTGTATGACCCACCAGCGTTTTCGAAGAATGCCTGCCCTTGCAGGCTGGGCTCGGAAAAGGCCGGAAACTGTGACCGGACAAAATTGATATCCAGAGTGCTCATGGCACGTCTCTCCTTAATCATGCGCGTTCATTCAAGAGGTGTCCGAGCATGATTTCGAAACCCTCAGAAATCATGGCAGGTCTTCCAGCCCAGTCCGCGCGATAGGCGCAGACAGCCCCCGCTACCGGTCCGGCGCGGGAACGCGGTCAAATTGCAAGGACTGACATGGTTCGTCAAGCGTTCAGGTTTGCTAAACGCGCACAAAAAAGCCGGGCATCCAAACCCGGCTTTTAAGCAAAATGTAAAGCGGTTTAGCCCTGAACTTTGGTGTAGGTCCCCTCACCGGCCAAAATGCCCCGGAACCCGCCCGGTTCGTCCAGCCCGAAGACAATCAACGGCAGATTGTTGTCGCGCGCCAGTGCAATGGCCGACGCGTCCATGACCCGCAGGCGTTTGGCCAGAACATCATCATAGCTGACGGTGTCGTACCGCACGGCATCCGCGTGTTCCTTGGGGTCCTTATCATAAACACCATCGACGCCGTTCTTACCCATGAAGATCGCCTGACATGCCATTTCATTGGCGCGCAGGGTCGCGGCAGTGTCGGTGGTAAAATACGGGTTTCCGGTTCCGGCGGCAAAGATGCAGACCCGCTTTTTCTCAAGGTGGCGCACGGCACGGCGGCGAATGTAGGGCTCGCACACCTCGTCCATGCGGATGGCTGAGATTACCCGGGTGAAAACGCCGATTTCTTCCAGCGCGGACTGCATCCCCAGCGCGTTCATGACCGTTGCCAGCATGCCCATGTAATCAGCCGTAGTCCGTTCCATCCCCTGTGCCGATCCGCTGAGACCGCGGAAGATATTCCCGCCGCCAATCACCATGCAGATCTCGACGCCCAGATCGTGCACCGATTTGATCTCTTGCGCGATGCGCTGAACTGTGGGCGGATGCAGGCCGAACCCCTGATCGCCCATAAGCGCCTCGCCCGAGATTTTCAGCATTACGCGATCATACCTTGCCTTTGTGGTTTCGGCGGTGTCGGTGGTCGGGGAAATGGTCATGTTGCGCTCCGGGCTGGCACGGGTTTATTTTCAGGCGCAAAATGAAGCAAAACGGTCGCAGGTTCAATGCGATTGGTAAGGAATGAGGCAGTCCGAGATGACCGAACCCGCGAGATCGCAGATATTGGACCACCTGCCCCCCATTCCTGATGGGAAACCTGTGTTGATTGCAGGCCCCACTGCATCTGGAAAGTCCGCCCTTGCCTTGTTGATCGCCGAGCAGTTCGGCGGCGTTATCGTGAATGCCGATGCCAGCCAGGTCTACGATTGCTGGCGCGTGATTTCCGCCCGCCCGTCTGCTGAAGAGGAAGCCCGCGCGCCGCATCTTCTGTATGGACATATCTCATATGACCAAGACTACTCCACCGGCCATTGGCTGCGCGAAGTGAAACCACTGCTGACCGGCGGCGCACGCCCCATCATTGTTGGGGGCACCGGCCTGTATTTTTCTGCGCTGACCGAAGGTATGGCCGATATTCCACCTACACCGTCCGAAATCCGGGCCGAGGCGGACAGCCTGACCTTGCAGACTCTTATCGCGGGTGTGGATACGCAGACTCTGGCCCGGATCGACACCCAAAACCGCGCCCGTGTTCAGCGGGCATGGGAAGTGTACAATGCCACCGGTCGAAACCTCAGTGACTGGCAAGACGCAACACCGCCCCCAGTTTTGGACCTGAAGAACACAGTGCCCATCGTTTTTGACGTAGATAAACAATGGCTTTTGGATCGCATCACGCGCCGCTTTGACCTGATGTTGGACACTGGTGCATTGACCGAGGTTGAAAGGATGCGGGACCGCTATAATCCGTCGCTTCCGGCATTCAAGGCCATCGGAGTACCCGAGTTGATGGCCTATATCGACGGCACCATGACGTTGGATGAAGCCCGCGAACGGGCCACGATTTCGACCCGCCAATTCGCCAAACGACAGCGCACCTGGTTTCGCGCCCGCATGAAAAGTTGGAATCGGGTTGACTTATCAAAGTGATACCTGATGCGGTTGAAGTCGCACTGATCGCGAACTCATGTTCAAGGAATTCACGGCGAATCCACCGCCGCGAAACTGAACCTGCCAAGAGATTCCCTTGGGGCTGAAAAAGCTGATAGCGTTAAACTCAGCCCGTCAATGTCGTTTTTGTACCTCGAATGACGATTTCGAACATTGACCTCACCCAAATTCTGGTGCCGAATGTCGGTCATGGGGATGTCCGAAATCCGAGATCAGAAGACCAATGAACCTGCCGGCTGGAGCATTCCGACCTGAGCGGTTCAACACTTCATCCAAAAAATACTGTCTCACAGGGAGTAACGTTAATGAATAATCAAACAATGACCGGAGCACCGATGCACTGGGCGGCAGAAATGCACGCACAGGAATATCGGGACGGCAAACTGAACCGGCGCGAGTTTTTGACCCGTACCACCGGTCTTGGGGTCACCGCGGCCGCAGCCTATGGCATGATCGGACTGGCCGCCCCGGCACGTGCGGCCGGTGAAGACGCAAAGAAAGAAGGCGGCACCCTGCGCGTTCAGCAGGAAGTGCGCGCCCTGAAGGACCCACGCACCTATGACTGGTCGCAGATCGCAAACGTCACCCGCGGCACGCTCGAGTATCTGGTCGAGTACAACTCGGACGGTACGTTCCGCGGCATGTTGCTGGAGGGCTGGGAAGTCAACGACGACGCAACAGTTTACACACTGAAAGTCCGCCCGGGCGTCAAATGGAATAACGGCGACGACTTCACCTCTGAAGATGTGGCCCGCAACATCGGGCGCTGGTGTGACAAGAGTTCGGAAACCAATTCGATGGCAGGTCGTTTCGCGACGCTGATCGATCCGGAATCCGGTCAAGCGATTGACGGCGCAATCGAGGTTGTCGATGCCAACACCGTCAAACTGAACCTGCCAGCCTCTGACATCTCGCTGATTGCGGGCATGGCGGACTATCCGGCAGCTATCGTACACAGCTCGTTCAGTGAAACCGATCTGCTCAACAATGTGGGCACCGGCGCCTATCTGGTGCAGGAATTGGAAGTCGGCGTGAAAGCCACCCTCGTTCGCAACGAGAACCACACCTGGTGGGGCGAAGAGATCTTTGGTCGCCCGGCGCTGGACAGCATCGTCTACATTGACTACGGCACCGACCCGTCCGCATGGCTGGCCGCACTGGAATCCGACGAAGTCGACATGCTGTATGAATCGGTTGGTGAATTCATCGACGTGATGGACAGCCTCGGCTATGTGAAGTCCGAAGTTGTCACCATGAATACAATCGTCATTCGTCCGAACCAGCTGGCTGAAATTGACGGTAAGAAGCCATACGAAGACAAGCGTGTGCGCCAGGCTCTGCAAATGGCGGTTGATAACTCGATCTGTCTGGAACTGGGCTATGGCGGCCGCGGTTCGCCTGCGGAAAACCACCATGTTGGTCCGATCCACCCGGACTACTACGAACTGCCACCGCAGAAAGTGGACCCGGAAGGCGCACGTGCGCTGATGGAAGAAGCCGGAATGATCGATTTCGAGCACGAGCTGATCTCGATCGATGACGACTGGCGCCGGAACACCACCGACGCGGTTGCAGCGCAGCTGCGTGACGCGGGTATCAAGGTCAAGCGGACCGTTCTGCCGGGTAACACCTTCTGGAACGACTGGGCGAAATACCCCTACAGCTCGACCAACTGGAACCACCGTCCACTGGGCGTGCAAATCTGGGCTCTGGCCTATCGTACCGGTGAAGCCTGGAACGAATTCGGCTGGGCAAATGCCGAGTTTGACGCGCTTCTGACCGAAGCACTGGCCATCGCGGATGCCGACAAGCGCCGTGAAGTGGTCGCCAAGGGCGAGGCGATGATCCAGGAAGAAGGCGTGACCATTCAGCCATACTGGCGTTCGCTGTACCGCCACATGAAGGACGGGCTTGTTGGCACCGACATGCACGTGTCCTTCGAGCACCACCACTATAAGTGGGGCTGGGCGGCCTAAAACCTGCCAGACGTTATTGGGGGCGCCTGAACTGGGCGCCCCTTTCCAGCCGCAGACAGGCCGACACGGGGTCGGATGTCCGAGGCCAGACAATGGTCCAATGATCTGCGGAACACCCGAACAACAGGGGCCATCATGGGACTATTCATCCTCCGACGGTTCGGCGTCATGCTTCTTACTGCATTGTGCCTGACTTTCGTGGTCTTTTTTCTGACCAACCTCTACCCGAACCTGGAAAAGCTTGCGAAAACGCAGGGCAACCAGCGGATGTCCGACGAACAGGTTGAGACCTGGTTGGACAATCGCGGCTATCTGCAACCGACTCTCGTCAAGTACGGTCAATGGCTGGGCGTTCTCCCTGGCTTTTCCAAGACACTTGACGACGGAACGTTCCTTGGAACGTGTACCCGCCCGGGATCGACCGAGGAAACGACTCCCAGATATTGCGGCGTATTGCAGGGTGACTGGGGTTACTCAACCGTTTTCAAGGATGATGTCGGCAAAATCGTTGGTATACGTCTCGGCAATACCGGCTATCTTATGTTCTGGGTTCTGGTTTTGATGGTGCCATCTGCGCTGCTGGTGGGTGTGTTGGCCGGGATGCGCGAAGGATCAGCATTGGACCGGTCCCTGTCCACATTCTCGATCATTACCACGGCGACGCCGGAATATGTGTCGGGCGTGATCTTCATCGCGATCTTCACGTCGTCGACCGTCGGCCTGAAATGGTTCAAGGGCACGGCGACGTCAGCGATGGACAACCCAACCTTCGAGAACTTCTTCCTGCCGGTACTGACCATCTCACTGTACGGGATGGGCTATATCGCCCGGATGACCCGCGCGTCGATGACCGAGGTCATGACGGCGCAGTACATCCGAACCGCGCGGCTTAAAGGTGTTTCCTTTGGCAACATCGTTATGAAGCACGCGCTGCGAAACGCGCTGATCGCGCCCTTTACCGTCATCATGCTGCAGTTCCCATGGCTGCTGAATGGCGTGGTGATTGTTGAAACCCTGTTCAACTACAAAGGTTTCGGTTGGGCACTGGTACAGGCTGCAGGCAACAACGACATTCAGCTCTTGCTGGCGATTTCGGTCGTGTCGGTCTTTGTCGTGCTGGTGACGCAGCTGATCTCCGATATCGGCTATGTCTACCTCAACCCGCGCATCCGTATTTCTTAAGGGAGATAGATCATGGAACCTCTAAGCTGGACCGGCTCTATCGCCATTCTGAACCCTATCCTGATGATCGCGCTTGCCGCGTTGATCGTATCAATTGTCGTTTGGATTATCGGCAGCATTGTACTGCCCGAATCCCCGATGAGCGTGAATATCGATGGCACCATAAGCGGCGGCAACGGGCTACGTGGGCTAACACAAAAGGCCCTGAGATACAGCTTTTCTGCCTGTGTCGCGCTTGCCTTGGCCTACATCGTCCTTGGCATCCTGATGGGGACCAGTGCCGGGATAATCGGAGCGATCTCGCAGCAGTTTCTTCCTGTGTGGTTGTCGCTGATCATCCTGTTTGCAATGTCGATTGCCTTCAAACGTCGCCTCGGCCTTTACGGCAAACTGTTCGACAGCCCCATCGGCATGATCGGTTTTGGCCTTGTGATGTTCTGGGTCTTCACCGGCATCTTCGGCGCGCTTGATCTTATCATCACACATGACCCTTTGGTTCAAGTATCGGGCATGAAGAACAAAGTACCGGGAACACCGCTGCCAAGCCCCGAAGAAGGTGAGTATGCCTGGTACCTTCTGGGCGGCGACAACCTTGCCCGCGACGTCTTTAGCCGAATGGTCAAAGGTGCGTGGATCGTAGTTCAGATCGCTCCGCTTGCGACCATGTTTGCTTTCATGGTCGGGATCACTCTGGGCCTGCCGGCCGGGTACTATGGCGGACGTCTGGATACTTTCCTGTCGTTCCTGGCCAATCTGATCCTGGCTTTCCCGGTCATCCTGCTGTTCTACTTGCTGGTCACGCCGGAAATCGTGGCGACAGGTGTGCCGAACTATATGGCGGCCGTTTTGTTCGTGTTCCCGATACTGTTTATCGGCGTTCTGCTAAACTCGCGGTATTATACCCGCCCGAATTTCCGCACTCCGCTATTGATCGGGGTTCTCGGTATCGCGCTGTGGTTGTATCTGTCGCTGATTTCGACCGGTGGTTACGTCATCAACACGGATGACTACAGCATTTGGGGTCTGCCGACCTATCTGGACCTGTTCGATATCCCAGGCGGGATTCTTGTGGTGTTCGTCTCGGTTGTCTTCGTGAACTCGCCTACGGTGTTCCGCATCGTGCGCGGCCTCGCGCTGGACATCAAAACGCGGGATTACGTGGCGGCGGCACAGACCCGTGGCGAAGGCCCGTGGTACATCATGCTGTGGGAAATCCTGCCCAATGCACGAGGTCCGCTGATCGTCGATTTCTGTCTGCGTATCGGCTATACCACGATCCTGTTGGGAACCTTGGGTTTCTTCGGATTGGGATTGCCGCCGGAAAGCCCGGACTGGGGTTCCACGATCAACGAAGGGCGCAAGCTGTTGTCGATCTACCTGCACCCTGCCCTTCCACCTGCCTTTGCCTTGCTGTCGCTGGTTCTTGGTCTGAACCTGCTGGCAGATGGCCTGCGCGAAGAAAGCCTGAAGGACTGATGTGAGAGTGACCGGGGGCTTTGCCCCCGGACCCCAAGGATATTTTTAGCCAGATGAAGGGGATCCCCGGACTCTCGCGAGGAGATACAAGATGAACAAATTGGCGGAATATGACGGCCCGATCCTTGAGATCGACAAACTGTCGATTTCTTTCTTCACCCGCCTTCGGGAAATTCCCGCCGTGATGGATTTTTCGGTCAGCGTACAGCCCGGCGAGGCTGTTGGACTGGTCGGAGAATCCGGTTGCGGCAAATCCACTGTGGCACTTGGGGTCATGCAGGACCTTGGCAAGAACGGGCGGGTTGTCGGGGGAACAATCAAGTTTAAAGGGCGCGATCTAGCCGAGATGAGTGCGGATGAATTGCGCGACATCCGCGGCAATGAGATCGCGATGATCTATCAGGAGCCGATGGCCTCGCTGAACCCGGCGATGAAGATCGGCAAGCAATTGATGGAAGTGCCGATGATCCACGAGGGAGTCGGCGCAGAAGAGGCCTATGCACGGGCTTTGGAAGTGGTGACGGACGTACGCCTGCCCGACCCCGAGCGGATGCTGAATTCGTTCCCCCATCAGCTGTCAGGGGGGCAGCAGCAGCGTATCGTGATCGCAATGGCGCTGATGTCGAAGCCGGCGCTGTTGATTCTGGATGAACCGACCACCGCACTGGATGTGACGGTTGAGGCCGCCGTAGTCGAACTGGTCAGGGATTTGGGCAAGAAATACGGCACCTCGATGCTGTTCATCTCGCACAACCTTGGTCTGGTTCTGGAAACCTGTGACCGGCTTTGCGTGATGTATTCGGGTGAGGCAGTCGAGCGCGGCTCAATACACGATGTATTCGACGAGATGCAGCACCCCTATACGCAGGCGCTGTTCCGCTCGATCCCGTTGCCGGGGGCAGACAAGAACGCCCGCCCACTGGTGGCCATTCCGGGGAACTTTCCCCTGCCCCACGAACGCCCGCCAGGCTGTAACTTTGGCCCGCGCTGCGACTATTTCGAGGAAGGCCGTTGCGACGCGCAGAACATTCTGATGGAGCCTGTGCCAGGCAATGACCGCCACCACACGCGCTGTCTGAAGTACAAAGAGATTGACTGGAATGCCCCAATCACTTTGGCGGACAAGAAGGAAAAAGGTGAAATCGGCCGTGTTGTCCTGAAAATGGACAACCTCAAAAAGTACTATGAAGTAGCCGCCAATGCGTTGTTCGGGGGCGGTGAGAAAAAGGTGGTCAAAGCCAACGAAACACTGAGCTTTGAGGCTCATGAATCCGAGACGCTAGCGATTGTGGGCGAATCTGGGTGTGGTAAATCCACCTTCGCAAAGGTTTTGATGGGGCTTGAAACGGCCACAGATGGGCAAATCCTGCTGGACAACCGCAACATCGAAGATGTGCCGATCGAAGAGCGGGATGCCAAGACCGTGGGCGAAGTTCAAATGGTGTTCCAGAACCCGTTTGACACTCTGAACCCCTCGATGACCGTTGGGCGGCAGATCATCCGCGCGTTGGAAATCTTTGGCGTCGGCAATTCCGAGGCCGAACGAAAACAGCGCATGCTGGAATTGTTGGACTTGGTGAAGCTACCACGCGCCTTTGCCGAGCGGATGCCGCGTCAGTTGTCCGGTGGACAGAAACAGCGCGTCGGTATCGCGCGCGCCTTTGCCGGCGATGCGCGGATCGTCGTCGCGGACGAACCTGTGTCTGCTTTGGATGTGTCTGTTCAGGCGGCGGTGACCGACCTGCTCATGGAGATTCAGCGCGAACACAAGACCACCTTGCTGTTCATCAGCCATGATCTGTCGATTGTGCGCTATCTCAGCGACCGGGTGATGGTGATGTATCTGGGCCATGTGGTCGAGTTGGGGACCACCGATCAGGTGTTCTCGCCGCCCTATCACCCCTATACCGAGGCTCTGCTGAGTGCTGTTCCCATCGCGGATACGTCGGTTGAAAAAGCGCATATCGTTCTGGATGGTGATATCCCCTCGGCCATGAACCCGCCCCCGGGGTGCCCTTTCCAGACGCGCTGTCGCTGGAAATCCGAAGTGCCTGGAGGGCTGTGCGAGAAAGATGTGCCGCCGGTGAAAACCCTGGCGGACGGACATCAGGTCAAATGCCATCTGTCCGAAGACGTTCTGGCCCGCATGGAGCCGGTCATCAAAATCGCGGCCGAGTAACAACCCAAACGAAAAGAACCGGCCACAGCGCCGGTTCTTTTCTGACATGGGTGGGCTGGTGATCAGCCGCCCCAGATCACTTTCACATAGTTCTGGGTTTCTTTGTAGGGCGGCACGCCACCGTGTTTTTCCACGGCTTTCGGACCGGCGTTATAAGCCGCCAGCGCCAGACGCCAGGATTTGAACTTGCGGTACTGCCACGATAAATAACGGGCGCCGCCTTCCAGGTTTTGTTTCGGATCATGCGGGTTCACACCCAAAAGACGCGCGGTTCCAGGCATCAGCTGCGCCAAACCCAGTGCCCCTTTGTGAGACACCGCGTGCGGGTTCCATCCGCTTTCCTGTTGCACCAGTCGCAAGAACAACTCTTCCGGGACACTGTGTTTCCGGGCTGCTTGCCGCGCCAGCGTCAGGTATTGGCCTCGATATTTACCATTATATCGCTTGATGACTTGAGTCGGCTGCGCGGTCTTTGGCTTCAGCCGTTCAGAATCGCGATATTGAGTGGCTGCGCGCGAGTCCAGAATCTTGGATTGTTTGAGGAAAATATCTTTACGGTTTTTGGTGGACAGGGTGTCAGCTGCAGCCGGACCCGAAACCAGCGCAAGGCACAGAACAGAAAAACAACCAACTTGAAAACGCATTTATGCCAATCCCGCTCGCTCTCGAACCCGAATGATTATAGGTATTTCATGCAAGAATAAAAGCTTGGTAAACAGAACCTGGGTAGTTTCTTGCCAACCGTTGCACACATCAACTGTGTTTTAACCATGACGCAGGCCGTATAGGGTCGCGTAGAAACTTCGCGTCAGATTCGGGCGCGCTCGACACAGACAAGAACGGGGAAATATATGGCAGGTTCAGTCAACAAGGTCATTCTGGTCGGAAATCTTGGCCGCGATCCTGAAGTTAGGAATTTCCAAAACGGGGGCAAAGTATGCAACCTGCGCATCGCAACATCCGAAACCTGGAAAGACCGCAATACCGGCGAGCGTCGTGAGCGCACCGAGTGGCACTCGGTCGCGATCTTCAACGAAGGGCTTGTCCGCGTGGCGGAGCAATATCTGCGCAAAGGCTCGAAGGTCTATCTCGAAGGGCAATTGCAGACCCGCAAATGGCAGGACCAATCTGGGCAGGACCGTTACTCGACTGAGGTTGTTCTTCAGGGGTTCGGCTCGACCCTTGTTATGCTTGATGCACGCGGTGAAGGCGGAGGCGGTTACGGCGGCGGACAGTCAGGCAGCTATGGCGGCGGTCAGGCGGGCGGCGGCTATGGCGATCCTTATGGCGGACAGTCCAGCGCTCCTGCCCCTGCATCCGGCGGAATCGACGACGACGAGATTCCGTTCTAAGGCAAACGGAGACGAAACATGACATGGTCCTTCTCACTCGGCCGGGTACTGGGGTCGGAACTGAGGGTCCATGTCACCTTTTTCCTACTACTGGGCTGGGTCGCCTTTGCCGCCTATTCCAAAGGCGGCGTGCCCGCCGCGATCGACAACCTGATCTTTGTTCTGGCCCTGTTTGCCTGCGTTGTCGCGCATGAGTTTGGCCACGCGCTGATGGCGCGGCGCTATGGCATCAAAACCCCTGACATCACATTGCTGCCCATCGGCGGGCTCGCCCGGCTCGAACGGATGCCCGAGAAGCCTATGGAAGAAGTCTGGGTCGCTCTGGCCGGGCCGGCAGTGAATATTGTGATCTGGATCGTTTTGATGGCCATGGGGGCCGGAATGACACTGGACTCCCTGACCCGGATCGATTCGACCAGTGCCGGACTGTTGAACCGGCTGGCCTATGTGAATTTGTTGCTGGCCGTATTCAACATGATCCCGGCCTTCCCTATGGATGGCGGCCGGGTATTCCGCGCATTTTTGTGTCTGAAGATGGACCGGGTAAAAGCCACACGTATCGCCGCCCTTGCGGGTCAGGTCGTGGCGGTGGCGTTTGGTTTTCTCGGGCTGAGTACAGGTAACCCTCTGCTGGTTTTGATCGCCGTTTTCGTGTTCGTCGCAGCCAATGCCGAAAGTCACGATGTGGCCATGCGCTCGGTCGCGCGGCGGGTGCTGGCCCGCGACGCTATGATTACCGAGTTTCACTCCCTATCGCCCAACGACACGCTTGCAACCGCCGCACAGGCCGTCATTCACACCACGCAACACGAGTTCCCCGTGTTGGGTCCGAATGGAGACTTGCTTGGTTTTATTGCGCGCGGCACGCTGTTTACTGCCATGGCGCAAGAGGCACCTCGGTCCGATCTGGCAACTTCGATCATGGAAACCGAGATTCCGCGTGTTGAATTGACCACCGGCTTGGAAACCGTGCTGGAGAAACTTCACAAGGGTGCTCCCGCCGTCGCAGTTTGCACGCAGGCCGACGCAATGGTTGGCTACATCACCCGCGAAAACATCGGTGAATTGATGGTGATCCGCGGACGCTGATCAGACCGTTGCCAAGGCGTCTTCCAGCACGGACAATACAGCGTCCCTTGGGACGTCCGAAGTGACGAACGCCTGCCCGATCCCGCGCGCCAGAATAAACCGCAGCTGGCCGTCGATGACCTTTTTATCCTGCGCCATCAGGTCAACCAGCGCTTCGGCATCCGGCAGATCTCCGGGAATGTCCGCCAGATCGGTTTTCATTCCCATCGCGCGCAAATGTGCCCGCACACGACTTGGATCCTCTTGCGAGCACAGCCCAAGACGAGAGGACAGCTCAAACGCCAGTGCACAGCCGATGGCAACGCCTTCACCGTGCAGCAATCGATCAGAATACCCGGTGGCCGCTTCAAGCGCGTGACAGAAAGTGTGTCCAAGGTTCAGCAACGCACGGTCGCCCTGCTCAGTCTCGTCGCGGGCTACGATATCGGCCTTCATCTGAACCGAGCGTGTAACCGCACGCACGCGCGCGGCCATATCGCCACCCGAAACGTCGGGACCGTTTCTTTCGAGCCATTCAAAGAACTCTGCATCGCCCAGCAGGCCGTACTTGACCACCTCGCCATAGCCCGACAGGAAATCCCGTTGGGTCATGGTGCCCAGAACCGAGGTGTCCGCCAGAACCAGAGACGGCTGATGGAATGCCCCGATCAGGTTTTTGCCCTGTGGAGCGTTGATGCCGGTTTTTCCGCCAACAGAACTGTCCACCTGCGCCAGCAACGAGGTCGGTATCTGGACGAAACGGACACCGCGACGCAAAACGGCCGCAGCAAATCCCGCAAGATCACCAATGACCCCGCCACCCAAGGCGACAACCACGTCGCGACGTTCTACCTTTTCCGACAACAGCCACTCAACCGCGCGCTCGAAATGCGGCCAGCTTTTGGTGGCTTCTCCTGCGGGCAAGGCCAGCGAGGTCATCTCGATACCAGCTGTTGCCAGGCCATCCCGCAACGCATTCAGATGTAACTCGGCCACGTTCTCGTCCGTCAGAACGGCGACCTTAGGCCGGTGCAACAAGGGTGCAATCATCGTGCCGGATTGTTCCAGCAGGTCAGGCCCGATTTCCACGTCATACGAGCGTTTGCCCAACTCTACATGTACGGTTTGGTGCATTTACTTCCGTTCCAATACGTCAGGGCGCGTCAACATCGACTCCACCACCCGGTCCACCATATTTTCAATCGAGGTTTCGCCATCGGACTCAACTGTCAGCCCTGCCTGCGCATAAACCGGGACGCGGGCCTCATACAAGGCGCGCAAGGTCGCATAAGGGTCAGCCGTGCGCAGCAAAGGCCGTGTGTCCTTATGTTTGACCCTGTTCCACAACACCTTCAAGTCAGCCCGCAGCCAGACCGAAACCCCGCGTTCAGTGATCATCTGGCGGTTCTGATCGGAAAGAAAAGCGCCGCCGCCAGTTGACAGGATGCCTTTTTCCTCGTCCAGCAGACGTCCGATGACCTGACTTTCCTTGGCGCGAAAGAACGGTTCACCATCACGCTCAAATATCTCGGGGATGGTCATATTGGCAGCCGATTCGATCTCGGCGTCGCTGTCGAGGAAGGGAACACCCAGCCTTGCGGCCAAAGCACGGCCCACAGCCGTCTTTCCGGCCCCCATCATGCCAACAAGAACGACGGTTTTGTGCAGTTCAAAGACCGCATCAGTACCTTCTGTGTGGGCGTTATGCTTAATTTCGCTCATTTCAACGTGAATGACGTGATCTTACGAAAAATGCCAGCTATAACTATGGCAAAAGACAAAATTGGGGCAGCGTTGAGCAATGGGCCGTCTGATCAAGTTCTTGATATATATTGTTTGCCTGAGTTTTGTCGGGCTGGTGGGATATGCTTATCTGGGTCCGATATTTGGGGTGGATTTCTCGGCCCCGCAGGACGAAATTCGAGAGCCGGTAATCCTGAATGTTGAATAAAGCCGCACTGGCTGCCTTATTGCTGGCTGGATCAGCGCAGGCGCAACAGGCTCCTCTTTCCGTCATCGATTGGCTGACGGACCCTCCGGAAAACCTGCCAGGGACTGTCCTGTTGGAACCACCGGTCACGGAGACGGGCATTCAGCCGGATATCCAAGTCTCTCCGCTTGAGGCACTGTCACAGCCGTTGGGGCTTGTGTCGTCGTCGGTGACTGGCCTGCCGGTGCACCTTTGGCAGAATAGTGATGCCGACCGGCTGGCCGAGCTGATCACCGATGTGCCGGTTCGCTATAACCCCGCCATGCAGCGGTTGTTGTTTACGCTGATCCTGTCCGAGGCCCGCGCACCTGCCAGTTCCGGCGCCGAGGAAACGCTACTATTGGCCCGCATCGACCGATTGATGCAACTTGGCGCAGCCGACCCGGCGCAATCGCTGGTCCAATTGGCCGGTCCGACCGACACACGCGACAGGTTCCAGCGCTGGTTTGACGCCACTTTACTTACTGGAGACGAGGATCGCAGCTGTACGTCCCTGATCGCGAAGCCACACCTGTCTCAGGACTACGCCGCGCAAATATTCTGCAAGGCGCGGCGTGGAGACTGGCCATCAGCCGCCCTCACACTGGAAGCGGCGCACGCATTGCAGATATTGCCACCAGATGAGCTGGATGTGCTGGATCGCTTTCTCAGCCCCGAGTTGTTTGAAGAAGCCGAATACCTTCCGCAACCAGATGATCCCAGCCCACTGACCTTTCGCCTGTTTGAGGCGATCGGAGAACGCCTGCCATCGGCCCCTCTGCCCCGTGCCTTTGCAAATGCCGATCTGCGGGACGTAGCCGGGTGGAAAGCGCAGATCGAAGCGGCTGAGCGGCTGACCCGCATCGGCGCGCTGACCCCCAACCAATTGCTGGGGCTGTATACCGAGCGCTCTCCAGCCGCGTCCGGCGCAGTTTGGGACAGGGTCGCGGCCGTGCAACGGTTCGAGTCTGCACTGGATTCGCGCAATCCCGACAAAATCGCCCGGGCTTTAAATACTGTGTGGACGCAAATGCGCCTGATCGGATTAGAGGTACCCTTTGCAGAATTGTTCGCAGAACGCCTGTCGCAGATAGAGCTGACGGATCCGTCGGCGGAACAGCTGCGCTGGCGTATCCTGCTGTTGTCCGAACTGTATGAAACAGCGGCCCTTTCTGTGCCCGGTCAATCCGACGAAAATCACTTTCTGGCGGCGTTAGCGCAAGGCGATCCGGGGCGCGCGCGCTCTCCTTCACCTCTGGCGGATGCGGTTGCGCAAGGGTTTGCATGGGCTGCTCCGGTCCCGCCGAATATCGAAACGATGCTAAACAATGATCAATTGGGTGAGGCGGTTTTGGAGGCCATGGGCCGGTTCGCGCATGGGTCGCGCGGCAACCTAGTCGATTTGACAGCAGCCATTGCGACGCTCCGCCGTGTGGGTCTTGAGGACACCGCCCGCCGCGCCGCGCTGAACTTGCTGATCCTGCAGGGCAGTTGATCGTGGTAGCCCCAGCGACGCAGGACTTGTGGATTTCCACCTTTTTACAAGCTCAGGCCGCTGAATTGGGCGCAGCGACCAATACGCTGCTAGCCTATGGCCGCGATCTGAAAGAATTCTCGGCCTGGTTGGAACGTCGAAAAACGGGTTTTCCTGACACACAGAGAGAACAGATTGAGCAATACCTGATTGATTGCGACGCACAGGGCCTGTCCCGTTCCACGCGCGCACGTCGGTTGTCCGCGATCAAGCAACTGTTCCGGTTCGCCTTCGAAGAAGGTTGGCTTGAAGCTAACCCCGCCATTCAGATCAAAGGCCCCGGTCGACAAAAACGCCTGCCCAAAACGCTGGATGTCGCTGAAGTCGATCGTTTGCTTGAGGCCGCGCGCCGCACCGGTCGCAACGATGCAGACCGGGTGCGCAACACCTGCCTGATGGAGGTTCTTTACGCCACGGGAATGCGGGTGACCGAATTGGTTTCGCTGCCAGTCTCCTCGGCCCGAGGTGACCCCCGGATGCTGCTTGTGCTGGGCAAAGGTGGCAAGGAACGGATGGTGCCACTGTCGCCTCCGGCGCGCGATGCGTTGGCGGCGTGGTTGCTTATCAGGGACGAGGCCGAGGACAAGCAGGTTGCAGAAGGTGCTCAGCGTTCCAAGTTCCTGTTTCCGTCTCGCGGCAAATCCGGCTATCTGACCCGGCACAGGTTTTTTCTGCTGGTCAAGGAACTGGCCGTAGAAGGTGGCGTTTCGCCGGAAAAAGTGACACCACACACCCTGCGCCATGCCTTTGCCACGCATCTTCTGGCCAATGGCGCTGATCTGAGGTCGATCCAGACCCTGCTGGGCCATGCCGACGTGGCGACCACGGAAATCTACACCCATGTCCTGGACGAACGCCTGTCAGAGCTTGTGTTGCAACATCACCCGCTGGCGAAAGACGGCGATGACGACGGCTAACCCCTTGATCCACAGCATGCGCACCCCCATAACGGATGCAGTATCACGAACAACTAAGGACCGATGGAACCCTCTTCTGCTTCTCTGATCGACGGCGCATTCTGGTTTACCACAGGCGCCATTCTACTTTTGCTTGTCCTATCGGGCTTTTTCTCGGGTTCTGAAACGGCATTGACCGCCTCGTCGCGCGGAAAACTGCGTGCGCAGGCCGACAAAGGGTCGCGCGGTGCGCAGAAGGCCCTGGACATCACTGACGATAACGAGCGACTGATCGGTTCGGTCCTGTTGGGCAACAACCTTGTCAACATCCTTGCCGCATCGCTTGCGACTGCGCTTTTCACACGGCTGTTCGGTGAAAGCGGCGTTGCGCTGGCAACGCTGGTGATGACCCTTCTAGTCCTGATCTTTGCCGAGGTTCTTCCCAAGACCTACGCGATCACCAATTCGGAAAAGGCGGCCGCTGCCGTAGCACCGATCATCGGTGTCGTCGTGACGGTGTTTTCACCCATCGTTGCAGCCGTGCGCCTGCTGGTACGTGGTGTTCTGCGCCTGTTTGGCGTCCAGATCGACCCGGACAGCAACATTCTCGCCGTGCGCGAGGAAATCGCCGGGGCATTGCAGCTTGGTCATTCCGAAGGCGTGGTCGAAAAGGAAGACCGCGACCGTATCCTTGGCGCGCTTGATCTGGGCGATCGTACGGTTGAAGAGATCATGTTGCACCGCTCGAATATTGAGATGATCGATGCAGACGCTTCGCCCGAGGCCATCCTTCAGCAATGCCTGAAAAGCAGCCACACCCGCCTGCCCGTATTTCGGGATGAACAAGAAAACATCGTGGGTGTCGTACACGCCAAGGATCTGTTCCGCGCAATGTACGCCCATGCCGGCGGCAGTGAGAACGCCGATAACCGACTGAAAGAGTTCGACATCCTCAAGGTCGCGAACGATCCCTATTTTGTTCCGGAAACCACCACTCTGGACGATCAGATGCGCGAATTCCTCCGGATGCACAGCCACTTTGCGCTGGTGGTGGATGAATACGGTTCGCTGCGCGGGCTTATCACGCTTGAGGATATCCTCGAGGAAATCGTGGGCGAGATCGCGGATGAGTTCGACATAGACGAAGACGTTTCTGTAACCCGAACCGAAGATGGGCAGTTTCTGGTCGAAGGAGCCACCACGATCCGCGACGCCAACCGCGCGATGGATTGGTCCCTGCCCGACGATGAGGCAAATACCATTGCCGGTCTGGTCATTCACGAAGCGCAGATGATCCCAACCGTCGGTCAGGTCTTTTCTTTTCACGGCTTTCGCTTTGAGGTGACAAAACGTCAAGGCAACCGGATCACCGAACTGAAAGTTCGCCCTCTCTGAGGACAACCCAAAAAACTGCAAGATTCCACCGGCGTTCTAATCCGAGCGCCGGTTTTCTTTTAGACAACCACCGTATCCTTCCTGTTTGGGTTAGCCAGCAGGCGCCGAACCCGGATCGCCTTCCGCGACACTTTCTGTCGCTGAAGCTATTGCAAAGGCAGCTTTCCTATTGAGACTGACGGCATAGCCATCAGGAGACGTGCATGAAACTCACAACCCAAGTTGCAGTCATCGGCGGCGGAGTCGTTGGATGTTCCGTACTCTATCACCTGACCAAGCTGGGGTGGACTGACGTGATGCTGTTGGAACGCTCCGAGCTGACCAGCGGGTCGACCTGGCACGCGGCGGGCGGGTTTCACACCCTGAACGGCGACACCAACATGGCGGCGCTCCAGGGATATACGATCCGGCTGTATAAAGAGCTGGAAGAGATTACCGGCATGTCCTGCGGTCTGCATCATGTGGGCGGAGTGACGCTGGCAGATAATCAGGATCGGTTCGACATGTTGCTGGCGGAACGCGCCAAGCATCGGTTCATGGGGTTGGAGACGGAAATCGTTGGTCCGGAGGAGATCAAAAAGATGGCTCCTATCACCAACACCGACGGGATCATCGGCGCGCTTTATGATCCGCTGGACGGTCATCTTGATCCGTCGGGGACCACCCATGCCTACGCCAAAGCGGCCCGGATGCGAGGCGCTACGATCGAAACGCACTGCATGGTGCGCGAAACCATCCAGCGCACCGATGGAACATGGGATGTGGTCACCGACAAGGGTACGATCCATGCCGAACACATCGTCAATGCCGGTGGCCTTTGGGCGCGCGAGGTTGGCGCGATGGCGGGCGTCTATTTCCCCCTACACCCGATGGAACACCAGTATCTGGTGACAGACTCGATCCCTCAGATCGAGGCGATCATCGACGCTGGCGGCGAGCATCCGCATGTAATGGACCCTGCTGGCGAAAGCTATCTGCGGCAGGAAGGGCGCGGGTTGTGTATTGGGTTCTATGAACAGCCCTGCAAACCCTGGGCTGTCGATGGCACACCGTGGCAGTTCGGCCACGAACTGCTGCCCGACGATTATGACAAGATCACCGACAGTATCGAATTTGCCTACAAACGCTTCCCCGTTCTGGCCGAGGCTGGCGTCAAATCGGTGATCCATGGACCGTTTACCTTTGCGCCTGATGGCAACCCACTCGTCGGGCCGGTGCCGGGCATGCGCAACTATTGGTCCGCCTGTGGCGTGATGGCCGGGTTCAGTCAGGGCGGCGGTGTTGGCCTGACGTTGGCGCAATGGATGATCGAAGGAGAGCCTGAGCGCGATGTGTTCGCCATGGATGTCGCCCGCTTCGGCGACTGGGTCGGGCCTGGCTATACGCGCCCGAAGGTGATCGAGAACTATCAGAAACGCTTTAGCGTCGCCTACCCCAACGAAGAACTGCCGGCCGCGCGTCCGAACCGGACCACCCCGATGTACGATATCTTCAGCGATCTGGGCGCGGTTTGGGGTCAGCAATACGGGCTGGAGGTTGCGAACTATTTTGCGCAGGGTGACGAACCGGGCTACGAAACGCCCTCATTCCGCCGCTCGGATGCATTCGAGGCGACCGGGCGCGAGGTGCGCGCTGTGCGCAATGGTGTCGGCATCAACGAAGTCCATAATTTCGGCAAGTATCGCATCACCGGCCCGGGTGCGCGCGACTGGCTGGACAGGGTCATGGCGGGGCGCATCCCAAAGCCGGGGCGGCTTTCGCTGACACCGATGCTGTCGCACAAGAGCAAGCTGATCGGGGATTTCACCGTTTCCTGTTTGGCCGAAACCGAATTCCAACTAACGGCGTCATATGGCAGCCAGGCCTTCCATATGCGGTGGTTCCTGCAGCATCAGGATGACGGCGTTACAATTGAAAACATCAGCGATTGTCTGAACGGCTTTCAGATCGCTGGACCAACGGCGGCAACGGTTTTGGCTGCCTGTACCCGTACGGACATCTCGGACCTCAGGTTCCTTGATGTTCGCCGCATGACCATCGGTATGACCGATTGCACCGTTCAAAGGGTCAGCTACACGGGCGATCTGGGGTACGAAATCTACTGTGATCCGATGGCCCAACGGCAATTGTGGTGGACCCTTTGGCAGGCTGGCCAGCCCCACGGCATGGTGCCCTTTGGCATGCGCGCGATGATGAGCCTGCGGTTGGACAAGTTCTTTGGGTCTTGGATGAGCGAGTTCTCACCCGACTACTCTGCCGCGGAAACCGGGCTGGATCGCTTTATTGCCTTCACGAAGAACACCGACTTTATCGGTCGCGCCAAAGCCGAGCTTGAACGCTCCGAGGGGACCGCGCGCAAGCTGGTCTCGTTCGAAGTGGATGCAGACGACGCTGACGTGAATGCGTATGAGCCGATCTGGCTGGATGGTGCGGTCGTCGGATTCTGCACCTCGGGCGGGTATTCCCATTATGCCGGCAAATCCATCGCAATAGGTTTCCTGCCCTCGGATCGCATACGTGACGGCTTGGAGGTCGAGATTGAGATACTGGGCCAGATGCGCAAGGCGCGTGTGATCTCAACCCCACTGTTCGACGCGGACGGTGAACGTATGCGGGGATGACAAAAGACGGCTACGGCGGCTATGTGAAGGTATGACAGACATTCCCATTATCCTTCTGGCCGCCGGACAATCCCGCCGCATGGCTGGCACGGACAAGCTGATGCAAAGCGTCGATGGCATGCCCCTGCTACGGCGATCTGCACAAACAGCGTTGCAGGTAGGCCCGGTGATCGTTGCGCTTCCGCCTGCTCCGAATCCTCGCCAGGACGCCTTGAAAGGTATGGATGTTGTTGCAGTTGAAATACCCGACGCTGATGAGGGCATGAACGCCAGTTTGCGCGGTGCTCTTGCGCATGTGCCCGCCGATGCCGGGGCTGTCATGGTTTTACTGGCAGATTTGCCGGAAATCACAGTTGGTGACCTGAAGCAAGTCGCAGAGTCTGTCCAAGGATATCCAAATTGCTTGATCTGGCGTGGGGCGACAGCCACAGGAAAGCCCGGCCATCCGGTTGTGTTTGCCCGTCCGCTGTTCAGAGAGCTCAGGCAACTTACAGGCGATGAGGGTGCTCAGTCCGTTGTGCAGGCGCATAAGAATGCAGTGCATCTTCAACCACTACCCGGTCAAAACGCCCTGTTGGATCTGGACACTCCCGAGGATTGGGCACGCTGGCGGGCCGGGAAGGCCACATAACCGGCCTGCCAAAATAGAAACGGCCCGGTCGATACCGACCAGGCCGCTTGCCCAAAACAGGACTACCACTTTTCACCAATCCTGAAAACGCTGCCAAAAATGCCTATGGCACCCTGGCTATTCCGCCGCTGAACCTAAACAAGACCCCCTCGTTAACATGCCGCTTAGCGTTTCCAGTGACTGTGACAAGCCGTTGGCACCCCCTAGTGCCGTCGGCTCCCCCTTCGCTTGGGCAAGATCATCGTCACCCAAACGGTGCTTCCAAACAATGTAAAATTGGAAAGAACGGTTAATTTTTGGCGTCTCGGAATGGTTTTTGCGCAACATCCCGCCGAGGCGAAATCTACCTATAGAAGATTAATGAACTGCCCATTTTAGTCCAAACCTGACGTTATGCATATTCTTTATTAGTTATATATAAAAGTTATAGGGCGCATATGCACTTGATTTGACCAGGCTGCAGAAACACACCACAACCAAGAGATGAGCGAATTTTCGCCAAGGCCTTCCAGCGATCCTTTGTTACCAAAACTGAATCAATTCAGGTTAAATCAGGGTTTGACTTTCAAATTGGCAACAATGGCCGATTCGTGACAAGCGATTCGCTATTATCTCGGCGGAACGTCGGCATACGACGACCTGTTTGTGGCGAAATTAAGATTTCTTAATCCTCAGCACAGGAAACTCACAGGTTGATGCCTCATCTCCTCGGTTAACGCGCGGCTGCAATCGCGTGAAATAAACAGGAGACAAAAATGAGCATCCGTAAATCCTCGCTGCTTTTGCCACGTGCAACAGGCCTCGTTGGCGCATCCGCGCTTGGCGCCGCGCTGCTGGCCACGACCGCCCTGCCCTCGCTGGCAGACGAAGCCCTGGCTGATCTGGTTGAAAGCGTGTCCCCCTCGGTGGTGACCATCATCGCCGAACAGGACATTGTGCCCGTGCAAGCACCGGGACAGGGACAGAATTTTGATTTAGAAGACCACCCCTTTGGTGAATTCTTCAAACGCTTCGGAGCGCCTGAGGGCTTTCAGGCACCGCAGCGTGGACCATCGCAAGGCTTGGGATCGGGGTTTGTACTCGACGAAGCCGGGTACATCATCACCAACCACCATGTTGTCGACAATGCCTCGACCGTGACCGTCCGTCTGAGCGACGACCGTAGTTTCAAAGCCGAAATCGTGGGCACCGACCCGCTGACCGATATCGCCGTCCTGATGATCGACGCCGGCGAAGCGCTGCAAGCCGTTGAGATCGGGGACAGTGACGTTATCCGCGTGGGTGAGGACGTCGTGGCCATCGGCAACCCGTTTGGCCTGCATTCGACCGTGACCACGGGCATCGTTTCAGCCAAAGGCCGCAATATCTCGGCCGGGCCCTACGCTGAATTCATTCAGACCGATGCGGCCATCAACAAGGGCAACTCGGGCGGTCCACTGTTCAACATGGAAGGCGAAGTGATTGGCGTGAACTCGGCCATCTACTCGCCCACCGGCGGGTCGGTTGGTCTGGGCTTTGCCGTGACCTCGAACATCGTTGAACATATCGCCGCGGATCTGCGCGATGATGGTCAGGTCAGCCGTGGCTGGCTGGGTGTTTCAATCCAGAATGTCAGCCCAGAGATCGCGGCGGCTATGGGGATCGATGCCTCGACCGGCGCACTTGTGTCAGATGTCGTCGCGGGCAGCCCCGCAGAGGGCGTGTTGGAGCAAGGTGACGTTATCCTGACCTTCAACGATGAAGCCGTCGATTCCAGCAGCGACCTGCCGATCCTTGTCGGCATGACCAAAGTCGGTACCGACAGTGTCATGACCGTTCTGCGTGATGGAAAAGAGCAACAGATCGAGTTGACAATCGGACAGCATCAAAGCGCCTCGGCCGAGATCGACAAATCGGTGGACGAAGGTATCTCGGGCACCGCGTTGGGCGTGACCGTCGCACCGCTGACCGACAGCAACCGCGCACAAATGGGCGTAGCTGAGAATGTCGATGGTGTCGTTGTGACTGATCTGAAGCCCGACAGCCCTGCTGCCAAGGCTGGTCTGCAACGCGGCGACGTGATCGTAAAACTGGGCGGTCAGGAAACCGCCTCACCCGACGCGCTGAAGGCTGCGCTGGACAGCGAAAAGACTGACCCCGCGCTGGTGCTGATCAACCGGGGCGGAAACCAGATCTTCGTGGCGGTGGAAATCGCCTGACCCGAAGTCCGCGTGCGCCATTTGATGGGGATTTCTGGCGTGCGCCTCCTCGGCGGATTGAATTGTCCGCATTCCGCCGGGACTGCCGGGTGCGCTGCAACGCACCCGGCACGTAATTTACGCAAATCATGTGCTTTTCAGGAAATTTGTGTTTAAATCCCGATAGAAAGGAACCCGAAACATGAGCCGCCGCCTGCTGATCGTCGAAGATGACGAGGACACTCGTGAGTTCATCGCCAAGGGCTTTGGCGAAGAAGGCTATGTGGTCGAGCAGGCCGCAGATGGCCGCGAGGGTCTGTACCACGCCACCGACGGTGGGTTTGATGCCATCGTGCTGGACCGGATGCTTCCCGGTCTTGATGGCCTTTCGCTGATCCGATCCTTAAGGGCGGCTGGGGTCAAGACCCCTACCCTGATGCTGACCGCAATGAGCGCGGTTGACGAAAGGGTTAAGGGGTTGCGGTCGGGTGCAGATGACTACCTGGTCAAACCGTTTTCGTTTCAGGAACTCCACGCGCGGATCGAAGCCCTATTGCGGCGCCCGCAGGAATCTGAGGAAACCGCGACGCTGACCTGCCGCGACCTGGAAATGGACTTACTGACACGCAAAGTCACCCGCGATGGACAAGAGATTTCCCTGACCCCGCGTGAGTTCCAGATCCTTGAATTCTTCCTGCGTCGCAAGAACCGCGTCGTATCGCGCACCATGCTGCTGGAAGGTGTCTGGGATTACCATTTTGACCCAAATACCAACGTGGTCGACGTCCATATCTCAAAACTGCGCCGCCAGTTGGATGAAGGCGACAGGCCGCCGTTGATTGAAACGGTTCGAGGTGCGGGTTACATGATATCCGATGGATAACCTGCGACTTTCGTTCAATAATTCTCGCACCCGCCTCGTTCTAGCCAGCATGGTTCTCAGCACATTGCTGACGGCCATCGTGCTGGGGCTTGTATACTTCACCGCCAATCGCAGTATCGAGGGCGAGACCCGTTCAGTGGTATCCGCCGAATTAACCGGTCTGGCCGATGAATATGAACGGCGCGGCCTATTCGGGCTGTTGCAAGCCATTGAACGCAGGATTCCAACTGCGTCCGAACGGGATGCTTTGTATCTTTTGACTGACCGGTTCGGTGTAAAGCTGGCCGGAAACCTCAAGCACTGGCCTGCGGACGTCACAGCAGGCAGTGGCTGGGTTGATTTGGAACTTCGCCGCGCCGATAACGACCAGTTGGTCCCGATCTCGGCCGCCTCGGTCCGCTTGCCGGGCGGCGAACGCCTGCTAGTAGGTCGTGATGCCCTTGCACGGCAGCAATTTGACAGGGCGCTGTTGCGCGCGGTTGGCTTGGCGCTTGCAATTGCACTGGCGCTAAGCCTTTTGACCGGCTGGCTTTTCACGCGGCTGGTGTTCACTCGCCTGTCCGAGTTTGCGGGAACAGCGGAAAACATCGTGTCAGGTGATCTGTCCCGCCGCATGCCTTTGCGCGGAACCGGGGACGAGCTGGATCAAGTGGCCGGAACCCTGAACAGCATGTTGGACCGGATTGAGGAACTGATCAGCAATCTGCGCACAACCTCGAATTCAATCGCCCATGACCTGCGATCCCCGCTGTCCCGCCTGCGTCAAAGGGTCGAGTCACTGTCTGACCCATCCAAAAGCGATCTGGACCGCGACGTCGACGTGGCACGCGCGACAGCGGAAATCGACCACGTGCTGCGCGTTCTTGGGCAGTTGACCGAAATTTCTCGCGCCGAGGCCGGTGTCGGGCGGGAACAGTTCGAACCCGTGGACTTGCAGCAACTGATCGGTGACGTCGTCGAGTTGTACGAACCAGTTGCCGCCGATCAGGGCATCTCGCTTGAGGTCGTCGGCACCGCCCACACTGTTCAGGGGCACCGCCCGCTTCTGTCTCAAGCGCTGTCAAATCTTCTGGAAAATGCCATGCGTTATGCCCCGGAAAAGACGGCAATCACGATCACCCTGTCAGAAAGCGGTCCCTACACCTGCCTGAGCGTGCGTGACCGGGGCCCTGGTGTCCCTGAAGAGGATTTGCCACGTTTGCAGGTGCCGTTTGTGACGCTCGATCCCGCAAGGACCGAGCGCAACTCAGGCCTGGGTCTGGCGCTGGTGGCGGCGATTTCTCACATGCATCTGGGCGCATTCGAGGCGCGCAACTGCGAACCTGGCCTTGAGGCAACAATCAAACTGGCGCGTAAGCCCTAGATTGGCACACCATTGATCGCCATCATCTTGTTTTTGTAACGTTTATCTGCCGTCACATCTGTTCCGAACCAGTCGGGCGGCGTGTATGCCTGCGCCTCGGCCTCTGTATCGAACTCCACCTCGACCAGCCGCAGCGGCGCGAGGCTTCCCAGAAAGATGTCCAGCTCAAACACCCGACCGTCTAGCATTTTTCCGGTATAGCGTTCTTTCTCAACCCGACGTCCTTCGGTTTCCGGCCAGAAGGTTTCGAATTGCTCGGCCGTGATCTCGGCCTCGCGTTCCACCCGCACCAAGGAGCCCGCTCCTTTGAGCGTCAAAAAATACCTGTCATTCTTTTGCCGCAGACGCAATTCCGTGGAATCGTCCGGTGCAGTCAGATAACCTTGGCGGACGACGGCCTTATCAGCGCCGCTCAGGTCGGGCCGATCCGCCACCAGAAACTTGCGTTCAATTTCGGTGCTCATCGCTTTGACACCACTCCGTTTTCCATCTCATCGTACAGCTTTTGATATGCCAGGCTGGCGGCGCTGCGCGGGGCGAATTCACTGACCGGCGCACGGTTCTGCCCCATCCGTTCGATATCCGCCGCAAACGGGATTGAGCTGTGCAGGAACCGCTTTCGATAAAGCTTTCGCATCGCATCCATCGTCTCAAGGTGCAGGGTCTTGCGCTGTTGCACCATGGAAAAGAATGCTGTCAGCTTTTTCTTCGACAACTTGTTGGTATCGAAAAAACCGACCAACTGATCGAAAGACCGCTCAGACAGCGTCGTCGGGATGACCGGAATCACGATCAGATCTGCGGCTTTGAAGATGTTTTCCGAAAGGGTCGAAAAGTTGGGCGGGCAATCCAGAATGATCACCTCATAATCGCTGCCCGCCGAGATCAGCGCTTTTTTCAGCCTGGATCGTTTGTTCCGCATCCGCGACAGGAAGACGTCAAAATCCCGGAAGGTCATGTTTGCTGGCAGCACGTCCAGCCCTTCGAAATCGCTGGCTCGAATGGACTTGGTAAAGCGCGCGACATCGTCAAAAAACCGTGCATCTGTCAGCTTTTTGGACGGCTTGACGCGCAGATAAAACCCAGACGCCCCTTGCGGATCCAGGTCGCATAGCAAAACCTTGTGCCCTGCTGCTGCGTAGGCATGCGCCAGATTGACCGAGGTGGCGGTTTTACCCACACCGCCCTTGTTGCTGTAACAAGCAATGATCTTCACTCCTCAGCCCTCCTTTTGATGAAACAAACTGCGGAACAGGTGCCGGATGTCCGGGCTGTCGAAATGCTTGAAATTTGCGATGACACGGTCACGTTCCGCCATTTGGCGCTGATCCAGAACAGATATCACCCCGCCTACGGACAAGGCCAACTGCGCATCAGCGCAACCTTGCTTATTGGTGTGCTGTTTCACAAAATTCAGAAGCGCCTCTTGTTGGACTGAGAAGTCATTGAACAGGCCCAGATTATCCTGCAGCTTTTTCAATGGCTTGATGATCGTTTTAAATGCCTTTGCGTCGAACAAAGGCGCAAAGAACTCCATAAGATAACGCAGTTTTTTGCAGTCGATCCGCAGATTATGCACAGCTTCGTCAGGCGTGTTTGGCGTAATGCCGCGCGCCAGTTTGCAGGTTTTGCGATATCGCTTCCAGATCAGGGCGCGCGCGTATTCATAGGCAGGCCGATCTGCATTTGGGCCAGGCTGCAGGTTTGTCGGATCAGCGAAAAGCTCGGTCAACTTTTTCATCTGATTGTCATAGCTCTGCGTCCGAAAGCGCCGAGACAGACGTCCAAGTGCCTGGCTGCGTTCCTTTTCGAATTGCGCAAACATGGCCACGGCACCTTCATGAAGGTTCGGCGGTATCAAATTGAAGTAACTGTCTTTTTCCAACAGATAGACGTCCAAATCCCGCGCTCGTCCAGTGGGTTCCATCAGACCGGAAAACTCGCGCTTTAATGGAGCGGTTTGTTCAGGCGAGAGCACCCCCTTGAACAGGCTGATCACAGATCGCACGCGGCGCAGGGAAACGCGGTAGTCATGCAGAAACTCAGTATCGATATCATCGATCACGCCCGCCTCATTCTGGCGCGCGACCGCCAGATAGGTGCGAATGATGTCGGTGGCGACCTCGATTGATGGCTCTTGTTTACTAACGCGGATTTCGGGCTTGGCCTTGTATATGGTCGCGTCGGGAAACAACCAGTCGAACAATGGCTTAGCCTTGCTTTTGCCACCCTCCAATTTCGTCAGCTTTTCACAAACAGTCTTATACGCCCGGTCATATCCGCGCATGTGTTGAACGGTTACAACTGTTACCTGCCCCTGATCCGAGGACATCAACATCATCGTGCCGCGCACTTGTGTCTTTTGCAGGTCACCCAGAATGGCAAACGAGCGGAATTCGACCCTGCCCGCGCCGACGCTCATCAACGCGCGCAACTTGGGAAAGCCAGCGAGGCCCGCTTTGACGGGTCCGTCAGGCAAATCCTGCACGAACTTGCCGTGACCCTGACACCGCTGGGTTTCAATTCTACCGCAGCGCAACAAAAACAATGACCCATCAGTTTGGATCAAAACCTTAGCAGATGCCCTGAGGGATTGGTCATGGCAATCAAGAATATCAAAATTTCCAGCAGGTTGAGCGGCCTCGAACCGCAATGCCAGTTCTTTCAAAGATTTAGTAAAACCCGCCTCATCGAATGTGCCCGGGATAACAAAACAGTTTTTGACCCGAGCCATTAAGAGCGTCCCTTTCACCGAGGATCCAGTACGTGATCATGAATTCATATTCCTGCGATCCGATCAACGACTAACTCCGTTGATCAACAGCAATGACCAAAACATCTGATTTTGCTCGAACAACCGAATGACTCTGTCCGGGCATTTGGCTAAGACGGGGGTATGTCTGATCCTGTTTCATCGATCCGCAATCTCGGCCCGGCTTTTGAGCAATCCTGCGCACGCGCAGGCATTCAGTCTGCGCAGGAATTGCGCGATTTGGGGGCGGATGAGGCCTATGCGCGGCTATTGCAGGCGGGCACCCGACCGCATTTCATCGGATACTACGTGCTGGTGATGGGATTGCAGGGGCGCCCCTGGAACGACTGCAAGGGTGAGGAAAAGAAGGCGCTACGCGTAAAGTTCGACGCAATAAAATCCAGCGTTAGTACCGCCCCGGAAACCCAGATGATTTCTGATCTGGATGCAATTGGCATACGCGTTGCACCGAAAGATCTCAAACAGGTCTGAAACGAAAAAGGCCGCACCCCCAATGGGATACGGCCCTGAACTTCGTCTGACGGCGGATTAGCCGACCAGTTCGATGCCCGAGAAGAAGTACGCGATTTCAACGGCAGCAGTTTCAGGCGCGTCCGAACCGTGGACCGAGTTTTCGCCAACCGATTCAGCAAACTCGGCGCGGATGGTGCCGGGTGCTGCGTCTGCGGGGTTGGTTGCGCCCATGACTTCGCGGTTCTTTGCAATGGCGCCTTCGCCTTCCAGAACCTGCACAACGACTGGCTCCGACGACATGAATTCGCACAGTTCGTCATAGAACGGACGCTCGGCATGCACGTCGTAGAACTTGCCAGCCTGAGCTTTGGTCATGTGGATGCGCTTTTGCGCAACGATGCGCAGGCCAGCGTCTTCGAACTTGGCGTTGATCTTGCCAGTCAGGTTGCGACGGGTTGCATCAGGTTTGATGATCGAGAATGTGCGTTCCAGTGCCATATCGGCCTCTCCTTACTATATGGCGCGAGGTACGCGCCGAAATCCATCGCGCGCCGCCTAACACGGTATGTGCCTCATGAAAAGTGGAATGATTGCGCCAGTGGGTCTTGGCGATCAGATTGTGTCCGGCAAGGGCTCTGACGCGTCGATCCGGCGAACGTAAAGCACAGCAAGCAATCCGACAAAGCTGCTGGCGAACATCATGCCCAATACCAAATAGGGCCCATTTTCGGGGCTAACAAACGCGCCGGTCATCAAGGTCAGAACTGCGCCCAACGCCACGATTAGTGCCCCGGAAAGCCCCGCGGCGCTGCCTGCCAGATTGGGTCTCACGGACATTACGCCGGCCGAGGCGTTGGCATTCGTCAGCCCGTTACCGAAGCCCACGCAAATGGCCGAGCCGAAGAATACCCAGACTGAACCCAGACCTGCTGTGAACAACAGCAACCCGCAGAAAGGCCCAATAGAGGCAACGACCCGACCGATCAGGATCATCGTCGTCAGCTTCGTGTGTGCTGCGATACGCCCGGTGATGAAATTGCCCACCATGAAGCCGCCGGTAATAATTCCGATCCCCAGACCCAGCATGGCAGGGCTCAGGTCGAACCAGACCGCGGCGACCAGTGGCGCACCGGTGATAAAGCTGAAGAACCCGCCGATCGAGAATGCCGCGCACAGCGCGTAACCCCAGAACCGACGCGCGCGAAACAGGTGTGGGTATTCCTTTAACTGAGCCGAGAATGTTGCGGATCGGTTCGCATTTGTCTCACCCATGTCCGCCCACAAGAGCACCAGCATCCCCGCCCCCAGGACCGAGTACAAAATGAACCCGGCTCGCCAACCGAACAGCATATCCAGTGCGCCGCCCAGCATTGGGCCAAGCATCGGTGCCAAAGCCATTGCCATCGCAACATAGCCCAGTTTGCTGGCGGCCTCGTTCGGGACATAGAGATCCCGGATTGAGGCGCTGGACAGCACGGGTCCGGCCACCACCGCTGCTTGAAGCAGACGGAAACCGAGGAATATCCAGATCGACTCGGCCAATACGCAGCCAACGGAGGCCACTGTGAAAAATACCATACAAATCAACAGGATCGGTCTGCGACCATATCGGTCGGACAACGGCCCCATGATCAATTGCAACACGGCGGACACCGCCAGATACCCGGCGACTGACAAGTTAATCAGTCCGTAGTCGACCTGAAAGCCCTCGGCCATCCTCGCAAGCGACGGCAGGAACATGTTCAACGACAGCACCGACAACGCCGTAGCGAAGATCAAAGTGACCAAAGAAGGAGGCGTCTGAGCCGCGCGCATAATGAAAACCGTCGAGTAATGCCAACCGGATCAGCGCTAACACATTGCCTGGATATTGAACATATCAAGCTGCTGGCGGCGGCAACAAGGCTCTGCTAAGAGCGCGTCATGCTACGGATTCAAGACATAACCTACGCGGTTGAAGGCCGCCCCCTATTCGATGGGGCCAATGCGACTATTCCCGACGGGCACAAGGTTGGTCTTGTGGGACGGAACGGTACGGGGAAGACAACCCTGTTCCGACTGATCCGGGGCGAATTGGCGCTGGAGTCAGGCAATATCAATGTCCCGAAGCGCGCCCGGATTGGCGGAGTGGCGCAAGAGGTGCCCTCCTCGGATGTGTCGCTGATCAACACGGTTCTGGCCGCCGATACCGAGCGCAGCGCGCTGATGGACGAGGCCGACACCGCGACCGATCCCACACGTATCGCTGAAATCCAGACCCGTCTGGTAGATATCGACGCCTGGTCTGCCGAGGCGCGCGCGGCCTCGATCCTCAAAGGTCTTGGGTTTGATGATGACGACCAGTTGCGCCCCTGCTCCGACTTCTCGGGCGGCTGGCGGATGCGCGTGGCGTTGGCGGCGGTACTGTTTTCACAGCCCGATCTGCTGCTGCTGGACGAGCCTACGAACTATCTGGACCTCGAAGGTGCGTTGTGGCTGGAGAGCTATTTGGCCAAATATCCGCATACCGTCATTATCATCAGCCACGACCGCGGGCTGCTGAACCGCGCGGTGGGGTCGATCCTGCATTTGGAAGACCGCAAGCTGACCTATTACGCGGTTCCTTATGACAAATTCGCCGAACGCCGCGCGGAACGACTGGCACAGGCGGAATCCGAGAACGTGAAAGCCAAGGCCCGGATCGCCCATCTGCAAAGCTTCGTGGACCGCTTTCGCGCCAAAGCTTCGAAAGCCGTGCAGGCCCAGTCGCGCCTGAAGATGATTGAGCGCATTCAACTGGTCGCGACCCCGCAAGAGGCCGCTTTGCGTGCCTTTAGTTTTCCGGAACCCGAAGAGCTGTCTCCGCCGATTGTCAATCTGGAGGGCGGCGTGACGGGCTATGGCGAAACCGAGGTGCTGCGCCGCCTGAACCTGCGTATTGATCAGGATGACCGGATCGCATTGCTGGGCAAGAACGGTCAGGGCAAGTCGACTCTGTCCAAGCTTCTGTCCGACCGCCTGCCCCTGATGGCGGGCAAGATGACCCGCAGCAACAAGCTGCGGATTGGTTATTTTGCGCAGCATCAGGTGGATGAGCTTTACGTGGATGAAACGCCGCTGGACCATCTGCGACGCCTCCGCCCGAACGAGGCTCCGGGCAAGTGGCGGTCGCGTCTGGCGGGATTCGGGTTGAACGCGGATCAGGCTGAAACCAAGGTTGGTCGTCTATCGGGCGGCCAAAAGGCACGCCTGTCGCTGCTGATCGCCACCATCGACGCGCCGCATATGTTGATCCTGGACGAGCCGACCAACCACCTGGATATCGAAAGCCGTGAAGCGCTGGTCGAAGCGTTGACCGCCTATTCCGGTGCGGTGGTTCTGGTCAGCCACGATATGCACCTATTGTCGTTGGTCGCGGACCATCTGTGGCTGGTCTCGGACGGAACGGTCAAACCTTTCGAGGGAGATCTCGAGACCTATCGCACCATGCTGCTGGGACGCGACAAACCGGCCAAAGAGAAACCGCCGGTGATCAAGCCCAAGCGCCCTTCGCGCGAGGCAGTGCTGAACCTGCGGGCGGACCTTCGCAAATGCGAGGACCGGATCGAGAAGCTAACGGATATGCACGATAAATTGTCGACCAAACTGGCAGATCCTGCGCTTTACGAGGACGACAGGAAAAACGATCTTGCAACGTGGAACCGGAAATTTGCCGAAGTAGTCGAAGCCATGCAAAAGGCCGAGGCGCTTTGGGTCGTCGCAGCCGAACGCCTGGAAAAGGCCGAAGCGACATGACGAAACCCGTAATCGAAACGACTGCCATGATCGCAGGCATGCGCCCTGAACTTCAGGACGGGGAATTTGCCTTTGTCGTTTGGCCGCATGACAAAGCCTGGCCCGAAGGAACGCGGGCCAGTTGCATGGAGGCCGAAGGCCTGTCCCTCGTCGTGCCGATCGACGCGGCACCCGCTGGCGCCATCAGTATGAAGTGCATCACCCTGCGGGTTCATTCCTCACTGGAAGGCGTTGGCTTGACTGCCGCTGTGTCCGATGCTCTTGCCCAAAGTGACATTCCGGCAAACATGGTCGCGGGGTATCACCACGACCACGTCTATGTTCCAAGCAATCTGGCGGAAAAAGCTGTGGCCGTTCTGTTAGACCTCCAACAAGGTGCCGGCAAATGATCGACCTCGCCTTTTTCATCACTGCCTTCACCACTCTGTTCGTGGTGATTGACCCCTTTGGCACCGCGCCGATTTTTGTGGCTTTAACTCAGGACATGGACGCCCGCGCCCGTCGCCGGACCGCCTATCGCACCTGTGCCGTGGCCTCTGGCATACTCATTGCCTTTGCCGCCTTTGGCGAAGCGGTGCTGGGTTTTGTCGGTATCTCGATGGAGGCCTTCAAGGTCGCCGGGGGCGCGTTGTTGTTCCTTACAGCATTGGACATGCTGTTCGAACGACGCACCAAACGCCGTGAAGACCGAGTCGAGGAAGAAGAGGAACACCACGACCCGTCCGTGTTCCCGCTGGCCATTCCGCTGGTCGCCGGTCCCGGATCAATTGCGACGATTATCCTGCTGGCCGGACAGCACCCGGGTATTCTTGGCATTGTCGAGGCCTGTATCGTCATGCTGGCCGTCATGGCCGTGGTTTTGACCTTCTTCCTGTCCGGCGGCCTGATTGCGCGCTTGCTGGGCAAAACCGGCCTGAACGTATTGACGCGGCTGTTGGGGATGCTGCTGGCGGCGTTGTCGGTTCAATTCATCCTGGACGGCCTCAAGGCCTTTGGATTTGCGTCGTAAAACCCCATATATCTTTCAGTGAATATGGTGAGGAGCGCTATGGACGGCGACAACATTGGACGTTTGGTATATCTGGCCGTGCTTGGTACGGCCGTTGTGGCGTGGTTTGTCGCGCAAAACCGCCAGTCTTTGAACAAAACGCTGCAACAGGCTTTGGCGTGGGTCTTTATCTTTATCGGTGTCATTGCCGTTGTCGGCCTGTGGGAAGACATCCGCACCACTGTTGGCCCTGCCCCGCAAATGACTGTCACCGGCCAGACCATAGAGGTTCCGCGCGCCTCCGACGGACACTATTATCTGCCCATTGATGTGAACGGAGAACCGATCACCTTTCTGGTGGACACTGGCGCAAGCCAGATTGTTCTAAGCTCGCGGGATGCCGAACGTGTTGGGATTGATCCCGATCAGTTGAATTATTTCGGCCGGGCAAATACGGCCAATGGCGTTGTGCGTACCGCGCCGGTGCGCCTGGACACGCTGGCATTGGGGCCGATCACGGACCAGAATATCTCGGCCTGGGTAAACGAAGGGGAATTGGACAAATCCTTGCTGGGTATGGATTACCTGCATCGGTTCTCGAATATCCAGTTCGCCAATGGCCGCCTGCTTTTGTCGCGTTAAGACGTCCGTTGTCGCAATTCCACAATTGAGAACAAAACAAGAACATGCTAACCTGACAGCATGTCTACACATCTTCTTGGCCGCAAACCCGCACGTGAGGTGCCGGGGATAGATCTTCATCCGCAGATCAGACTGCAACTGGCCCGCGTGCACGAGGCTTGCGGCCCCGCCCGGCGCAGCTTTGCCATGTGGCTGGCGGGGCAGATGCAGGGGCCGGTGCTGTGGATCGCGCCCGCATGGGAGCCCGGCCAGCTTAATCCCGATGGCATGATGGCCTTTGCCGACCCCGCCCGGTTCATCTTTGTGCGCCCGACCCGGTCCGAAGACCTGCTGTGGTGCGTAGAAGAGGCGCTGCGCAGCGCGGCCATGCCTCTGGTTGTCGGTGATCTGCCGGGCGCGCCGGGGCTGACGCCAGTGCGGCGCATGCATCTGGCCGCAGAACAGGGTGGTGCGATGGGGCGGGCTCCGCTTGGGATGCTGCTGACCCCTGGTGACGGTGGTGCACAGGGGGTAGAGACGCGCTGGCACATGGCCGCAAACCATCAGGCAGAGGCCCGGCGCTGGACCCTAACCCGCCGCCGCGCCCGCGCCCTGCCCCCGGTCAGCTGGCATGCCACGCAGACCAAACCGCGAGCCGGTTTGCACCTGCAACAGATCGCCACAGAAGACACACCCGTGTGATCACGCCCCCCTCACGGGGTTTGTGACTGGCCAAAGCAAGGGCCGAGCCCTAGCGTTTCAGGATGAGCCACGCGATCCACGATAGCCGATACTCCTGGCTGCGACTTGCGATCACTTTGATCATCGCAACCGTGGCCAATGTGGGAATGTGGGCCGTCATCGTTGTGATGCCCGCCATCGAAACCCAATTCAACGCCGGACGTGCCGAGGCCGCGATGCCTTACACATTGGCCATGATCGGATTCGCCCTTGGCAATTTTTGGATGGGGCAGTTGGTGGATCGGCTGGGCGTGACCAAGGCCCTGATCGGGGCCGCAATCCTCAGCGCCACCAGCTATCTGCTGGCGACACTGGCGCCCAATATTGTGATGTTGTCCGTCGCACATCTTCTATTGGGCCTCGGGGCATCCATCGGCTTTGGACCATTGATCGCTGACATCTCGCACTGGTTCATGAAACGCCGCGGGATCGCCGTGGGTCTGGTGGCAAGCGGAAACTATCTGTCCGGGGCCATCTGGCCGACCTTGCTGTCCGGCATACTCACACGCGATGGCTGGCAACAGGTCTACCTGACGCTGGCTGTCATAACGTTGCTGGTCGTTATCCCCCTGTCCCTACTGTTGCGTCGACAGGTCCCGGCCGAGGCGCACAGCACCGCAGCATCTGCCGCACAAATCAAGGCGCGCAGCGTTGGTATTTCCCCCCGGGCACTTCAATACATCCTCGGTCTGGCCGGTATTTCGTGCTGTGTCGCGATGTCGATGCCTCAGGTGCATATCGTGTCCTATTGCGTCGGGCTGGGTTACGGACCCACAGTCGGCGCCGAGATGTTGTCCCTGATGCTGTTCGGAGGTGTGATCAGCCGAGTAATATCAGGCATGGCCGCCGATCAACTTGGCGGCGTTCTGACGGTTCTGATCGGCTCGGTTCTTCAATGCCTCGCACTGTTCCTGTTCTTGCCTTATGACGGGATGGTCTCACTCTACCTGATCAGCCTGCTTTTTGGCCTGTCACAAGGCGGCATCGTTCCCGGCTATGCCCTTATCGTGCGCGAATATATGCCCCCGCGAGAGGCCGGCGCGCGCGTGGGGTTTGTCATGATGATGACGATCATGGGCATGGCGCTGGGGGGATGGATGTCCGGCTGGATTTATGACGTTACCGGCAATTACCAACTGGCTTTCGTAAACGGCATTCTATGGAACGGCCTGAACATCGGAATTCTGCTGTTTCTGCTCAGCCGCTCGCGCGCCCACAGACAAGAGGTTTTGGCATGAGATCATTGACGCGGCGCTTTCTGATTGCGGGTCTGGCGAGCCTTCCGTTGGCACGGCCAACTCATGCTGCGTTGGTCCAATATGAATTGTCTCGAGCCGGAACGTCCGTCGGATTTTCCTTCATGCTTTCGGGGGTTGCGCAGTCAGGCACGATGCCGATCCAATCAGCAGATATTCGGGTCGACACGGATCAGTTACAAAACAGCCGTGTCACCGTCGTGCTGAATGTAGCCGCGGCGCGCACCGGCTTGCCCTTTGCCCGCGGCCCGATGCTAAGCAAAAGCGTTCTGAACGCGCAGGAATTTCCGACCATAACGTTCAAATCCACCCGAATTCAGCTTGGCCCAACAGGCCGCATTTCCGAAGGCGCAACTATCACCGGAGACCTGACTGTGCGCGGAGTCACACGCCCGGTGACCCTGCAAGCCAATCTGTACCGTCAACCCGGATCCGAGGCTGATGATCTGAACGCATTGTCAATTCGACTGTCGGGCGCGTTGAACCGTCACGAATTCGGCGCCTCTGGTTATCCCGATCTGGTCGCCGATACCGTGTCTTTGAACATCCGGGCCGAGTTGACCCGCAAGGCCTGACACCCAAAGGACAAAAAACGACGCGCAGAGGTCGAATTATCACGCGCAACGCTCGCTGATGGGGTAATGCTGGGCGCACTATGCGCACGATCATTTCTTTTGCCGCCCTGTTTCTTTCTGTCATTCTTCTGCAGCTCTCGACGGGCGGCGTTGGTCCTTTGGATGCGATATCCGGCATCACGCTTGGGTTCACGACCGGACAAATCGGTATGTTGGGTTCGGCCCATTTTGTCGGCTTCTTCATTGGCTGCTGGTGGTCCCCCCGCCTAATGGGCAGTGTCGGACATTCGCGCGCTTTTGCGGTCTGCACGGCCTTGGGTGCGATGGGTCTTATTGGGCATACGTTGACCGAAAACCCGTACATCTGGGCAGCCCTTCGAGTCGCATCCGGAACCTGTGTCGCCGGGGCCTATACGGTGATCGAAGCATGGCTGAACGCCAAGGTCACAAACGAAACGCGCGGCCGCGCCATGGGGACTTATCGCATCGCGGATATGGGCGCGTCTCTGTGCGCACAGTTGATCATCGCGGTTCTGCCGCCTGCGTCTTATGTGTCGTACAACTTGCTGGCTATTTTGTGCTGCGCGTCCCTGTTGCCGCTGACGTTGACACGGGCCAGCCAGCCGAAAACACCCGACGCCCCTCGGCTAAAGCCCAAACTGGCCTGGCGCAGCTCGCCCTTGGCTGTTGCAGGAGTGATCGTTGCGGCGCTCAGCTCTGCGTCGTTTCGGATGGTTGGTCCGGTCTACGGTCAGGAAGTTGGGCTGGACGTGGACCAGATCGCATTCTTCCTGGCGTCATTCGTATTGGGTGGCGCACTGGCGCAGTACCCGGTTGGCTGGCTGGCCGACAAATATGACAGACGCTGGGTGCTGATCTGGCTGTCCGTTGCTGCGGTCGTCAGCAGCGGTGTCACAATGGCGGCCAGCGGAACAGGAACGGTAGGCGTCATGCTGGCTGCCGTATTCTTTGGCCTGACAACCTTCCCGATCTTCTCGGTCTCTTCCGCTCATGCGAATGACTTTGCAACGGCAGAAGAACGGGTCGAGCTTTCCGCGGCACTCATGTTCTGGTTCGCTTTGGGTGCGATAGCCTCGCCCTATATCTCATCGACACTGATTCAGCAGTTCGGACCCGGAGCGCTATTTGCATTTGTGGCCATCGGCCATGTTTTCCTGATCATCTTTGGCCTGGCCCGAATGCGCTCACGCCCGACGCCCGAAGAGCGGACAAACTATGTCTACGCGCCACGCACATCTTTCACGATTGGTCGTCTGCTGAAACGGTCGCGTGAAAGGAAATAAAAAAGGGCCGGGAAAACCCCGGCCCCTTTCGATTAGTGTTCAGTCCGCGATCCTTCTTCGATCACGCCGCCCTCTTCGGCAGGTTCGACCGTTGATTCAAGCGCACCGTTGACGACACCGCCGACACCGTTTTCCATCGACAAGCCAAGCTCTTCACCCAGCTTCTTGAGCGCCGGCATCTGCACCGCCATTCCCATGATCGAGTCCAGCGCCTGATTGACGACCGGCTTGTCACCGTTCGATGCGCCGCCGCCATTGGCGCCACCGATACCGCCGACCTGATGGATCTTGATCGAGTCGATCTTCTCAGCCGGTTTGACCATCTCCGCAATAATCGACGGCATGGTTTCAATGCGTGCCAGATCAACCTTCATGCGGATCTGATCCACTGACAGCACGTTGTCTGCCTCGACGATCGCACGCTTACCTTCGGCTTCGGCCAGCATGTCGTTCTTCTTGGCCTCGGCACGGATGTTCAGTGCATCTGCTTCGGCCTGGGCCTCTTCACGGCGGGCTTCGGCGCGGTCAGCAGCGGCTTCTTTGTCAGCTTGCGCAGCCAGTCGGATCGCCGTCGCCTGACGTTCAGCTTCACGCGTGGCTTCAATCAGAGCGATCTGCTTGATACGCTCGGCCTCGGCAACCTTTTGCGCGGTAGCCACGGCTTCGGTCGCCTTGGTCGCCTCAGCGCGGGCCAGATCGGCTGATGCACGCGCGCGGCTTTCCTCTTCGGATTTCTGCGCGATGATGATCTGACGCTCTTGTTCAGCCACTTCCAGTTCACGCTCTTTCGAGATCTCGGCCTCGCGGATTTTACGCTCACGCTCGATGTCTGCGGCGCGAATGGCTTCTTCACGGGCGATCCGTGCCCGTTCCGTTTCGCGTACCGAGTCTTCGGTCCGGGCTGCAACCTCGGCCTCTTGCGCCACACGCAGCGTTTCGATCTGTTGCGTCTGCTCGATGCGCGCCTGCTCTTCGTCCTTTTCGATCAACAGCTTCTGACGCTGAGCTTCCATCGCTGCCCGACGTACCTCGACCTCGGCATCGGCATCAATCTGCGCGCGCTCTTTCTTTGAGGTCGCAATCACCTCGGCCAATTTGCGCATACCCACAGCGTTAAAGGCGTTGTTTTCGTCCAGAGCCTCAAACGGCGTCTGGTCCAACGCGGTCAACGAGACAGATTCCAAAGACAAACCGTTCTTCAGCAGGTCTTCGGACACCGCATTCTGCACTTCTTGCACAAAGTCAGCGCGGTTTTCGTGCAGACCGTCCATCGTCATCTGGGCCGCAACAGCGCGCAGACCGTCGATCAATTTGCCTTCGATCATTTCCCGCAGCTGTTCGACGTCGAATGTACGGTCGCCCAGTGTTTGGGCTGCGCGTGCGATGCCCTCTTCTGTCGCCATGACCGAGACGTAGAACTCGACGCCCACGTCGACACGCATCCGGTCTTTGGTGATCAGAGCGGCCTCGCCGCTGCGCTGAACCTCAAGGCGTAGGGTTTTCATGTTGACTGGGCTGACTTCGTGCAGCAACGGCACGACGATAACGCCACCATCCATGATGACTTTCTTACCGCCAGCACCGGTTTTCACCAGGCTGATCTCTCGGGTCGCGCGTTTATAGAGACGGCCAAGCACAAGGCCGATAAACAAAACTACTGCCAGAATGGTCACAACTATGACGGCTAGGAATTCAAGTTCCATGCAAAATCCTCCGTGATGGGGTTAGAAATTTTGGTTATTCAGACATGCCGACCAGAACGAACCGGTCGCGCCGTCGGTCGCGCAGCACCAGCACATCGGTGCCTTGCTTCAGCGCGTCTTTGTCCTGCAGCGGCTCAGCGCGCAGGTAGTGGGCGTTGCCAAAGCGGTCCATGACACGCACCTCAGCCGGGCGTCCGCGCGAAGCGGTGCCTTGGGTGATTACGCCCCGGCGGCGAGCAAGCATCCGTTCGGACATTGCCTCGGTCTCGGTTTTGGGCAGCAAGCGGGCAAAGACCCCGCCAAAGCCACGTGCAAACCAAAGACCAAAGGCACCGGCAGGGATCGCGGCCATCCAGGCAGGCAGGTCGAAGCCAAGCAGATCGCGCAGCGCCAACTGCAGGCCCATACCGGACAGGCCAAAACCCGCCAGCAGAACAACCAGCCAGATCATGAACGGCACTTTGCCGATCCCAAGCCACGCCAAGGGTCCCGAAGGGGCCGCGCCAGGCGCGTCCGCTTCGACCTCGGCCAGCTCAAAGTCACCTAGGTCGACATCGGCATCGATATCCAGATCGAAATCACCAACATCGAGATCCGGGGCGTCAACAACGTCCAGATCAACCTCGCCCTCGCCCGCCATAAGGCTTCCACCCAGGACTAATGCGATCAGTTCCAGCACAAGCAGGCCGAACAGAAGCGCAAGCGCCAAAGTGAAGGGCGCAAATGCACCCTCGAGCAGAAAGTCGAACATCAGTTGTTTGCCCTCGTTATTGTATACTGTGGTATACATGATAGATGGAAACTCATTGTGAAAATTCAAGAGTTTGTGATTCCAATTTACAACTCTGGGGTATTGCATGCGATGAAGGCGACGCAATCCAAGGCTGCAACTCAGTCCGATTTTTCCGGCGACCCGTGCCTAAAATGACGTCCGAACCAAAGCCGGGGTTTTGCTGGCCGGTAACATAATGTAGACGGGCGCGCAGACAGTACGCGGAAACGGAACATGGCTCGAATTCTCATCACCTCAGCGATCCCTTACATCAACGGGATCAAGCACCTCGGTAACCTGATCGGCTCGCAATTGCCGGCTGATCTGTACGCGCGCTACCTGCGTGGCCGGGGGAACGAGGTCATGTTCCTGTGCGCCACCGACGAACACGGCACACCCGCCGAGCTGGCCGCAGCGAAAGCGGGCAAGCCAGTGGCTGAATACTGCGCGGACATGTACGAAGTTCAGGCCGATATCGCCAAGCGTTTTGGCATGAGCTTCGATCATTTTGGCCGCTCGTCCAGCGAGCAGAACAAGACGCTGACCCAGCATTTTGCCGGGAAGCTGGACGATGCTGGGCTGATCCGCGAAGTCGGCGAAAAACAGGTCTATTCCAACGCCGATGGCCGCTTTCTTCCTGACCGCTATATCGAAGGCACCTGCCCCAATTGCGGATATGAGCGCGCGCGGGGCGACCAGTGTGAAAACTGTACCAAACAGTTGGACCCGACCGATCTGATCGAGCCGCGCTCGGCCATTTCCGGTTCAACTGATCTGGAGGTGCGCGAGACCAAACACCTGTACCTGCGTCAATCAGCGATGAAAGATCAGCTGGATGCATGGATCGACAGCAAAAGCGACTGGCCAATCCTGACAACCTCGATTGCCAAGAAATGGCTGCATGACGGCGACGGTCTTCAGGATCGCGGCATCACCCGCGATCTGGACTGGGGTGTACCGGTCAAGAAGGGCGATCAGGACTGGCCCGGCATGGAGGGCAAAGTCTTCTACGTCTGGTTCGACGCGCCGATCGAATACATCGCCTGCGCGAAGGAATGGGCGAATGCCAACGGCAGGACCGAGGCCGACTGGGAGCGCTGGTGGCGCACCGACAAAGGGGCGGATGATGTCCGTTATGTCCAGTTCATGGGCAAGGACAATGTGCCTTTCCACACCCTTTCCTTCCCGGCGACAATTTTGGGCACCAATACGTACAACGAAGAATCTGGGTCATCTGAACGTTGGAAGCTTGTCGACTACATCAAGTCGTTCAATTACCTGAACTACGATGGTGGTCAGTTCTCGACCAGCCAAGGCCGTGGTGTGTTCATGGATCAGGCGCTGGAAATCCTGCCAGCCGATTATTGGCGCTGGTGGCTGCTGAGCCATGCACCAGAAAGCAGCGACAGCGAATTCACATGGGAGAACTTCCAACAGTCGGTGAACAAGGACCTGGCGGATGTTCTGGGTAACTTTGTCAGCCGCATTACAAAGTTCTGCCGCTCTAAGTTTGGTGAGGCAGTTCCTGAAGGTGGCGCTTTTGGCGATCGCGAACACGCGTTGATTGATGAACTGACCAAACGCGTCCACGCCTATGAAACGCATATGGAGGCGATGGAGGTTCGCAAATCCGCGCAGGAACTGCGTGCGATCTGGGTTGCGGGCAACGAATACCTGCAAGCTGCTGCCCCGTGGTCGACCTTCAAGGAAGACCCTGAACAGGCCGCCGCTCAGGTACGTCTGGGCCTGAACCTGATCCGCCTCTACGCCGTACTCAGCGCACCGTTCATCCCTGAAGCCTCGGCCAAGATGCTGAGCGCAATGAACACATTGGACACCAGTTGGCCTGACGATGTCGCAGCCGCGCTGGACGCCCTGCCCGCCGGTCACGAATTCACGGTACCAGACGTTCTGTTCGCCAAGATCACCGACGAACAGCGCGAAGAATGGCAATCCAGGTTCGCTGGACAGCGCGACTGATGTTTTGGATCACAACACCATTGTTACGGAGGCCATTTGGCCTCCGTTTTCATTTGAAATGGGGCAAAAACCGGGATTAGGCGCCAAAACTCCATAGGATCTTGGCGTAAGTCCGCCTGAAACCGGAATAATTTCCGGGCACACCACCCAGCTGACGCATTCAAGAAGCTTGAGATAAAGTTCCAAAACGGCCATCCTGCCAAGAAATCAGCACGACTCGTCGAGGCAACAGAGCTGCCCCGGCGCAATATCCTTAGGTCTAATGAGGCGCCCGCCATGTCCCTTGCATTAAAGAATTCATTTTTTCGACACAGAGGTCCGGTCTTGGCCATCGCGGCACTGACCAGTTTGGGCGCCTCGTTCACGGCGCTGGCCCAGGATCAAAGCGACGCGCCGCCGCCGAAAGTGTCTATTGCAGCGGCCTATACTGAAGAAATTACCGATGAGGCCGTGTTCATCGGGCGCGCCGAGGCCATTAACAAGGTGGATATTGTCGCCCGCGTGAACGGCTTTCTTGAAACTCAGGATGTGGAAGACGGCGCGCTTGTCAAAAAAGACGACCTGTTGTTCACCATCGAACCCGATCTTTATGAGGCGACCCTGGAGGCCCGGAAAGCCGATCTGGACCGGGCCGAGGCCAATCTGGAGCTTGCCAAGGTCGATCTGGCCCGAAAGGAAGAGCTGTACAAACGCGATGCCACCCCGGAGTCCGAGCGTGACATCGCCCGCGCCAATGAACTGGTCGCCGAGGCCGAGGTCAAGGCCGCTCACGCTGCCATCCAACAAGCAGAGTTGGACCTGAGCTATACCGAAATCCACGCGCCGTTTGACGGGCGGATTGGGCGCGTAGAAACCAGCGTAGGTGACGTTGTCGGACCAACAAACCCCCCGCTCGTCAACCTGGTAAGCGAAGCCCCTATCTATGTAAATTTCTCGCTGAACGAAAAACAATTCACCTCGGTCCTCGAACAGGTTGGAGAGAGCGCAGCTTCACTGGCTGAAAGCAACAAAAGCCCGAATGTGCACCTCACCTTGCCCAACGGAACCAAGCTGGACGAAACAGGCGAGATCGTTTTTGTAGATAACCGCATCGACCCGCTGACAGGCGCAATTACTATGCGTGCCGAGTTCCCCAACGCGGACCGGTTCATCATCGACGGACAATTTCTGAGCGTTCAGATCGAAGCACTGGAGCCCACCCTTCAGGTGCTGGTCCCTCAGGCCGCATTGCAACGCGATCAGCGCGGCGAGTTCGTGCTGGTGGTGAATGACAAGCAGATGGTCGAACAGCGCTATATCACAACTGGCGACGTGGTTGGGACCGCGATTATTGTGACAGATGGTCTGCGCGAAGGTGAAAGCGTGATCGTTGAGGGCCTGCAGCGGGTTCGCCCGGGCGTTGCGGTGGATGCCGTCGTCGCCTCTGAACAGCCGGGAGAATAACGGATGTTCTCAGCCCTGTTCATTAGCCGGCCCAAGCTGGCGCTTGTTATTTCGCTTGTCCTGACGATCATGGGCGGCATCGGCTATTTGGTTCTGCCGGTCGCTCAGTTCCCGGACATTACGCCACCGGTGGTCAGCGTGACGACCACCTACACTGGCGCCAACGCCGAAACCGTGGAAAACACCGTCGCCGCCCCGATCGAGGCGCAGGTCAACGGTGTAGACGACATGATCTACATGACGTCGACTTCGGCAGACAACGGATCCTATTCGCTGAACGTCACATTCGAAGTAGGCACTGACCCGGATATCGCCTCAGTCAACGTGCAGAACCGAGTGGCTCAGGCCATGTCATCCCTGCCCTCCGAGGTAACCTCGTCAGGTGTGGTCACACAAAAAGCATCCACCAACATGCTGTTGCTGGTGACGCTGACCTCACCGAATGAGACGTATGACAGTGTCTTTCTATCAAACTATGCTTCGATCAACCTGAAGGACGCGCTGGCGCGTGTTCAGGGTGTGGGTAAAGCCGACGTTCTGACCAATCTTGAATACGCCATGCGGATCTGGATGGACCCGGATCAGATGGCTGCTTTGTCCATCACACCCGGTGACGTGATCAATGCAATTCGGGAACAAAACGTCGAAGTTTCGGCCGGTTCTATCGGCGCTCCTCCGGTCCCGGAAGGGCAGACCTTTCAATACACGATCAAAACCAAGGGCCGCCTAACCTCGGCCGCAGAGTTCGGCGACATTGTCATCCGGACTGGGGATGCCGGTTCAATCGTACGGGTCAAGGACATCGCGCGGGTCGAGCTGGGCGCGGAGTACTATGCGGCCTCGGGCTATTTTGACAGTGTCCCGGCGACGGTAATCGGTATCTACCAGGCCCCTGGCGCGAACGCGCTGGCCGTGTCGGACCGAGTAGAGGCCGAGCTTGAGCGGTTGTCACGTACCTTCCCGACGGATGTGGAATACGCTGTTCCATTCAACACGACGGACTTTGTAAATCAGTCGCTGAATGACGTGGTCACGACCCTGATCTTGACCTTCATCCTTGTGATTTCGGTGGTGTTTGTTTTCCTTGGAAGCTGGCGCGCGACGATCATTCCAGCGGTTGCGATCCCCGTCTCGTTGATCGGGACCTTTGCGTTCCTGCTGCTGTTTGGCATGTCGCTGAACACGATCTCATTGTTCGCTTTGGTGCTGGCCATCGGCATCGTGGTTGATGACGCGATTGTTGTGGTTGAAAACGTCGAACGGATTATCGCAGACGAAGGCCTTCCCCCTGCCGAGGCGACGCGCAAAGCCATGGGGCAGATCACCGGTCCGGTGATTGCGACAACGCTGGTTCTGTTGGCGGTGTTCGTACCCGTCACCTTTATGCCCGGCATCTCGGGGCGGCTTTATTCGCAGTTCGCTGTGACGATCTCGACCGCTGTTGTGATCTCGTCGATCAACGCGTTGACGCTGTCGCCTGCGTTGTGCGGGTTGGTGTTGAAGGCGCGATCCGGCCCACCCAAAGGGCTGTTGGCAGTGTTCGAGAACTTCATCGGTGGTGTTCGCAGTGGCTATGTCGCCATAGTCCGGAAACTACTGATCCTGCCTATCGTTGGTCTGGGCATCATCGTGGCGCTGGCCATGGGTACGGGCACAATCATGTCCAACACCTCAAGCGGCTTCCTTCCACTTGAAGACAACGGATATCTGTTCGTGGATGTGCAACTGCCAGACGCTGCGACGTTGGAACGGACCGAAGCGGTCACTGCACGTGTCGACACACAGATCCAACAGATCCCCGGCGTCGCAAGCACAGTTCTGATCAACGGCTTCTCGATCCTGAACGGCACAACGACAAACGGCGCCGCGATCTTTGTGAACCTCGACAACTGGGATGAACGGAAAGAGGATGACCTGAGCGCTGACGCGATCCTGCAGAAAGTACTGGCGATAGCCTATGGTGAATCCGCTGCATCGATCATCGCGTTCAACCCACCACCCATTCAAGGCTTGGGCAACTCGGCTGGCGTCGAGATGGAGGTGCAGCAGACCGGAGGCGGTACGCCTCAGGATCTGGCCTCGGCGGTTGGGTCGTTCGTCTATGCGGCTAACCAACGTCCTGAAATCGGTCAGGCCTATACCACTTTCCGGGCCAACGTTCCTCAGTTGTTCGTGGATCTGGACCGCGAAAAGGCCAAGACGCTGCAAGTGTCCGTGGCCGAGGTGTTCCAGACGATGCAGGCGCAGTTGGGGTCATACTATGTGAACGACTTCAACCTGTTCGGACGTGTGTATCGCGTGATGATCCAGGCCGACGGTTCATATCGTGATAATGTCGACGATATCGCGAACCTGTATGTGCGATCGACCAAGGGTGAGATGGTGCCGTTGGGTACGCTCATCGATGTCGAAAACGTACTGGGTCCGGTCTTGCTGAAACGTCACAACCTGTTCCGTTCGGCGACCGTAACGGCGGTTCCGGCCCCTGGGTTATCCACCGGTGACGCGATTAATGTCATGACCGAGGAATCCACGACTGCCCTGCCCCCGGGCTATGCCTTTGAATGGACCGGTACTGCACAACAGCAATTGGCGACCGGTGGTCTGGTGGTCGTCATCCTCGGGCTGGCGATCCTGTTCGGCTACCTCTTCCTTGTGGGGCAATACGAGAGTTGGACCTTGCCCGTGTCGATCCTGCTATCGGTGATCGTCGCCTTGTTCGGGGCGGTGGCGGCCGTGGCCATCGTGGGCAGCGACATCAACCTCTATACGCAGATCGGGATGATCATGCTTGTGGGGCTGGCCTCAAAGAACGGCATTCTGATCGTTGAATTCGCGATGGAACAACGCGCCAAGGGGTTGTCGGTCAAAGACGCCGCAGCCGAGGCCGCTTATCAGCGTTTCCGTGCGGTAATGATGACGGCCCTGTCCTTCCTGTTGGGTGTTGTGCCGCTTCTGGCGGCCAGCGGCGCGGGTGCCGCCAGTCAGAAGGCCATCGGTGTCGCCGTGTTCGGCGGGATGCTGGCAGCCACTTTGGTCGGCGTGATCCTAGTGCCGGTCCTATACGCCTTGCTGCAAGGGATGCGGGAATGGATCAAGGGAACCAAGGATGATCCGGGCTCATCAGAAGAGGCCGCGTGATCCAAAACAAAAGCCCCGCCAAACTGGCGGGGCTTTTACTTTTTTGGTCAGGCGTTCACTACGACGGGTTCGGTTTTGCGATCCATCCAGCCTTGAATGCCGGCGATTTGCTCGGCACTTAACCGCAGGCCCATCTTGTTTCGGCGCCAAACAACATCTTCAGCCGTGCGCGCATATTCTTTGTCCATCAGCCACGCCAATTCCCGTGCGGTTAGCGTCGCGCCGAAGTCCTCGCCCAGATCCGATGCGGACTTGGCATCGCTCAAAATTGTCTTGGCCTCAGTGCCATAGGCGCGAACCAGTCGTTGCGCCCAGACACGATCCAGAAACGGGTAGTCGGCCGACAGTGCCTCGACCAAATCCGGTACGCCACCAACTGGAAAATCGCCGCCCGGAAGCGAAACGCCTGCAGTCCAGGGGCCGGGAAGATCGGGGAAATGCTCTGACACTTTGTCCATCGCACTCTCGGCAAGACGCCGATAGGTGGTGATCTTGCCGCCAAAGACATTCAGCACTGGCGCCCCACCCTGCGCGTCAACTTTTAGTGTATAATCCCGCGTTGCCGCGGTGGCGCTGCTGGCCCCGTCGTCATACAGCGGACGCACACCGGAATAGGTCCACGCGATGTCATCGCGCGTAACCGGTTTTTGGAAATACTTCGAGGCAAACGCGCACAGATAGTCCTGCTCTGTCTCCGTACAGGTCGGGGGCTCTGCTGGGTCTGGGTGATCCTGATCCGTTGTGCCGATCAGCGTAAAATCGCGCTCATACGGAATGGAGAAAATGATGCGCCCGTCTTCACCTTGGAAGAAATAGCACTTGTCGTGATCATAAAGCTTAGGCGTCACGATATGGCTGCCGCGCACCAATCGCACACCTTCACGAGAGTTGATGTGGATCTTGGTCTGGATGATGTCCCCAACCCAAGGTCCACCTGCGTTGATTAGCATTTTAGCCTGCACCGTCTGCGTGTCGCCGCTGTGCTTATCGCGGATGGTAATTTCCCACAGATCATCGACGCGTTTGGCCGCCAGAACTTCGGTCCGCACCAGAATATTCGCCCCACGTGCCTCGGCATCGCGGGCATTCAGCACAACCAGCCGTGAATCCTCAATCCAACAATCGGAATACTCGTAGCCTGTGTGAAACTTGTCCTGCAGCGGCCTGCCTTCCGGCGCGCTTTGCAAATCCAGTGAGCTTGTCCCCGGCAGGATTTTGCGCCCCCCAAGATGGTCATACATAAACAGGCCCAGACGGATCAACCACGCCGGGCGCCGTCCCTTCATCCAAGGCATTACTGTGCTGAGAAGTCGCGATGTCGGCGTTTCAGAATCGAACCGCATATCCTTGTGATACGGCAACACGAACCGCATCGGCCAGCTGATATGCGGCATTGCCCGCAGCAGGGTTTCACGCTCGATCAACGCCTCGCGCACCAGACGGAATTCAAAGTACTCCAGATACCGCAGGCCGCCATGAAACAGCTTGGTCGAGGCCGAAGACGTCGCCGAGGCAAGATCGTTCATCTCGGCCAATGTCACGGACAATCCGCGCCCGGCCGCATCGCGCGCTATTCCGCACCCGTTAATCCCACCACCAATGATGAAAAGGTCCGTGACCTTGTCCGTGTGCCGTTCCATGTCCGGATGATTCTCTTTGTTTGAAAAACCGGGCTCATTAACCCGATGAACGCGCGTTTCGTCAACGTTTACTTTCGTTTATTTTCGTTTTATCACCACAAATCGAAGTGTTTCAAGTGTGTGGTCGATCAGATCTCTTGGAAACCCTTCGAAATTAGAACAAAAACGAACACACACCGTTTCGGAGCCGACCATGTCCCTTTCCTTTCGTCAGTCAGACATTCTGAACATCGCCAGACAGGATGGCCGTGTGATGGTGGATGACCTGGCCGCTCAGTTCGGGGTCACGGTTCAGACCATTCGCCGCGACCTGTCTGAGCTGGCGGATCTGGGGAAGCTGGACCGGGTTCATGGCGGGGCCGTCATTCGCTCAGGCGTTTCCAATATTGGCTATGAGGATCGCCGGGCCCTGAACGATGAGGCCAAGGCGCACATTGCGTCGGCCTGCGCCCTAGACATCCCGGACGGCGCGTCGGTTTTCATGAATATCGGGACCTCGACCGAGGCGGTTGCGCGCCAATTGGTGAACCACAAGAACCTGATGGTCGTCACAAACAACATGAATGTCGCCAATATTCTGGCCGAGAACACCGATTGCGAAATCGTCGTCGCGGGTGGTGTCCTGCGCAGATCGGATGGCGGGCTGGTCGGCAATCTGACGGTCGCAACCATCCGGCACTTCAAATTCGACTATGCGGTCATCGGCTGCTCGGCACTTGATGCCGATGGCGACCTACTGGATTTCGATTTTCAAGAGGTCCAGGTCAGCCAAACGATCCTGGCCCAGACACGGCGCACCTTTCTTGTGGCCGATCATTCAAAGTTTCAGCGTGCAGCCCCCGCGCGTATCACTTCATTGGCTGAGATCGACACGTTCTACACGGACCGGCCTCTGACGGACCGCCTAAGCAAGAGGTGTCAGGCGTGGAAGACCGACCTTCGCGTGTGCCAATAGCCCCCTAAGCAGTTCTCCTAAAAGGTGAACTGGGTAAGAGTTTTCTTGCCAGACCTCCCAGTGCCTGACAGTATCGCGATATTGCGGTCGTTGCACGGAAGGGGAGAACCGGGCCATGATAGCGCTTTTATTTGCGTTACTTACAGCCACCATGGGGCTGAATTATTTTCAACAAACAACGGCAGCCAATGCGCTGTTTTTCTTCACGCTGGCGTTGAGTGTGTACTGGCTGAAATTCCACGCCACCAGCCAATTGACCATCCAGTTGTAGGGGGCGGTGATGACACCAGAACTGTCCCGAACCCTGAACGCCATGGGCATGCTGGCCGTCAGTCTGGTGCTGCTTTTGGCCTTTGTTTACCAACTGACGCTTTACGAACTGCCCTACCCGCTTTGCCTGCTGCAGCGCGTCGGCTTTGTCGCCGTGGGCGTTGGGCTGGGGTTGAACCTGCTATACGGCGCGCGGCCGCAGCACTATGCTTTGATGTTAATCGCAGCGCTTTATGGCGGCAGCGTTTCTGTCCGCCAGATCCTTCTGCATATCGTTCCCGGCACGGGTCATTACGGCTCGCCCGTGTTAGGGCTGCACTACTATACGTGGGCGGCCATTTGCTTTTTCCTGATCCTGTTGGGCACCGCGGTTATGCTGCTGTTTGATCGCCAATACGCTGACGACACTTCGGAGCAGCCGCGGTTTGGCGGAAGCACACTGGCCAAAACAGCCTTTTTTGTCATGTTTGGTTTGGCTGTTCTGAACGCCGGCTCGACACTGCTTGAATGTGGTCCTGGCATTTGCGCTGACCCGCCAACCACCTACAAAGTGATTGACGAACTGGGCTCCAACAATTGAGGATGGGAAAACCTTCCCGAACGGAGGCACGAAGATGGGGTTACTTGGGCAGCCGCTTGGCTACTATGACTACCTGACATTTGTTGCGTTGATCTTGCTGCTGGCCGCCGTCATGGCGCTGTTTCTATTCGTGATGGGATTGCCCGGCCGCATCGCAATTAAACGCAACCACCCTCATGCCGAGGCGATAAAGATCATGGGATGGATGGGGTTTCTCGCCATCGTACCCTGGGTCCATGCCTTCATCTGGGCGTTCCACGATGGAACGGTGGTCGATATCCGCCGTATGCCCGATGATGAGCGTGAGGCGGTTCGCAAAGAAATCAAGCGCTTGGGTGGTGAGTTGACGGAAGAATACCGTGACCCGCTGGATCCGGAAGAGACGCAAAAGAGCTAAGGCCAAAGGAAACTACAAAATATGTTTGTCGCCCTCGGCATTACGCTTTTCTACATCATTTTCGTCTGGCTTATTTTCTTCAAGTTCCAGTGGCTGAAGTTCAACATCATGTGGGGCATCGTATCCTTCTGGGTCGGTGCGCACCTGCTGTTGATCTTCCTTGTCGCCCTTCGGTTCTTTCAGCCGTTCTCTATCGACAGCCACGTGGTCCGCTCGACCATCCAGATCGTCCCACGGCTGACCGAACCGACGATATTGACTGAGGTACTGGTCGAGCCAAATACCGAAGTCACAAAGGGCGATCCACTGTATCGGTTCGACGATACTGTGTTCGCGCTTGAAGTTGAGGAAGCCACAGCGCAACTGGTCGCGGCCGAGCAGAACGCCAAGATCCTTGAACAGGACGTCATTGCCGCAGGGGAAGCCATTGAGCGTGCCAACGCTCAACTTGCCTACGCACAGACGCAGCAAGCCCGATACGAAAATCTTGTACCCGCAGGTGGTGCGCGTCAGGACGAGCTGGATCGCTGGAACGAACAGGTGACCGAGGATCAGGCTCAGGTCAAAGAGGCCACGGCCAATCTGGAAAAGGCGCAACTGGCGCTGGATTCCCAGATTGACGGCGTGAACACCGGCATCCTTCAGGCGCAGGCGCAATTAGACAAGGCCCAGTACTTCCTGGACAACACAACAATCTACGCCCCCGAAGACGGCATGATCGTGTCCCAACAAGCCCGTCCCGGTCTGGTCGTCGGCGATATTCGCCTGGGCGCCATTGCCAGCTTTGTCACCAAGGATAACCCTTACATTCTTGCAACCTACCGTCAGCAGAACCTGAAATTTGTCGAGGTCGGCCAACCCGTTGAGGTAGCCCTTGATCTGTATCCGGGTGAAATCCTGACCGGCAAGGTCGAGGCAATCTGGTGGGCAACCCGACAAGGTCAGTACTTGCCGTCTGGCCGCCTGCCGGGGTTTGAGCTGCCAAAACTGCCCGGACGCATTGCCGTGCAAATCTCGGTCGATATCCCGGACGGGCACACCTTCCCTGCCGGTGGTCACGCGGCCGTGGCGATTTATACCGGTCAGGGCAAAAGCTTTGAGTTCCTAAGGCGGATCAACATTCGTCTCTATTCCTTCGCCAACTTCATTCGACCACTGGATATTTAAGGACGCAAATGATGACCCGGGCCAGACTTTACCGCCGACTGATGGGTACAGCCCTATGCGCCGCCCTTCTGGTCGGTTGTGCGCCAGTTGGCCCAGACTTCGTGCGCCCAAGCTCTCCGGTCGTGAAGCAGTGGATTGAGGTCAACACCCCAAGCACTGGTCAAAGCGGTCTGACCTCGCGCAGCGCTCCGGTGGTGAAATGGTGGCAGACCTTCAACGACCCCACCCTCAATAAATTGATCGCCGAGGCCTACGCCCAGAACCTTGACCTGCAGGTCGCCGGTGCCCGCGTCTTGCAAGCGCGCGCGCAGTTGGGCATCGCGTTCGGCGAGCTCTATCCCCAATCGCAGGCCATCGGTGCATCCATTGAACGCCGTCAGGTCAGCGACAACCTCGGACCGATTTCCGATATCCGCCGGATCATTCCGTTGGACACCGAGTTTTCGACCTCGCAGGTCGGCTTTGATGCCCAATGGGAACTGGACGTGTGGGGCCAGCAACGTCGTGGCGTTCAGGCCGCGCGATCCAATCTGGCGCTGCAAGTGGCCAACTATGACGACGCGCTTGTCACCCTGACCGGCGATGTTGCGGCGCTTTATGTCAACATTCGCGCCTTGCAGGAGTCGCTAGCCGTGGCGCGCGACAACATCAAGCTGCAACAGGAATCAGCGGACCTGACCCAATTGCGATTTGAAAATGGCGTGACAACCGAGCTGGACGTACAGGAATCCACGGCCCTGTTGAATAATACCAAGGCCTTGGTGCCAGAGATTGAAAGTGATCTACAACAGGCCAAAAATGCTTTGGCCGTGCTGTTGGGAACCACGCCGTCCCGCATGACCAGCCTACTAGGCAATTCCGGGCGGATCCCCTCTGCGCGTACGAATGTGTCCGTCGGTGTCCCCGCCGAGCTTCTGCGCCGCCGCCCAGACGTTCGCGCAGCCGAGTTGGCAGCGGCCACGCAATCAGCGCAGGTCGGGATCGCTTTGGCCGACCTTTATCCGCAATTTATCCTGTCAGGTGCTATTGGCCTGCAAGCCTCGGGCGGGCAAGATCTGTTTTCAGCAGGCAGCAACACCGGGCTCGCGAATGCCGGTGTGGTCTGGAACGTGCTGAACTATGGCCGGATCAAAAACAACGTCCGCGCGCAGGATGCGGCCTATCAGGCGTTGATCGCCAATTACCAGAACACTGTCCTGACCGCCTATTCCGAGGTTGAAAGCGCCATGGTGGCCTATGCCCAATCTCGCAAGCAAGTTGGCTTCTATGAAAAAAGCGTCGCGGCTTCGCGCAAAGCGGCTGATATCGCCATCGACCAGTATCGGGACGGTATCGCAAGCTATTCGCGTATCCTGAACACCCAAACAGCCCTGTTGCGATCACAAGCCAATCTGATTCAGGCCCGCCAGCAGGTGTCCAGCAATCTGGTTGCGGTTTACAAGGGATTGGGTGGCGGCTGGCAGATCCGGCAGAACCAAGAATTCCTACCAGAAACCGTTCTGGCCGAAATGGCATATCGCACAGATTGGGGCGATCTTCTGGAGAAAACCCCAACCCGTGCCAGTCTGAACTGAGTGTTACTTCGTCAGCCCGCGCAAACCGCCTGAAATCAGGATGTTCACCTCGTACAGAATACGTGGTGCTGCCAGACCACCGGGGCTGGCGAGGTAATTCGGGCTCCACTCCGGATCGAACTTCTGCTTGAAAGATCGCAGCCCTTCGAAGTGATAGAACTGCTCGCCGTGCTCATATAGGAACCCGCCGACGCGGTTCCAGAAAGACGCCAGTTGCCGGTTCTCTATTCCCGAAAACGGCGCCGCCCCCAGCGAGAACCAATGGAACCCCTGCTCTGCCCCCCAGGTCATCATCTCGGCAAACAAGGCGTCCATGATAAAGTTTGACCCGTCCGGCTCATACCGCATCAGGTCCAACGACAATTCGGACTTGTTCCCGCCTTGGAAGAGGTTGGCGAAGGCGACGATCTTTCCCGTATCTGCCTTCTTCAGCACCGCGAAATCGAAATAGGACAGGTATTCATCGTCAAACCCGCCCAAGGCGAACCCCTTCTCCTCGCCCGCCTTATGCTCCAGCCAATCGTCTGAAATCTTGCGCAGTTCGGGCAACACAGGGCCCACGTTTTCCTTCGGTATAATCTCGAACACATACCCTTCGCGTTCGGCCCGGTTCTTGGCCTGACGGAACCGCTTGCGAGATTTGCCGTCCAGCGAGAAATCCTTCAACGGCACGCGCGCGACCTCTCCGATCTTCAGAATAGACAGGCCCAGATCCAGAAACGTCGGCAAGTACTTAGTCGATACGCTGTAGAAGGCGCACAATTTGCCCTCGCGGTCCGCCATTTCGCGCAGTTGCCAGATCAGTTGCTTTCCGGCGGTTTCATCCCCAACCGGTTCCCCCTTGGTGATCAGCGCATTGCCTGTGTCGGCATAAGCCAGAAATGCGTCATCGTCCGGTGAAATCAAGAATTGCTTGTCGCCGGTCAGTGAAATCTGCGACTCGGTGTCTTCGCTTGCCATGACCAGACGTTCAACAACCTCGGGGATCTCCGTCCGGACCGGTTCCGGAACCTCGCGCCCGAACAAAGAATTCACGGCCACCACACCAAGAATAACCGCCACCACAAGGCTGGATCGCAAAAAGCGCGAGGCGTCACCGTTCCATGCGAACTCCCACCACAAGGCGTTCTGGTACTCGACATGCGAATAGGAAAACAGCCCGACCCAAAAGACGACCAGAAGCAAGGCGACCACGCTGACCAGCCACGGGATGTTCAGACGGAATATCGAGGCCCCGCTGACCCGGTAAAACGCTCCGCGAAACGTGGCCAGCAAGGCGATAGTGCCCAACATGCTGATCGCTTCGTGCGTATCCAGACCCTTGGCCAGCGATGCGACGAACCCGGCAACCATCAGCAGCATGGCCACTATCCATGCGCGATACAGCTTGCGGAACAGGCCGCGTGACACAAGGATCAGCAACACTCCAACAGCGCTGCCGGCAAGATGCGAAGCTTCAACGAAGGACAAAGGCAGAAAGTCCCGCAATGCGCTAAGGTTCTCGCTGCCTGCAGGCAACGCCCCGGACACCAGCAGAATGACGCCCGCCACAGCTGCGACACCGGCCGCGACCATCGGCACAATCGGACGGATCACGCGGTAAACCCACGTGGCGGCTCCGCTGATGTGATGTCGGTGCGTCAGGGCCGAAGCCACCGCGATGGACAGCGTCGCAATGGCGAACGGCAGGAAGGTATAAATCAACCGGTAAAGCAACAGGGCCGCGATCACATCAGACCGCCCCGAGGCCCCTAGCCCGGCGATCAAAGTCGCCTCAAATGCGCCAATCCCACCCGGAGCGTGGCTGAGAATTCCGACTGCAATGGCGCCAATGTAAATGGTGAAGAAGAACGGAAACCCGACCCCAAGGTCATCCGGCATTAAAACATACAGCGTCATGGACGCCCCAAACAGGTCGCCCACAGCCGCCAGCGTCAGCAATCCCGGCAACTTGCCGCCCGGCAGATTGAAACCCAAACCACCGGTGGCCAGTCTGCGTCCGCCCTTGGACAGCCAAGTGAACAGCGTTGCGAAACCCACAAGCAGGCACAGTCCCATCACGGTTTCGACGGTGTCACTTATGGGCAGAACTTTGGACACTCCATCCGGATGAAAGGTTAGCAACCCACCCAGAAGCAGAATGAAACCTGACCAGAATGCTATCCAGGATGTGGCAATCACCCCCGCAACCCGACCTAGATCAAGACCCAGGGACGCATAGATCCGATACCGGATCGCCGTGCCAGTAATGTAGGAAAACCCAAGGCAATTGGACACGGCGTAGCCACAGGCGCCAGCCATGCCTGCGACAGGCAAAGGGACCTCGCCATCTGCCACACTTTGCACGGCAAACACATCGTAAAGTGACAGTGACAAAAAGCTGACTGCCGTCCAGCACAGGGCGAAAAACATCAGTTTCCACGATGTGTTCGCGACGTCCGTTTTTACATCGGCCCATTTGACGTGCGAAGACAGTTCATGAAGGACAGTCAGGGCAATAAGGGTAACCAGAATCGGTATCGCGATTCGGACTACGGGCTTTTCAAGAAATCCCGATACCCGCTCGGCCAGGCGCACAGCCCAGAGTTCTTCGGCATTTTCATGAGTTGACATGCTTTGTCCCTGCTCTCAGGCGCGATCACACTCTGAACAATCGAAACGCGCAGGCCGACTTTCGCACAATTTCGTTCTAGCTCAAAGCGCTACGGGCGTCAGACCCGACCTTTGCGCGTGGACAGCAACAGGTTAGTCTCGGATTTGGTTATCCCTTCCATGCGCCGGATCTGGAACAAAACCTCGTCCAGTTCGGCCAGGGTTTCGGTCCAGATTTCGGCGATCAGATCCCAGCTGCCGTTCGTGGAGTGAACCGCGCGCACCTGTCGCATAGCAGCAATACGAGCCATCGTACGTTCAGTCCCACGGCCCTCGATTTCCAACATCATCAGCCCGCGCACCGGGCTCTGCGCGACGTCCTGTCGGGTGAGGACGGTGAACCCAACAATTTCACCAGACTGTTTGAGCCGTTGCAGGCGGCTGCGGACAGTGGTGCGGGTTACCCCCAGCGTTTCGGCGAGTTCGGATAGCGATGCTCGTGCGTCGCGGTGCAATGCACTCAGCAGTCTACTATCCAAATCGTCCATAACCACTTCCCATTTCGCTTATCCGAATGTCATTTTGAACATTTTGCTGCCTTTTCGCAAGCCATCATGAGGGTCTAGATAGTCATATGGATACGCAAAATGTAATATTGGTTGGCGCACCGATGGACGCAGGCAAGCGTCGTCAGGGCTGCCGCATGGGCCCGGACGCCTATCGGGTGGCCGGTCTGGAACAAGCTCTAACTGACCTCGGACACCAAGTGTCTGATATTGGAAATGTCAGCGCCGATCCGTCAGATGTACCGGAGCATCCCCACCTTGTGGCCCTGCCCGAGTGCGTCGGTTGGACCAGCGCTCTGAGCCGCTCCGCACAGGAAACCGCGCCGAACGGACTGCCGATTTTTATGGGCGGCGATCACGCCTTGTCCATGGGCACAGTTGCCGGGATGGCAGCACATGCCGACGGGATCGGGCGACCTCTGTTCGTACTTTGGCTGGACGCTCATAGCGATTTTCATACACCCGACAGCACGGGCAGTGGCAACCTGCACGGTACACCGGTTGCTTATTTCACGGGGCAACCCGGATTTGACGCCTTCCCTACGCTGGCTGCCCCGGTCCCAACGGATCGAGTAGGCATGATCGGCCTGCGATCAGTGGACCCGGCTGAACGTGCACGACTGGAACAGGATCAGGCCATGCTGGCAGACATGCGCAGCATTGACGAGCACGGCATCAAAGCGCCGCTGATCGCGTTCCTCGACCGTGTCCGCGCGGCAAATGGCATTCTTCACGTATCTCTGGATGTTGATTTCCTCGACCCCTCGATCGCCCCCGCTGTCGGTACAACCGTTCCCGGTGGCGCAACCGAACGCGAAGCTCATCTGGCGATGGAGCTGCTGCATGAAAGCGGGCTCGTCTGTTCGCTGGATCTGGTCGAGTTGAACCCATTCCTTGATGAGCGTGGGCGTACCGCAAAGCTGATGGTCGACTTGGCCGCGTCCCTGCTTGGCCGTCGCATCTTCGACCGCCCGACCCGGAGTTTCTGATGAATTCCCTGCAATCTCCTTCCGCTGTCGTCATGGTTCGACCGCACGAGTTTGTGTCGAACCCAGAGACTCGCCATGACAATGCGTTTCAGACACTGGCACACCGATCCGCCGAAGCGACTTCAGCAGCCGCGCGCGATGAACATGATCGCGCAGTCGAGCAACTGCGCGATGCAGGCGTCACAGTTCATGTATTTGATGATCACGGTCAACAGAACACGCCGGACAGTGTCTTTCCCAACAACTGGTTCTCGACACATCCCGGCGGGCACGTTGCGATCTATCCGATGTTTGTTCCGTCGCGTCGACGCGAACGCCGCACAGATGTTATCGAGTTGCTGAAACAGGAATACCGCGTTCAGGACGTGATCGATTATTCGGGGCTGGAACAGGACGATCTCGCACTGGAAGGTACCGGAGCAATGGTTCTCGATCACGTCGGCCGCATCGCTTACACGGTCAAGTCAAACCGCGCTGATCCCGTTTTGTTGGAGCGGTTCTGCACGAACTTCAACTACGAACCCATCGCGTTCGAAGCTAGGGACGACGCAGGCCGAGACGTTTATCACACCAATGTCCTGATGGGGATCGGCACACATTATGCACTGATCTGCCTCGACATGATCATCGATGCCGAACGCCGCGCGACCGTACAGGCGCGATTGGAAGAATCCGGTCGCACCGTAATCGATCTGTCCCATGACCAGATCGCAGATTTTGCCGGAAACACCATCGAGCTTAGTGGTCGTGATGGGCTCGTGCTGGCTCTTTCCAGTCGCGCCAAAGATGCGCTGACACCCCAACAGACCGACATTATCGAAGACAGCGCCACTCTGCTGCCATTGTCAGTTCCAACCATAGAAACAGCCGGAGGATCAGTGCGTTGCATGATCGCCGGTATCCACCTTTCCCGCCGATAGGAGACCATGATGCAACCTTCCGACAAGGCGCTTGTGCCCTTTGTATCCGTCGACAACATGATGCGGCTGGTGCACCACATCGGGCTTGAAAAGATGATCACTCAGATCGCAGCTCAGATTGAATCCGACTTCAAACGCTGGGAGAGCTTTGACAAAACCCCCCGCATCCCGGCCCACTCACCCCATGGCGTGATTGAGCTGATGCCGACTTCGGATGGCGAGGCCTACGGGTTCAAGTACGTCAACGGCCACCCGAAGAACACGTCCGAGGGCCTGCAGACCGTCACCGCCTTCGGCCTGCTGGCTGACGTTTACACCGGCTACCCGACCCTGTTGACCGAGATGACGATGCTGACCGCGCTACGCACCGCCGCGACGTCAGCATTGGTGGGCAGTTACCTGGCCCCGAAAAACTCGCGCGTCATGGCGATGATCGGCAACGGCGCGCAGTCTGAATTCCAATGTTTGGCGTTCAAGGCCATGTGTGGAATTGACACCGTACGTATGTATGACACCGATCACGCAGCGACCGAGAAATGTGCAGCGAACCTCAAGAACACCGGACTGACAGTTGTGTTATGCAAAACACCTGAAGATGCCATCGAGGGCGCGCAGATCATCACCACCTGCACAGCGGATAAGAAATATGCCACTATCCTTACCGACAACATGGTTGGACCGGGCGTGCATATCAACGCCATTGGCGGAGACTGTCCCGGCAAGACCGAGTTGCACCGAGACATCCTTCTGCGGTCTGAGATCTTTGTCGAATACCCCGAGCAAACTCGTATCGAAGGCGAGATTCAGGCGTTGGATGACGATCATCCGGTGACCGAGATGTGGCAGGTGATGACAGGTCAGGCCAAGGGGCGCCAAGATGACCACCAGATCACGCTGTTTGACAGCGTCGGCTTCGCGATCGAGGATTTCTCTGCGCTGCGCTACATCCAGTCCGCCATCGAAGGCACTGATTTCTTTGAACCTTTGGACATGCTGGCCGATCCGGATGATCCACGGGATCTGTATGGGATGCTGATGCGGGCGAGCTGAAGAACCCGCACTTCACGTCGACTGGCCCCCGGTTCACCACCGGGGGCTTTTTCTACCCGGCCAATGACGGCAGGTAGAGTACGATACCGGGAAACGCCACGAGCAGCGCGATCGTTACGCCGTCGGCGATGAAGAACGGCGTAACGCCTTTGAACACGTCCTGAACGCTCAGATCCGGACGCACGCCTGCCACCACGAAACAATTCAGACCAATAGGCGGCGTGATCAGGCAAAACTCGGCCATTTTCACGACCAGAATACCGAACCATATCGCACACATCGGACCTGACATGCCAAAGGCGCTTTCTGCGGCGCTGACCGTCTCGCCCCCGTTCAGGGCCATGACCGCCGGGTAGACCACTGGCAGCGTTAGCAACAGCATGCCGATAGCGTCCATGAACATGCCCAAGACGGCGTAGGCCAGCAGGATACAGATCAGGATCAGCATCGGCGACATTTCCAACGAAGTGATCCAGTCCGAAAACGCGCCTGGAAGATCCGCAAACCCCAGAAACCGTACGTAGATCAGCACCCCCCAGATGATCGTGAAGATCATGGCCGTCAGTTTGGCGGTTTCCAGCAGCGCCGATTTCAGCTCGGGCCACCGCATCCCGTGGAAAAGGGCGAAACAGAAGACGATGAAGGCACCGATAGCCCCGCCTTCGGTTGGAGTGCCCCAAGCCTTTTCTCCAAACGGGTTATAGACAAAGCAAATGATGATCAGGATTACGGCGACAATCGGAAACGCGCCCGGCAGCGACGCAAAACGCTGCTTCCAGGTGAAGCCTGTTACCGGTGGACCAACGTTTTTGAACACAACCGCGATGCCGACGATCAGCAGACCGTACACAACGGCCGAAAATGCACCGGGGATAAACCCGGCAAGCAGCAGTTTGCCCACATCCTGTTCCACGATGATCGCATAGATCACAAGGATCGCGGATGGCGGGATAAGGGATGCAAGTGTACCGCCCGCTGCGACCACTCCGGCTGCGAATTGCTTGTTGTAACCGACTTTCAGCATCTCGGGGATAGCGATCCGGGCGAACACAGCCGAGGTCGCCACCGACGCGCCAGAAACGGCCGCGAACCCGGCTGTGGCGAACACAGTCGAAACCGCGAGCCCTCCGGGCACCCACGCAACCCAACGTTTAGCGGCCTCGAACAACGCGCGAGTCAGCCCTGCGTAATAGGCCAGATAACCGATCAAGATAAAGGTGGGGATCAGGCTGAGTGTATGGGCCGCAACCTTGGAATGGGGCACCTGCCCCGCCGTCTTGACCGCGACGGTTAATGCTTTGCCGAAGCGATCAGGATCGTATCCAAACTTGGCCCAGAAAATCCAAACCAACCCGACCAGCCCCGCAAGAGCCGCCGCGAAGGCCACGCGCATTCCGGTCACAACCAGAACCAGTAGGCCACCCGTGACCCACAGGCCAATTTCAATCGAGTCCATGCGCTAGTCCTGCCCTTCGAATTGCTCGGCCTCGGCAGCGGCCTGAGCGGCCGCATCCTGTATCAGTGGAACGGCTACGGGGCTTTCGGCCCCTACGATCAGCGCGCGACCATATCCCCAGACCTGAAGCAGCAACCGCAAGCAGAGCACCGAGAACGCCACAGGTGCCAGCAATTTGGCCGGCCAAAGCGGGATGCCGATGTCGATCGAACTGTCGCGGCTCCACATAGGAGCGCCAAAGTCGAACGAGCGGTCAAAATGGGACCAGCTGCCCCACACTAAAGCCAACATCAGCAGAAGGATCAGAAGGACCGAGATTAGCTCGAACAACCAAAGTGCCCGCCCGTGCAGACGTGAGATGACAATATCCATCCGGATATGACCGCCATCGCGCTGAACATATGAAATGCCCAGAAATGCAATCAGCGGCATCGCCTGTTCGATCCAGTCGACATATCCCGGCAAAGGTGCGTTAATCGCATTGCGTCCGCTGACCGAGACCACCGCCAGAACCATAAGACTGAACACGGCAAGGCCGCTGATCAGAGCCAGAAACCGCTCTAACCTCAACAACTTACGGTCCAAAGAACTCAGGAGGCTGTTGTCTTCAAGCACCGTGGCCTGTCCTGCCATTGCGGTGTTCCCCTGTATTTTTATTGGTGTCCGGATGCCCCGATGGGCACCCGGATTTTGTGCTTAGTTACCGCTGCGTTGCTGTTCCAGCGTGGACTGGACTAGATCATACAGGTCCTGCGCAGGAATACCCTGAGCGGACATATCCTCAATCCACTGTGCCCGGATGGGATCGGCAGCTTTGGTGCGGAACTCTGCGATTACCGCATCATCGATCTGTACCTTTGCGACGCCCTTTTCGTCCAAAACACTGTCCCACTGATCCAGCAGCGATCCATAATTGGCCAGATAGTGATCAATCGCTTCGTCGATCGAACTGTCCAGTGCCTCGCGATGCTCAGCTGGCAGTGCCTCATAGGCATCGATATTGACCACAACCGGGCAATTCACAGTGCCGGGGTTCAGGTTGGCCGTCCACCAATCCGCTTCGTTGATCGTGCCAAAAGACAGGTGCGCGTGCTGAGCAAAGGCAACCGTGTCAACGACACCGGACTCCATTGCGTTAAAGGCCTCGGTTGCAGGAACCGAGGTCGGAACACCGCCGACCGCTTCGAATGCCTTGCCCAGACCACCTGTGGCGCGGACACGCATGCCTTCGAACTCGGCAAGTTCGTCACGCGGGTCGCCGGTTCCGACGATGTTGTACTGCGGCATGGGCGAGGTCATGATGATACGCGCATTCCACTGCGCCATCTCATCCTTAACGGCAGGGTGATCGTAAACCGCGTGGCTGACGGCAACTTCCTCATCCAGATTGTTCACGCCCAGGAACGGCAGTTCCAGAACGGTGATCGCGCGGTTTTTGTCGCGATGATATCCGGCACAGAACTGAGCCATCTCAAACGCGCCAATTTCGATTCCATCCAGATTTTCGCGCGGCTTGGACAGGCCGCCATAGCTGACATTGATGGTGAAATCGCCGTTTGTCTTTTCGCTGACCAACTCAGACAGTTTCTCAACATGCTCGGTGAACGCACGACGTTTGCCCCAGACCGAAGCATTCCATTCAGTTGCGGCTGCCTCGGACACGAACGCAACACACAAGGCGGCCACAGCAGAGCCGCTCAAAATCTTTTTCATACTGATTTCTCCCTTTGCTGCACCCCCTTACCGAGGCGCTTGCGGTCAAAGCTAGCGCCAACATCGGAATGTGCCAACCCCCGGTCAGCATTCATGGCCAGTAAGGAATGGCACCGTTGAGCGCTAACAACCGAAAGGTGAGTCTCAGATGCAATTTAGTTGTAATCGGGCGGTTTATTTCTACACAATTTTTCATTACAGCCAAAGCTATGTAAAAACACCACTATTCCCAACGATGATCTCTTTCTTTACAAAACCACTTCGGGCCAAAAAAATAATTTACAAACTAATCGTGATAAATCGGTAATTTATTTCCTTGTTTTCAGCTCTCCGTATTATTGCGCATAAGGAGGAAACAGATCGACATCGCCAGTTCAGCAGGCAAAATCGGTCTGATTCAATATGATCCAGAGGGAGGAGCCTCAGAATGACAACCGCTGCCCAGGCAGAAGCCAATACCTTTCCGCCGTCCGCCGAAACCGTGGCCCGCACGCATGTTAACGCTGAAAAATACACTGAGATGTATGCGGCTTCGATCAACGATCCCGTTGCGTTCTGGGACGAACAAGGCAAGCGGATCGACTGGATCAAGCCCTACACACAAGTCAAAGATGTAAACTATGATTTCGGCTCGGTCGGAATCAACTGGTACGCAGACGGCACGCTGAACGTTTCGGCCAACTGTTTGGACCGTCACCTGAAAACCCGCGGCGATCAGACGGCGATCATCTGGGAGCCGGATGATCCAAAAGACGAAGCGCAGCACATCACCTATGCTGAGTTGCACCGCCGGACCTGCCGGATGGCAAACATTCTGGAATCGCTGGGCGTGCGTAAGGGCGACCGCGTCGTGATCTATATGCCGATGATCCCCGAGGCCGCTTATGCCATGCTGGCCTGCGCGCGTATTGGCGCGATCCATTCGATCGTCTTTGCGGGATTCTCACCCGACGCTCTGGCGGCGCGCGTCAATGGCTGCGACGCAAAGGTTGTCATCACCGCCGACGAGGCCCCTCGAGGCGGCCGCAAGACTGCGCTGAAATCCAATGCGGATGCTGCTCTTCTGCACTGCAAAGACACAGTGAAATGCCTGTTGGTCAAGCGCACCGGTGGTCAGACCACATGGATCGACGGCCGCGACTACGACTATAACGAAATGGCGCTTGAGGCGGACGACTATTGTGCACCCGCTGAGATGAGCGCAGAAGATCCGCTGTTCATCCTCTACACCTCAGGCTCGACCGGACAACCCAAGGGTGTGGTACATACCACTGGCGGCTATCTGGTATTCGCATCGCTGACCCATGAGATCACCTTCGATTACCACGAGGGCGATGTGTATTGGTGCACGGCTGACGTGGGCTGGGTCACAGGCCACAGCTATATCGTCTACGGCCCGCTTGCCAACGGCGCGACTACATTGATGTTCGAAGGTGTCCCTACCTACCCCGACGCAGGCCGTTTCTGGGAGGTGTGCGCCAAGCACAAGGTCAACCAGTTCTACACCGCACCAACCGCGATCCGCGCGTTGATGGGGCAAGGCAACGAGTGGGTCGAAAAGCATGATCTGAGCGACCTGAAACTACTGGGCACCGTGGGCGAACCGATCAACCCTGAAGCCTGGAACTGGTACAATGAGGTGGTCGGCAAAGGAAATTGCCCCATCGTTGACACGTGGTGGCAGACCGAGACCGGTGGTCATCTGATGACTCCCCTGCCCGGAGCACACGCGATGAAGCCTGGTGCCGCGATGAAGCCTTTCTTTGGCATTCAACCGGTCGTGTTGGACCCGCAGTCTGGTGTCGAGATCACCGGAAACGGTGTCGAAGGTGTTCTGTGTATCAAAGACAGCTGGCCCGGCCAGATGCGCACCGTCTGGGGTGATCATGAACGATTCGAGAAGACCTATTTCTCGGATTACAAAGGCTACTACTTTACCGGGGACGGCTGCCGTCGTGACGAGGATGGTGATTACTGGATCACTGGCCGGGTTGACGACGTGATCAACGTCTCGGGCCACCGCATGGGCACAGCCGAGGTCGAAAGCGCTCTGGTCGCGCACGGCGCGGTCGCTGAAGCTGCTGTAGTTGGCTATCCCCATGAAATCAAAGGACAAGGCATCTATTGCTATGTCACTCTGATGAATGACCGTGAGCCGTCGGATGAGTTACTGAAAGAGCTGCGCACATGGGTCCGGACCGAGATCGGCCCGATTGCATCGCCTGACGTGATCCAGTGGGCTCCTGGTCTGCCCAAGACCCGCTCGGGAAAGATCATGCGCCGTATCCTGCGCAAGATTGCCGAGAACGACTTTGGCGCATTGGGTGACACGTCTACGCTTGCCGATCCGTCGGTGGTCGAAGACCTGATCGAAAACCGTGCGAACAAGTGAGGATGTGATGGACGCTGCCACGATCACCACACCCGCTGTTCTGATCCTTCTCGGCCCTCCGGGTGCCGGGAAGGGAACACAGGCCCGTATGCTTGAAGACAAGTTCGGGCTGGTTCAACTCAGCACCGGCGACCTGTTGCGTGCGGCTGTCGCCTCAGGAACTGAGGCCGGCAAGGCCGCTAAGGCGGTGATGGAAGCCGGCGATCTGGTCAGCGACGAGATCGTCATTGCCATTTTGCGCGACCGTCTTGCTGAACCGGATTGCGCCAAGGGCGTCATTCTTGACGGCTTTCCACGCACAACGGTTCAGGCCGAGGCGCTGGACGGATTGCTGTCGGAAACCGGGCAGAAGATCAACGCCGCCATCAGTCTTGAGGTTGAGGACGGCGAAATGGTTATCCGTATCTCGGGCCGCTACACCTGCGCCGGATGTGGCGAAGGGTTCCATGACACGTTCAAGGTCCCTGTTGTTAAAGGCAAGTGTGACAAGTGCGGCAGCACCGAGTTCAAGCGCCGTGCTGATGACAACGCCGAAACCGTCGCCTCGCGGCTGGCTGCGTATCACGCGCAAACCGCGCCTTTGATTACTTATTACCAAGACCACGGCGTTCTAAAAGGCCTGAACGCCATGGGCAATATCGATGACATCGCGGGCAATCTGGAAAGGATTGTCAGCGACGCCATGAACTAAGGGAAGACGGCCCGCCCTGAATAAGGGCCCAATTCCTAAAGGAAAACTTCAAAGTACCCGCCTTGGCGGATCGGAGAAGTCGTGCCTGATGCCACCCTGGCATTCGGCATTTCGAAAAGCGACCCCGCGCGTTGGAGGTTTTGGACAACGGGTCGCCCATGGAAGAAGCGAAGGAGGAACCCGCAATGGCGGATCAATCAACACACTCCGCGCAGACTGCCGAGGCCGACAAGGGCTATTGGCAGGCGAACCTGCGTCTCATCTACATCAGCCTCGTGATCTGGGCGCTGGTGTCTTTTGGATTCGGCATTCTGCTGCGTCCATTGCTGTCCGGCATCGCCGTTGGCGGCACCGATCTGGGCTTTTGGTTCGCTCAGCAAGGATCGATCTTGGTCTTTTTGGTGCTGATCTTCAACTACGCCTGGCGCATGAACAAGCTGGACGCCGAATACGGCGTGGATGAGGAGTAAGCGGAATGGACCAGTTTACCATCAACCTGCTCTTTGTCGGCGCGTCCTTTGCGCTGTACATCGGCATCGCGATCTGGGCCCGTGCGGGTTCCACATCGGAATTTTACGCCGCCGGTCGCGGCATTCACCCAGTCACCAACGGCATGGCAACAGCGGCAGACTGGATGTCTGCGGCCTCGTTCATTTCGATGGCGGGCCTGATTGCCTTTACCGGCTATGACAATTCGACCTTCCTGATGGGTTGGACTGGCGGTTACGTGCTGCTGGCACTGCTGCTTGCGCCCTATCTGCGTAAGTTTGGCAAATACACTGTCTCGGAATTCATCGGCGACCGTTTCTACAGCCAGACCGCGCGTATCGTTGCAGTGATCTGTCTGATCGTTGCATCGGTGACTTACGTGATTGGTCAGATGACCGGTGTGGGCGTGGCCTTTGGCCGCTTCCTCGAAGTATCGAACACCTCTGGTCTGCTGATCGGTGCTTGTGTCGTGTTTGCTTACGCAGTGTTCGGTGGGATGAAAGGCGTGACCTACACTCAGGTCGCACAGTACTGCGTACTGATCACTGCCTACACAATCCCGGCGATCTTCATCTCGCTGCAGCTGACCGGCACGCCGGTTCCGGCGCTGGGTCTGTTCAGCGATACTGCCAGTGGTGAGCCTTTGCTGACCAAGCTTGACGCGATCGTGACCGAGCTGGGCTTTAACGAATACACTGCCCACCACTCGAACACACTGAACATGGTTCTGTTCACACTGTCGCTGATGATCGGCACCGCCGGTCTGCCGCACGTGATCATGCGCTTCTTCACCGTACCGAAAGTGTCGGATGCCCGCTGGTCCGCTGGCTGGACGCTGGTCTTCATCGCTCTGCTGTATCTGACCGCCCCTGCGGTTGGCGCAATGGCGCGTCTGAACATCACCGACATGATGTGGCCCAATGGTGGCATCGAAGGTGGCGCTGTCTCGGTCGAGGATATCGACAATGATCCGCGCTATGACTGGATGCAGACGTGGCAGAAAACCGGTCTGTTGGACTGGGAAGACAAGAACGGCGACGGCAAGATCCAGTACTACAACGACAAGAACGCCGACATGCAGGCACTTGCCGAAGAAAAAGGCTGGGTCGGAAACGAGCTGACCAAGTTCAACCGCGACATTCTGGTTCTGGCCAACCCCGAGATTGCCAACCTGCCGGGTTGGGTGATCGGTCTGGTCGCTGCCGGTGGTCTTGCGGCTGCTCTGTCGACCGCTGCGGGTCTGTTGCTGGCGATCTCGTCGGCGGTATCCCACGACCTTGTCAAAGGTGCGATCAACCCGCAAATCTCTGAAAAAGGAGAACTGCTGGCTGCTCGTATCGCCATGGCCGTGGCCATCGTTGTCGCAACCTATCTGGGTCTGAACCCACCGGGCTTTGCGGCGCAAACCGTGGCCCTGGCGTTTGGTCTGGCGGCTGCCTCGATCTTCCCGGCGCTGATGATGGGGATCTTCTCGACCCGTATCAACAACACCGGTGCTGTCGCAGGTATGCTGGCTGGTCTGACCGTAACCCTGGTCTACATCTTCCTGCACAAGGGCTGGCTGTTCATTCCGGGCACCAACTCGTTCACTGATGCTGATCCGCTCCTGGGTCCGATCAAGTCGACCTCGTTCGGCGCCATCGGTGCAATGATCAACTTCGGCGTCGCTTACGTCGTCGCCGGAATGACCAAAGAGACTCCGCCGGAGATCGTTGAATTGGTCGAAAGCGTCCGCATTCCCCGTGGCGCTGGCGCAGCTCAGAACAAGTGAGCATGATGCGGCATAAGGTTAACTTTCCTGTGCCGCGTCTTTCGATCAACTTTTCCCGTCCGGCACTCCACCGGGCGGGATTTTTAAACCAGAAACCAAGGAGTGATTGATGCCCCTGTCCCATGACCAGATCACCCGGTTTCTAAAGTCCGTACATCCCTATGATGCCCTGCCCCCGGAAACGTTGGATCAGGTCGCAAAGCAGATCGAGGTATGGGAGGTCGACGAGGACTTTCCCGTATACGAATTGGGGCACACCCTGCCCGGCGTCTTTGTGATCTACGAGGGGCAAGTTGAGATTACCGATGAGAACGACGCTGTCGTGTCCCATCTTGGTCTGCGAAACTCGTTCGGAGAGCGCGGCCTGCTAAAGGACGGCAAGGCCGCGACTAAAGCGCGGGCGCATACGCCATCCGTGTTGCTGGTTTTGCCCCCCGACCTGGTGCGTCAACTTATAGATGGCCACGACGTCGTTTCGAAATTCTTCAATCGGACCCGATCGAACCGGTCCGGTCCGCAAAGCCTGGCCACCAGCGCCATCGACGTTCTGATGGCACATAACCCTACGACGTGTCCGCCAGGCACACCGGTTCAGGAAGCCGCCCGGATGATGCGCGACAAGCACATTTCTTCGCTTTGTGTCACCGAGGCGGATGACCTTCTGGGCATCGCCACACTGCGCGACATCTCAGGTAAATTCGTGGCCAATGGCATGCCTGCCGACACGGCGATCTCAGCGATTATGACGGCAAACCCGATCACCCTATCACCTTCGGATATTGGCTCGGACGTTCTGCATGTGATGATGGAACGCGGGATCGGCCACATTCCGGTCAGCGAGGGGGGTCGTCTGGTCGGTATCGTGACGCAGACGGATCTGACCCACTATCAGGCGGTTAACTCGGCAGAGTTGGTCCGCAGGATTGTACAAGCGGACACGGCAGATAAAATGGCGGCGGTGACCGCTGAAATCCCGCAACTGCTGGTGCAATTGGTTGCAGCCGGAAACAGGCATGAAATCGTAACCCGCCTGATCACCGATATCGCAGATACGGCGACCCGTCGCCTGCTTAAACTGGCCGAAGACAAACTGGGACCCCCACCCGTTCCCTACCTGTGGCTGGCTTGCGGATCACAGGGGCGGCAGGAGCAGACCGGCGTATCCGATCAGGACAATTGCCTGATGCTGGATGACAGCGTTTCGGACGCGGATATGGGCTACTTCGCAAAGCTGGCAAAATTCGTCTCGGATGGGCTGGATGTTTGTGGTTATTTCTATTGCCCTGGCGACATGATGGCCACTAACCCGCGCTGGTGTCAGCCCGTCCGTGTCTGGCGCGAGTACTTCAACGGCTGGATCGCCAAACCGAACCCCGAGGCACAGATGCTGGCTTCGGTCATGTTCGACCTGCGTCCGATTGGCGGGGCCTTTCACCTGTTCGACGATCTGCAGGCCGAGACTTTGGCAGCCGCCAACGCAAATTCGATCTTTGTCGCGCATATGATCTCGAACTCGCTAAAACACACGCCTCCGCTGGGTCTGTTGCGCGGGATTGCAACCATTCGGTCGGGTGAGCATCGCAACACGCTGGATCTCAAACATAATGGCGTGGTCCCCGTCGTTGACCTTGCACGGATCTACAGCCTTCAAGGGCAACTTACCGAAGCCAATACCAGAGCACGCCTGAACGCCGCCGCATCAAGCGGTATCCTCAGTACCTCCGGGGCGCGGGATTTGCTGGATGCCTATGATCTGATTGCAGAAACCCGGCTTGAACATCAGGTCAGGCTTGTGAAGAGTGATCGGAAACCCGACAATTTCCTTCCGCCCTCGGACCTGTCGGATTTTGAGCGAAGTCATCTTCGGGATGCGTTCGTTGTGGTAAAAACCATGCAATCGGCAGTTGGTCACGGCAAGGGAATGCTGGGCTAAAGCGGCAGACACACGGAGAGATACATGTTTCTGGAACTGATCGGCACTATTTTTGCAGGCTTTGCTTTTGCCGGCATCGTAATGGTTCTAAACAAATTGACGGGTGGCCGCCTGCCCCGCTGGATGACACCCGTTGCCGCAGGTCTCGGTATGATCGGTATGACGATCACCAGCGAGTATTCCTGGTACGACCGCACCCGCGATACCCTTCCCGAAGGTATGACCGTCATTCAAGAGGTCGAAAGCCGCGCCTTCTATCGCCCCTGGACCTATGCCGTGCCTTTCGTGGACCGCTTTGCCGCCATTGATGCCGGTTCCGTGCGCACCAATGAACAGGTTCCCGAACAACGGTTGGTGGAACTGTATCTCTTTGGTCGCTGGGCCCCGGTCTCAAAACTACCTGTAGCGGTCAATTGCAAAGAGTTCAGCCGCGCCAATCTTGCGGATGGGGCAGAATTCGCGGATGACGGGCGGCTGCTGAACGCCGACTGGATCGACGTCACCTCCAGTGACCCAATTGTCGAGGCAACCTGCGGAGTGTGACATGCTGAACCGGTTAAGCCTGCGTCTGCGCATTTTCCTGTTCTTCTGCCTGCTGGCCATTGGCGCTCTGACCGTCAGCTCTCTGGCACTGTGGATCAGCTATCGGCGCGTTGCTGATCCTGACTTGGTCGACGCGTTCATCTTTGCCGAAATCCTGATGGGTTTTGGCTTTCTGGCTTTGACTGCGGCGGTTTGGTTATTGTTCGACGACAATGTTGCAAAGCCAATCGAACGGATATCCGCCCAACTCAGGGCGCGCGCGCATGCCGGGGTCAGCACGGAATTGGACGCGCAGGCTGCGCGGTATCTGGGTGATCTGGCACCAGCCGCGGCCGGGCTAGCGGACCAGCTGTCCGGCAAAACACTGGACGTGGCGCAGGCCGTGGCCGAGGAAACCGCGCACCTGGCGGCAGAGAAACAACGTCTGACGGCCCTTCTGACCGAAATCCCAGTTGCGATGCTGTTGGCCGGCCCTACCCACAAGATCGTTTTGTATGATGGTCAGGCTGCAGAGGTGCTTGCACAGATTGCGCATCCCCGGCTGAATGCTTCGTTGCTGGAATATCTGAAGTCTGATCCGTTGGAAGAAGCTCATGCCAAGTTGGTGAAGACCGGGCTAGAGGTCGCCTGTACACTGACCAGTGTTGATGGTGCCCAGAGTTACAGGGCGCGCATGAAACCCTTGGGCAACGCACCCGGGTATATGCTGGTTTTTGAGGACAGTGCTGCAAACATCGAGCCCGAGGCTGCGCGACCCTTGGTCTATGACTTCGACTTGCTGAACACGTCCACGGACGAGGCCATCGACAACCTTGCCCTGCGGGACTTGTGCTTTGTCGTGTTTGACACCGAAACCACTGGACTACTGCCCCACAAGGACGAAATTGTTCAGATCGGGGCCGTGCGGGTTGTCAACGGGCGGATCGTGGAAGGAGAACAACTGGACATGCTGGTTGATCCCGGCATCCCGATCCCGCCGGCCTCGACCAAGGTGCACAAGATCAGTGATCATATGGTTCAGGGTGCGGCGGGCATTGCCGAGGCCGGGCGGGTGCTGCATCAGTTTGCCCGCGATGCAGTGATCGTGGCCCATAACGCGCCATTCGACATGGCGTTTCTACGGCGGCATGCCAAACGCATGGATGTCGATTGGGATCACCCCATTCTGGATACAGTTCTGTTGTCCGCCGTGCTGTTCGGGGCAAGTGATAAACACACGCTGGACGCCCTGTGCGAACGGTTGGACATCACCATCCCCGAACAACTGCGCCATACCGCTTTGGGTGATGCGGTTGCTACCGCCCAAGCGCTGGTCAAAATGCTACCGATGCTGCAGGCGCGCGGCATGACAACCTTTGGCCTGGTCGTTGAGGCAACGCGCCAACATGGTCGTCTGTTGGAAGACCTGAACTAGTTCGGAAAACACGCATACCGGACGCAGCTTTTCATGGACAAACCCCGCGCGTCGTGGCACCTGAGGCACGGCCACGGGATGAGCGCGCAATGACGGAAAAACAATTCACTCCAACCCCGGATCGAAGCACCGCTTTCCGTGAAGCGTTGGGGTGTTTCGGAACCGGTGTGACGGTGATCACCACGAACACCGATCAGGGCCCTCGGGCCATCACGGTCAACTCATTCGCGTCGGTATCGCTAGACCCGCCCCTCGTCTTGTGGTGCTTGGCCAAAGACTCCAACCGGTTCGACGATTTCAACGCCAGCCGACACTATTCAATCCACGTGATGGGGCAGGATCAGCAAGAACAGGCCCTGCGCTTTGCCCGCGACGGCAAGGATTTTTCGCACGCGGAATGGGCCCACGACACTGCGCGCCGACCGCAATTATCCGGTTGTCTGGCCCGGTTCGATTGTCAGGTGCACGCACAACACGATGCGGGGGATCACCTGATCATTGTTGGCGAGGTTCAAAAGGTCATGTACCGCACCGGCAAAGGTTTGATCTTTAAGCGCGGTCAATTTGGCGGCTTTGCGGATCTAATCTGACGGTTATTCGTCCAACGACCCATGTACGGCCAGAGCCTCTAGCTGAGTCTCTTGCGGCGTGATCACACGGAAAGCCTCACGCACTCCGGCGTCTGAAAGCTCACGCGAGACGGTCAGCAGCGTGTTTGGGTTATGCTCATCACACAGCTCGGACATGTGGGCGATCTCGACCCGGGCGACGTCCATGGCGGCCTCGACCGACGGTGCCCCGTAAAGCTGTACAAAGTGTTCAGCAAGGCTCTGCGCGATCTGATCCAGCTCGGCCTGTTCCACCTGCGTGACCGCGACGAATGTCACCCGCCCAAAGGTTTCCACACCCAACCAACCATTCGCAAAAGCCTGACGCGCCTTGCCTTCAAGATCGCCTTCGCCCCAATTTGAGAACTCGAATCCGCCCGAAATGCACCATTCCCCGGTTCGCGCCGGGGAGTGGAACACATTCATGTCGCTTTCGTCGAAATGGATTGCGCGCGCTAGTTTCATCATCCGTTCTCCAACAATTCCGTCAGCGGGCGAAGCTGTGTATCTGAACCTTGCCGGATCAGCATGCCGAACCGTTCATCCGTTCCAAGAAACACACCCGTTTCACCAATGGGCTCTCCGACACCGCGCAGCAGGCCTATCCATTCTCCGTGCACAGGCGCGTTGCCGTCCTCTTGCCAGCGGTTCAGCCATGTCATCATGTGCCGCGACCAGCTTTCGACAAGCTGCGTCGCTGCGACATCCGCGCATCCTTCGTCGTAAAGGGCGGTGATATCAGGGTTTTCGCCCGGTGCCTGACTGGTTTGCAGCAGCGTCAAATCCCATCCGACGATCAGCCAATCCGGTTCCGCTTCTGGATCTGTATCCGAAGCTGCCACGCGGAACATCCCGCATTTCGCCCCGTTTACACAGATCAACCCGTCCCAGCCCAGATGAACCGCGACCTCAGGCGGGGCCAGCGCGCCCAGCGCGTTCTGAAACCCTACGGCACAGAGGGGCAGCATTGCCATCGCTTCGCTCAAGACAACCTCGGGGGCAAAAACGATGGCCACACGCAGACGATCGGCCTGAATGTTATAGACCACGGTACCGGCATCACAGCCCAGCGCGGCCATGGCCTGCGCGCGCTCGAACGGGTCTTCCCCACCCTGCACCGGGTGGCCCGTCAGCAATGGGGGAAAGACCGGCTCGCTCATGCGTTGCCCTTGGCAATCATGCCGCGCGCAATTTGGCGGAACGCTTCGGCTTGCGGACTGTCGGGCTTGCTGACCACGATCGGTGCACCGCCATCAGCGGCAACGCGGATATCCAGATGCAGCGGGATTTCACCCAGCAAGGGAACGCTCAGCGCCTCTGCCTCGGACTTTACGCCGCCATGGCCGAACACGTGCTCTTCATGGCCGCAGTTCGAGCAGATATGCGTCGACATATTCTCAATCATCCCAAGGATGGGCGTCTTGAGCTGGTTGAACATGTCGATCCCCTTGCGGGCATCGATCAGGGCCACGTCCTGTGGGGTCGAAACAACAATGGCGCCGTCCACGTTGAACTTCTGGCTCAACGTCAACTGCACGTCACCGGTGCCGGGCGGCAAGTCGACGATCAGCACATCCAGAGCGCCCCATTGCACCTGACCCATCATCTGTTGCAGCGCGCCCATCAGCATCGGGCCACGCCAGACAACGGCCTGACCTTCATTGGTCATCAGACCCATCGACATCATGGTGACGCCGTGGTTGCGCAATGGCAGGATCGTTTTGCCGTCAGGGCTGGCCGGGCGGCCAGAAACACCCAGCATCCGGGGCTGCGACGGGCCATAAACATCCGCATCCAGCAGACCCACGCGTCGCCCTTCGGCTGCCAATGCACAAGCGAGGTTGGCGGAAACGGTGGACTTGCCAACGCCACCCTTACCCGAAGCCACAGCAATAATTCTGTCCACACCCGGCACGGCCTGCGGTCCGGTCTGCGAAGGTTTCGGCTTGGGCTTCAGATCCGGCGGTGCTTTTTCGGAATGTGCGGTCAGCATCGCGGAAACTGTCGAAACACCATCGACCAGTTTCGCGGCCTGTTCGGCAGCGGCGCGGACGGGCTCCATACGCTCAGCCTGCTTGGGGTCGATCTCCAGCACAAAGCGCACTGTATCCCCTTCAACGTTCAGCGCGCGGACGACACCGGCGCTGACGATGTCCTGTCCAGAAACCGGATCGGTGATCTTTCTCAGGTTTGCAAGAACTGCGTCACGAACACTCATGCGTCATTCTCCTTTTGGAACCCGGTGGTCAGGGCTCTGCGTATCGACAAGCTGTGGTTGCCGTTCATTGCACGTGTCTCCGTCTCATTCAGTTCATTTGACGCATTTGGTGCCGTGCCGTTAGGCTGAGGCATGCGCTTTGTCCTCTTGTGCCTGAGCCTGACGCTCTCTGCCACCCCCTCTTGGTCGCAAGAGGCGATTGGTCTTGCCGCGCCGGACGAGGTTGCTGACTCAGGTCTGCTGCAACATATCCTTCCTCGCTTTTCTCTCAAGACCGGGATCCGGGTTATTGCAGATGATGCCGGCGTTTTGGTGCTGGAAACCGCGCCTCCGGGTGATCCTGTGTTTGCGCGCGACGGTGTGATCTATCACCTTCGGATCGAAGAGGACGTCAAACATGAGCGATTCCGCGACTGGCTGCTGTCCGATATCGGAAAACGGACGGTTGAAAGCTATGCGCCAGAGCAAGGCGCGCCCTTCTCGGCCAGCTTCGACATTGCAGCCGTGGAAACCGAAACAGTGATCGACGGCGATACGCTGCGCGGCGAGGAACTGTCGATGACCCATTGCGGCCGGTGCCATGTGATCGGGCCCAAGAACCGGATGAATGGTCTGGGTTCGACCCCCTCTTTCGCGGTGCTGCGCGCCATGCCGGACTGGTCAGAACGGTTCGAGGCGTTCTTCGCCCTCAACCCGCACCCCTCGTTCACACAGATTGACGGGCTGACACCTCCGTTTGATCCACAGCGTCCATCGCCCATATATCCTGTCGAAATGACGTTGGACGATCTGGAAGCCATCCTTGCCTTTGTCTCGGTTATTACCGCAGCGGACTTGGGTGCACCGTTAAAGCTTCAGTGATCCTTTCGTTTTAAGAAATAATCCTCGGTCGTGACGACACGAGGTTTCGGGTTAGACTGGAACGGGTTGTCCTGTTGCTGGAACTGAGCGTTCACGCGGCAATTGTCACACATCTGGATCATCCGCGCCTTGTCCGAGGTGGCAAACATCGGATGTGTACCCGCAAGCTTTTCCATGATCCGTTCCACGGTGGACTTAACTCCGAACAATGCCCCGCATTCTACACAAGCAAACGGCTCCTCTTCATTCAGCACCTGCTGGGACAGGGCTGCATCGCTCAGGTCAAGCTGCGGGACAAGAGCAATCGCATCCTCCGGGCAGATGCCTTTGCACAACCCACATTGCAAACAGGCGTCTTGCTGGAAGTTCAATTGCGGCTTGTCCGGGTTATCGATCAAAGCACCCGACGGGCACAGCGACACACAGCTGAGGCACAAAGTACAGGCATCCGTGTTGACAGCGATCGCCCCATAGGGCGCGTTTTCCGGCAAGGCCAGCGGCTTTTCAGCTTTGGGGTTCAGTGCCTGCGCAGCCAAACGGGCGATCTGGCGGCGGTTACCCAATGGCAATACCGGGTCGGCCAAAGGCTGAGGGACATCTTGCGCATAAAGGACATCAGACAGCGCATCCGGGTCGGCCTCATCCAACAACCCCAGGGCATTCGCCCCCGCTATTGCCTGTGCCAAGGCCAGTTCACTGTCCAACGCATCGCGCTCGGTCGTTGGGGATAGCAAGACGTCCACTCGCGCGAAACCATGCGCCAAAGCAGCCAGCATCTCGGCATGGCCAAAGCCTGAAATCACACTCAGTTCCAGTGGGACCACATCGGCAGGCAAGCCACGTCCAAAACGGGCGGCCAATCGGATCATTTCGGCCCCGTGGGCATTATGCACCAACAAGCGTGGCGCGGCTCCACCAGCACGGCGGTAGGTGCGCGCCAGGATGTGCATCCGCGACAGCAACGCCGAAACCGGCGGATCTTCGTAGGTGATCGCAGTTGACGGACAAACCGCCGCGCATTCACCGCACCCGGCGCAGATCATGGGGTCGATTTCCACATGCTCACCGGCAGGTTTGATCGCACCGGTCGGGCAGATGTCCAGACAGTTCGTGCAAGCGACCTGTTCGGCCCGTGAATGGGCACACAGCGTTTCTTCCATCCGCACGTAAAGCGGCTTTTCGAACGTGCCGACCAATTGAACCGCCTCAAACGCCAACCGTTCGACGGACAATGGATCTTTGGGATCAGCCCGCAGATAGCCTTCGCGCTTGCCCGGTGCCTGAACCAAGGGTGTGTCGCCGGTCAGGTCCAGAACGATGTCACAGCCCGATTGTGCCCTGTCACGTGCCTCTGTCCACATAAAAGCTCCGCGACCGCCGGGCTCAAGCTGCTGAAACGCGTCAAGCTGCAGGGTAAACCCACCCAATGCACCGTTCAGCGATTTGATGCGCCCACGCACCACGTCGAACGCGCGCGAAAAGGGCGCAGCCTCATCTGTAACAAGCACCGTAACCGCCAGTGTAACGGCCAGTTTTTCAGCAAGAGCAAATGCAACGTCGCCGGGACCGATGATCAGGCATGTGCCTTCGCTATAGACGTCTACGCTGGGCGTCACCGGCTGCGGCAACAAGGCTTCGGCGGCCAGGGCAGCCATCTTGGGGGCCGCATCCGCGCCCTCATCAGACCACCCGGCCCTGTCACGAAGATCAACAAAGCCCGGGGCGTCCACATTCAGTTCTTCGGCCAGGGCCTGAAACACTTCCTGCTCTTGTCCGCAGGCAATGATGGTGTCCCCCTGTTGTATCTCCGCGGCCGCCGCTTCCAACTCTCGCGTGCAAAGCGCTGTGAAAACCTTGGAACATTCCATCTCGCAGGCCGAACCGATCTTGTCGGAATTCAGAGGTTGAGACCCGGCGCAATCGCATAACAGTAATTTGGTGCCCATGATCCTCCCCCGGATACTTCTCCACCTCCTTGCATCGCAGGCTGTATCCCCGTTGCTGGAATGTAAACCCTTTGGGACAGCAGGCCATTTGGCCGCGGAAACCCCATTCTTTACAATAAACAAAGGTGTCCGCTTGCGAGGATCACTATTTTGCTACCAGCCATTACGACTAAGGTCGTACGACGCGGGCTTGGCACCTGAGCGCTTTGTGTACCATAGTGGACCCCAGGGAAGGCATGGGAGAGCCTTCCGGGGAGGAGCCAGTGGCCAAGGCCGCAAGCCAGGTTGAAATGCCAATCGGCGTCGTCGTGCGCAAAACACCCGGTGTAACCCGCTGGGCGAAATGGAACTGGCGCGCTATCGCCGTGCTGCCCGGTGCCGGGCCTGCGGACTGGCACGAAATGCGGCGCGAAGGCGAGGCCATCGAGTACCACGCAGCGACCCTGCCTCTAACGCTTTGGGCGGACGAGACCGAAGCCTATATGGTGAACCTGTCGGACGGCCAGCCGTCGATCTACCTTGTCCTTCGTGATGCGCTGGATGGCGAAAGGCCGATGGATGCGGTGCTGGTAACGGCGTCGCCCTTCGAAGGTCAGGACTATGCCGATACCGGTGAAGAGATCGTTGAGAAAATTCCGATGACCGATGGGTTGATCGCCTGGGTGCGCGACTTCGCTTTGGAGCATCATAGCGACGAAGTCTTCGTGAAACGCCGCCGGGACAAAAAGCGGATCGATTTGGTCGAGGACGGCAAGGGCGATGCACGCATCCGGCAAGAGTCAGACGTGTACCGCGCCCCGCGGAGGATCGTGCAGTGACCCAAGCTCGCGATTTCTGGTCCCGCCGCAAAGCGGCAGTACAGGCGGAAGCCGAGGCCGAGGTCATCGCGGTTGAAGAACAGGCCATTGCCGCCCAACACGCCGAACTGCAACACAAATCCGATGCCGAGATACTGGCCGAGTTTAATCTGCCCGACCCTGACGAATTGCAGGCGGGCGATGATGTCTCGGGCTTTATGGCCAAGGCGGTGCCTGACCGTCTGCGCCGTCGTGCCTTGCGACGGCTGTGGCGACTAAACCCGGTTCTGGCCAATGTCGATGGCCTTGTGGACTACGGCGAGGATTATACCGACGCCGCCTGCGTGATCGAAAACATTCAGACCGCATATCAGGTTGGCAAAGGTATGCTTGCACATGTCGAGGCGCTGGCGGCTGAGGCCGAAGACATCGAAGCGGACGAGGCATTTGAATTGGATGAACCGCAGGAAGAACCCGTGGCACCCTCAGAACCCGCGCCAGAGCCCGTTGTGATAGTTAAGGCTGAAATAACATCGGACGCGTCGGAGGATGCAGAAATCACCCCTGCCCCACGCCGCATGAAATTTGAATTCGAAGGATAACCTGATGACCGCAAGTGAAGCGCAACAGATGAATGTCACGACAGAGGATCGTATGCGCGCGGATTTCTACAACTTTCTGGGGCTGCTTCTGTCTGCGCCGCCTGATCAGATGCTGCTGGATCAAGTTTCCGGTCTGACTGGCGATGAAACCGATCTTGGACAGGCCATTCAGGCCATGGCCCGCGTCGCCAAAGTGACCAAGCCCGCCGCTGCGGAACGCGAATTCAACGCGCTGTTCATCGGGTTGGGACGCGGCGAGCTGCTACCTTACGCCAGTTTCTACCTCACTGGATTCCTGAATGAGAAACCTCTGGCGCAACTGCGCAACGACATGGCGATGCGCGGCATTACCCGAGCCCGGAATGTTTTTGAACCGGAAGACAACATCGCTTCATTGATGGAGATGATGGCGGGCATGATCGTTGGTCGCTTCGGCGCAGCTGCATCTTTGGAGGACCAGAGGGCATTCTGGAACAAACATGTCGGCCCTTGGGCCATGCATTTCTATTCGGATTTGGAAGGCGCCGAAAACTCGGTTCTCTATGCCTCGATCGGCACAGCCGGTCGGGTCTTCATGGAGATCGAGCGCGAAGCCTTCCGAATGACGGCAGCGTGAACCGCTGTCACTCGCCGGCGCCCCAAGGGGTGCTAACTCGCAAATGGGAGAGGAGAAACCCATGAGCAAGACCAAGGAAGAAGGCGCAACGCGCCGCGACTTCCTCAAATTGGCTGGAACCGCAGCACCCGCTGCCGTTGCTGCCGCCAGCCTGAGCGGAAAAGCCGAGGCAGCCGAGCTGCCTACGGACGAGAACCGCATTCAGGACACCGCGCACACGCGCGCATACTTGAAAAGCGCACGCTTCTAGCGCGACGACAGCGCCCGGTTCTAACCCGGACGAGGTCACACCCGACTGACGGTTGCGATTGGCCCTGACGTCGGCACCAGCAGTACCAAGCCAGCCGTGGCTCACACGGCGCGCAAGGGAGGAAAGAAATGCTTAGGAAAAAGACCAACGGGGTTGCGAGACGCTCCCAGCGGACAAGTATCCTGTCCCAGGTCGGCGAGAAAACCGTCGATCGCCGCGCATTCCTGCGTGGCTCGGGCCTGACGATCGGCGGCCTTGCCGCGATCAGCGCCACGGGTGGAACCGTGACGCCAGCCAGTGCCCAGACAGCGGCCAATCAGGCCGTCGAAAACATCAAGTCCATATGCACCCACTGCTCGGTCGGCTGTACCGTCGTCGCCGAAGTGCAGAACGGCGTCTGGATCGGGCAAGAGCCCGGTTGGGATAGCCCGTTCAATCTGGGTGGACATTGCGCCAAGGGGGCCGCAGTTCGCGAGCACGCCCATGGCGAGCGTCGCCTCAAGTATCCGATGAAGAAGGAAGGCGGCGAGTGGAAGCGCATCAGCTGGGAAGAGGCGATCAACGAGATCGGCGACGGCATGATGAGCATCCGCGAGGAATCCGGTCCAGACAGCGTCTATTGGCTGGGTTCTGCGAAGCATAACAACGAACAGGCCTATCTGTTCCGCAAATTCGCCGCCTATTGGGGCACGAACAACGTGGACCATCAGGCCCGTATTTGCCACTCAACCACGGTTGCAGGTGTCGCGAACACATGGGGCTATGGCGCCATGACCAATTCGTACAATGACATCCATAACTCTCGGGCCATCTTCATCATCGGCGGCAACCCGGCCGAGGCGCACCCTGTCTCGCTGCTGCACGTTCTGCGCGCGAAAGAGCAGAACAACGCGCCGCTGATCGTCTGCGACCCGCGCTTTACGCGCACCGCGGCGCATGCGGATGAATATGTCCGCTTCCGCCCCGGTACAGACGTTGCTTTGGTCTGGGGTATTCTGTGGCACATCTTCGACAATGGATGGGAGGACAAAGAATTCATCCGCACCCGTGTCTGGGGCATGGATCAGATCCGTGAAGAGGTTGCCAAGTGGAACCCGGAAGAGGTCGAGCGCGTCACCGGCACCCCCGGTTCGCAGCTGAAGCGTGTTGCGCGCACCATGGCCAACAACCGTCCTGGTACGGTGATCTGGTGTATGGGTGGTACGCAGCACACCAATGGTAATAACAACACCCGCGCCTACTGCGTGTTGCAGCTTGCGCTTGGCAACATGGGCACCTCGGGTGGTGGCACCAACATCTTCCGCGGCCATGACAATGTTCAGGGCGCAACGGACCTTGGTGTTCTGTCCCACACCCTGCCCGGCTATTATGGCCTGTCAAAAGGTGCATGGGGTCACTGGGCACGTGTCTGGGGTGAAGAGCCCGAATGGCTGGCGGGCCAGTTCGCCACGATCAAGGACAAGGAAGGCAAGGACAAACCGCTTCAGAACGAACGCGGCATCCCTGTTTCCCGCTGGATCGACGGTGTTCTGGAAGACCCGGCAAACATGGATCAGGACAACAATGTCCGCGCCATGGTGCTGTGGGGCCACGCGCCCAACTCGCAGACCCGGATGACGGAAATGAAGACGGCGATGGAGAAGCTGGACATGCTGGTCGTGATCGACCCGTATCCTACAGTTTCCGCCGTTTTGCATGACCGTACCGATGGTGTCTACCTGTTGCCCGCCTGTACGCAATTCGAAACCCGCGGCTCGGTCACGGCATCGAACCGCTCGCTGCAGTGGCGTGACAAGGTGGTGGAACCGCTGTTCGAAAGTCTGCCAGACGAGGTCATCATGGCCAAGTTCGCCAACAAGTTCGGCTGGGCGGACCGTCTGTTCCGAAACATCGAAATGGACGACCCGGAAACACCGAATGTTGAAAGCATCACACGTGAGTTCAACTCGGGCCTCTGGACCATCGGTTACACCGGTCAGTCACCGGAACGTCTGAAAAGTCACATGGCCAACCAGCACACGTTCGACAGAACCACGCTGCAGGCCATTGGTGGACCCAACGACGGCGAGTATTACGGTCTACCCTGGCCTTGCTGGGGAACGGCTGAGATGGGTCATACGGGGACACCAAACCTCTATGACATGTCCAAACCGGTGGCCGAAGGCGGCCTGACCTTCCGCGCCCGTTTCGGCGTGGAACGCGATGGTGACAACCTGCTGGCCGAAGGGGTTTATAGTGTCGGGTCGGAAATTCAGGACGGATACCCTGAATTTACGATGCAGATGCTGATGGACCTTGGCTGGGATGGCGATCTAACCGCCGAAGAACGCGCGGCCATAGACGCCGTTGCGGGACCAGAAACCAACTGGAAGACCGACCTGTCCGGCGGCATCCAGCGGGTTGCGATCGAGCATGGCTGTGCGCCCTTCGGGAACGCCAAAGCCCGCGCGGTTGTCTGGACCTTCCCGGATCCGATCCCAATCCATCGTGAGCCGCTTTATACGCCACGTCGCGATCTGGTAGAGGACTATCCGACCTACGAGGACCGTCAGGCCTATCGCCTACCCACGCTTTATGCATCGATCCAAAAGAACGACTTTTCAAAGGATTATCCGATAATCCTGACGTCTGGTCGTCTGGTCGAGTATGAGGGCGGCGGTGATGAGTCACGGTCAAACCCGTGGCTGGCCGAGCTGCAACAGGACATGTTCGTCGAGATCAATCCGCGCGATGCCAACAATCTGGGCATTCGTGACGGGGCACAGGTCTGGGTCGAAGGTCCCGAGGGCGGCAAGGTCAAGGTGATGGCGATGCTGACCAACAGGGTCGGTGCCGGCGTGGCCTTCATGCCGTTCCACTTTGGTGGCCATTTTCAGGGTGAAGACCAGCGGAATAAATACCCTGCTGGTGCCGACCCCTATGTCTTGGGTGAAAGTTCCAACACCGCCCAGACTTATGGCTATGATTCAGTGACCCAGATGCAAGAGACCAAGTGTACTCTCTGCAAGATCTCGACAGCGTAAGGAGAACGATAATGGCTAGAGCAAAGTTTCTCTGCGACGCTGAACGCTGCATCGAGTGCAACGCCTGCGTAACCGCGTGTAAGAACGAGCACGAGGTGCCGTGGGGCATCAACCGCCGCAGGGTGGTGACGATCAATGATGGCAACCCGGGCGAACGCTCGATCTCGGTGGCCTGTATGCATTGTTCGGATGCGCCTTGCATGGCGGTGTGCCCGGTCGACTGCTTCTATCAGAACGAGGAAGGCGTCGTCCTGCACTCCAAGGACCTGTGCATTGGCTGTGGCTATTGCTTCTATGCGTGCCCCTTCGGTGCGCCGCAATACCCGCAGGCGGGCAACTTCGGATCACGTGGCAAGATGGACAAATGTACCTTCTGCGCCGGTGGTCCCGAAGAAAACAACTCGACCGCAGAGTTCGCAAAATATGGTCGCAACCGGATCGCCGAGGGCAAACTGCCCATCTGCGCCGAGATGTGTTCCACAAAGGCCCTGCTCGCCGGCGACGGTGATGTTGTGTCCGCCATCTACCGTGAGCGCGTCGTGGCGCGCGGGTTTGGCTCGGGCGCATGGGGTTGGGGCACAGCCTACGATCAGAAAGACGGATAAATCCGTCTGACAAGAAAAGACGGTCCCGTGTTCATCCACGGGACCGTCACAGCGCGACCAAAGGGATTTGGTCGAGCTTAGGTTGCATGTCCAATCTGCGCGGAGCATTTCATGACCGAAGATATTTACTGGCTGCTGAAACTTGAGTTGCAGGCCGATCAGGATGCTGCATTTGATGCGCTGATGGCGGAAATGGTGGATGCGACACTGAACGAAAGTGGTGCGAAATCTTATGAGTGGCATCGTACAGGGTCGACTGTTCACATCTATGAACGCTACGCCAGTTCAGATGACGCAATGATCCATATGCAGAACTTCGGAGCGAATTTTGCCGACCGTTTTCTGGCAATTCTCACCCCCACCACGTTAGAGGTTTACGGACCAGCAAAAGATGACCTGCGCGATACCCTGACACCCGTAGGAGCAGTTTTTCACGAACAAGTCGGCGGCTTTGACCGATAACCCCGTACGACACAGGAGATTCGATAGATGCGCCTGATCCAAATGCTGCTGATACCACTTTTCCTTGCCAGTTTTGCCTGGGCACAGGAAAACACTGAAGTTCCTGCAGAATCTGACCGCAGCGCCACAGGCGGTGCAACCACTCTGCAAGATATCATGGCCCGTCAGCGTGGTGAAAAGGTCGACAACAGCTATCGGTCCGAAAACACCGGCCAAGGCAATGCCGAAGGCTTGCTTGGACAGCTTGGAACGCGCGGTGTGACCTCGGACAGCGATGTCTATCGCGCACTTCGCTACGGTTTGGCGGATGTGACCGTGTCATCTCATGGACCGGCCGCGACTGTACTGATCCAGGACGGCGGCATGTGGTGGCTGAACTTCCGCACCGGCCCTTTGCGTGAATACGGATCTTACATCATCGGCGGTATGCTTGTACTGTTGCTGCTGTTTTTCCTGATCCGCGGAAAGATCAGGATTGATGGTGAAAAGACCGGGCGGAAGATTCTGCGTTTCAACGGGATTGAGCGGTTTGGGCATTGGCTGTTTGCCGGGTCCTTCCTGATCCTGGGCATTACCGGCCTGCTGACCTTGTATGGCCGTGATTTCCTGATCCCCGTTTTCGGCAAAGAGGGGTTTGCGACGATCGCTCAAGGCTGCAAATGGCTGCACAACAACCTGGCTTGGGCCTTTATGCTGGGGCTGATTATCGTGACCGTGAACTGGATTTCTCACAACATCCCGAACCGCACCGACCTGAAATGGCTCGCTGCCGGTGGGGGGTTATTCACCAAAGGCAGCCACCCACCCGCCAAAAAATTTAACGCCGGGCAAAAGATCATATTCTGGCTTTGCATTCTGCTGGGCGTCTCGATCAGCCTGTCCGGTCTGTCGTTGCTGTTCCCATTTGAAATGCCACTGTTTGCCAAGACTTTCTCGATCGCGAATTCGACCGGTATTCCGCAGATGCTTGGGCTGAACCTGCCCGTGCAGATGTCCCCGCAGGAAGAGATGCAATACGCCCAGATCTGGCATGTCATGGTCGCCTATGCGTTCATCGCGATCATACTGGCCCACATCTATTTGGGATCAGTCGGTATGGAGGGCGCGTTTGACGCTATGGGAACCGGAGAGGTGGAAGAGCAATGGGCGCGCGAGCATCACTCGTTGTGGCTGGAAGAGGTGCAGGCAAAAGAGGCCAGCGAAGGGGCGGCCTCGCCCGCAGAATAAATGCGCAAGTTGGTTCTGGCTCTGGCGTTGATGCCCCTGCCCGCAATGGCCGAGTTCTTTACGCTCAAGGGTCACGGCGGACCCATCATGGGGATCGCCACAGCACCAGACGGCCGGATTGCTACCGCCAGTTTTGACAATTCGGTCGGTGTGTGGACGGATCAGTCCCCAAAATGGCTGGAAGGCCACGAAGCGGCTGTCAATTCCGTCGTTTTCAACGGCACCGCGATCTATTCGGCAGGAGATGACTTCACTCTTCGCCGGTGGCCCGGAGGTCAGGTTGTAGGTCAGCACAAAGGCAAGATCGTGGGCGTGGCCGCATCCAAAACTCACGTTGCAACGGCCAGTTGGGACGGAACAATCGGCCTATGGCCGGTTGACGGTTCGGCATCGTCGATCCTGGGTCCCACTGGCAGTGGCATAAACGCCGTCGAATTCTCGACCGATGGTTCCCAGCTCTATTCCGCAGGCATCGACGGGTCATTGCGCATATGGGACGTCGCCAGCGGGCAGGAAACCAATCGGTTCGTGGAACATGGCTTTGGTATCAACGAACTGGTGCTGAACGAGCAGGACAACTGGATTGCTTATGGCGCAGTCGACGGTGTTACCCGCATCCTTGACCTGACAACCGGTGATGAGCGTGATTTCACCTTGGAACGCCGACCGATCCTTGCCCTAGCGCTCAGCCCGGATCGCAGCATGCTGGCTGTCGGAGATGGCGAAGGCTATATCATGGTAATCGACACGGTCGAATGGCGCATCGCGCAGGACTTCAGGGCCACCCTACGCGGTCCGGTCTGGGCGCTGGCCTTTTCGCCTGATGGACAGAACCTGCATGCCGGCGGCATTGACGAGGCCATGTATAGCTGGCCGGTAGCCGCGCTTAGCGATCAGGAACAGATGGCCGCGACAGAACCCAGCTTTCTCAAAAACCCTGAGGAAATGGAAAACGGAGAACGCCAGTTTGCCCGCAAATGTTCGATCTGCCATAGCCTGACCCCAATTGGTCAGCGCCGCGCAGGTCCAACGCTACATGGTGTGTTCGGGCGCAAGGCCGGCACGCTTACGGGATATTTTTATTCGGACACGCTGCAAGACTCTGATATCATTTGGAATGAAGAAACGATAAACGCTCTGTTTGACGAAGGGCCGGACCATTACATTCCGGGGTCGAAGATGCCGATGCAACGGATCACCGAACCTAGGGACAGGGACGATCTTATCGCCTTTCTACGCCGCGCCACGGCGCCAGAAAACTGAGCCGGAGGAGACCTATGAAAGCCTTTCTAGCTGCTGTCGCCGTAATGGCGGTGATTACTGTCGCCGCGCCTTATACGCTGCAACAGATCGGTTTCAGTGCTGCGGATGCCGGCACCAGCTCGGCTGTGCGTCTCGACTGAATGTCCGAATATCTGACCACCAAGGAACTGGCCGATCTGCTGCGCATTGGCGAACGGAAGGCCTATGACCTGGCCTCATCGGGTGAGGTGCCTTGCGTGCGTGCCATGGGCAAACTGCTGTTCCCGCGGGCCGAGGTGATTGCATGGCTGAACGCCTCGCGATCCGGCCCGGAAGTGGCCGAACCGCCCCTTCCCCCGATTGTCGCTGGCAGTCACGATCCGCTGCTGGACTGGGCGCTGCGCGAAAGTGGTTCGGGGCTGGCGACCTATTATGATGGCTCGTTCGACGGGCTGACCCGTCTGAAAGACCGCAACGCGCAGGCGGCAGCGCTGCACATTCATGAGGATGGCGGGTTCAACACCCAGACCCTGAAAGACGCTTTGGGTGAGGCCCCGGTCGTTCTGTTCGAAATCGCGCAGCGGCAGCGTGGGTTGCTGCTGGCACCGGGCACGTCGGATATTCAGGGTTTTGCGCAGCTAAAAGGCCGACGTGTCATCCTGCGTCAGGACAGCGCGGCCAGCCAACGGTTGTTCGACGCACAGCTTGAGGCCCACGAAATAACCCGCAACGATCTGGAAACCCTGCCCACCTGCGCCCGCACAGAAGAAGAGTTGGCCATTGCCCTGCATGACAACAAGGCCGAGGTCGGGTTCGGACTAGGCGCATTGGCTGGGCTGTACGATCTGGGATTTGTTCCCACGCATACCGAACGCCTGGACCTGGCGATTTGGCGTCGGGCCTATTTTGATGACCCGATGCTGAAGTTGCTCAGCTTTGTGCAGTCCGAGCGGTTCCTGACCCGCGCCAATGAGTTTGGTGGTTACGACCTGTCCGGTCTGGGAACGATCCACCATAATGGCGCCAGCGGGTGATCTCTTATTTCGCGTTCGGAAAAAACAGCTGCTGACCATTCAACTCAAAGGCCTCGATGGCTGCCTGCCCGTCCGGCCCGATCAACCAGTCGATGAACCGTTGGCCAGCCGCCGCCCGTACCCCCGCATGTTTTTCAGGGTTCACCAGAATGACGCCGTATTGGTTGAACAAGCGCGGATCACCTTCGACCAGCAGCTCAAGGTTTCCACGGTTGCCGAAGGATTCCCACGTCGCACGATCCGTCAGGGTATAAGCATCCATGCCACTGGCCACGTTCAACGTCGCGCCCATGCCTGAACCGGTTTCCCTGTACCACGTACCCGATTCCGCAGCTGGATCTACTTCGGCGTCGTTCCAGTGGCGCATTTCGGCCTTATGCGTTCCGCTGTCGTCCCCGCGTGACGCAAAGGGAACTTCGGCCTCAGATACCGCGGTCAAAGCGGCCACGATATCCGATCCGCCCTTCACCTTGGCCGGGTCTGATTTCGGACCGACAAGAACGAAGTCATTATACATCACGTCAAATCGTTCAACGCCCCAGCCGTCTTCGACAAACTGCTCTTCGTCCGCCTTTGCATGGACCAACAGAACGTCACCATCCCCATTGATTGCGTTACGGATCGCCTGCCCGGTGCCCACAGCAACAACGCGCACGTCGATCCCGGTTTCCGCCTCGAACCATGGAAGGACGTAATCCAACAGTCCCGAATTTTGGGTCGAGGTCGTTGATTGCACCACGATAAATGGTTCTTCGGCCATGGCCGGACCTGAAAACAAGCCAAGTGAAACCAATGCTGCCCGAATGAAATTCCGGATCATTCTAAACTCCAGATTTTTTGTTATGTCACCAATCCGCCTGCAAGATACCTGCGCGAGGCATCACTTTTGGGATCGTCCAATACCTGACGCGCATCGCCATGTTCAACCACATGACCGCCCTGCATCATGACGACATCCGATGCCAGCCGGCGCGCCTGACCGATGTCATGGGTCACCATGACAATGCGCACCCCCCCTTCTGATGCCCGCAGGATCATGCGTTCAATCACCTGAGTGGCGCTGGGGTCCAGCGCGCTGGTCGGTTCGTCTAGAAACAAGGTATCCGGGTCCAGCGCCAGCGCGCGCAGGATGGCCAGCCGCTGCGCCTCACCTCCCGACAGCGATCTGGCCGATTGCCGGGCTTTGCCTTCCAGCCCGCCTTGGGCCAGCAAATCAGCAATACGCGTCTTGCGAGCAACGCGCTGCAGGCCCTGCCGTTTCAGGACAAAATCCAGATTGGCTGCAACGGACCGGCGCAGCAAGACGGGTTGCTGAAACACCATCGCCTGCCGGGCCTTGTGATCAGCATTCAAAGGAACTCCATCTTGCTCCACGTACCCTTTGTCCGGCGCAATCAGCCCATGCAGGCACCGCAGCAACAGGCTTTTGCCCGCGCCGTTCGGTCCAAGGATTAAGGTCGGCCCCGGCCCGCTCAATGTCAGGTGCGGAACGTCCAGCAATGCGGTGCCATTACGCGCAATCTGCAATCCATTAACGGTGATGCGCCGCGCCATTTCCGAGACCAGATCACGCATGGCGCAACCCCTCTCTCTCAGCCCGCAGGCTGAGCGTGCTGACCATGGCGTTCACCGCTATGGCAATACCGATCAGGATCGCGCCGAGCGCCAGGGCCAGCGCAAGATTTCCCTTGGACGTTTCCAACGCGATGGTCGTCGTCATCACCCGTGTCACGTGGTTGATGTTGCCGCCAACGATTATGACCGCCCCAACTTCGGCAATGGCGCGACCAAATCCGGCCAGCAACGCCGTGACCAGCGCCAACCGCGCATCCCACAGAAGTACTGGCACAGACGCCAGCCGCGACACGCCCAAGGATCGGAGCTGTTCCGAGTATTCCTCGGCCAGCATCTCGACCACCTGCCGCGTCAACGCAGCGACGATGGGCGTCACCAAAACAACCTGCGCGATGATCATCGCGGTCGGTGTGTAGAGCAGTTCAAGGACGCCCAAAGGCCCGGATCGCGACAACATCAGATAAACCAGCAGGCCTACGACAACCGGCGGGAACCCCATCAGCGCGTTCATAAGAATGATCAAAACCCGCCGCCCCGGAAAGCGTACAACAGCCAGCGCAGCGCCAACAGGCATGCCAATAAGTGCAGAAATCAGGACGGCAAAAATGGAAACTTTCAGGGAAAGCAGCACAATCGCCCAAAGCTCTGGATCCCCATTCAGGATCAGAGTGAACGCCGTATTGAATTCCGCTGCAAATCCCTGCATTTTATTCGGACTATCGCCAGTTTCGTATGAAATGCGCTGTTATTCATAGAATTCTACGCCATTTCGATCTCAAGTACAGACACATTTCCGACATAAGAAACAGGAAACGCGGCCCCGATTGGGACCGCGCCTTTTCAGTCAGTGCGAAGCGGATCAGTTCAGAGCCGCATCCGTGATCTGGTGCGTCCAAGCGCCGTCTGGCTGCTTGGTGATCACAGGATCGGAACCGCCCGCCAGCAGCGTGGCAACGGTGCGCTCAAAATCGGCAGGGTCCAGCGAACCGTTCGAACCTGAGGTCAGCTTCGCGATCTCGCCCATCATGCGTTTCTGGTGCTCTTCGGTCTGGGCGCCGGTCTCATCGTTTTCCAGCACGATATCGGCTGCCTCATCCGGGTGTTCTTCGGCGTATTTCCAACCCTTCATCGAGGCGCGAACGAAGCGTTCCATCTTGTCGACAAACGCCGCATCCCCAAGGTTCTCTTCCAGAACATACAGGCCGTCCTCCAATGTCGCGACGCCCTGATCTTCGTATTTGAAGGTCACCAGCTCATCCGGGTTGACGCCGGAATCGATGACTTGCCAGTATTCGTTGTAGGTCATGGTGCTGATGCAATCGGCCTGACGCTGCAGCAACGGATCGACGTTGAAGCCTTGCTTCAGAACCTCGACACCGCTTTCGCTTTTGCCACCCGTGTCGATGCCCAGTTGGCTCATCCAGCTCATGAACGGGAATTCGTTGCCAAAGAACCAAACGCCCAGCGTGCGGTTCTTAAGGTCTTCGGGTGCCGCGATCCCGGCATCTTTCCAGCAAGTCAGCATCATACCCGAGCTTTTGAATGGCTGCGCGATATTGACCAGAGGCAAACCCTTTTCGCGTGCAGCCAGCGCGGCGGGCATCCATTCGACGGTCACGTCAGCGCCGCCACCTGCGATCACCTGCGTCGGTGCAATGTCTGGTCCACCAGGCAAAATAGTGACGTCCAGCCCCTCTTCCTCGTAGAACCCCTTGTCCTTGGCAACATAGTAGCCCGCGAACTGAGCCTGCGTGACCCACTTCAGTTGCAATGTCACCTCATCCGCAGCGAAAGCCGAACTGGCGGCCAGACTAAAGGCGGCTATCGCCCCGCTGAGTAGCTTATTCATCTTCATATCTCCTAGTTGCTGTTGGTGCCCCTTTTGGGGTCTGTTGAATTATCGTTTTATCCACGTTGCGACGGGTGCCAGAAGGTCACCGCCTTTTCGATCATTGCGACAAGACCATAAAATGCGGTCCCGGCCAAAGCGGCCACCACAATCTCGGCCCAGACCATATCCAGCGACAATTGCCCCACGCTGGTGGATATCCGAAAGCCCATGCCTAGCGTGGGCGAGCCAAAGAACTCTGCCACGATAGCGCCGATCAATGCCAGGGTGGTAGAAATCTTTAAGCCGTTGAAGATAAAGGGCATCGCGGCAGGTAACCTTAGCTTGAGGAAGCTCTGCCAATACGTCGCCGCATAGGTCTCCATCAGGTCACGCTGCATGGCCGTGGCCTCGCGCAACCCGGCCACTGTGTTGACCAACATGGGAAAGAACACCATCACCACAACGACGGCGGCCTTGGAATGCCAGTCGAATCCGAACCACATCACAAGAATGGGCGCGGTCCCGACAATTGGCAGCGCTGCGACAAAGTTCCCAACGGGCAGCAACCCAAGTCGCAGGAATTCCCAGCGATCCACAGCGATTGCCATCAGGAATGCAGCGCCACAGCCTATCAGATAGCCGCTGAGCGCCCCCTTGATGATGGTCTGCACAAAGTCGGCCCAAAGGATCGAAAGGCTGTCGGCAAATCGCACCGCAATGACGGACGGCGCTGGCAGAATGACCAAGGGAACGTCGAGCCCCCGGACCACCAGCTCCCACATAGCGATGATGGTCAGACCGAAAATCATCGGGGCCAAAAACCGAACTGCGCGGCTGTCAGCCTGAGGTCCGCTGGCGAGACGGCTGTTCAACCACCACCCAAAAAGCCACAGGAAGATTGCAAAGAAAACCAGGATCATTGCGACATCCCCATCCGCTTTAGCACCGAGCGTTCAAGAACCCCAAGCAACCCGACCAGACAGGCCGCCAGAATGGCCGCTGCAAACAAGGCTGACCAGATTTGAACCGTCTGGCCGTAGTAGCTGCCTGCCAGCAACCGCGCGCCTAGTCCGGCGACGGCACCCGTCGGCAACTCACCCACAATGGCCCCGACCAGCGACGCTGCGATACCGATCTTCAATGAGGTAAACAGATACGGCATCGAGGCCGGCAAACGCAGTTTCCAAAACCCCTGAGACCGGCTGGCATTATAGGTGCGCAGCAGGTCAAGTTGCATTGCATCGGGACTGCGCAGCCCCTTCACCATACCGACAACGACAGGAAAAAAGCTCAGATAGGCCGAGATAATTGCTTTGGGGATGATCCCCTGAATGCCGATCGAATACAGCACCACGATGATCATCGGTGCCAGAGCGATGATGGGAATGGTTTGGCTGACGATGGCCCAGGGCATGACAGACAGGTCCATCACGCGGCTATGCACAATCCCCACGGCCAGCAGAATGCCCAACCCCGTGCCAATCGCAAAGCCCAGCATAGTGGCACTGAGTGTAACCCAGGCATGATAGATCAATGATCTTTTCGAGGTGATTTTCTTCTCGACTGTCGTTTCCCACAACTCTTCAGCCACCTGATGCGGTGCGGGCAAGCGTGGTCGGTCTTGGTCCCAAGTCTCATCGATGGCGTAAGGATTGTCGAATACCAGCTCAAACTCGCTCATGTCGCGCCGATCAACCGCCTTGGGCGGATCAACCGCCTCCCCTGCGCGTTCAAATTCCGTCAGAACACCCTTGATGTTCATTGGCACGCTGGCGGCATACCAGAACAGGATAATAACGCCCACGACAGTAAGGACAGCCCAGACAGCTCTGATCCCTGCACTAGTCATCTGTATGCCCCGCCCGCAGGCCCTCACGCACGCGATGAGCGACTTCTATGAACTCAGGCGTGTCGCGAATATCCAACGGCCGCTCTTTCGGCAGAGGGCTGTCGATCACATCCGTAATCCGACCCGGGCGCGGGCTCATCACGACGATCTTGGTGCTGAGATAGACCGCCTCGGGGATTGAGTGCGTGACGAAACCGATGGTCTTTTCCGTCCGCGCCCACAGCGCCAGAAGCTGTTCATTCAGATGATCACGCACGATCTCATCCAGCGCCCCAAAGGGTTCGTCCATTAGCAGGATATCGGCGTCAAACGCCAAGGCGCGCGCGATACTGGCCCGCTGCTGCATTCCTCCGGACAACTGCCAGGGAAACTTGCCTCCAAATCCTTCAAGATCAACTAGTTCCAGAACGTTTCTCACACGTTCATCTTGCTCAGCGGCCGAATACCCCATGATCTCAAGTGGTAGCTTGATGTTCTTAGCGATTGTGCGCCAAGGATACAGACCCGCCGCCTGAAACACGTACCCATAAGCCCGGTCCCGCCGCGCTTCGTCCGGGGTCATGCCATTGACAGTCAGGGTTCCACCCGTTGGGGTTTCCAATGCCGCGATACAGCGCAAAAAGGTAGTTTTGCCGCAGCCCGAGGGGCCAATAAAACTGACGAATTCGCCCTTGCCGACAGTCAGGTTGACGTCTTTCAACGCGTGAATCGGTCCGTCATTGGTTTGGAAGGTCAGATCCAGCTGCCTTGCCTCGATCACAGGCTGGGTAGTGCTTTCAGTATTCATTCCATAGCCTTGAAAAGATTTGATTTTGGGCCGCCACAAAGGCGACCCACACGCGTCATACGCCCGTCGCGGGGATGCCCGACCGCTCGATCGGTCGAGGCGCGGTCAGCTCTTTCCAGGTGCTCAACGCCTTGTTCACATGGCCATTAGGTTCGCGTGCGACAAAATCACCGTGACCTTCCTGCGTGCGAATCTCGCCGTCATGCACAGCCACATGCCCCCTCGTCAGGGTAAAGCGCGGCAGGCCTTTGACCTCTTTCCCCTCAAACACGTTGTAATCAATCGAGGATTGCTGGGTGTCCGCGCTGATCGTCTTTGATTTCTTAGGGTCCCACACAACGATATCCGCATCTGCCCCAACAAGGATCGCGCCCTTTTTGGGATAGCAGTTCATTATCTTGGCGATGTTTGTTGACGTCACCGCGACGAATTCATTCATCGTCAGACGGCCTGTATTCACCCCATAGGTCCACAGCATAGGCATCCGGTCTTCCAATCCGCCCGTGCCGTTCGGGATTTTGGTAAAGTCGCCAACACCGTACCGCTTTTGCTCGGTCGTAAAGGCGCAATGGTCTGTCGCTACAACGCTCAGCGTGCCCGAGTGTAGACCGTTCCACAGGCTGTCCTGGTGCTGCTTATTCCGGAACGGAGGGCTCATGACCCTCCGTGCGGCGTGATCCCAATCTTGATGGAAGTACTCGCTTTCATCCAATGTCAGGTGCTGGATCAAAGGTTCGCCCCAAACGCGCTTGCCCTGCATTTTGGCCCGGCGGATCGCTTCATGCGCATCCTCGCAGGACGTATGCACCACATAAAGCGGCACGCCCGCCATATCGGCGATCATGATCGCACGGTTGGTCGCCTCACCTTCAACCTGCGGCGGGCGGGAATAGGCATGCGCCTCGGGGCCGTTGTTCCCCTCGGCCAGCAGCTTAGCGCTGAGTTCAGCCACCACATCGCCATTCTCGGCATGCACCATCGCTATACCGCCCAGTTCGGACAGGCGCTTGAACGAGGCGAACAACTCATCGTCATTCACCATCAACGCGCCCTTGTAGGCCATGAAGTGCTTAAACGTGTTGATCCCCCGCGTCTCGATCACCGTCTTGATGTCATCGAACACCTGCTCCCCCCACCATGTCACGGCCATGTGGAAGGAATAGTCACAGTTTGCACGGGTGGATTTGTTGTCCCATCGCTTCAGCGCGTCCAACAGGCTTTCGCCCGGGTTGGGCAGTGCGAAATCGACGACCATCGTGGTGCCGCCCGCCAAAGCGGCCCGCGTTCCACTTTCGAAATCGTCACTGGAATAAGTGCCCATGAAGGGCATCTCAAGATGTGTATGCGGATCGATCCCGCCGGGCATGACGTAGCAGCCCGTGGCGTCCAGTTCCTTGTCGCCCTTCAAACCCAGACCGATTTCAGTGATAACACCGTCCTCGACTTTGACATCTGCTTTGTAGGACAGATCGGCGGTAACGACGGTCCCGTTCTTGATCACAGTAGACATGTTTTTCTCCCTGCGGGCGCTTTGCGCCTCATGTTGTTTTGATGTGAGAACCCGGCGGTCAGGCCGATTCCCTTTTATTCAACGATTTCTGCAGTTTCGACGACGGCGTGAAGCAAGACATCCGCACCTGCCGCGGCCCATTCCTTGCTGATCTCTTCGGCTTCGTTGTGACTCAATCCGTCAACGCACGGGCACATGACCATCGCAGTCGGCGCCACGCGGTTGATCCAGCAGGCATCATGCCCTGCTCCCGAGATGATATCGGTATGCGAGTATCCCAGCCGCTCTGCCGCATCGCGAACCGCTGCAACGCAGCCATCGTCAAATTTCACCGGATCAAACCCGCCAACCTTTTCAAATTCGATCTGCAGGCCCATCTCATCGACAATGTCCTCAGCTGCCACGCGCAGACGGTTTTCCATATCAGTAATGACATCCAGCTCGGGCGAACGGAAATCGACCGTGAACACAGCCTTGCCGGGGATCACGTTACGAGAGTTTGGATAAACATCGATGTGTCCAGCTGCGCCAACAGCGTGAGGTGCGTGGGACCACGCTATCTCGTCTACCTTCTCTAGAATGCGCGCCATCGCCAGCCCAGCGTTCTTGCGCATTGGCATCGGAGTCGAGCCGGTATGAGCGTCCTTGCCGGTCACGGTGACTTGGGTCCAGCTCAGGCCCTGCCCGTGTGTCACAACACCGATATCCTTGTCCTCGGCTTCAAGGATTGGGCCTTGTTCGATATGCAACTCAAAGAAGGCATGCATCTTCCGAGCACCGACTTCCTCGTCGCCCCGCCAACCAATACGCTGCAATTCATCCCCGAACTTCTTGCCCTCGGCATCTTCACGGTCATAGGCCCAGTCCTGCGTGTGCATTCCTGCAAACACGCCCGAAGACAGCATTGCCGGTGCGTACCGAGTGCCCTCTTCATTGGTCCAATTGGTCGCGATGATTGGATGCTTCGTCTTGATCCCCAGATCGTTGAGCGTACGAATGATCTCCAGCCCACCAAGCACCCCGAGAACACCATCATACTTGCCACCGGTTGGCTGCGTATCCAGGTGCGAGCCGACATAGACGGGCAGCGCCTCGGGGTCGCTTCCTTCACGGCGAGCAAACATGTTGCCCATCTGGTCCAACCCCATGATGCAGCCAGCATCCTCGCACCAACTCTGGAACAAAGCGCGCCCTTCTGCGTCTTCATCCGTCAGGGTCTGGCGGTTGTTGCCGCCCGCAACACCGGGGCCGATCTTGGCCATTTCCATCAGGCTGTCCCAAAGTCTGTCGCCATTGATCCTGAGGTTTTGCGCCGGAGCTGCCATCTTGTTCTTCCCTGTTGCTTGCGATTTGGCTCGCTTTTGGTGTCTTGATTTGACCATCTGGTCAAACTCACGCTATCACGGGTTCGACATCAGTCAAGAAATTGCATGGTGCCGCCGGAAAATTCGGCATATTTGGTGCCCGCTTGGCGGAAAAAGAGACAGTCAGGAAACATGCCCAAAGACCGCGCCCCGACCCGAATTCAGAAAAAGAACCGCGCCGCGATTCTCGAGGCCGCGCTGAACGTGTTTTCGGCGCATGGTTTCCGTGGGGCGACCGTCGATCAAATCGCCACCGAGGCCGGGCTGAGCAAGCCGAACCTGTTGTATTATTTCCCGTCGAAAGAGGCGATCCACACAGCCCTGCTGTCAGGCCTGCTGGAGGTCTGGCTTGCCCCACTGCATGATCTGGACGCGGATGGCGATCCGATGGAAGAAATCCTCGCCTATATCCGCCGCAAGCTGGAAATGAGCCGAGATCTGCCGCGCGAAAGCCGCTTATTTGCAAACGAGCTGGTTCAAGGCGCTCCGCGCATCCACGAATCTCTGTCGCACGACCTAAAATCTCTGGTGGATGAGAAGACGGCAATACTCACACAGTGGATGGATCAGGGCAAAATCGCGCGCCTGCACCCCCATCACCTGATTTTTTCAATCTGGGCGCTGACACAGCATTACGCCGACTTCGACGTTCAGGTCCGTGCCATTCTGGGTGACGAAGATCCCTTTGAGGGGGCCGAACCGTTTATCGACACGCTGTATCGGAAACTTCTTACGCCATAGAAGAACCGCTTTTTTCGGCGGTCCCTATTCTCAGGTAATATTGGCGGAATGCCACACATTCTTGACAACCATGTAGTTGTCCAGCCCCTCGGTGCCGCCTTCGCGACCATAACCGCTGGATTTCACCCCACCAAAGGGGGTTTCGGGCATGGAAGCCTCCAGCGTGTTGATCGACAGGTTACCAACCTCAACCTCATCAATCAATCGATCAATATAGTCTGCGCGATTTGTAAATGCATAACCGGCCAGCCCATAGGGCACTGAGTTTGCCTTGCCGATTGCGTCATCCAGTGAGGACACTGGATTGATCACAGCCACCGGACCAAAAGGTTCCTCCTGCATGATCCGGGCGTTGTCGGGCACGTTCAGCAGGACGGTGGGCTGAAAAAAATATCCTTTGTCGCCATGTTTGGCGCCACCCGTGGCAACCGTCGCACCCTTTTCACGGGCGTCTTCCACCAATTCGGTCAGTGCAGGCGCCCGCCGGTCATTTGCCAGAGGCCCCATTTCCACATTTTGGTCCATTCCGTTTCCGACAACAGTTGCTGCAGCGCGTTCAACAAAAGCTTTGGCGTAATCTTCAAAGATGCTTTCATGCACAAAGAACCTTGTGGGCGATGTGCACACCTGCCCGGCATTGCGCATTTTTCGAACTGCGCTTGAGGTCCCGGCCACTTTCACATCTGTGTCTTCGCAGACAATTACTGGCGCGTGGCCACCAAGTTCCATCAGCACCGAAGTCATATGTTCTGAGGCCAAGGTAGTCAGATGCCGCCCTACAGCGGTTGAGCCGGTGAAAGCCACAAGCCTTACAGGATCCTGCGGGATGAGGTGGTCTGAGATTTCTTCCGGCTCTCCGAACACCAGGTTCAGGACGCCCGCAGGAAGACCGGCATCTTCAAAGGCTTTTGCAATATGTATTGCCCCGGCGGGTGTTTCTTCTGCCGCCTTCAGTATGATCGAGCAGCCCGAAGCCAGTGCTCCGGCAATTTTTCGTGCTGGTTGGCTCATCGGGAAGTTCCAGGGTGAAAAGGCCGCGACGACACCGATAGGCTGGTGATGAACGGAAAACTTGTGTCCCGGAGCCGCAGGGATGACCCGCCCATAGGTCCGCATCGCCTCGCCCGCGTCCCATTCAAAGAACTCGGCCCCTCGGATCACTTCGAGACGGGCCTGTTTCAGTGGTTTGCCATGTTCCAGAGTGATGGCCTGGGCAATTTCTTCCTGACGCTCACGCATCAGCGCGGCGGCTCGCAAGATCGTGTCAGAACGGTCGCGCGGCGAGGTGCGGCTCCATAGTCGGAAACCTTTGACGGCCGCATCCAGGGCGTCATCCAGATCCTGCTTTGACGCGCAGGGAAGACGCCCGATTTCGCCCTCGGTCGCTGGATTCACGACCGGTATGTCCCGTTTGGCTGTGCGCCATTTGCCTGCAATAAACAGCTTAAGCTCAGGATACATGAAACCGGTGCCTCCGACTTTGACCATTTCAAATCACGCAATGACTGGCATTACTTCAAGTGAATTGGGTGAATACTGATATCAATTTGACGAATACCTGACCTCACTTTTGTTTCACCGCCTGATGCAGCGCTGCCTTAAATGCACGACCAGCGGGGGAAAGATCATCATCCGCCCGGAATGAGACACCAATCGGCCCCTGCCCAAATGTGACATCCCAGTCCAGCGGCGACAGGTAGCCGTGGGCGATGTCCTGCGACACGACCTCGGCCGGCATAAGCCCGATCAGATCGCGCGACTGCAGCAAAGCGCGATTGGTCAGGTAGGACACGGATTCGATCGTCACGGGCGGAACGTATTGCTGCTGGCCAACAAAGAAATGATCCAGCTGACGCCGCAATGTGGTTTCCAGCGGCGGGACGATCCAGCCAAAGGGTTTGGTCTGAGCGAAGGAAACATCCGGGCGACCCGCAAGAGGATGCTGATTGCCGACAATCGCCAAAATGCGGTCTTCAAACAGCTTTTCCTGCCTGATCTTGTCACGGTGCCTATGAGAGGGAAGCCGCCCGACTACCATGTCGATTTCGCCCGAAAGCAACCTCGGCATTAGGACTTCGTTCGTGCCCTCGTTGATCTTGATCGCCACATTCGGGCGGTCAGCCAAAAGGATTTCAATGGCGGCCGGCAGCAGGCTGGTTGAGGCCGCCAACAAAGTGCCCACCACCACGCGGCCTGCATTGCCTTCGTTCAGGTCATCCAGTTCCTGCGCAGCGTTCGAGACCTGGGCAAAGATTAGCTTGCCGTGACGTATCAAAGTTTCTCCGAACACGGTCGGAATCACACCCCGATTGGTCCGGCTAAACAGCTTGACCTCAAAATCCAGTTCCAGATCCTGAATCATCTTGGTTGCTGCGGGTTGAGAAATACCCAGCTCGCGTGCTGCGTTCTGGATGTTGCCATGCGCACCCACAGCAACCAGCAGGCGCAGTTGGCGCAGTTTCAGCCGGGTCAGGGCGCGATCGACGATGCGTGAGTGACGTCCCACCATGGTCAGATCACAATTGGGTCCAGAAGCTGCTCGAGCTTTGCCACCACACTCATCGCGGCCAAGGCCGAGCTGCGTGGATTGTCCGGCAGGGACTTGCCGCTGATCTGGAAATGAAACCGCCCGAATTCGCCTTGGGCCTCGATCTCGTGAGTGTTGCCGTTGGCTGAAGGGTCCGCAATCAGTTGAACCTGCGTGTCGTCGAACCCTAGCCCAGCCAAAGCGACTGCCGCCGCCACGTTTGCATTTTTGGGATAATTCAACGCGGCCTCACGAGCGGTGCCATTGAAATGCGTTTCCGGCTTGGTGAGATTTGCGAGGTCTAACTTGTCCTCAGCGATTGAACCTTTCCAGCCCTGCGGTGGCTTGCGCCCGACATAGATAACCTTGTCCAACTTGCCGGTCGCAGCCGCACCAAGACAATCCAGCGCACCGATGGCGCCACTGGCCAGGTGCAGCTTGCCCCCCCCGCCGCGAGCAGAGGACTCCAGTGCATCCGCGACCTGCCGGTCTGCCAATGCGCCGATGGATACGGTGACCATATCAATTCCACGGGACAAAACCTGAGGACCGTACTCCGCCAACGCGTGATGGCCCGCGCAGTCGATCACCAGATCTGCTCTGGAAGTGAGATCTTTTACAGAGCTCACAAATAAATCCGGATCCTGCGAAACGCTGCTTGCGCGAACCAGAACCGCATGAACCTGATGCCCTCGCGCCTGAATCGCATCCAAGACATGCTGCGCGATCGCGCCTTTTCCAATCAATCCAATCTTCATGCGGCAAACTTAACCCAGAGCCAAAGATTCCTAAATTGATATTCTATGGATATTCTAATTTCTGATATCCAATTCCCAGCTTTCGCATTGGATCAGAAGAGATGATCGGGCTTTCATAGCAGCATAACCAGAAGGTCCGCCTGATATGAATTACTCTAAACACGATGCAAAAGCCTATGCGCGCGCGCACATGACCGGTATCTGGGCGGCGGCCCTGAACCCGTTCAACGATGATTTGTCACTGAATGAGGCAGGCCTGAGGTCAAACATTCGTCACTGGATCGACGATCTGGATATTCAGGGCCTGTTCGTTGCGGGGAAACAGGGCGAGTTTTTTTCGATGAGCCTTGATGAGCGCAAGCGCAACTTTGAAATTGCGGTCGATGAATGCGCGGGCAAGGCCGGTGTGATCGTCTCGGTCTCGGACCAGAACATGGACACCGCGCTGGAACTGGCCCGTCATGCGCAGGATTGCGGAGCTGATTACATAGTTCTGCACGCGCCTGTCCTGAGCTTCGTTCAGGATCGTGGCGAAGTTCTCTACCAGTACTACAAACGGTTCTGCGATGAACTGGACATCGGGATCGCGATGTGGAGCCACCCTGACAGCGGCTACCTGATGCAGCCCGAGGAGTGCGCGCGAATTGCAGAGCTGCCCAATATCGTGGCGATCAAATACTCAGTCCCACGTGAGATGTATGTGAAACTGACCCATATGGTTGGAGACAAAATCCATGTCTCAACCTCGGCCGAACATGAATGGTTGGACAATATTCTGGAGCTTGATTGGAAATTGTACCTATGCTCGTCCCCGCCCTATCAGATCCAGTCCAAGAACGATCAGCGCATGAACGAATACACGCGGCTGGCGTTTGCCGGCAAAGCAGATGAGGCGCGCAAGGTGTTTGACAGCCTGAACCCGGTTCGGGACGCGATGAAGCGAACCAAACCTGCAGGCAAACCCACCGCTTTTGGAAAATACTGGCAAGAGCTGCTGGGACAGGTCGGAGGGCGTGTGCGACCCCCAATGCTGGAACTGACCGAGGCGGAAAAAGAGATCATCCGCAAAGGGTTCGCGGAAAGCGGCCTGAAGCCATAGCCACATCGATATAAGCAAATCGGATATCTAGATGCGGATAATTTCTTTGCGGTTATGAAAAAACCGGCCAAACTTCTACTAACAGGGAGTGGGACATGTCGAAGTTAAGTGCATTCAACTTTCAGAAATGGATCGACGAACACCGTCACCTGCTGAAACCGCCGGTCGGCAATCAACAGGTCTGGGAGGACGCAGACCTGATGGTCACCGTTGTTGGCGGGCCGAACAAACGGACAGATTACCACGACGACCCTGTCGAAGAGTTCTTCTATCAGCTGGAAGGCGACATGGTGCTGAAGCTGTATGACGGAGAGGAATTCTATGACGTTCCGATCCGCGAAGGTGAGATCTTCTTGCTGCCGCCGCATGTGCGCCATTCACCACAAAGACCGCAGGAAGGCTCAATCGGATTGGTGATCGAACCCAAACGGCAAACAGGCGAGCTGGACGCGATCGAATGGTATTGCTTTGAATGCGGCACCCGCGTTCATCGGGCCGAGATGCAATTGCAGTCTATCGTCAAGGACTTGCCGCCGGTCTACGAAAAATTCTATTCATCAGAAGAAGACAGAACATGCCCGAACTGCCAGACCGTGCATCCGGGAAAAGAGCCGCCAGAGGGCTGGGTCACACTCTGAGATGAACAAACAACAGGGAAGAACATGAAACATTTTGCTAAGATCGCCGCTTCGGCTGCAGCGCTTGCTGTGACATCGCTAGCTGCCCATGCAGATGAATTCCGTCTGGGCCTGATCACGCCACCTCCGCATATCTGGACCAAGGCGGCCGAGTCCTTTGGGGCCGAGCTGAACGAAGCCAGCGGTGGTGCCCATACCGTATCTGTATTCCCTGCCCGTCAGTTGGGCAACGAGGCAGAGATGCTGCAACAATTGCAAACCGGCGCGCTGGACATGGCATTCATGACCGTGGCCGAAGTGTCGAACCGCGCACCTGAGCTGGGTGCGTTTTATGCGCCGTATCTCGCGGATGATATCGGCCACGCGGGGCGCATCCTGCGTTCGGATGCCGCAAAATCGATGCTGGAACCCCTGCCTGGTCAGGTTGGCGTTGTAGGCCTAGGTTACGGTATGGCCGGGCTGCGCCAGATCGTCAGCCGGGGCGATGTGTCTTCGGCAGAGGATCTGTCGGGCCTGAAACTGCGGATCACGCCGTTCACGCCTATCCTCGATTTCTACAACGCGGTCGGAGCTGCCCCGACGCCGATGCCGCTGCCTGCGGTCTATGACGCGCTGGCCAATGGGCAGGTCGATGCCATTGATATGGATGCTGAACTGATCTGGGTGCTAAAATACTACGATCACGCCGACACGATCGTTCAATCCGACCACATGATGTTCCCGATGGTCGGGCTGGTCTCGGCCAAAGTCTGGGCGGGACTGTCCGAAGAAGACCGCGCAATGATCGGTGAATTGATGGCAAAACACGTCGACAGCACCATCGACGCCTACGTTGCCAACGAAGCGAAGTGGCTGGAACAGATCGAGGGAACCGGCAAGGCCTACAAGAAAGTCGATGCCTCATTCTTTGGCGACGCTATTGAGGAGTGGAACGGCATCTGGTCTGAAAAAACCTCGTCCCTTGACGCGCTGCGGGAGACTGCGGCAGAAACCAAATAAAGTTGAACGTTTCAAGGAAAGGGCGCAGGTCAATCCTGCGCCCTTTTCCATAGGGGATCGGCGATGTTATACCGGCTGTCTGCAGCGTGGGCGTGGGTTGAGTTATGGTGTGCTGCAGCACTGGCCGTTTGCGTCACCCTATTGATCTTGTTGAATGTCGTGACGCGCACTGCGGGTAACGCCTTGTTCTGGGTGGATGAACTGGCAATCTATGCCATGGTGTGGATGACATTCCTTGGCGCATCCGCGGCGTTACATCACCGCAATTCGGTCTCGATCACGATCCTTGTGGATCTGGTTCCGCCTCAAGCCCGGGCAATCATCCAAAAAGCGGTCGATGTCGTTGTCTTCATTTTTGCAATCGCGATGCTGTGGGTCTGCTGGCGCTGGTTTCTGCCTTTGGACATCGCCCGCACTGGGTTCGACGCAATGGCTTTTCAGGGCAACACGTTCAACTTCATTTATGCTGAGCCGACCTCGACACTCGGGCTGCCAAAATTCCTGTTTTGGTTCGTGATGTGGCTATTTGCCTTGGGGGCCACGCTGCATTCAACAATGCATCTTGTAGCGCGACCTGAACGAGGGTTGCGGGCATGAGTCCTATTGTCTTTCTGGCGACCCTGCTTTTGTCGGTCCCCGTCGCCATCGTACTGGCGATCACCGCGATCTGGTACATCTGGGAAAGTGGGAACACGGTTCTTTATGACAGTTTCGCCCAGAAGATGTTTGGCGGGCTGGAAAACTACGGCCTGCTGGCTATCCCGCTCTTCATGCTGACCGGAGAATTGATGAATGAAGGCGGCATGACACGCCGCCTGGTCGCCTTGGCGCGCGTTTTCGTGGGCGGGTTTCGGGGTGGGCTGGCCTATATCAACCTGCTGGCGAATATGTTCATGGCCGCCATCATCGGCTCGGCCACTGCGCAGATCGCCGTTATGTCGCGCGCCATGGTCCCCGCGATGGAAGAAGAAGGATACAGCAAGGGCTTCGCCGCTGCCACAACAGCCGCCGGTGGCCTGTTGGCGCCGGTCATCCCGCCGTCGATGATGTTTGTTATTTTCGGCGTTCTGGCACAGATACCAATCGGCGACATGTTCATAGCCGGGATCATTCCCGGATTGCTTTTGGCCGGAGCTTTTGCACTGGTAATCACGTTAATTGGATGTGTTCAGCAATTCCCCAAGGGAGTCTGGATGTCCCGCAAAGATGCCGTACAAGCCCTGATCGCCGCCCTGCCCGCCATGCTGATCCCGGTTTCGATCATCGGCGGCATTTTGTTTGGCATTGCAACGCCAACGGAATCCGCCGCCATCGCTTCGCTAATCGCATTTCTGGTCGGGTGGCTGATTTACGGAGATCTGAAGCCGCAGAATCTGGGCGAGATGTTCAAACGAACAGCCGCAAATGCGTCGATGATCCTGTTCATGATCGCCGCGGCCAGCGTATTTGGCTGGGTCATCATCTACGAGGAAATACCGCAGCAGCTCGCCGGGTTGATCACATCCATCACATCCAACCCGTTCATGTTTCTGCTGATCGTAAATGCCGCCCTGCTGTTGGTAGGGATGGTGATCGACGGGATCGCCGCCATCATCCTGATCACCCCTATTTTGTTACCGATTGCCACTGGATCCTACGACATCAGCCCCTACCAGTTCGGAGTTGTTGTATGCCTGAACCTTGTTCTTGGCCTGCTTACGCCACCCGTCGGGATCGGCCTCTATATCACCTCATCCATGAGCGGCACGACCCCCGGAGCAATTCTGAAATCGCTTTGGCCGTTCCTGATTGCAGTGGCCGCTGTGTTAATACTGCTCAGCTATGCGCCGATCTTGTCGACCTACCTGATCTAGCGAAACGAGATGAAGCTGCGGGTCTTTGGAGACACTGTTCAGTTGGGGCAATAACCGCCATCCACGTGGTCAACAGCACAATTAGTAAGGGGCCCACGCTTTGGGGCCCCTTCTTGTTTTTAGCAACCAAATTACTCGGCAGCTTTGGCCATCGGGTTGTTTGGATGGGTCGTCCAATTCGCATATTCCGGCTGAACTTCCTGCCCTGTACGCGGATCAACCTCGCCCGCGGCCATTGGCACCATTGAGATACATCCATCCACTGGGCACACGTCTACGCACAAGTTACAGGCGACGCATTCGTCATCCATGACCTCGAATACCCGATCATCGGACATGGAAATCGCCTGGTGGCTGGTGTCTTCGCACGCGGCATAGCAGCGACCGCATTTGATGCACTGGTCCTGATCGATCTTGGCCTTGGCCACGTAGTTTAGGTTCAGATACTGCCAGTCAGTCACGTTCGGAACGGCACGACCGACAAACTCGGACACGTTTGTGTACCCTTTTTCGTCCATCCACTTGGACAGACCTGCAGTCAGTTCGTCGATGATCTTAAAGCCGTAAGTCATAGCTGCAGTACACACCTGGACGTTTCCACAGCCCAGAGACATGAACTCTGCCGCATCGCGCCATGTGGTCACGCCGCCAATGCCGGAAATCGGCAAGCCATGGGTGGCTTCGGCGCGGGCGATCTCGGATACCATCGACAGGGCAATTGGCTTGACCGCCGGGCCACAATACCCACCGTGGCTGCCCTTGCCATTAATCGATGGTTCCGGGCTGAACGTGTCCAAATCAACGCTGGTGATCGAATTGATCGTGTTGATCAGTGACACCGCATCCGCGCCACCGTTTTTCGCCGCCTCGGCAGGCTTGCGAACATCAGTGATGTTTGGCGTCAGCTTCACGATCACGGGCCGGTCATAGTATTTCTTGCACCAGCGGGTGACCATCTCGATATATTCCGGCACCTGCCCTACGGCTGCGCCCATGCCACGCTCGCTCATCCCGTGCGGGCAGCCAAAGTTCAGCTCGATCCCGTCCGCGCCGGTTTCTTCGACACGCGGCAGGATTGCTTTCCAGGCCTCTTCCTCGCAGGGCACCATGATCGACGCGATCAGCGCGCGATCTGGATAGTCCGCCTTAACCCGGGCCATTTCTTCAAGGTTCACCTCAAGCGGGCGGTCGGTGATCAGTTCGATGTTGTTGAGACCCAACAGGCGGCGATCCGCGCCATAGATCGCGCCGTAGCGCGGCCCGTTCACGTTTACGACCGGCGGCCCCTCGGACCCGAGCGTTTTCCAGACGACACCGCCCCACCCGGCCTCGAATGCGCGGCGCACATTGTATTCCTTGTCTGTCGGCGGCGCCGAGGCGAGCCAGTAAGGATTGGGGCTGGAAATGCCCAGAAAGTTTGTTGTCAGATCGGCCATGGCTTCTCCCTTCCCGGCTCAGCCGGTTTTCTTGAATATCATTTCGGTCGGACGAATGCGCCCGGCCTTGAGGTTCGTGACGTAGTTTTGAAACTTTTCAGGCGCCGTCTCGCCCATCATCAGGTGGATGCCCAAGGGCGGCGGGCCGCTTTCGGCGATGCGCGCAAACACCTCTTCGAAAAAGCTCAGCGCGAAGTCGGTCCGGTCCGTCTCGGTGACCAATTCGAAGCCCGCCGCTGCGGCGGCGTCTTTGTAAACCTCTGGCGCATCAACAAAAGATGTCTCGGCGACAATCGACCATGGCAAAGGATAGGCCAGTGGCTCGGCAACTTCCCCACCCATCACATCAAACAGGGCAAAGGTCCCATCCCAGGCCAGCGCGCGCGACACTTCCGTGAAAAGGCCAGCCTTGTTTTCGATGTTCATCCCGACATGCATCATGACAGCAAGATCGAAGCCTGCATCCGGCACAGGCATGTCCAGTGCGCTGCCCACCAGAAAACTCGTCTTTTCGGAATGACCGACAATCTGACTCAAAGCCGTGGCCGTTTCGACAAACTCCGGTGTCAGGTCGACCCCGGTCACCGTTGAGTCATAACGATCCACGATGTACCGCGACGTCCCACCGATGCCGCAGCCAACATCCAGCACACGGGTCGCGTGGGTCGGTGACAATTGCGCAAACAGGTTGTCTGTCGCCAGAACGCCGCCGGTGTGGAACTCATCCCCCGCCTTCAGATCGGCCACAGTGGCCGCGTCCGGGTCAATCCCACTGGCCTCAAGCGCCGCGCGAACGCGGTCAGTCAAGGCTCCGGTGGTATAGTGTAGGGCAACGGCTTGTTCGATCTGGGACATGGGAATACCTCAGCAGCGAAAGGAATGGGGTGAATACCCCACCCTATCACGAAACCAGAGTTGCGTGGATGTCCATCGCGGCATCACGGCCCTCGGCCACTGCGGTCACGGTCAGGTCTTCGCCTCCCGCCGCACAGTCGCCCCCAGCCCAGACACCCGCCATCGAGGTACGCCCGGCACCAGACACAGCAATCTTGTTGCCGTCGAGCTTCAGCCCTTCCGGCGCGCCGTCCAGCTTTTGGCCAATGGCCTTGAGGACCTGATCTGCAGGCAAGCGGATCATTTCCCCGGTGCCCGAAAGCTGACCGTCGTGGCTGGCAGTATACTCCAACTCGATCTCGACCGCGGCCCCGTTTCCATGGATGGCCACAGGTTGCACATTGGTCATGATCTTGACGCCGTGCGAGGCTGCGAGGTCCTGTTCGTACCGGCTGGCCCCCATTGCGTCGCGTCCACGGCGATAGGCAATGGTGACATGTTCGGCACCCAACAGTTTCGACTTCACCGCAGCGTCCACTGCAGTCATGCCGCCGCCGATGACGACCACGTTGCGACCCACGGGCAAATCAACCAGATCAGAGGCCTGACGCACGTCCGAAATGAAATCCACTGCAAAGCGAACACCATCTTTTTCCACCCCGTCGGCGCGCAAGGCATTCACCCCGGCAAGACCAATAGACAGAAACACTGCATCATAGTTCTCGGCTAGCCCTTTCAGCGAGATCCCCTCGCCCAGAACTGAACCGGTCTCAATCGAGATTCCGCCGATTTTCAGCAGCCAGTCGACTTCGGCCTGAGCAAAATCGTTGGTCGATTTATACGCTGCGATCCCGTATTCGTTCAGCCCACCCGGTTTGGGGCGGCTTTCGTGGATCACCACGTCATGCCCAAACATGGCCAGCCGGTGCGCACAGGCCAAACCCGCAGGCCCTGCCCCGATTACGGCAACCGTTTTGCCGGTTGGTGCGGCCCGTTGGAACGGATGACTCCCGCCAACCATCACACTGTCCGTCGCGTAACGCTGCAGCCTTCCGATTTCGACCGGTGAACCTTCGGCGGTTTCACGCACGCAGACTTCTTCGCACAGCGTTTCAGTCGGGCAAACGCGGGCGCACATGCCGCCCAGAATGTTCTGCGCCAAAATGGTCTCACCCGCCGCTTCGGGCTGACCAGCCTGAATCTGGCGCATGAACAGCGGAATGTCGATGTCTGTCGGACAGGCTGTGACGCATGGTGCGTCGTAACAAAAATAGCACCGATCCGCTGCCACGGCGGCCTCATGGGGGGCCAGTGGCGGATGCAAATCCGTGAAATTCGAGGTCAGCTCATCGCTGGACAGCCGCCCGGAGACAATGCCGGGGGCAATCTGGCCCTGTGCCATCACTCTACTCCCTGTAGATATGTTTGTTGTGGCCTCAGCTTGCCACAAAGTAATTTTTTATCAAATGGTAAAATTTGCCAAATGGTCAAAAAATGAAAAAACCGGACCAATCGACCCGGTTTTCCTTTGTTTCTGCCTGTTTTTCTTGCAGCGAACGTATCAGACCATCTGAGCCAAATGCCCTGTTTTCGTCCAAACACGCGCTCCCGAAGCACCCGCCACGGCGGTAGATCGCGCGCCCGGAGGCAACCTCAGCCAGTCCCAGGTCGTGAAATCCTCGTCAGATTCCCTCAGCGAGCCTTCGATCACAAACAGCTCCATTCCGTGCGACGCGTCCAGATCCAACGCCTCGCCCGCCGCAAGATTGAACACGCGGACATCCTCATGCGCGTCTTTGAACAGTTGAGTATTCCCCTGACCATTGATCGAGCGGCGTACCTCTGTCCGATCATCCGGGTCAAACTGATGCAGCTTCACCAAGATCGTCGCCCCCTCTTTAGCCGAAGGTGTGTGCGACGAGGTCGGAGGGTTTCTCACATAACTGCCGACCGGGAAATCTCCGGTTTCGTCCTGAAAAACGCCGTCCAGAACCAAGTATTCTTCTCCCCCGTCATGGGTGTGGGCCGAAAATGCGCTGCCCGGAGCGAAACGGACGATTGTCGTTGCGCGGGCAACCTCCTCGCCGATGCGATCCAGCATCTTGCGTTCGACACCGGCGGCGGGTGACGCGATCCATTCATTCTGGTCGAAATGAACTGCAACACGTTTGGTGAAATCTGCGTTGATCCTCATGGGGGCACTCCTGAACGGGGACGTGTCCCTAACATGGGATTGCGCCGACATTTTTCAAATTGCACGCATCGCATCTGGTTTTGACGGGCGCGCCTGCATACTGTACGTCCGACAAGAAACCCGAGCAGCGCCGGACCACGGCACCCACAAGTACTGAAAGTCACCGGATGCAGGCCAGCGCCCCGAAATTCAACATCGTTATCATCGGGCAAAACAACCGTCTGCAATACGAAGCCCTTTTGTTTGCCGCCTCGCTGCGGCACAGCAGCCCTGATTTTTCCGGTCGACTGTTCGTGGCTGTTCCACAACCCGGTCCACGCTGGCCGCAGGACCCTACCATCCAGAACGAGGATCTGCTGAAAGCACTCCGTCAGCTGGATGCCGAGATCTTGCCGTTCGAAAACAAAGTATTTGGCGCCAGTTACCCTTATGGCAACAAGATCGAAGCTTTGCTGGCCATGCCCGAGGGTGAGCCCTTTGTGTTTTTCGACAGTGACACACTGATCACCGGCGATCTGACCAGCGTCCCCTTCGACTTTGACCGCCCCGGCGCATCGCTAAGGGTCGAAGGAACCTGGCCCAAACCAACCTTGTATGGTCCTGGACTGGATGGGATCTGGAAGGCGCTTTATCAAAGGTTCGGACTGGATTTCGACAGCTCGCTGGATACCAGCCAACCGGTGGATTACTGGCGGCGCTATCTGTACTTCAATGCCGGGTATTTCTTTCATTCCTGCCCTCACACCTTCGGAAAGCGCTTTCTGGACTATGCCTGCACGATCCGCGACGGCGAAATCCCCGAGATGGCAGGACAGAATTTTGACCCCTGGCTGGATCAGGCTGCACTGCCGCTGGTTATCCACTCGTTCGGCGGCGGTCGCGATGCCCTGCCCGCAGGTCTTCTGGACGGATCGGTCAGCTGTCATTACCGCCTGTTCCCCCTGCTCTACGCCCGTGAAAGCGATCACGCTGTCGCGGTGCTGGAAACCGTGGTTGCGCCAAACCGGGTCAAGAAGGTCCTCAAGGGATATGACCCGATCAAGAAGCTGGTTCTGCAGCGCAAAGGTCACAAGATCAGGGACATGTTCGACCGCGAGAACCTTCCCAAACGCGAGCAGGTTATTCGCAACACGATACGCAAGAATGGTCTTTGGATGCGCTGACAGGAATGTTGTCTGCGCGCGCCCAATCGCCTAGAGATTCAGCAACGCACTTTCCAACAGGAGATTTCCAAGATGTCTGACGGCCCCACCTACGGTTTTGATACGCTTCAAATTCACGCGGGCGCCCGACCCGATCCTGCAACTGGCGCGCGTCAGACACCGATTTATCAGACGACAGCCTATGTGTTCCGCGACGCGGATCACGCGGCCGCCCTGTTCAACCTGCAAGAAGTTGGTTTCATCTATTCCCGCCTGACCAACCCCACCGTGGCCGTTCTGCAGGAACGTGTCGCCACGCTGGAAGGCGGCGTCGGCGCGGTTTGCTGCTCGTCAGGTCACGCAGCACAGATAATGGCGCTGTTCCCGCTGATGGGTCCGGGCTGCAATGTGGTCGCCTCGACGCGCCTCTATGGCGGCACGGTCACGCAGTTCAGCCAGACCATCAAACGCTTTGGCTGGTCTGCCAAGTTTGTCGACACCGATGACCTGGACGCCGTGAAAGACGCAATCGACGAAAACACCCGTGCGGTGTTCTGCGAATCCATTGCCAACCCCGGCGGCTATGTCACTGACATCCGCGCGCTGGCGGATGTGTCTGACGCTGCGGGCATTCCGCTGATCGTCGACAACACCTCGGCCACGCCATACCTGTGCCGCCCGATCGAACACGGCGCGACTCTGGTCGTGCACTCGACCACCAAATACCTGACCGGCAACGGCACCGTCACCGGCGGCTGCATCGTGGATTCGGGCAAATTCGACTGGTCAGCAAATGATAAGTTCCCCTCTCTCAGTGAGCCGGAGCAGGCGTATCACGGCCTTAAATTCCATGAGACCTTCGGCCCGCTGGCCTTCACTTTCCACGGAATTGCCATTGGCCTGCGCGATCTGGGCATGACCATGAACCCGCAGGCGGCACACTATACGCTGATGGGAATCGAGACCCTGTCTTTGCGGATGGAGCGTCACGTCGAAAACGCACAAAAGATCGCCGCATGGCTCGAGGCGGATGACCGCGTGGAATATGTCACCTATGCCGGACTGCCATCGTCGCCGTACCACGATCGGGTGAAGACGCATTACAAGAAGGGCGCGGGAGCCCTGTTCACCTTCGCGGTCAAGGGCGGCTATGACGCGTGCATCAAACTGGTCAACGCGCTTGAGATTTTCAGCCACGTGGCCAACTTGGGTGATGCAAGGTCGCTGATCATTCACTCTGCCTCGACCACGCATCGGCAGCTGACCCCGGAACAGCAAGAGGCCGCAGGCGCTGGCCCCGGCGTTGTGCGGGTGTCCATTGGTATCGAAGACGCCGATGACCTGATCGCCGATCTTGATCAGGCGCTGGCCAAAGCGTCGGCCTGATCCATGAGCGGGCACAACACCAATGATCTGGGCCAACCCATCGGATTGCCGGTAACGGGCGATTTCCCTCGCCCTACACCACCTTACACGCCGATGGAGGGCCGATATTGTTCCGTTGTCCCGCTTGATGTTAACAGGCATGCGCCCGGGTTGTTCCGGGCGTTTGCCAACGACACGGATGGCCACAACTGGACCTACCTTGCCTATGGACCGTTCGACGGCGAACGCGAGTTTGAGGATTGGACCCGTGAGACCTGCATGGATTCCGATCCGATGTTCCACACGGTACTGGATAGCAACGAAACGCCGGTGGGTATGGCTTCATTTCTGCGGATTGACCCGGCGGCGGGTGCGATCGAGGTGGGACACATCCACTTCTCACCCTTATTGCAGCGTAGCCCGCAATCGACCGAGACTATGTTCCTGATGATGCGGCGCGTGTTCGATGAGTTGGGCTATCGCCGTTACGAATGGAAGTGCGACGCGCTGAACGCGCCGTCCTGTCGCGCGGCCGAGCGTTTGGGCTTTACCTTTGAAGGTATTTTCCGACAGGCCACCCATTACAAAGGTCGCAACCGGGATACGGCGTGGTATTCCATCCTCGACAGCGAATGGCCCCGCATCCGCAGCGCCTTTGAGGATTGGCTCTCGCCGGACAACTTTGACCAGACGGGCCAACAAAGGCAACCTTTGAAGGCCCGCGCAAGCATCTGAGGTTACTCAGAGATTTCGAATTCCATTGTGACGGTGACCGAAACGGACACCTCGCCACCTGCGACCGCTACACCACCTGCATCCGCAGCGCTGAATTCCCGCATCATGGCCACGGCGCGCGCGCCACCGACCTGTTCGCTGATCTCTTGAACTGGTCCGAGTGTCACGTTAGCCGCCTGTGCCAACTGCTCGGCCTTGGCGGTCGCTTCGGCCACAGCGTTGGCCCGCGCCTGCGCTTGCAACGGTTTCGGATCCTGCACGCCAAAGCTCAACCCGCCAAAATCATTGGCTCCATCCTGGATAACCGAGTCCATGATCGTACCAAGCTGCGACAGGTCACGCACACGTACTACGACTCGGTTCGAGGCGACAAAACCGGAAATCTCGGGTCGATCTCCGCTGGCGCTGTTCCGGTTGTTCCAAACCGGCGACAAAGACACATCGCGGGTCTGCACATCACGCGTTTCGATCCCAAGTTCCTGCAACCGGCTCAGGACCTGAGACACCGATTCCGAAGTGGCCTTCATCGCGTTTGAGGCCTGCCCGTCTTCATTGGTCACGCCCAGAGTAATAGTCGCCATATCAGGCGCGGCCTGCACGGTTCCCGCCGCGTCAACGGTGATGCGACGTTCTTCCGCATGGGTCATGCCCGCAACTGACATCGTCAGAACTGCAGCTAGAAAAGCGATTTTATTCAAGGTCTTCCCTCCAATTTTCTTTCTTCCAACATGGGGTGGCGGGGGTCTGCCGAACAAGGGGAAAGACCGGCTTTTTCTTTCCCTCGGCGGGATCCTGCTTTAATGTCGCTCTGCGGGCGAATGATCGTTTGCACAGATGCTGACAACTATGGTTTTTCCGGATTATGAAACCCGCCTTTGCGCTGTCTTTTTCTTCGACCGGAATATCCTTGCACCACCATTCGGATGGTGACTGGTACTGCATTGGCGAGGTTGCTCTGGATGCGCCCGACCTGAATACGCAGATCATCGCATTGCGGGATCAGGGCTTTGCCCTTGAAAACGACCTGAACTGCAAGCTGGTGATACCAGCGGATCAGGTACGATTTTTGTCCGTATCAACAGAGGGCCTAAGCCCCGAGGAAAGCGCTGAAAAAGTGCGGGCGGAACTGACCGAGGCAACTCCCTATGCGCTGGATGAGCTCGCCTTCGACACCGCAACCGTCGGTCCGACAACCCATATTGCCGCTGTCGCCAGGCAAACCTTGGATGAGGCCCGGACATTTGCCGCCGAGCACGGGTTTGTTCCGGTACAGTATTCAACCCCGACCGAGGGTCAGGAATACCCGGCTGAACCTCGGTTCGAAATCGATGCCCCAGACACGGTCATTGCTGCGGAACCGTTCGAGGTTGAGGATTCTGCCAAAACTGATGAAGGACCTATCGCAGACACGATTGCAGATTCCGAGACCCCGACAGAGTTTCCTTCAGTCCCCGTCACGGCCGGTGCTGTGGAAACGGTTGAGGTAGAAGAGTCCGCAAAAGAAAATGAAGCTGCCGCCGATCGGGCAATCGTTTTTACCGAGCCCCAAACGGAGCTTCCTTCCGCGCCCAATGCGACCGCGGCGGTGGACCCCGGTGAGGGCGAAGAACCCGCCAAAGAACATGATGGCCCTGCCATTCACGCGATCGCTGATACCGAGATCCCACCAGAGTTTCGTTCAGCGCCCAACGCGAACATTGCTGCCGAAACGAAAGCCACACACCCAATCAACCGCTACGCCGTTCCAGCTGCGGCAGCCGCTCTCGTTGCCGGTATTGCCCTGACCGTGTGGTCGTTGACCGGATCTGACGACACCGAACCCTCAGTATCCGAGGCGGTTTCGATTGAAGAAACTGTGCGAAACCCCACACCTGACGAGCAGATCGCCGAAACACAGGAGGTTGACGGCGATCCGGAGCTTGAATTCGAGCCTGAGGCGGCCGCAACCGCGCCAGAGGAAGAGCAGCAAACCGAACCTGTTGAAGAAACCGCCGCTGATCTCAGCGCGACCGATGCTGCAATCCTCGAAGCGCTGAATGTGGCACCGACGCAGGTTGAACCGGTGGGACAAGAGGCTGAGCCCATAGAAATCCCGTCACAGGTGGGCATCGAGATATTTGCCCCTGATCCTTTGCCCGATCCGATCCTGGAATCGGCAGAGGACCTGTATCTGGCATCCCTGGACAGCACTGAGTTGTCGCGGGACGCGGTGGCGCTGCCCCCCGTCAGCAGCTTCGAAACTGACCTGCCGTTTGAGCAAAACGCCCTGCCCGCGCAGGCCGGAGTCCAGTACGAACTGGACGAACGCGGCCTCGTCACGCCTTCAGCCGAAGGAACCCGGAACCCCGACGGAGTGGTCGTTTACCTTGGCCGACCAGCCAAGGTTCCCCCGGCAGTTCCGGTTCGGTTCGAACAAGAGCCGATTGAGGAAGATCCTACAGCCCGCTTAGCGCAGAAAAGGCCAAATCCACGTCCCGCCAATTTGCTGGAAAGCTTTGAACGGCAACAACTTGGCGGACGCACACGCGAAGAACTGGCGGTTCTGCGTCCGAAACTGCGCCCCAAGTCCCTGCAAAGCAGCCCTCAAATCGACGAAACGCCGACGGCTTTGGCTGTTGTCCGCGTTCCGCGCCCCAAAACACGACCAGCCGGACTTGCCCGCCCGGCCAGTACAAACACAAGCACCGCCAATCTTGGATCGACTGCAGCGGTCGATCAAAGCTCGGACGAAGCTGGTTCTTTCCAACCAAAGGCCGTGGCACCGAAAATCCCGTCGACCGCCTCGGTGGCGCGGCAGGCGACCATCGACAATGCGCTCAATCTGCGCAAGCTGAACTTGATTGGGGTTTACGGGACCCCGGCCAACCGGCGCGCGCTGGTCCGGTTGCCCAGTGGTCGGTACAAAAAACTGAAAGTCGGAGACAGGCTGGACGGCGGCAATGTTATCGCCATTGGCGACAGCGAATTGCGATACCAAAAGCGCGGAAGAAACCTGACGTTGAAAATGCCGCGAAGCTGACGGTTCAAAAAGCAAAGGCGGTCGAGGGATATCCCCGACCGCCCTTTGGTGAATTACTTTACGCCGTTAAGCAGCTGAAATTTCACCGCTTTCGATCTGCTCGCGTTCGATGGATTCGAACAGGGCCTTAAAGTTCCCTTCACCAAACCCATCATCGCCTTTGCGCTGAATGAACTCGAAAAAGATCGGACCGATCACGGTTTTTGAGAAGATTTGCAGCAAGATCCGGGTCTCGCCACCGTCCAGCACGCCCTCGCCATCGATCAGGATGCCGTGCTTGATCATCCGGTCCAGAGGTTCATCATGATCCACGACACGTTCCTTAGACATGTCGTAATAGGCCTGGTTCGGACCCGGCATAAACTTCAGGCCCTTTTCCGCAATCGCATCGGTCGAGGCGTAAATATCTTCACTACCCACTGCGATATGCTGAATACCTTCACCCTTGTACTTCTTGAGGTATGATACGATCTGCCCGGTTTCGCCCCGGTCTTCGTTGATCGGAATACGAATACGACCACAAGGCGATGTCAGCGCGCGGCTAAACAGGCCAGTGAATTTACCCTGAATGTCAAAAAAGCGGATTTCGCGGAAGTTAAACAGGCTCTCGTAGAATTTGAACCACTTATCCATGTTGCCCTTGTAGACGTTGTGCGTCAGGTGATCGAGGTAATAGAACCCATCGCCGCGCGGTTTGGACTGTTTGTTCCAGGTGAATTCCTGATTGTAAGGCGATGTTTCATAATACTGATCGATGAAATAGATCAGCGAACCGCCAATACCCTTGATCGCTGGGGCCTCCATGGTCTTGTCCGCCGCGTCATAAGGTTCAGCGCCTTTTGACACCGCGTGTTCATAGGCTTTCTGCGCGTCCACGACACGCCATCCCATCGCAGGGGCACAGGGGCCGTGTTCTGCCACGAACTTAGCGGCAAAGCTCTCCGGGTCGGCATTCAGGATGTAGGTCACGTCCCCCTGCTGCCACAGCTCAACCAGTGGCTTGTCCGTGTGGTGTCCGACCAACTCGAACCCCATTTTGGCGAAAAGGTCGCGCAGTTCTTGCGGCTCAGGGTGGGCGAATTCGACAAATTCAAACCCATCGGTTCCGGCTGGATTTTCAGGGCTGATGACAGATTTCGGGGCGTTGTGCGGGAAAGGACCCATGGCGCGTCTCCGTAAAAACAGGAATTTCTTTGCTGATTCCAAAATACGCCTTACCAAGCGCTGTTTCTGCGCATAGTTTTCGTGTAAACTATGATCATATGCGTAAATCACGCATGAACTTGGGAAATTTTGGAGAAATTCCGCATATGCTGGATTCCACCGATACGCGTCTGCTGTCTGCCTTGCAAAAGGACGCACATCTGACCGCGCATCAATTGGGTGAAATGCTGAACCTGTCACCAAGCCAGGCCGGGCGACGCCGTCAGCGGCTTGAGGCCGAAGGCTATATCACCGGATATGCGGCACGGCTGGATCCCCTAAAACTTGGTCTGCAGGTCCAAGGGTTCATTCAGGTGCATTTGGGCACACATGGCCCGGAACAATCCGCAAGTTTTGCCCGCATGGTCGACACCTGCGCCGAAATCACCAGCGCCTGGACGATGACCGGAGAGGCAGATTACCTGCTGCACGTGTATTGCGACGATCTTTCCGCGCTCAACCGCTTGCTTCACCAGGTGATACTGCCGCATCCTGCAGTGGCACGGGTGCACAGCCAGATCGTGATGGACCAACTTAAACGCGACGCGCCATTGCCCACCTGACCGGACCGAGAGGACAAACATGGACGATTTCCTTTACCAGGCTTCGATCTATCTGGCTGCCGCCGTGATTGCAGTGCCCTTGTCGGCACGTCTGGGGTTGGGTTCTGTTCTGGGTTATCTGGCCGCTGGCATCGTCATCGGGCCTGTCTTCGGGCTTGTGGGGGCCGAAACCGAAAGCCTGCAGCATGTAGCGGAATTCGGTGTGGTCATGATGCTGTTCTTGATCGGGCTAGAGCTTGAGCCGCGCGCTTTGTGGGACATGCGAGACCGGCTTCTTGGGCTAGGCGGCCTGCAAGTCTTGTTGTCGACCGCAGTAATCGCTGCAGTGGCCATGTATGCAAATCACCCCTGGTCGGTCGCCCTGGCCGTCGGGTTGACCTTATCACTGTCCTCAACCGCTATTGTTTTACAGACCCTCTCGGAAAAGGGTCTGATGCAGACAAATGGCGGGCGAGCGACGTTTTCGGTCCTGTTGACACAGGACATAGCCGTCATTCCCATTCTGGCAATGCTGCCGCTTTTGGCGCTGCCTGCAATGCCTCATATCGAAAGCGACGGCTCAATCGACCGCGGCGCGGACGCACTCCATGACGCGGGCCATCACAGCTTGTCACTGGTCGAAGGTTTGCCTGGCTGGGCTGTTACGCTGGTCACCATCGGCGCGGTTGCCTTTGTCATTCTGGCCGGTATCTACCTGACGCGCCCACTGTTCCGCTTCATCCACGCAACCCGGTTGCGCGAAATGTATACGGCGCTGGCGTTGATGATCGTCGTGGGAATTTCCTTCCTGATGACGCTTGTCGGGCTCTCCCCTGCTCTGGGTGCGTTTCTGGCGGGTGTTGTTTTGGCCAGTTCGGAATTCCGCCACGAAATGGAAAGCGACCTTGAGCCGTTCAAGGGCCTGTTCCTAGGCCTGTTCTTCATCACGGTCGGCGCCGGGATTGATGTCGGTTACTTTTTCAACGACCCGCTTGATCTGATCGGTCTTGCGTTGCTGGTCATTTTGGCAAAAGGCATCATCCTGTTTCTGGTTGGTCGCGCGTTCCGGTTGCGTGGTCGGGATCACTGGTTGTTCACATTGGGTCTGGCCCAAGCGGGCGAGTTCGGCTTTGTGCTGTTGGCTTTCTCAACGCAGCAAAACGTCATCCCGCCGGATTTGTCACAAAAACTGCTGATGATCATCGCCTTGACAATGCTGATCACGCCGCTGTTGTTCATCATCTATGATCTGATGTCGCGCCGTATGGGCGATGGCGCCGCGGAAGTCGAACCCGATGAAATCGACGAGAAAGGCCCTGTCATCATCGCCGGGATTGGTCGTTTTGGTCAGATCGTAAACCGGCTTGTTCGCGCCAGCGGCTTCAAAACCGTCGTTCTGGACCACGATATCGAGACAATCCAATTGATGCGCCGGTTCGGCGTCAAAGGGTTTTTGGGTGACCCTACGCGGCCAGAACTGTTGCGTGCCGCCGGGTTAGAAAAGGCTTCAGTCCTGGTCGCTGCGATGGATGATCCCAAGCAAGTCACGCGGTTGGTTGGCTTCGCCCGGCGTCAACGCCCGGATTTGCATATTGTGGCCCGCGCACGGGATCGTACCCATGTCTACCAGTTGTATCAGGCCGGAGCGAATGACATTGTCCGCGAGATGTTCGACGGGTCACTGCGAGCGGGCCGCTATGTTCTAGAAAACGTAGGTCTGAGCGAATACGAAGCGGCGCAGGCCGAGCAGACATTTTATCACCACGACCGTGCTTCTGTGCGTGATCTGGCAGAGCTGTGGATTCCCGGAATGCCAACCGCTGATAACAAAAAGTACATCGAGCGGGCGCGGCAGCTTGAAAAAGACCTGGAAACCGAGCTGTTGGAGCTGGCCGAGAAACACGCAAAGAAATCAGCCTGACCCGGTCTTGCCGGATCAGGCTGCTCGATCAACCGTCCGAAACACCTGCTTCGGCAAATGTCGCCATTCCGGAATGGCACGCGACGGCGCTTTTGAGAATGTTGATCGCCAGCGCCCCGCCCGAGCCTTCGCCCAAACGCAATCCAAGGCTCAACAGCGGCTCTTTGCCCAGCTTGGCCAATACCGCTGCGTGCGCGCCTTCGGCACTTTGGTGGCCAGCAACCGTGTGATCCAATGCGCCCTCGGACATGTTTGCCAGACAGGCCGCAGCCGCCGAGCAGATAAAGCCGTCAAGAATGACCGGGATATGCAAGGAGCGCGCAGCTGCGATGGCCCCGGCCATGGCCGCGATTTCACGCCCGCCCAGACGGCGCAAAATTTCCAGTCCGTCGCCGGAACCGGCGTGCAGGGCCACGCCTTCAGCCACGACGCGTGTTTTGTTAGCCAAACCGGCATCGTCTACCCCAGTGCCACGCCCGGTCCAGTCTGCGGCGTCGCCACCGAACAAAGCGCATGCGATGGCAGCCGCCGGTGTCGTGTTGCCGATACCCATCTCTCCAACCACAAGCAAATCGGCATTGTGGTCCACGGCGGTCCAGCCCACGCGCAGGGCCTCAAGCAATTCTTCTTCGGACATCGCGGGGCCCGCGGTGAAATCCGCCGTGGGCCGATCCAGATCCAGCGCGTGCACATTCATGGTCGCACCCGCTGCTTTGGCCAGCTGATTGATCGCCGCACCGCCATGTTCAAAGTTCATGACCATCTGCACGGTCACTTCCGGCGGAAAGGCGGATACACCTTGCGCTGTGACGCCATGATTGCCCGCAAATACGATTACCTGAGGGGCAGAGATCTGCGGCCGGGCATCCCCACGCCAGCCCGCATACCAAATTGCCAAATCCTCAAGCCGGCCCAATGCGCCGGGGGGTTTAGTCAGTTGTCCGTTGCGCTCGGCAGCACCTTGCAGCGCATTTCCATCCGGTCCCGGAGCGTTACTCAGGGCCTCGCGAAGGGTATTCAGGTCTTTTAATTCCGGCAGCATCCAAAGCCTCGTTGCATCAGAGTGGTCCTGTGTGTTTAACCGAAGCGTCCGATCCAACAAGACCCCGAAAGGCGCGGGAGTGAACAAAAACGACACCAAACTGTTTTCCGCGTGGGATTTTCCGCTGTCGCTGGTCCTGTTGACGCGTCTGCCGATGCCACGCCTACCGGAATATCTGTTTGCGCGGCAGGCCAATGCGGCCTGGGCCTTTCCCCTGGTGGGGCTGGTCGTTGGGGCGTTGGCCTGTACCGTCGGTTGGGCGGCCGGTGCATTCGGCCTGCCCGCGTTCGCCAGCGCCGTGATACTTGTGGCGGTGCTGGTGATCGCAACTGGCGCGATGCATGAAGACGGGCTTGCGGACACGGTTGACGGGTTTTGGGGCGGGTTCACCACCGAACGCCGCCTGGAAATCATGAAGGACAGCCATATCGGTGCTTACGGCGTTCTAACCCTGATCTTTACCCAACTGCTGCGCGTCGCGCTGATCGCCGCGCTTCTGTCGGCCAACGCATATGCGGGTATTCTGGCGGCCTGCATCATCTCACGCGCAGTCATGCCCATCCTCATGGCAGCTTTACCCAATGCCAGAAAAAGCGGGTTGAGCCATTCCGTCGGCGGCACAAAGACCGAGACAGCGGCGATCGGCTATGGCCTTGCGGTCATCTTATCTCTGCTGCTGATTGGACCAAGCGCGCTGATGGCAACGGTATTTTCCGCGCTGATCGTTGTAATCTTGGCACTCGTCGCCAAGACCAAAATCAAAGGGCAAACGGGCGATGTTCTGGGTGCCTCGCAACAACTGGCAGAACTCGCGTTCCTTATGGCATTGGTTGCAACGCTCTAAGTCGTCCCGCCTGTTTCGATCCTCAGGGTTTCGCCGCAGTGTTTGCAGTGAACTGCGTCAGGGTCATGACGGTAGAGGCCACAGTTGGAGCATTTGTGACGCACTTTCTGCGGCATGAAAATTGCCTGTGCCAACCGGACAAACAACGCCACGCCGACGATCATGATGAAGACCGAAAACAGTTTGCCCCCCGGGGTCGCCAGCGTAATGTCTCCGAACCCGGTGGTCGTCAGGGTTGCCATGGTGAAGTAAAGCGCATCGATATAGGCGTGCGGGCTGTTTTCTGGGATGAAGAACACCAAAACAGCGGTGGACGTGGCGAACACAAACACCAACAGGTTGATCGCCGCGATCACTGCGTCCTCATGCGTCCGGAAAAAATCGCTGTCCCGTCGCAGATCCCTTAGCAGGTGATAGGAATGGATCAGACGTAGCGCTCGTAAGATACGCAGGAACGCCAGATTCCACGGTAGAAACAGATCAAGAAACAGCGAAACGATCACTACAATGTCGGCCATCGTGTAGACTTGGCGCAGCAGCTTCCAGCGATCTTTCGAAATCCACATCCGCGCCGAAAAATCCAGCACGATGAAGAACCCAATGATCAGGCTGGCAACGGTGAATCCCGTGCCGTGTTCGCCATTTGCTGTGGCGACAAAGAAAACGATGGTGATCGCATCAAACAGGATCAAGCCATAGCGAAACCAGACGGAAATGGGGTCGTGGCCGATATATAGATATTTGACTGTCTGTTTTAGGTTCACTGTCTACGCGCCTCTTCTTGCTGGAAAATTAGCCGTAAACTGAGCTTTCACCAAGCCATCAACACGAAAAAGCCGCCCCCTTTCGGGAGCGGCCAGAAAATTGACTGGAGAAGCGATCAGGCAGCCGCGGCCGCGCGCGAGGTCAGAACCTCATCAATCTGCTTAGCCGCCGATACTTCCACTGCGCCGGACACAGCCGCGACTTCGCGGGTCAGGCGTTCCAGCGCGGCTTCGTACAGCTGACGTTCAGAATAGCTCTGCTCGCGCTGGTCATCAGTGCGGTGCAGATCGCGCACAACCTCGGCGATCGAGATCAGATCACCGGAATTGATCTTTTGTTCATATTCTTGCGCCCGGCGCGACCACATCGCACGTTTCACCTTGGCCTTACCCTTCAGGGTTCTCATCGCCTGGCTGATAACGTCAGGTGAGCTGAGGGACCGCAAGCCGGATTCGGTAACCTTGTTGGTCGGCACCCGCAGGGTCATCTTGTCTTTTTCAAAAGAAATGACGAACAGCTCGAGCGAGTATCCCGCGACTTCCTGCTCTTCGATCGAGATGATCTGGCCCACACCATGGGCGGGGTAGACAACATAATCGTTCGGGCGGAACTCAAGCTTTTTCGACTTAGACATACAGGTTCATCCTTGGTTACAAGAGAGAGGCAGAGACAACAAAAGACCCCAAACCGTGCCAACATCTGGTCCGGTCAGGCGGTAAGTTTGTCAAAAAATCAGAACTCCAAAGCGTACATACTTACGGAGTCATCCCCATCTCATTCATCATTCAGTTTCTGAGTATATCACAAAATTGCGACACCCGAAAGTCCGCCCCCCACAATGGTGAAGAAACCCCAGACTTTTCAAAGCGATACAGCAGAAGACCGCTATTCAAACCACCCGGTTCAGTTACCGAATCGCTTAACCGCCTTCACCGGGTGCTTCGGAGAAATACTTCTCCATTTTGCCCTCTTCGCCGTCACGCTCTTCCGCTTCAGGCAAGGGGTCTTTCTTGGTCACGATAACCGGCCACTGTTCCGAGAATTTTCGGTTGAACTCGACCCACTGCTCCATTCCAGGCTCAGTGTCGGGACGAATGGCGTCCGCAGGGCATTCGGGTTCACACACACCACAGTCGATGCATTCGTCCGGGTGAATGACCAATGTGTTCTCACCTTCGTAAAAACAATCCACCGGACACACTTCGACGCAGTCGGTGTATTTGCAGCCAATGCAGTTTTCGGTGACGACATAGGTCATTGTGGGATTCCCATTCTCGGTTTGGGCGTCTAGCTAATTCAGTCTGGCCTTCTCTTCAAGGTAGGATCAACCATCCCGGGGGCGAGAAAGATCAAGCGCGCGCCTATCTTTCTTTGTTGGACGACCCTTTCCCTCAAATCCCGGATTCTTAGGAGGCACGTCCTTCTTTTCCGTCATATCGAAGTATAACGTTTGTGCCTCGGACGCCGGGCCACGCCTTTCCCCCAGTGCTTCGACGCGTACTACGCGCACGATACGGCCTTGGGGGAAGGTCAGAACGTCACCGGGCCCAATGGCCTGTGCCGGCTTCAGAACCCGGTTTCCGTTCAATCGGACATGACCGCCGCTGACCTGTTTGGCGGCCAGGCTGCGGGTCTTGAAGAACCGCGCCTGCCACAACCATTTGTCGATCCGCAGCTTGGCCTCGGCCATCGCGGATCAGTTGCCGTCCTTCAAACCCATAAGCGCTGCTGCAAACGGGTTATCGGGATCGATCGCCTTTTCCTTCCGGGGTGGACGGGACGAGAAGGTCTTGCCACCTTGCGGTTTGCCACCCTTCTTGCCCTGCGGTTTGCCGCGACCATCCTGCGGTTTGCCGCGCGGTTTGCCTTTGCCCGGCCCCTGCCCTTGCCGCTGTTCACGACGCGGAGCGCGATTGGCTGGACGCTGACGACCCCAGGTGAAAGTGTAGAACACCTCAACTTCGGTCTCATCTGAGGCGGGTTCGGTTGCCGGAGCCTCGGCTACCGCCTCGGTGCTTTCGGTGGCCTCGGCTGGCGCCTCGGCGGTCGCAACGACCTCTTCGCCTTCTGCCTCGGGCGCCGGGGTTTCTTCGGCGGCAGGCTGTTCCGTAACGTCAGTCGCGGGCTTTTCGACCTCGACCGGTGCGGCTTTGACCTTCTCTCGCTCACCGCGCTCGGCCTTGTAGCCCAGCCCTTGCATCAGATCCGCGAACTGCTCAAGCGTCATGCCGGTGATCGACAGCATATCGGGCTTGGCCTCGAAACCACCCCGGCTGTCTTCGGCACGCAGCATGTCTGCCAGACGTTCCAGCATGTCGATGCGGATCGAACGCTCACCGGCATCGCGGTAACCGCACATGGTATCGTAGCCCTCGGGCGCACCTTTGGCGACCGGAACAGTGACCAGACCCGGAGGCGGCGCGTCAGGGAATTCCTGCAATCCACCGGCCAGCGCCCAAAGAACCAGACGCAAACGCGTAGGCGCGGGTTTCAGCAGAAGCGGCATGAAGATTGTGAACTGACCAAACCGGATACCGTGCTTGCGCAGGGCTCCACGGGCGTCCTGATCCAGATCTTTGACCTCTTGCGCAACACCTGCGCGGGGCAGAACGCCCAGCCCTTCAACCATGCGGAAGGCGAACCCTTTGGCCAGACCTGACAACTCTTCATCGCGCGACAGGTTCAGCAGCGGCTCGAACAACGCCGCAACCTTGCGGTCGATGAAGTGCTGCAAACGGCGCTGCACTTTCTGTTCGACATCCGGGCCTGCGGCCTCATCCACAAAAACCTCGACCATCGGCTTGAGAGGCTCTGCCCCGGCAACCAACTTGCCAACAGCATACTCGCCCCACATCAGGCCACCCTGATCGGTAAAATCAATTTCGGTATCGGGCGCGTTGTAGAAGCGGTCTGCACGCAGATGGAATTGCGGTGCGAGTGCTTGCAGAGAGGCCGATTTCAAAGCTTTCGCCTCGGTTCCCTGTGCGCTTTTGTCCGGGGTAAACCGGAACCCTTCCAGACGACCGACGAATTCTCCTTCGACGGTCACTTCACCCTTGTCATTTACTTCGGCCAAAAGGGCCTCCTTCTGTTTGAGCCGGCGCAACAACACTGACGTGCGCCGGTCCACAAATCTCTGAGTCAAACGATCATGCAGAGCGTCCGACAGCCTGTCTTCTACAATGCGCGTTTCCGCGCGCCAATGTGATTCGTCACGCACCCATCCGTTTCGTTGCGCAACATATGTCCAGGTGCGAATATATGCCAACCTTTTGGACAGTGCATCAATATCCCCATCTGTTTTGTCGATGCGGCGGATTTGCCGCGCCATGAACTCGTCAGGGATAGCGCCGCGTTCATGCAGATGACCATAGATCACCTCAAGCAGGCTGGCGTGCTCCGCGTGGCTGATACCGCGAAAATCGGGGATTCGGCACACATCCCACAGCAATCGGACGGAAGAGCCATCGCTGGCACGGGCGATAACCTCGGCATCCTGAGACAGCGATTTCAGTGCGTTCAGGTCGTCTGCGGGTCGGGCCTTGATCAGATGTTCGCTGTCAGGGCTAACCTCAAGCGAGTCGATAAGGGCCTCAACCGAGCCAAATCGCAAAGCGGCATTTCGCCAATTCAGCTTTTTCATCGGCGTGAACCGGCTGTCCATGATCGCCTGCGCCACCCCGTCGTCCAGCGGTGGGGCTTCACCGGTCACGCCAAAGGTGCCATCCGACATCCCGCGCCCTGCCCGGCCTGCGATCTGGGCCAGTTCATTGGGCGCCAGAAGCCGCATACGCCGGCCGTCAAACTTGGTCAGAGACGAAAACGCCACGTGGTTCACATCAAGGTTCAAACCCATACCGATGGCGTCGGTTGCAACGAGGTAGTCCACCTCACCATTCTGGTACAGCTCGACCTGCGCATTCCGGGTGCGCGGGCTAAGAGCACCCATGACCACCGCTGCCCCACCCTTTTGGCGGCGCAGAAGCTCGGCAATGGCATAGACGTTATCGACCGAAAATCCGACGATGGCACTGCGCGCGGGCATGCGGCTGATCTTTTTCGAGCCGGAATAAACCAGTTGCGACATGCGATCGCGGCGCACAAACTGCGCTTCTGGCACCAGCGCTGCAATAGGCCCACGCATGGTGTCAGCGCCCAGAAACAACGTCTCACTCGTGCCTCGCGACCGCAGCAGGCGATCAGTAAATACATGACCGCGCTCGGGGTCAGCGCACAGCTGGATTTCGTCGATGGCCACAAAATCTGCGCCCATACCTTCGGGCATCGCCTCAACGGTACAGACCCAGTATTTAGCACGCGGCGGAACGATCCGTTCTTCACCCGTGACAAGGGCAACGACCGACGGCCCGCGGATCGCGACGATCTTGTCATAGACCTCGCGCGCCAGCAGACGCAGCGGCAGGCCGATTACACCTGTCCGGTGCCCCAGCATCCGCTCGATCGCGTAATGGGTTTTACCTGTGTTGGTCGGGCCCAGTACGGCCACGATTCGGGATGACCCGCTCACCTTTGCCCCCTGCCCCAGCTTATTAGAGGGCCGAGCCCTCGACCCGGGGCTTCAGTCGATTCACGGCATTGGTTACTTCTTCGTGATGGGGATGTATAGCTAAAGCACGCTCGTAAGCGTCCAGCGCTTTGTCGGGTCGATCGATGATCTCAAAAATCAGTCCCAATCCGTAGATAGCCTCGTAGTTGTTGGGGTTCAGCGTCAGGGCGTATTCCAGATCAGCCGCAGCCATACCGAAACGTTCGATCCCAAAAAAGGCCGATGCCCGCACGTGCCAGGCTTCGGCGAATTGCGGCGCGTGATCTGTTAGCGCAGTCAGATGCTGGATCGCGGTCAGGGAGTCGCCATCCTCTAATGCCTCGCGCCCGCGCTCAAGCAACAGATCCGCCGAGGCCGAGCCAGACTGTGCCCACAGCGCCTTGAGCTGACGATCTATGGTCATCGCCTGTTCGGGGGTTGCCTGCGACAGTTGCAACAATAGCTGTTCTTCATCCTTGGAATCCGCCGTTTGGGCGAAAGAAGGAATGGAAAACGTGACTAGAAGCGCTGTTGCCGCGACGATACCTTTGAGATTGGTGCTTGCAATGCTCATAACAACGTTCAGTGTAGCGCTGCGCCCGCGGATGTCCATTCCCGGCGCACAAACATAGTGAGGAGAATCATGAGCGACACTCTGGAAAAAGCGGCAGCCGCGTTGAACGAAAAACTGTCGGGCGGCGATTTTACCGCATCGGCAAAATTTGCCATCGCCGATCTGGGCTCGATCGTTCTGGACGCAAGCGGCGCGCGCGTCAGTGATGAAGAAACGGACGTCACCATGAGCGCGGACGCAGACACGTTCGAACAGATCCTCAGCGGCGAGTTGAACCCTACCGGCGCGTTCATGTCGGGTAAGCTGACCGTAGATGGTGACATGGGCGTTGCCATGCAACTGGCATCGGCACTGGCCTGATGGATCTGTCGCCGGCCCCTTTCTTTGCAGACATGGCCGGCGTCCCCGCCGGTGGTCAGGCTCATTGGCTGAACACAGCGGACAACACACGCATTCGGGTGGGCCACTGGCCGCCCGAAGGCGATGCCTGCGGCACGGTGATGATGTTCCCCGGCCGCACCGAATACATCGAGAAGTACGGCAATTGCGCGGCCGAATTCACTGGCCGCGGCTTTGCCTTCCTGGCTGTCGACTGGCGCGGTCAGGGTCTGGCCGACAGGCTACTGGATGACCCGCGCGTCGGGCATGTCGAGCAGTTCACGGACTATCAACAGGACGTTCAGGCCACGCTGGACCTGGCAACCGAACTGAACCTGCCGAAGCCTTGGTTCGTGATCGGACATTCCATGGGCGGGGCTATTGGTATGCGCGCGGCTTTGGAAAAGAACTGCTTTGCCGCCTGTGCCTTTACCGGGCCGATGTGGGGCATTTTCTTTACCCCGATCATGAAACCGCTCAGCCGTCTGACAGCCTATTGGGGGCCTAGGATCGGGTTGGGGGAAAAAACACCACCGACCACATCCTTGGAAAGCTATGTGGCCTCCCAACCGTTCGAGGGTAATGTACTGACCCGCGATCCGGACATGTTCCAGATGATGAAAGATCAACTGGCTGCACAGCCCGAGCTGGCGCTTGGCGCGCCTTCGACAATCTGGCTGCGCGAAGCGTTGGATGAATGCGTATGGTTGATGGACCAGACCGCACCGGATACGCCGTGTCTTACCTTTCTGGGCAGCCATGAACAGATTGTCGATCGCAAGGCTATCCGCGCCCGCATGGCGAACTGGCCGAGTGGCACTTTGGTCGAAATCCCGGATGGCGAGCACGAAGTTCTGATGGAAGCGCCCGACGTGCGCGGGCCGGTCTTTGACCAGTTGGCCGCTCATTTCAAAGCCGCGCAAACTGACGCGGTGCCGGAACCGGTTCTGTCTTCCGAAGTCTGATCACGCACCGCTTGTGATCCCCGTCTCGCGCGCCTAGATGTTGGCGAAAGCTATTATCGAGGTGATCCATGCGCGACCTTCCCTTTCCCGTCCGAGACGCAAATGCTGCCGGAGGTGCCGGCAATCTGGGCAACCTGCCGGAATGGGATCTGACCGATCTCTACACCTCAGAGGACGCGCCCGAACTGTCCCGCGATCTGGACTGGTTGGAAAAGGAATGCGCCTCGTTTGCCGAAGACTACGAGGGTAAGCTGGCTGATCTGGATGCTGCAGGTCTGCTGACCTGCGTCGAGCGCAATGAGAAGATCAATTCAATCGCCGGTCGCATCATGTCGTTTGCCGGCCTGCGCTACTATCAGCTGACCACAGATGCCGAGCGTGCCAAGTTCCTGTCCGACATGCAGGAAAAGATCACCATCTTCACCACCCCGCTGGTGTTCTTCACGCTTGAGATCAACCGCATCGACGATGATGTCCTGAAGGCGCATTTCGATGTGAATGCCGATCTGGCGCGGTACGAGCCTGTCTTCCGCCGAATCCGCGCGATGAAACCCTACCAACTGTCTGACGAGCTTGAGAAATTCCTGCACGACCTCGGCGTTGTGGGCGACGCGTGGGAGCGGTTGTTCGACGAGACCATTGCTGGCCTGACCTTCACAGTTGATGGCGAAGAGCTGAATATCGAAGGCACCCTGAACCTGCTGACGGAACAGGATCGCGCCAAACGCGAAGCGGCCGCGCGCGAGTTGGCCAATGTGTTTCAGGACAACATCAAGACCTTTGCCCGCGTCCACAACACGCAGGCCAAGGAAAAGGAAATTGTCGACCGCTGGCGCAACATGCCGACCGCTCAGACCGGTCGTCACCTGTCTAATGACGTGGAACCCGAAGTGGTCGAAGCCCTGCGCGAGGCGGTCGTGGCCGCCTACCCTAAGCTCAGCCATCGCTACTACGAGCTGAAACGCAAATGGCTGGGTCTGGATGTCATGCAGGTCTGGGATCGTAACGCTCCGCTGCCGATGGAAGACACCCGCATCGTTGATTGGGATGAAGCGGAAAAGACGGTGATGGATGCCTACAATGCCTTCGATCCCCGCATGGGTGAGATTGCAGCGCCCTTCTTCTCGAAAGGCTGGATCGACGCGGCCGTGAAGCCCGGTAAAGCTCCGGGCGCGTTTGCGCATCCGACCGTCACCGAGGTTCATCCATACGTGATGCTCAACTATCTGGGCAAACCGCGCGACGTGATGACACTGGCGCATGAGTTGGGGCACGGCGTCCACCAGGTTCTGGCGGCCGATCAGGGCGAGATGCTGTCTTCTACCCCACTGACGTTGGCAGAGACGGCTTCGGTCTTTGGTGAAATGCTGACCTTCCGCAAGATGTTGGACAAGGCCGAAACCCCAGAACAGCGCAAAGTGCTGCTGGCCGGCAAGGTCGAGGATATGATCAACACGGTCGTACGTCAGATCGCCTTTTACGACTTTGAATGCAAGCTGCATGCGGCCCGCCGCGAGGGTGAGCTGACCCCGGATGACATCAACGCTTTGTGGATGAGCGTACAGGCCGAAAGCCTTGGGCCCGCATTTGAATTCATGGATGGGTACGAGACCTTCTGGGCCTATATCCCGCACTTCGTCCATTCACCGTTCTACGTCTACGCTTATGCGTTCGGTGACGGTTTGGTGAACGCGCTATATTCGGTCTACGAAAGCGGTGCGGACGGGTTCGAAGACAAGTATTTCGAAATGTTGCGCGCTGGTGGGTCCAAACACCACAAGGAACTGCTGGCACCGTTCGGATTGGATGCAAGCGATCCCAAATTCTGGGACAAGGGTCTGTCGATGATTTCCGGCTTTATCGACGAGCTGGAAGCGATGGAAAACTAGTCACTTCTGGCTTTTGGTCGTCAGGAAAATGGCGACCACAATCAACACAGCCCCTAGGGCCGCGACCGGCGTGATTGCGGCCCCCAGAAACAGGGCTGAGTTGATGAACGTAAACACCACGGATGCGGCGAACATCAAGGTCGCAGTCAACGTCGAGACCCGCGCGGCGGCCTCGTACCAGAGGTAGTAGGCCAAAGCGGTCGGCAGCACCCCCAACAAAATCAGGAACACGGCATCGTTGGCTGTTGGTATTTGTAGTGAAAATGCGGCCAGCGGGACCAATAGCACACCCGAGCACAAGAATATCCCAAATAGGAAGTTCAGACGTTCTCCGGTCGTTTCAGAATTTCGCATCGCCCGGCTGCTTGAGATTAGGAAAACCGCCCAGCTTAGCCCTGCGCCAATTTCAAGCAAGTCCCCGAACAGGGGCTCTCCACCGCCTTGGAAATCCTGATAAACCGTTAGGAAGACGCCGAAAATCGCCAACCCCGTGGCAAGTATGTCTGTGCGCGTAACGGGCGTGTCCGCAAAGAAATACAAGAAGATCAGCACAAAGAATGGCGCCGTGTTCTCAAGAACCATGGCATTGGCTGCACCGGTATGTTCAAGCCCGATATGGAACAGGATGTAGTTGACCACGGTGGACAGAACGGCCAGCCGAAAATTCCAGTCATTCAACCGGATCGAAACAGCGACCCGCATCACGCGCAGCATGCAATAAATAGCGATAGCTGCGATGAACAGGCGCGTTACCGCAATTTGCAGCCCTCCCAGATCGCTGGTCAGGTAGCGGACTATGACGCTGTGCGTGCCCCACAGGAAAGCCGCAAGAAACCCAAGAACCAGCCCGTTTTGCAAGAGTGGCTGCTTCTCTTTGGTGTCGGGCATCCTTGTGCCCCGCTTACTTCAACTGACTGTCTTTAGAACCGCGCCGATTGATTCCGCCACGCGCCTGGAATGAGCTGTCCCGATCCTGTTGGCAATCCAGGCAAAGTTTAACACCGGGAATGGCGATCCGTCGCTTTTCTGGAATCGGCTCTTCACATTCGGCGCAATGGGTCAGGCTTTCCCCGACAGGCCGCTTTTGCGCCTGCATCCGGGCCAGTTCGTCCGTAATGGACGCTTCAATCTGTTCGCTCACCGCGCCATCACGCGCCCAACCGCCTGCCATGGTCTCCCTCCTGAACAGGTGACAGCCAGATTAGTCCAGCCGAGCGCTGCGTGGCAAGTCAGAGGGCGACTGCGCCCTCGAACACCCTGTCAATCATTGCCTGCGTACCCTTCGAGAATTCCAGCGGGCATGGGTAATCAGCCCCGTCGCGGACTGACTGGCAAAACGCCTCGACCTGAAGCTTGTAGTGATCGTCGCCCGGGAATCGCGTGACCTGAACCTCAAGACCCGGACGGTGCAGTTCCACCCGCGCCTCACCAAAAACACGCGCGTTGAAGGGCGCGGTCAGGCGGATCACGCCACCCTCGCCATGGAACACCATTTCCTGATGCGGGTGCATCCGGATCGAGACGTAGCTGGAATAGGTGAATTCAGGGAATTGCGCGCGTATTTCGGTGAAGGCATCAATGCCGTCTTCCCAGCGGATTGCAGATTGTACCGAGACCGGTTCTTGCCCGGTGGCGAACCGGGCGCTGCCGATTACATAAACGCCAATGTCGCGCAACCCACCGCCCCCGGTTTCGGCCCGGTTACGGATGTTTCCGGTGTCTGCGCGGTTGTCAAAACTGAACGCGCCCGTCACATGCACGAGCTTTCCAATGGCCCCATCCGCAATCAGTTGTCGAACGAAATGCCACTGCGGGTGGTGCACAATCATGTAGGCTTCGGCCGCCAGCAAACCGGTCTGATCCCTCCTTTCGATCAGCGCATCAAACTCGGGCGCGGACATGGCCATGGGCTTTTCACACAGAACATGCTTACCCGCGTCCAGCGCCTTGAGGCTCCATTCGACATGCAGATGGTTGGGCAGCGGGATATAGACCGCGTCGATCTTGGGATCGGCCAAAAGGGCGTCATAGCTGCCATAAACCGTCAGATCAGGGCAGTACTGCTGGAACGGCTCAGCCTTGGCTGCGTCCGACGTGGCGAGACCTGCCAACCGGGCCCCGTCCGCCGCGTGAATTGCCGGCGCCATGAACTGTCGTGCGAATTTCGCGGCGCCAAGAACGCCCCATTGAACAGGTTGCTGCATACCGCCGCCTCATCCTTTGTTAGCTTGTGCCGTCTCTATCAGGGAATCGCTTTAAAGTCAGGGGTTTCGTGGTGTTTTCCGTCCATCAGTGCACGTAAACCTGAGAATTTCTTGATCCGTTTCATTGTCTGCGCCGTAGCAACTATGTCACCGGGTAATCGGCATTGTCCGCTCAAAGCACCCGGGATTGATGTTGTGACCAACTGGGTGGGAGATTGCCAGACATGCCAACACCGACAGAGACAATTACAGGAACCGTGTTGATGAGCGGAGCCGTCGGCTCGTTCGATGACAACAACGGAGATTTTGACATCTTGCGCGAGGCCGTTGTTGCCGCCGGCCTTGCTGGGGCACTGGATGACCCCGAGGCCAGCCTTACGGTTTTCGCCCCGACCGACGCCGCCTTTATCGGACTTGCCCAGGCATTGGGCTATGCGGGTTCGGACGAAGCAGGCGCGTTGGGGCACATCGTCAAGGCGCTGACCCTGTTGGGCGGAGGGGATCCCATCCCCCTGCTGACAGAGGTTCTGAAATATCATGTGGTGAACGGGGAATTCGACCTGGCTGCTGTCGCCGGCCTGGGCGACGGCGCCCAGATCGAAACGTTGCAGGGTTCATCGGTTGAGTTGAACCTTCAAAGCGACCCACCAAGTTTGGGCGATGCAGATGACGGCATCGCCGATCCGGGTATCATCCAAACCGATATTGAAGCCACAAACGGGATCATTCACGCCCTAAACGGAGTCCTTCTGCCCGTATCGGTTACGGACATTCTGGGTCAGAAGAACACCGATTTCATCCTCGGCGACGACTCGGACGAGTTCTATTTTACCGGGCGCGGTCAGGACTTTGTGCATGGCGGTGGCGGAAATGATGTCATCAATACTGGCCGAGGCAATGATGTCGCGCTTGGAGGCGCTGGCAATGATGTGATCTTTGGCGGTCGTGGCAAAGACATTCTGCGCGGTGATGAAGGAGAAGATACGATATTCGGCGGCAGAGGAGCCGATGTGATCGACGGTGGAGCCGATGATGACATCATGTTCGGCGGACGTGGCAAAGACATGTTTGTCATTGAAAACGGGGATGGCGATGATTGGATCGTCGACTTCCGGGTCGGAAAGGACAAGATTGACTTGTCCGGCTACGAAAGCATCGCCGGGTTTGAAGATATCGAGGATGATATCTCCGGCGGCTTCTTCCAGACCACCATCGAACTAGGGGACGGGGACAGTATTGTCCTTACGGGCGTTGGAGCCGGACATCTGACCGAAGACAGCTTTATTTTCGCCTAAAGAAGTTCAGCCCGCCACAACGGCGGGCTGAACCAATTGGGTCAGACAGTACCCAGCATGCCCTTTTCACGAGCCAGTTCGCGCATCTTTTTCTGCAGCTTCTCGAAGGCACGAACCTCGATCTGACGAATACGCTCGCGGCTGACATTGTACTGCGTGCTGAGCTCTTCCAGCGTGACGGGCTGATCCATCAGACGGCGCTGAGTCAGGATGTCCTTTTCCCGGTCATTCAGGACATCCAGCGCAGCCGCCAGAAGCTCGCGGCGGGCGTCAAGCTCGTCGCGGGCTTCGTAATCGCCGGCCTGATCGGCATCCTCGTCCTCAAGCCAGTCCTGCCATTGCATGGTGCCTTCGCCCTCGGACCCGACGGTCGCGTTCAGCGAGGCATCACCACCAGACATCCGGCGGTTCATGCTGATGACTTCAGCTTCGGTCACGCCTAGATCAGTAGCAATCCGCTTGACGTTTTCAGGACGCAGGTCGCCTTCTTCCAGCGCACCAATACGGGCCTTAGCCTTGCGAAGGTTAAAGAACAGCTTTTTCTGCGCCGATGTCGTGCCCAGCTTGACCATCGACCACGACCGAAGAACGTATTCCTGGATCGAGGCACGAATCCACCACATTGCATAGGTCGCCAGACGGAAACCTTTTTCCGGATCAAACTTTTTGACCGCCTGCATCAGGCCCACATTGGCCTCGGAAATCACCTCGGCCTGTGGCAGGCCGTAGCCGCGATAGCCCATAGCAATCTTGGCCGCCAATCGCAGGTGCGACGTGACCATTTTATGTGCAGCTTCAGTGTCTTGCTCTTCGACCCAACGCTTGGCGAGCATGTACTCTTCTTCCGGCTCAAGCAGCGGAAATTTGCGAATTTCCTGCATATAGCGGTTCAGGCCGCCCTCGGGCGTCGGCGCGGGGAGATTTGCGTAATTTGCCATGATTCATGTCCCTCCGACAAATGTTTATTTCGTTAACATGGGATATGGGAATAAGTCCCGATCCATTCAAGAGGTACCGTTAACAGTTTGAAATTAACGATTGATAAAGGAAAGCTAAGAACGCGTTACTCACGTATGTTTGCGTATTATGTCAGCGGCGCGCGCAGTTGTTCAATCAGAAATTCCATATCTTTTGGCAAATCGGCCTCAAACCGAAGGGTTTCGCCTGTCACAGGGTGCTCAAAGCCTAAAATTGCGGCATGCAGCGCCTGTCGCGAAAAACTGCGCACAGCCTCGGCGGCGACCGGATTGAAGGCTTTCGCCGCAAGCTTACGCTTGCCCCCATACACCGGATCGCCAACCAGCCCATGCCCGGCATGGGCCATATGGACACGGATCTGGTGCGTTCGGCCGGTTTCCAGCCAACATTCAATCAGCGCGATGCCTGCCGGGTTGCCAAATGTCTCGACCAACCGCGCACGAGTTACCGCATGCCGACCACCGTGGAACAGAACCGCTTGTTTCTGCCGGTCGTTTTTGTGCCGCGCCAATTGCGTGGTCAGCCGCATGATATTGCCCGGTTCAAAGCTGACACCTTTGATGCCGCGCAGTCGCGGATCATTCGCATCCGGTACGCCGTAGCAAATCGCGCGGTAATAGCGTTCGACGCTATGCGCCTCGAACTGCGCCGCCAGACCGTGATGGGCCGCGTCAGACTTGGCGACCACCAGCAAGCCGCTGGTCTCTTTGTCGATGCGGTGCACGATGCCAGGGCGTTTGACGCCCCCCACACCTGACAGGTCCTCGCCACAATGATGCAGCAACGCATTGACCAGCGTTCCGTTGGGCGAGCCCGGCGCAGGGTGAACGACCATGCCTGCGGATTTGTTGATGACGATCAGGTCCGCGTCCTCATAGACGACGTTCAGCGGGATATCTTCTGGACCGATATGGCTTTCTTCTGCTTCGGCGACGGAGATCGACACCGAGGCGCCTTCGGCCACCTTGGCCTTGGGGTCCCGGACTTCGACACCGTCGATTGTCACCTCACCGTTCTCGATAAGACGGGTCAGACGGGTGCGCGACAGGTTTTCATCCGCTGGTACATCCCGCGAAAGCGCCTTATCAAGGCGTGGCGGCGGATCGGCCGCGATCTGAAATTCAATCTGGCGGGTGCCCATGACTGTCCCTTCCGAACCCCAAGAACCGCAGGAAACACCTCAGCTTCGCTTGCTGCGGCGCATGGTCATGCTGCTGACCGCGGTGATGATTGGCGGGGTTCTAGTGACATTCGCACTGATTGTCATCCGACTATCGGACAGAACCCCTACCCTGCCCGATCAAATCGAACTGCCGGATGGTGCCAAAGCTCAGGCCGTAACGATCGGCAGCAACTGGTACGCCGTCGTGACCGATGGCAACCGAATCCTGATTTTTGACAAGACGACCGGAAAACAGCGCCAGGAAATCGTCGTGCAGGAATAGCGATCAGCTGTCCAAAGCCATACGGAACACGATCTCAGAGGCTTTACGCAACGCCTCATACTCTTCGGGCGTATCCCGGCGGAACATCTTGTCCTCATCGCTTAGTTTTGTCGGGGTGAACAGTTCAGGCCTGTCGGGAAAGAACTCTTGCTGAAAGGCGGTATCCTGCTTGGCCAGGAATTCGTCCAGCCAAGCGCGCTCATCGGGTTCCAGAACATCATTCCGGCGCACCATGACGGGATCATCGACAAAAATTCGGCGTAACTGGCGACTTTTCTTACGCCCCAGTGCACGGGAGATGACACCAAAAGCTTCGCTCGCCGCGCGGGATTGCGACGGGTTGGACACGGTTTCTGCTGAAACCTCCTCCGCCAATGGCGTACCGATCCGCGACAGGAAATCATCAACGACGTTGCCCCGCACCATGCCCGAGCGTTCATACAAAAGCGGAGCAACGGTGACGCCGGGAAAGGCGGTCCGGATTTCGGCGATTTTGGCAGAAAAGCTCAACCGTTCCGGGTGGTTGCGGATAAGATCAAGTTGCTGGCGGATGTATTCAGTGCCGCCGTTGGACAGCCGCCCTGCCTTGGCCCGCTGTTTGTAATCCGCCTCGAAGAAATCGGAATACCGGCGGCAATAGTAGGTGATCGTCAATGCACGCGAGGGGATATCAGCAAAAACCTCGGCCAGCCGGTTCAGATTGCAGGAATAGAACATCTCGGACGAAACAACACAGGTCTGATCTGCATGCGCATCGTATTCAGTGGTCATGGCAGACCGAAACGGATCCATCGGATCAGCGCTCTGGTTGATGTGAAAGGCGACGATGTTGTGACTTATCGCCAGACGTGTGCCGCCATCCAGCCGACGCCGGCCGGTTTCCATATAATGCAGGCCGATCTCGTTCATGACCGAATGTTTCCGGCGCAGAAATCCCTGCAAGGCGGTCGTGCCAGTTTTGGGCATTCCCATGTGCAGCCAAAGCATTACCTAGCTCCTGTCCCCGAACTGTGCTGCGTCATGCCTGCTGGCTGGCCGTGAAACCTGCGGTCATCTGCTGCATGAGGTCCTGCATCTCGGGCAGGTCACGCAATTGCGCGATCTGTTGGCGGTGAAGATCGCAAGACGCATGATGAAGGCGCGCAACCTCGGGGTCAGAGAGCATTTCGTAATAGAAACCACGTTTGCGATCCAAAACCACATCGATCGAGGTATTCATCTCAGCGTTCTGGTTCATCATGTTCCAGTATTCCAGGCCAAGGCTTTCCCCCAAATGGTGAGCGCGACCGCGCATCTTTTTGACCAGATAACTTTCGCAGGATTTCAGAGCATAGTGGTTGACCTGCACGAACTCATAGCCGACCGAGTCACGGGCGGATCGCCAGCTTCTGTCATAATATCGTTCAGGCATCAGCTGACCCGACCCGTTGTACCAATGGCACTCTTCAATGGTTTCGACTGTCGGCTTTTTGGGACGATGAACGCCCAAGCCATCCCAGATCTCACGCTGGAACATGGTCTTAAAGCCCCAAGCCTGCGGCGGTCGGTAGATCTTTTCCGGAGCGGCCTGTCGGAACTGATCCGACAAAAACCGGTCTTCGTACCGCACGACACCTGCGTTTCCGAACAACCGCCATGTCATTGAAATCGTCTTGGCGTTAGGGATGGCATCGGTCAATGCCCGCAGCGTATGATCCCCGGTCTTGATGTTGATATGTTCATCGGCGTCGATCACCACGACCCAATCCTGCGGGCGTGCGACTTCCATCTTCAGGAAAGTATTATAAGCACGCTTTTGCGGGCTGGTTTTGCGGCGTGAATTGTTGTCGATATGCGTCAGCACGCCCTTTTCATCCAACCGTTGCAGCAAGGCATCGGTGCCATCGGTGCAGTCATTGGTCATCACAACCATCTGGTCGATACCAATCGCACGGTTATGGGCCACCCACTCTAGCACGAACGGGCCTTCGTTCTTCATCGGAGTGACACTGATATATCGAGGGTCCTGATCGGTCATGATTGACTGCCCTGTTCGTTGTTTTTGCCCGGAACTAATCGGGATCATTCTGAATTTGCCGGTAAATTAAGTTGAATTAATGGAACTACCAAGGGGAAATCCGGTCAATTACCCACCTGCCCGTTTAAGTTGGTTCGAGAACCGCTTGAGTTTGGGGCAAAGGTCACGCGCCCGGGACAGGTATTTTCGGGCTTTGGCCTTTTCTCCCTTTCGAAGCAATAATTGCCCTGCAGCACCCTGTATTGCCGCTGTATTGTCGTCGATGTCGGCTGCTTCCATAATTTGTTGATGTGCCTGCTCTTCTGCGCCAATCCGGTCCAGAAAACACCCCATCGCGAAAATCAGAAACGGATTACCGGGATCACAGGCCAATGCATCCGCCATCGCCAAACGCGCCCGCGAATTGTCGCCTTCCGCTTCATATAGTTCTGACAGACGTTTCTGATAAAGAGGATTGTCCGGACGTTGTGTACAAACCCATTGCGCAACATCAATGGCCTTTTCATTTGGCATCCGGCCCAGACGAACCTGCAGCACGGATGTCAAACTTTTGTGCTCGGGGCTATCCTCGGAAAACTGGGCATCTGGTGACAAGTTCTTCATGGTCTTAAGACCATCTTGCAGCGCCAAAAGACGTTCTCTGTTGCCTTTCAAACGCCGCGCGCGCTCATCCAGAGACAGAACGGACCAATCCAGAAGAATGAGATCAAAGTTACACGGACGGCGGGCAATAACCTTCCGTTGCGCAACATGTGCATTGAAATTGAACCAAGATCTACGAATTGATTTCTGAACAGCCCAGTCGATTGGTGGCAGTGCCCTGAAAGCAAGTTGATCACGGAACAACAGGCGCGACCCAAAAATTGTAACATCCGGCCGCAGAGGTTTGGCCCAAAACGCCAAGCTGAATTCTCGTGCCGCCATCCACCTTTTTTTTTGAGAGCCCAGAACCGCAGCCCTCAACGCGCGCGCTACCGCGTGGTCCTCGGGCCAGAGGTTAATATCTCCCAACGCCCGATCGGCCATCTGCAATGCTTCGTCGCCTCGCCGCAAATAGAAAAGGTTAATTGCCTGTAACACTGGCAGGAACGCATTGTCCGCTCCGGCCTCAAGGATCTGGCTTCCAATCTCCGTTGCCAATGCAGTGCGATCCTCAGCGCGAAAATCAAACAGATGAAACGTCGCTTTTGCGTAAATGTGTGCAGCTTCGGACGGATTTAGAAACCCCGTATCTCCTTTGGACAGTCTCTGAACGACTTTCTCGTTAGCGGCATTGAGTTCGTCTTCTGAGAGAACGTCCCGAAACACCTTGCTTTGATGTCCTGCAATCCGTGAGGCCGCCATCGAAAATGCCGAAACTGCAGGCGCAATTACCAGATCCGCCCGCGACATTGTGTAGAGTTCAAGAAAATCCCGCTTTGCTCGCGTCATGCCTGAGACATCAGCAATGTCTGACATCTGCAATAGATGCGGAAACTGTTTCTGAAACCGGGCAATCAGTTCCGGCTGGTCCGAGAACATAATGGCCCCTTTATCGGTGTTCTTCGCCAGATGTGCCTCATACAGTTCTTCGGGTTCGATCTTTGCGGGCCAGGTCGTGTGCTTCCACGGCAACCCATTCAAAATATCACCGCGGCGGATGTGATAGGCAGATACGCCCTGCCCTGACAGCCTGGCATCCGCGTAATCCATAATTTCGCGTATTTCTTCCGTGAACCCGACCCGGTGAATGAAGTCGCGATACCTTGGCCGGATGGTCTCGACGTCCTCCCACGGGAAGGCCAGCACCTCGAAACCTTCCTCGACCAACACCGACCGTCCGGCGTTGAGATGCGCAATCAGGCGGTCGGGCGACGTGTCGCTTTGGAAGGACCAGATCGGCAAGGCATTCTGCGAAAGGGCTCCGAACTCCTTGGGAGTAAGGAAATGTTCATCCATCCAGTCCTGCGCGAACAACTCTTGTGGGTGGTCCAGCTCGGGCGCGTCCGCGCCTTGCGGGAACCAATTCACCCGGTAGGTCGTGTTGAAATCTTCGGCCAGCCGGATGCAGGTCAGCATCATCAGCAACCGCGCGCCCATGCGGTCCTTGCGCTGGCCGACAAACACACCTTTGGCGGCGCTCACGAGGCGTCCCTTTCCTTCTCGGCCATGGCCTGCCGGCGCAGTCGGCGGAACCGCTGCCGGGCTTTTGCCGCCAAGTCAGGGTGCCGCTCGGCGCCGATGGCCTCAATCCCCCGAATATACATAGGCAGGCGACGTCGGGCGCGCATCATCTTGTAATAACCGACCGTATCCAGTGAGCCGTCCATCGCCCCCAGCATCACGGGCTTGAGGATATCCAGCTTGCGCAGCATAGGCGCCGCGAAATGGTTTGAAAACCAGGTCTTGAGCAACATCACGTTGTCGCCCTGCAGACGCTGAACCTGCTGCCGGTCCAGATCAAAGAATGGGTCGTAAAAGACGTAAGCCTTACCAGCTGTCTGAACAGTTTGAGCCGCATCGCTCATTGGCAGATCCCAATCCTGTACGCGGCCGAACCTATAGCGGGTTTCCCAAGGCACCAGCCGTTCATCCAGTGTTGTCTGAGGGTTGAACGCGATCACATGCGCGCCGGGTACATGCGCCGAAAAGGTCAGTGCCCCAAAGCCGCCCATCGATGCGCCTGCAAAAACCACCTGATCGAACCGGTCAAAGAACCCCTCGGCGACCTTGTTTTCAAAATAGGAAATGATCTCGGGGTCGCGATACCACGCTTTGGTGCGCGCGAAGACGCCCATGTGGGACCACCCTTCGTCGCGAAAGAATTTCCAGCCCCACGGCTCGCGCGCGAAGGATAGGTCATTGGCGTTGGCGATATTGTCGAAGCTGACTACCAGACGCTTTGGGTAGCGCTGATGGAACAGGATCGAGTGGCGTTCCAGTTTCTGAAAGAATCCAGTGCCGTCGCCGCCGGGGTACAGTTCGACAAACCAAGGCGGAGCGGGATCCGTCAGGATACGCTCATACCCTGTCTTGCGATCAGGGTGTTCCGGTTTCAGCTGCTCTTTCGAAAGGTCTTCGGCCATGATGATCAGATCAGGTTATCGGCGAGCCAGACGCGAAACTCTACCCATTCCGGGCGCATCTTGATTTCGGACACTTTGGCGCGGTGCCAGTCGCAAGCCTGCGCGTGCAATTCATTCAACTCTTCATCCGCCTTCAGTTCGGCGAGCAGAGGTGCGGCGCGGCGTGCGGCGGGCAAGATGGATTGGTCGGACTCTTTGTTGGCATTCATGTCCTGCCAATAAGCTTGCCCCTGATCTACTTTGATGTGGTTTGTTCTACCCCGGTCGCGCTTGACAAGAAACCCGTCCATGGACCGGACTGAATAGTGGTGGATGCGTCCCAAGGAATGGTCGAACCCGCGCCACGCCCGCCAACCGACTTTATCGGCTGGAAACAGCTTTCCGCCAGCATCTGACCAAGCGATGTCAGGCGCTACCTCCTCGTCAAAGCCCTTTGGGCGATGCGGACCAAACCGAGTGAACTTGCCATTGTTTCGGAACAGCGTTTTCAGCCCAAAAGCGCGGCTTGAATGATAGGGGAACTCTTGATCCCCCATCGAGAATACCTCTGTCACCGGTCTGTCTTCGAAACTGATGTTTCCAGAACTTCCAAACAACTTCCACGCAAGAGATATCGCATCGACCGGTTGACCTGCCTTTTGTTCGACCTCGGAAATCAGGTCATGAAATCCGTTGTCGCCGCAGCGGATATTCCAGAATTCATCTACATCCAGACATAACAGCCAATCGGCCTCCTTGACCTTGGGCTGACGGCGCGCGCGGCGCAGCATCTGGTGCTGGGGATTGCCCCCTTCTTTCACTTCATTGCTGACATGAGTGGCCAAGCCAAGCTCTTGCAATCTTGCAGCAATCTTGTCCGTTCCGTCATCACAGTCGTTGGTGAAAATCACAAAATGATCAATGCCGAGTGTTTTGTGGAACGCGACCCATTCCAGCATATACGGGCCTTCGTTCTTCATCGTTGTGAACACGGTGATGGACTGAGACATATTACCCTTCCCAAATAGTCTTGCCCCACTCATACACATCCCGATCCACGTGGGCGAGATAGGAAATTGCGGTGCGGGCATTCCAACGCGAACTGGTGCATCTCTAAACGGCGGATGCACTGATAAATCGCTAATTTCAGCTGGATAATGGTGCGGTCGAGAAGCATCTGGCGATTTCGAACTAGCTTCTCAGACCCAATATTTTTATGAGCAAAACGCCCTTCTTTAGCCATCAGGTTTCCCCAAATGTGTGCTGTGTAAGGAGGTATTGTGTGTTGTGGAGGCTGTCAATCGGCTCAGGTTTTTTCGTCCAGATAGTTATGGCACACGCTTTGCGCATGCAGAGGGTTTTCTGCTTCACACCGTGCCGCTGCCTCCGCATGGCGAAGTTCCTACTCTTTATCAATTCGAACTAATTCGGCAGTATACCGTTCCGGGCCGATATCCGCCATTTCGGAAATCCAGAGTTCTTGGTCCTTGTCTTTTAGCGAGGGAAGGTATGCCTCTGGGTTGTCTTGTTTAAGTAACGCTGGTTCAACTTCCTCTTGTTTGTTTACCATGCTAAGTGACCTGAACGTGGCTGGCATCCCCACGAAGGACAATACAGCGAAGCTAAAACCTCTATGGCCCAGCTTGAGCTTAGGCAGCGGCTTGATCAGCGCAAACCCCGGCACAAGCAACAGCAATAAGCCCGTGACGAAACCTAACTCAGGCGATACGACAGCCAAAAATACTGACCCGATTAACAGGGCAATTACTATACCAATGCCGTTTACTAATTTCATATTTTTCAATACCTTAACTGCTGCACTCAAAACTGAACCCTCATACAAAACTGTGCCAAGAAGTTGGAGAGTTCGAAAATTCCGCAGAACTCTTGGGATTATTTGAGAACCTGAGGAAGCCCCAAATATTGGTAATGGTCACGCGGCAAACCGAAGGACCAAATTGGAGGAATTGCCGTCAGCGGCCCAACCCACTTCGCTTGGGTTTACAGAGCAAGGCGCAGAAACAAATGAGCGCATCTTGGGTGTGAAGCCATAGAAAGATAAGAGTTTACTATTCAGGGAATGAAAGAAAGGCGGGGATACCAGATCTCGCATCAAGTCGGACCCCGAGAAAAGGCTGACGGGTTCTTTCTCCGAATTGTTGCCGCCGGATGGGCGCTAGGATCGAACAAAGTAGGGCAAATGCACACAGTTTGACCGCCCTATGAATGAGCGCGTAGCTTTACTTCCCCCCCCAAAAAACTTAGGGCGTTTTAACGTGCTCTTTCCACCAGTATCTGGTCATAATCACCATCCATGTGTGCAGTTTTTCAACCGATATTCGCCGCTCGACCCTCCGACATTTCAGCCATTTCGACGGCCTTGTCTATCAAGAACAACGCCTCCATCTTGGTTTTGGCTTTTAGCATAACTTCTTCGCTCACCTGGAAGCCAATTGGCCGGCCTGAAGTGGCATCACCGGAAATATCTTTCAATGCTTCCGGAAGCGGAGCACCCAACTGGTCCACTCTCAAGTCAATTTGATTGTCGTAGATCACCAAGAACACGCCATTCCCCCAATAGGTCGCCACTTTACGCCCTTCCTGATTAGCTGACAGAACTGCTGTGCCAGCTAAAGTCATGGCACTACGGAATTCACTGACCGTGCTCGTCTTATAGATTTGTTCAGCGCCTGTGCATTTAACCGCCACAAGTTTTGCAGCCATGGAGTGCATAGTTGAAAGCTGAATTACGTAGTTCTCAAATTCAGCTAACCCAATGAATCCGGGCAATTCTCCGAAACATTGTGGATCACTTAAGCGAACGTCCGGACTATTGTCAAAACACAACTCAAAATCCGCTTCAGCTTCGAGCACCTCGATTGCGGCTCTGCGTTCCGCTGCCATCCTATACGCGTCGGACAACCTCTGCTTCAGATCAGAGAACTCAAAAGGCTTTGTAACGTAGTCTGTGGCCCCAACTCCGAATGCCTCGTCGATGTACTCTTTTTGCACCATGGCGGTCACCATGATAATGGGCGTGTACGTGTGTTCTGGTAGTTTTCGCACTTCTTCGCAAAGAGTAATGCCGTTCATTTGCGGCATCTGCACATCCAGTAGCAAGCAGTCAAACGCTTCGTTAGGTCTCGACAGTATTTCAATGGCCTCCCGCCCACTTCTGGCGGTGACGACATCTTTATAACCGAACGCGTCCAGAACTCTATCTAGCAACTCCAGGATACTCGGATCGTCATCTACAGCAAGTATACGCATAACTTTTCACCAACCTTTTGCACCTCACCAAACGTTAGGCATTGCAGACTTAAGGCAACGTTTGGCCGGCGCATAAAACACTCAGGGTTTCTTCATCCTCTCTTACGAAGGCGGCAAAACGGTGACATAAGGCGGGCTTCCTTATGTCTGTGCATTTTTTTTAATTTGAACAATATTTTCCGCGCAAGTGCGCATATTGAAAAGTAAATCCCTCAAATTCTTGATGCCATTTTGATTTTACTCCTATCAGCCGTCACGGCTGCCTCGAAACATTATCGGAGAGCGAGACGGCGCCTGATCCATCGTGGATTCGAAAAGAATACGCAAAAGAAGCTGTCTTTTTTCAAAGTGTTGCCAGACGCGAAGAAATAAATGAAGCCTGCGGGAGAAAATAACAGCCAAGAACTATCTAAAGTTTTTGGTCAGTCAGTAAACTCAACCAAAGGGAGGGAGGAGATTTAGACACACCTATCCATCTATTCGGACAACTACCGCATAGGGTTGTGGACTTGCTGAACTGAATCTTGCCATAAGTGTGTCAAAAATATGAGTAAAATATGGACAGACCACTCAGGTATAAGCAGACATACCCGCTCTCGGAGGGGTTTCCGAAACTAACACCTGCTAACGGGACTTCAGGCGCACCAAGTGCTTTGGCGCGACTAGAAATTTTTGCTGTCAAAAGCAGTCCGCCAACGTCACGTGGTGACATTGGCAATATTCGCGCGACTACACTTAATTTTCGCAATATTTACGAGTATGGCACCCTGCTGGCAAAATACCTTGAAACCAGAAAGTCAATTTTCATTGACCAGTTAAAGTGGCAAGTTGGTGAAGCTGACGGGATGGAATTCGACCAATACGACACGCCAGCCTGTCGATGGATTGTGTTGCATGAATTCGGTGAAGTTTTAGGCGGTGTGCGACTTCTACCCACGACCGCAGAATGCGGCGTATATAGTTATATGCTGCGCGACGCGCAAAGAGGTATCCTTAAAGGAATACCATCTGACGTTTTATTTATGGACGCCCCGGTAAAGCACTCTGTTTGGGAAGCATCCCGTTTCTTCGTGGCAAAGGATGTTGCATCGTCACGCAGGCTGCTGGTTCAACAGGAGTTGTTTCACCAGATGACTACTGTCGCGATGGAAGGTGGTGCGACCAGCATACTGGGCATCGTCCCCTCAGTCTGGGCACGGTGGTCACGGCGACTGGGCATCAATGCCTCGCCTGTCGGCGCAAAGTTTTCCATCGATGGCACCGTCAGTCAGTCAGTTTTGTTCAACATCCATAAGTAAATGGAACCACTCAGCCACTAGAGCGTCTTTTGTACTCTTGGACGCTCGGCGCAGATTTCTTAGCAACTATGATTGATTTTCAGACTATTGGGAAACCGCGGCTGTTTTGCATGTTAGTGGGGTTTCCAGAATTGATGTTTGGACTTCCAACCGTTGTTCAATTCCGTAGTTTTGCGATCTTATACTGCTCTTAGGCACGAACACATTGCCAAAAAAAAATGTTAAGAGAATGCGACGGTAGTTCACAACAATAACTGGCAACTCGTCGTTGAAGCCGCTGGCGCCAAATAAAGGTCAAGAAAAAACCCCTTTCTACGACGATTTTCTCCATTTTTGCCGCTGTTTCGACCCACTCGCCTCATAAGTTTAACCCGTTATGAGGATATCGGTGGTTCACCAGTTATGAGACATTCCACATTCGTAAGTGATCGGTTCCAAAAAAAGTTGGAGCTTCGAGCACAAAGAAAGACCGCGCTTGCTGTTCTGGCGGTTGATGATGATCCTGACATTCTGAAATTGCTCCAATCAGCACTTCCTGAACTCGAAAACTGCAAAGTGGTTGCCGCCAGTTCAGCTGATGAAGCGCTTCGGCAGATAGAAGCAGCGGAATCCCCATTCGACTGTCTGCTTGTTGACATTCAGATGCCCGGAACCTCTGGGATAGAGTTGCTTTCGCAAATCCGAAACTTGCCGGACAATCTGGAAACACCTGTTATAATGTTAACTGCTCTAGATGACAGGCAGAACATCGAGAGGGCATTTTTAGAAGGCGCATTTGATTACATAACTAAGCCCTTCGACTTCTTCGAATTGCGCAGCCGTATGAACGCCGCCCATCTTCTAATGATGGAGAGAAAGAAAACACAATCCTCTTCAGCGTCGATAGAAAGTCTTCGTAGTGAACTGGATTTTAATCAGAAATTCAGTTTTGAAGACCCCCTGTCTATCGACGAGCAGGAACAATGCTTGGGGTATGTCGAGTTCGACAACTATGTGGAGCAGCTTTCACGGGGGCGCCGATTTGACTCCTGGGTTACAGCAATCAAATTTCGCGATGCGGGGTACCACTTTGATCTGAGGGAATTTGGAGATTTTCGGCGCGCTGTTTCCGACATTGGATTTTGCATTCAAAAGACAACACAGGCCGCCGGAGGAATCTATTCCTATCGAGGGAGTGGCGTTTTTCTCGTTATTACACATGGACGGGAACGCACCCTGAATATTCCAACCGAAGCTTTTCTAAACCAGGAACTAAGGACCGTTCTCAGTAACCGATGCGCCTCTGTCCATCTTAAGGTGGTGAAGAGTACACCGGTGTCGCTTCGTTCAATTACAAAGGTTGGAGCATTCGCATCTTTGGACACCGCTGTTAAAATGGTGAATCTTCGTGAGACCAATCTCAGAAAGGGCCTTGTTGCGACCTGCCCCTCGATTTCAAAGCACACGCCGCATCGCAAAGAAATGGCCAACAATAGATTGTTTGATACCGTCCTGCGTGAAATGTACGGCGATGACACTTACCTCACTCGCCGGTAGCAAGCTTTGTCTTTGGCAAAGGCCGACCTCGAACAGAAGTCGAACACTAGGGTTTAGATATTAACTTTAGTCGCGAACCCGTTCGGCATTGAGGATGAGTGGGCCACTGGTACGCATGGTGAACGTCAAAACTGGTTCCGGTATTTCTGACTCAGTAGTCGAAAAATTTATTCTACGGAGCACTGAAGCCATAAGCACCATGATCTCAGTTTCAGCGTACTGAGCGCCAATGCAGATTCTGGGACCATCTCCGAACGGAATGTACTGACCTCGAGGCAGTGTAGATCCCAGGAACCGTTCCGGCCGATAGTCGTTGGGAGCATCCCATAATTTTTCATTTCTGTGCAAAGAGTAAACTGGGAAAAACAAAGCATCGCCATTTTCAATCTTTACCCCTTTAATTTCAAGGTCCGCAGCTGCGTCTCTGGCAAAAAACGCGGCGGAGGGATAAAGCCGCAGCGTCTCTTTAACATGCGCGCGCAAGAGTGGCATTGCCTCCAGGTCCGAGAATTCCAATAGGCCTTCTGGGCGAACAGATCGAATTTCTTGTCTAACCCTTGCTTGCATATCTTGGTGCAAGGCCAGCAGATAGTATCCCCAGGCCAATGCGTTAGCGGAAGTTTCATGACCAGCGACGACAAAGGTCAAAAGGTTGTCAACAGTTGTCGCTTCATCTTCGAAATCGGTTTTCAAGGCCTCAATCATGAAATCGAGGAAGTCCAATGGCTCGCTACGGCCTTCGGCCCGACGCTGATCTATGACCCGTCTGGCGAGGTCTCGCATATTAGTAACCGGGGCCAAGCTGCGTAGCCAATTTTTCCGCGGCAACCACTTTGGCAAACCCATTAAATCGAAAAGGGACAGATCAGAAATGTACTCGAAATACTTGATCAGCCCCACTCGTACCTGCTCTGAACTGACTTCCTTATTACCTGAAAAAATCACTCTAGAAATATTCGTCAATGTTGATGCTGGCGCAATTTGTGCAATATCCACTGGGCCTTCGTGATCCGCCAATGAGTCTGCAATCTCGACACCAGTCTCTGCAAAATGCCGAGCCAGAACCGGGAGGTTTCTGGCGGCGAACAATGGAGAATACCTTCGCCTCTGCTGACGCCATTTTTCCCCTTCTGAGAGTATTAAACCGTTGCCTACAGCCGATCCAATAATGTCTTTGGTGAACTTGGCTTTGGGAAACGAACGGCCCTGGCCGACGAGTAATTCGGTTACCATTTCAGGATCGCAGATATAGTGTATGTTCAAAGGTCCACGAACATAAGTTTCACGCAGAGTTTCTGCCGGGATGACTTCAAACATGTTGCGGCCAGCTGACCTTGCAAACTGAAGCAGTGTCACCGGCTTTGTCGCAAGCCTAGCGGTAACAGGAGCGACAGTACCCTGCCTCAACTTCGTATTTTCAACTGCAGTCAAGCCCCAACCCTTTTAGAATTATTCTTTCTTTCGGACACATTAAGGTGAAAAAATTCCCACTTAGCAACGAGATCCTCGATTTTGGGTACCCTGCTCTGCAATTGTGCAAAAAATTTGCGGCCTCCTATACCAAAAACTTGCGTGAATCGCCCAACAATCGCGGTAGGCTTCAAAGGATTGGCGCCAAACTGTGAACCCAATTTGGACCAACTAAGTCCTCATTATGCCGGTATTGGTACTTTCCAAGCGCGAAAAACGAAGACATTTGGATGACAGCCACCGACGCCAATCTGCCGGACCGGGATTCCGGTGAAACGGAAAACCGGCTTCTGCAAAACATCATAGATTATACTGCCATGAGCTTTGCGCTTCTGTGGCAGCGGCAGGCTATTTATCTGGCCACGACCATTTTGACTGCGTTCTTCTTCGATCCCTTTAACGCCATGTTGTTCTATGGGACGATCCTCATTTGTGAAGTGCAAGATTTATTGCTGGCCAAACGCGTACCGCGCTTAAAGCCAGACCAGCACAAAGCAATAGGTATGATGGTTGTTTGGATTCTGTTGAACACGGTCCTGAGCTCAGCCGCAATCTGCCTGTACGCAGTTTCAGTTGCTTTCGCACAGCCCGCCGGTGGTCACTTTACGCCAATGTTCTTCTTGTTTGCTGCGGCGTTGTTTGCAGCAATGAACAACCATCAGTTTCTGTGGGCGATGATTGTCCGTTTGGCCATGTACGGCGTTTCGTTCATGTTGATTGTCGTCAAGGATATCTGGATCGAACGCCCCGAGCTTTCATCTGAACTCTGGTTGCACTTCTTCACCGTTATCTTTGTAATGTATTTTCTGATCGACTGTTCGATGGTGTTTCTGAAGCTCTACCGCAGGAATTTGGAGCAACTCGAAAAGCTCAAAGCAGAGCACGAAAGAACAAAAGCGGCCTACATTGCAAAGACTCAGTTCATATCGACAGTCAGCCATGAGCTGCGTACGCCTCTTACATCGATCAAGGGGTCGCTTGACCTAATCAACACAGGCGCATTGGGTGAAGTTCCAGATTCAATGCAAAGCCTCATACACTTAGCGTGCAAAAACAGCGAACGGCTAGCATCACTTATCAATGATGTGCTGGACATCCAAAAAATGGAGGCCGGTGAAATGAACTACCGTGAAGGAACTATTGATGTACATACGCTGGTTCAGGAAGCGATTTCCGTTAACACCGGGTACACCAGTGCTCACAACGTAGGAATTGTGGAGGACATAAGGGGAAACAAAGATCTGTTCGTTAAAGGTGATGCGTCCCGCCTTCTTCAAGTGTTGGCCAACATGATCTCCAACGCAGCCAAATTTTCCCTTGATGGAGGCGAGATAACCGTCGGATGCGAAAAAGTCCGTGGGAAGATTCGCCTCTTCGTCAAAGACCACGGCATAGGGATACCCGAGGGGTGCCAGGACAAAGTCTTCGATCGCTTTTCACAGATTGACTCTTCCGATGAACGTCACGCAGGCGGTACAGGGCTCGGGATGCACATTTCAAAGGAAATTGTGGAGCATTTTGGAGGAGAAATAGACTACAGAAGCAAACTTGGTGAAGGCACAGAGTTTTTTATTATGCTTCCCGCCATATGCGGGCATGAAGTAGGTACCGCCGGAGACGAGCAGACCTCACTACCCTGCGCCATGCAATCCAAGCAACATTAGCGGAATCCTACTGAGCAATTTCGATGGTACATCACCGTACTACTTCGAAGCAATCCCATGGTTCCAGAGCGGATTTTCCGTGGTATAGTTAACCCTAAAATCACAAGACCTCGTGGCACACTCGAAACCGCCTGTGGTGAAAAGAGGGAGTCTGCGTAATGCCAATGCAACCCCAAAAAGAAAATGCTGTTCCGATCATGCGATCGGAACAGCAAACTCGTTACTAAGTACATTTCCTAAGATGCGGTAGATTCACAACTTTCGGCAAAAAGGCCTTCTACTTGCAGGCCGCGATATCACAAGAATTATATTAAGGTATGAAGTATCCAAGCACTGAGAATTTCTCGTGTTTTGTTCGTTTCCGCTGTTCCAAATGATAGAAACTGGAAACAAAGAAGCCAATGGCCACCAAACTGTTAACGTTTTTCAGCTTACCCATCGATTCGGCACTCTCTATTTGAACTAATTCACTCGTTGTCCTGCGCTTAAATATCCAGCATGTCGAACAACATCGGCTTCGGGGGTTCCCGATTAAGGTTCAGGATAGCGGCTACAACTTCGCGGGCCTCTCCACGGGCTTCTAGGCTTTCCCCCACTAGCCGACGGGTCCAGCTATCGTCGGGGTCCAACCCTTGAACACCCGCCATTTAATGCTTTGCAAGTTGCTGGGCGTCGATGAACTTCTGAGTGGCAGATCTTGTGGCAACCTCAGGTTGCCGCCTGTACGTAAGCAAACGATGCCGTTCAATTTATGCGTAATCGATGCGAAAATATTGCGTAAAGGTCTACGAAACAGTTGAAATTACAGTGATTTTTTTTGAGCTTCACTCCGAAAGGTATTGTTTTTATTTTCAATAACTTACAAGATATGGTGCGGTCGAGAAGACTCGAACTTCCACGGGTGTTACCCCACAGCGACCTCAACGCTGCGCGTCTACCAATTCCGCCACGACCGCACTGCCAATGACTTGGTAGAGGGGCATATAGACGGTGGCGAACAGGATGTGAAGAGGCAAAAAACACGTCGATTTGAATTCCGCAGTGCCATCCTTATCTGTACTGCAGACAGCGAATATTTCCCCCTTCCCCGGAGCCCGCCCATGACCGCGCAAGATCCCCGCCCAATTGTCCAGATTGATATCGTCTCAGACGTTGTGTGCCCCTGGTGCATCGTGGGGTTTCGCCAGCTGGACCTGGCTTTGAAAGAAAAAAACGTGCTGGCTAATCTCAGATGGCATCCTTTTGAGCTGAACCCCAATATGCCGCCAGAGGGCCAGAACCTGCGCGAACATATCATGGAGAAGTATGGCTCGACGGTCGAGCAGAGCCAGCAGGCCCGCGATCGGCTAACCCAGATCGGCGCCGAGCTTGGCTTCACGTTCAACTTCAATGACGACAGCCAGATGGTGAATACTTTTGCAGCACATCAACTGTTGGACTGGGCCGAAACGCAAGGCCGCCAGCATCCGTTGAAAATGGCCCTGTTCGAGGCTTACTTTACCAATCAACAGGACGTATCCCAATCCGAGGTCCTGCTTGATGCGGCCCAAGTCGCGGGTCTGGACCGGGACGCTGCCCATGCGGCTCTGACTTCGGGCGATCACATTGCGCCGGTTCGCCAAAAGCAGCAGGTCTGGACCAGCCGTGGTGTTTCAGGTGTCCCGTCAATGGTGTTTGAGGGCAAGTACCTGGTGACCGGTGCGCAAGGGGCCGAAACCTATTCTGACCTGCTGCAACGGTGCCTGACCGAGGCTGCGTGACCTCTTTTCTTCGCCCTGCCCCGGCGGTAAGGAGCATTTATGGAATGGAAGATCACTGACGGGCTGACCGATTACAAAGATGCCGTCGCCTTCATGGAGGCGCGCGTGGCCGCAATTGCGGCCGGAGAAGCGGATGAGTGTGTGTGGCTGCTGGAGCATCCGCCGCTTTACACGGCCGGCACCTCAGCCCGGATCGAAGACCTGACCGACCCGGATCGCTTTCCGGTCTTTGAGGCCAAGCGCGGCGGTGAATACACCTATCACGGCCCCGGCCAGCGCGTGGCCTATGTGATGCTGGATCTGAACAAACGCGGCAAGGATGTGCGTCGTTTCGTCAAGCAACTGGAAGAATGGGTGATCGCAGCGCTGGCCGAGTTCAACGTGCATGGTGAAATCCGTGACGGTCGCGTCGGTGTTTGGGTGCGGCGCAACGACAAACCACTGACCGCTTCGGGCCAACCTGCCGAGGATAAGGTAGCGGCGATCGGATTGCGCCTGCGCAAATGGGTCAGCTTCCACGGCATCTCGATCAATGTCGAACCTGACCTCGAGCATTTTTCAGGTATTGTCCCCTGCGGCATCACCGAACATGGGGTTACGTCGCTTGTCGATCTGGGGTTGCCGGTCACCCTGGTGGACGTGGACACGGCCCTGCGGAATACTTTTTCAGAGGTTTTTGACCTCGATAGGGCCTGAATTGATACCCGCGAATCGTTCAGAGTCCATGTGCTGTTAACAATATCGCGATTTTTGGCAGCTCTGTTTCCACATTGGACCGAAATTCCCCAATATTTGCAGTGCAAAATGAGCAAATCAGCCAAAAGCTCACTCAAATAGATACATCCCGCGTATTTGGGAGTAGTATAGACTTACCGTTCTTAGAGTGAGTGGTGTGTTAACCGGTGATCTTGGGTCATCCCGAGTAATCGGAAAGGTATTAGTTAACGAGTCTGCCGTTCCGACCCCAAATCGGAGCGGCAATTCACATTCAACTCTATGGATTCTCTTCTGTATGCCCGAAACGTGACGACCCGACACACGCGCGGTCGATCTGCTCAAGCTCAAGCGTGGTGTGACCAATGGCAAATCGGTCGCGGAGCGAATGTCTGACGCTGGCTCTCACCCCTTCCGCATCAGCCCAGGCCGCCGCGTCCACGACCAGATGGGCCGTCAACGCAGGCTCTCTCTCCTGCATGCTCCACAAGTGGATATGGTGAACCTCGGACACTCCGGGTATGTCCTCGATGGCCGAGGCAACTTCTTCCGGGTCCAGATCGGGGGGCGCTGCCATCATCAGAACGCGGATCGTTTCGCCAATTTCACTTTTGACATGCCACAGTATGTAGACCGAAATCAGGACCGTGACGGCGGGGTCTACCCAAGTCCAGTTGAACAGGATCACCGCGGTGCCGGCAATAATCACAGCCACCGATCCCAAGGCGTCCGCAACATTGTGCAGAAACGCCGCCCGGATGTTCATGCTGTCCTTGGCCATCGAGTAAGTTAGCGCAGCCGTGACAAGGTCCACAATCAAAGCCAGCGCCGCAATCCAGACGACCATCCAGCCGTTAACCGGCTCAGGCTCAAAAAACCGCATCACGCCTTCGTAGAACAAGTACACCGACAGCACGACCAGAGTGGTGTAGTTGACCAGCGCTGCGACGACCTCGGCCCGGCCATAGCCGAAGCTCATGCGTGGGTCGGCAGGTCGGCGGGCGATTTTGCGGGCAAAAAACGCGATGACCAGCGCAATAGCGTCAGAGAAGTTATGCAGGGCGTCGGCGATCAACGCCAGCGACCCTGAAAAAATGCCCCCAATGACCTGCGCCAGCGTCAGGAACATGTTGACGGCAATGGCCCAGGCAACGCGCGTGTCCCCTGCTTCCGGGTCTATGTGATGGTGCGCGTGGCTGTGCCCCTTATGAGAGTGATTATGTGCCATCTGAAATGTTTGTCCCTTGTTACGGCTGCACATTGCATGTAATTCCTCTAGTAACTAGAGGTTCAAGAGCCCTGAGGAAAAAAGATGTATTCAATTGGGTTTCTGTCGCGTCATACGGGGGTCAAGGTTCCGACCATCCGGTTTTATGAAGACAAAGGGCTGTTGCCGCGTCCGGACCGAACAGCGGGTAATCAGCGCCGGTACGACGACACTGCATTGAAACGGCTGCTTTTTATTCGCCATTGCCGCGATCTGGGTTTACCGCTGACCGATGTCGTAGGTTTGCTGTCTCTGGAAGGCGCGTCTGGCCGCGACCTTAACCAAGCGCATGAAATTGCCGAAAGACAGCTGGCCGACCTGCGGGACCGTATTTCCCGCCTGCGCAGCCTTGAGGCCGAACTGACCCGAATTTCCAAAGCCTGCGATGGCAAGCACGACCATGTCTGCGCCGTGCTTCACGCATTTGGCGATCACAGTGAGTGCGCGGGGCCACACGCGCACTCGAAGTAACTGCTTGCCGGTCAGCTCAGCGCGGCTTTGATCTTTTCGGCATGCTGCGCGATCAGGTCGAAATCGCCCATCGTTCCGGGTGCCCGCACGGCAACACCATCATGGCGTGGCAGGATATGGAAATGCAGATGGAACACCTCCTGCCCTCCGGCGGCCTCGTTGAATTGCTGGACCGTGACCCCATCCGCATCGAACGCTGCAACGACGGCCTTGGCCATTTTCTGGACCGTTGCGGTCACAGCAGCCAGTTGTGCAGGCGTTGCATCCAGAATGTTGCGGCAGGGGGTTTTAGGGATCACCAGCAGATGCCCGTCCGCGCGCGGCATGATATCCATGAAAGCCACCGTATCGTCATCTTCGTATACTCGGCTCGAAGGGATTTCTGCGCGCAAAATCTTGGCAAAAATATTCTCGGGATCATAAGCGGTCATTTCAATTCTCCGATTAACGCGTTGCCGACAGTTCTGCGGCGCACCCTGGCCCGGGTCAAGCGGGGAACGCAATTCCCAGCCGCCCCCTTGAATTCGAGGCGCTGATACCCAGATGAATGAGGAATTTGGTGAAAATTTCGCGGGTCGCCCTCCTGCCCGCGACAATTAATCTTGATCCAGATCAAACTCGACCATTGAAGGTCGTCCCCCCGCAATCTAAAACCAGCAGGAATCCCGCGCCTTGGAGAGGTCCAACTGCGCGGTGCAGTTGCAACAGGAGGCACCTATAATGGCAGACGCAGCCATTCATGGTCACGACCATGAAGACCAGCGCACATTTTTCCAGCGCTGGTTCATGTCGACCAACCACAAGGACATCGGGATTCTATACCTGGTCGTCTCGGCACTTGCCGGTCTGATTTCAGTTCTGATGACTGTTGTCATGCGGATCGAATTGATGGAACCCGGGGTGCAGCATATGTGCCTGGAAGGCTTCCGACTGTTCGGCAGCGGAGCCGAGCTCTGCACCCCTAACGGACACCTGTGGAACGTTATGATCACCTATCACGGTGTTCTGATGATGTTCTTCGTGGTCATCCCCGCGCTTTTCGGCGGATTTGGCAACTATTTCATGCCGTTGCAGATCGGTGCACCGGACATGGCCTTCCCGCGGATGAACAACCTGTCCTTCTGGCTTTATGTCGCTGGTACGTCGCTGGGTGTGGCCTCGTTGCTGAGCCCCGGTGGTAACGATCAGCTCGGTTCGGGCGTTGGCTGGGTTCTGTACCCGCCGCTGTCGACGACCGAAGGCGGCATGTCCATGGACCTTGCGATCTTTGCCGTGCACGTATCGGGCGCCTCCTCGATCCTCGGCGCGATCAACATGATCACCACCTTCCTGAACATGCGTGCCCCGGGCATGACTCTGTTTAAGGTGCCGCTGTTCAGCTGGTCGATCTTTGTCACCTCGTGGCTGATTCTGTTGTCCCTGCCGGTTCTGGCGGGTGCGATCACCATGTTGCTGATGGATCGCAACTTTGGCTTCACCTTCTTTGATCCCGCCGGTGGCGGCGATCCGATCCTGTATCAGCACATCCTGTGGTTTTTTGGCCACCCGGAAGTGTACATCGTGATCTTGCCTGGGTTCGGAATTATCAGTCACGTCATCGCCACCTTCTCGCGCAAGCCGGTCTTCGGTTACCTGCCGATGGTTTGGGCGATCATCGCGATTGGTGTGCTGGGCTTTGTCGTATGGGCGCACCACATGTACACCGTTGGCCTGTCACTGCGTCAGCAGGCGTACTTCATGCTGGCCACGATGGTCATTGCGGTGCCGACCGGGGTTAAGGTCTTCTCGTGGATCGCGACCATGTGGGGCGGTTCGATCGAGTTCAAGACACCGATGCTGTTCGCCTTCGGCTTCCTGTTCCTGTTCACCGTAGGCGGTGTGACCGGTGTGGTTCTGTCGCAGGCCGGTGTGGACCGTGCGTATCACGACACCTATTACGTGGTTGCGCACTTCCACTACGTGATGAGCTTGGGTGCCGTGTTTGCGATCTTCGCGGGCGTGTACTTCTACTTCTCGAAAATGACAGGTCGTCAGTACTCGGAATTCTGGGGCAAGGTTCACTTCTGGCTGTTCTTCATCGGCGCCAACCTGACCTTCTTCCCGCAGCACTTCCTGGGCCGTCAGGGCATGCCGCGTCGTTACATCGACTACCCCGAGGCATTCGCTCAGTGGAACTTTGTATCGTCGATTGGTGCGTTCATCTCGTTCGCTTCGTTCCTGCTGTTCTTCGGCATCGTGATCTACGCCCTGCTGCGCGGCGCGAAAGAAACACGTCCGAACCCGTGGAACGAATACGCGGACACGCTGGAATGGACCCTGCCTACCCCGCCGCCCGAACACACGTTCGAACAGCTGCCAAAGCAGGAAGACTGGGATAAAGGCCACGCCCACTAATCCCGGCAATATAGACTGACAAAGCCCCGCAGATGCGGGGCTTTTCATTTTTCACGCCTCAAGAATTAAACAACGCTGGCATAGACTTGCCCGAGAATAAGCCGCTAGACTGATCTGCAATCGCCAATTGCGCAGGACCCGGTCGGTCATGATCCTTCACGACGGAATTACTGTACGACAGATGGTCAAGGGCTCCTTTGGCTTTATCTGCATCGTGCTGACATGGACGCTGCTGGTTGTTCTGGCGGACGAGATCACGACAATCGAGTTGATCTCGAACCCCAGCCCGCCCGTCACCATGCTCGGGCTGGCAGTGGCATTCTTTCTGGGCTTCAAAAACACATCGGCCTTTGCGCGCTGGTCCGAAGCGCGCAGCATCTGGGGCGAGATCGTCAATGCCAGCCGGGACTGGGGCAACACTATTAGCAATCTGGTGCTGCCCGACGGCACACCGATTGATCCCGCGCTGCGCGACGAACTGATCGAACGTCACATCGCGTGGCTCAATATGCTTGCCTTTCAGCTGCGCCAGCCCTCGCCGACAGGACGCAGCCGACGCCCATGGATGTTTGGGCACAAACCTATTTCTGACCGAACCGAGTTGCATCAAATGCCCGAATGCTGGCGCGAACGCCAGTTGCCAATCGACTTGGCAAGGCTTGAGGGCAAGAGCAATCGCGCCGCCTATCTGTTGTTTCTTCAGGGCGAAAAGCTAGCAGAATTGGCACGCAGCCGCGGCATTGACCCCTATTGGCGCGTCGCCCTGATGGACCGCCTCGCGCGGTTTACGACGACACAGGGGCAATGTGAGCGCATCAAGAACACACCCTTCCCAAGACAGGTTGCCGAGGTCGGTCGCGTCTTCAGTTGGATCTTCATCTTCATGCTGCCGCTGGCGTTCAACGACGAGCGATCAATCATCCCCGGGGCAGATATCTCTGTATGGCAGCTTGTTATTTTCGACTGGCTGACATTCGCGCCGGTTGGGGCGCTGGTTTGTTGGATCTTCTTTGTCACCGAACGCGTCAGCGCCTCGATGGAGGATCCGTTCGAAGGGGATGTGACCGATGTTCCGATCTCGGCCCTTTGTCGCAGCATCGAGATTGACTTACGGCAGATGACAGACTGCGGGGTTGCGCCTCAACCCGCGCAACCCATCGAAAAAGTTCTGTTTTAGAGCGACCCGATTTGGCGTGTCCGCAACGCCATTTCAGGGTGCGTTCGATAATCTGCCCAAATTAGGGTATCATGTATCCAGAAACCCTGGGATCGGAGCCATCAGATGCCCGAAATTGACTTTTGGTTTTCCATCGGCAGCACATACAGCTTCCTGACAATCATGCGCCTGGATGATTGGTGTGATGAGCATGACGCGACCGTCAATTGGCGACCGTTTAACGTGCGCACCGTGATGTCCGAACAACAGAACATTCCATTTGCAGGCAAACCGGCCAAATCCGCATATATGTGGCGTGATATCGAGCGGCGAGCCGCAAAATACCACCTGCACGCAACGCTTCCTGCACCCTACCCGATCTCGGATCTTGCGCTGGCCAATCAGGTTGCCGTGCTGGGTATGGCGGATGGCTGGGGTAAATCCTTTACTCAAAACCTGTACCGCATCTGGTTCGAAGAAGGGATCGAGGCGGGCAGCGAAACCGCGTTATCAGAAGCGCTGCATCGGTGTCAGCAGGACCCGCGCCTGACCCTTGCCCGCGCACGCAGCCCGGACACGATCTCGGCGCTTGAAACCGAAACCGAACAGGCCACAAAGCTGGGCGTTTTTGGCGCCCCCAGCCTGGTCGTTCGCGGCGAGGTTTTCTGGGGCGATGACCGGCTGGACGACGCGTTATCCTGGGCCAGAGTTGGGCACGTCATCTGATCTTTCCTGTTAGACACCGGCAGGTGTTGCGCTATTTTTGCACCATGCCGTATCGATGGAATCAAACCTCAAGTTCCGAGCAAGAGTTGCGCCTGTGGCCGCATAACTCTCTGCCCCCACGCTGGGCGATGCGTGTGGTGTTGGCGGTCTTTTTGTTTGGCTTGATTCCCCTGATGGCTGTACTTGGTTCGGTTTTGCTGTGGGGTTTGCTGCCATTCATGCTGTTGACCGTTCTGGGACTGTGGTTCGCGATCCAGTCCAATTACCGTGCACGCAGCGTTTTCGAGGTGTTGACCTTGACCAGATCGCAGGCCCGTCTGGTGCAGCATCACCCCCAACGGGGGCAGCAGGCGTGGTCGTGCAACCGCTATTGGGCGCGCCCCGAAATGCACGAGCGCGGAGGCCCGGTCCCGAATTATGTCACACTGACCGGTGACGGTCGCGAAGTTGAAATCGGCGCGTTTCTGTCTGAGGAAGAGCGGATTTCGCTGTTTGATGAGCTCACAAAAAAACTGCGCGAACCCGTCGCGCAGTCTTAGCATCTGGCAAAAGAAAAGGGCTTAGCAGCCGCCGCTTGCCCCAGCGCAAAGCTGGTCTTTGACCATCGGGCCAACCTTGCCGAAATCCATCTGGCCGGTGTAGCGAGTTTTCAGCTCACCCATCACTTTGCCCATGTCGCGGATCGACCCGGCGCCGGTGGCCGTGATTGCGGACTGAATGGCCTTGCTCACCTCGTCATCGTCCAATTGCTTGGGCAGAAATTCCTCGATGACCTCGACCTCGCGCAGTTCCCGTTCGGCCAGATCCAAACGGCTGCCCTCTTCATAGGCACGGGCGCTTTCTTTGCGCTGCTTGGTCATTTTACCAAGAATTTCAAGCACCTCTGCGTCGCCGCAGCCTTTGGCTTCTTCGTTGTCAGACGCGCGCGAAGCGATGTCACGGTCCTTGATCGCAGCATTAATCAGGCGCAGCGTCGACAGACGCTCGGCATCCTTGTCTTTCATTGCTTGCTTCAGGGCAGTGTTCACCCTTGATCGCATATCCATATGTTCTGTCCATCCCCATGGCAAAGGAACCCCGACCATATCGAAACAAAAAGCGCGATACAACAGGGGGCGCATGCAGCTAACTTATTGATTTTAAACAATAGCCTAAAAATTGAACAGACTTGACCCGAGCGGACAACCCCCTTAGGTATGCGCCGGTTTACCTTGCAGGAGAGTCGCGCCATGGCCCAGAACGCCCCGTCCAAGCCCACCGCATGTCTGGCATTGGCCGACGGTACATTGTTCTACGGTATGGGCTTCGGTGCCACCGGCCAAACCGTGGCTGAACTGTGCTTTAACACCGCCATGACCGGATACCAGGAAATCATGACCGACCCCTCTTATGCGGGACAGATCGTGACCTTCACCTTCCCTCATATCGGCAATGTCGGCGTGAACCCCGAGGATGACGAGACTGGCGATCCGGTTGCCGCCGGAATGGTGGTCAAATGGGACCCGACCGAGCCATCGAACTGGCGCTCGGCCGAAGAACTGAAGGCCTGGCTGGCCCGCCGCGGCCGCATCGCCATCGGTGGCGTGGACACCCGCCGCCTGACCCGCGCCATCCGTCAGCAAGGCGCACCTCATGTCGCGTTGGCGCATGATCCCGACGGTAACTTTGATATCGAGGCATTGGTCGCCGCCGCGCGTGGCTTTGCCGGTCTGGAAGGCATGGATCTGGCCAAAGAGGTCACCTGCGCCCAAAGCTATCGCTGGGACGAAATGCGGTGGGCCTGGCCGGACGGGTATAAACGTCAGGAAGCTCCGGTGCATAAAGTAGTCGCCGTCGACTTTGGCGCAAAGCGCAATATCCTGCGCTGCCTCGCCTCGGCTGGTTGCGACGTCACGGTTTTGCCTGCAACGGCGACAGCTGCCGAGGTGCTGGCCCATAATCCCGATGGCGTGTTCCTGTCGAACGGCCCCGGAGACCCGGCAGCCACTGGTGAATACGCCGTGCCGATGATCAAAGAGGTTCTAGACGCCACCGATCTGCCCGTCTTTGGCATTTGTCTGGGCCACCAGATGCTGGCGCTGGCTTTGGGCGGCCATACCGTCAAGATGAACCACGGCCACCACGGGGCCAACCATCCGGTCAAAGACCTGGATACCGGCAAGGTCGAGATCACCTCGATGAACCATGGCTTCGCTGTGGATGGCCAGTCCCTGCCCGACGGAGTTGTGGAAACCCACCGCTCGTTGTTTGACGGGTCCAACTGCGGCATCCGCATGACCGATCGCCCTGTCTATTCAGTGCAGCACCACCCCGAAGCCTCACCCGGCCCACAGGACAGCTACTATCTGTTCGAACGCTTTGCCGAAGCTATGGCAGACAAGAAAGCACAGGCTTAACCACTCCATCGTTTAGTGTTAACGCGCTGTTAACCTTGATTGAGCCACCCTGACGCGGGTCACCGTGTCAGGGTTTTTTTATGGTTGAACATAGCCTGCAGCAATTCGCGCGCGCCGCGCCGATTTCTTTTGGGGCGCGGAAACCCCTTGGCGCCTGTTTACTCGAACGTGGATGCATCACCCCCGCGCAGCTCGAAAAGGCGCTGCACTTGCAATCCAGACAACAGGCCCCGCTGGGCGAGATCCTTGTCGGAGAGGGCTGGATCAGCCGTCAGGAAGTCATGGATGCTTTGTCCGAGCAGACCAATCTGCAAATTGCCGATCTGAAAAACACGCCCCCCTCCCCGACCTTATGTGACATCAAACCGGTCGAGTTCTGGCTGAAGCATAATGTGATCCCGTGGCAACGCATCGGCCCGATCCTGCTGATCGCGACCGCTGATCCGAACCGCTTTGCCGCGGTACGCGCCGCCCTGTCCCACACCGAACACACGATTGCCCCGGTACTTGCATCGGCCAGTCAGATTGATCACGCGATTGCCAGCTCATTTTCCGAAACTTTGGCAAAAGGCGCGGAAACCCGGGTCGGCAAGGATCAGAGCTGTCGATCGTGGACGCCGACAAAGCGCGCGGGTCCCATCGCTGTCCTTGCGGGACTTCTTTTCTTTTTTACAGCCTTTCCTCTGGTTGGTCTGACTGTTCTTTTGACCACAGCCACGGTTTCGCTGCTTATGTTCATGATTTTGCGCATGGCAGGCTTGGTCTCATATCTTATGAGATACCGCCTAGTGTGCCCAACGCCCGAACCTGTCCCGCTGCGATTACCACGCGTGTCGATGATGGTACCCCTTTACAAAGAACGAGAAATAGCAAGCGCCTTAATTAAGCGGCTACAACGCCTGACCTACCCAAAGGCGTTGTTGGATGTCATTCTGGTGCTGGAGGCCTCAGATGAGGTCACGCGCACCACATTGGGACGAGTGGATCTACCCAGCTGGATCAGAACTGTTGAAGTCCCAGAACTGAACGGACTGACGACAAAGCCCCGCGCGATGAACTACGCGCTGGATTTTTGCCGTGGCGACATTCTGGGTGTGTGGGATGCCGAGGACGCCCCGCAATCGGATCAGATCGAACGGGTGGTCCGGCATTTTGCGCGGGCTGACGAGGACGTCGTCTGCCTGCAAGGTGTTCTGGATTATTACAACCCGCGCACAAATTGGCGGTCACGCTGTTTTACAATCGAATACAACAGCTGGTTTCGGATCATCCTGCAAGGCATTGCGAATCTGGGTCTGGTCGTCCCGCTTGGGGGCACAACATTCTTTTTCCGCAGGGACAAGCTGCTGGAGCTTGGCGGCTGGGATGCCCACAATGTAACGGAAGATGCCGATCTGGGCGTGCGCCTCAGCCGCGCGGGCTATCGAACCGAGATGGTTGATACCACCACCTATGAAGAGGCAAACTTTCGCGCCTGGCCGTGGGTCAAGCAGCGCTCGCGCTGGCTAAAGGGGTTCATGGTTACATATCTGGTGCACATGCGTGCGCCGCGGCGTCTGCTGGGCGACATCGGGCTCAAGCGATTTCTTGGCATTCAGGCGTTCTTTCTGGGGACTATCGGTCAGTTTCTACTGGCACCGGTCCTATGGTTGTTCTGGTTGGCGACACTGGGCTTGCCTGGCCCGTTCGATCCGCTTTTGTCTGATTGGGCCTTCTACGCACTCATCAGCCTGTTTCTGGTGGCCGAGATCACCAATCTGATCGTTGGAATGCTGGCCGTAGCAGCGCCTGAAAGACGATTCCTTATGCCGTGGGTTCCAACAATGCCGCTTTATTTTCCGCTAGGCGTGTTAGCCGCCTACAAAGCCCTGTGGGAACTGGCCAGCAACCCGTTCTTCTGGGACAAAACTCAGCATGGGCAGGCCCGCGAAGAAGTACAGCCGCACTGACGGTCACTTTTCGCGCAACACGGCATCCTGTTTCAGCCGGGTCATGAACGCCACCGAGATATGTTCTTTCAGCGCGCGCTCAGCCGCCTCTTCATCCCGTGCGGTGATCGCCTCGACAATGCCCTTATGCTCACTTTGCGCAATCTCGCCACGGCCCTGAACGGCAAGCGAGGTCGTAGCCATCAGAGCCATTGTGCGGTGCACAAGATTCAGCTGCTGCACCAGATACCGGTTGTGCGAAGCCAGATGGATCTGTTCATGAAACCGTCGGTTGGCCCGCGACAGTGCCGTTGGATCATTCACCAACGCATCGTCAGCGGCGACCATGTCCTGCAGCACTTTGATCTCTTCTTCGGTGGCGTGTTTCGCGGCCAGCTTTGCGGCCAATCCTTCCAACTCGCGCCGGACCACATAAAGTTCGGCCATTTGGTTGTGATCCAGCGAGGCCACGATCAGTGATCGTCCGTCACGCTCTAGCAGGGACTGCGTCTCGAGGCGCTGCAACGCTTCGCGGATCGGCGTGCGGGACACGCCAAACCGTTCCGCCAGCTCACTTTCGACCAATCGGTCGCCGGGCTTGTAAACGCCCACATCAATCGCTTCGAGAATAAGGCTATAGGCGTCTTTGTTGGGCTGACGGGATTGCGGCATGGGGTGTTTTTTCTCCTCGTTCGGACATGTCTATCCGTCTCAGGCCCGTGCAATCAAGTGTAGCATTGAAAACCTGTGCATGGCGGCCTAAACCCAACCCATGGTCAAACCTTCTTTTTCGCACGTCACCCAATGGGTGTTCGACCTCGACAACACGCTGTACCCGCCTCATATGCAACTATTCGACCAGATCGAGGTTCTGATGACGGATTACGTGGTGCAGGCCATTGGCGTCGACCGGGCCGAGGCGGATCGTCTGCGCTCGCACTATTGGCGGGAATACGGCACCACGCTGGCCGGCTTGATGGCCGAGCATGACCTGGACCCCGACCCATATCTATACGCCGTGCATCAGGTGGACATGAGCCACATGGACCCCGACGCTGAGTTGGCCGACCACATCAGGTCCCTTCCCGGCCGTCGTATCGTTTACACCAACGGCAGCGCGCCTTATGCCGAACGGGTGCTAAAAGCACGCGGCCTCAGCGGTTTGTTCGATGCGGTTTATGGCGTAGAACACGCGGGCTATCGTCCAAAACCTCAACAGGCCGCGTTCGAGGCGATCTTTGCACAGGATGGCATCGACGCCGCCAAGGCGGCTATGTTTGAAGATGATCCGCGCAATCTGACTGCTCCGCACGCGATGGGAATGCGCACTGTTCACGTCGCGCCCGAGCCGCATAAGGCTGAGCATATCCACCATCATACCGACGATTTGACCGCGTTTCTGGCCCGCCTGCGATAGGCTGTCACACTGCGACGATCTGCACATTCTGCAGGTGCATCATCGACCCTATATGCGCCTCAGCGACGAACAGAATCGGAGACCCCATGAGCGCGATCGAGATGCCCGGACGCCTGCCCATCTGGCAGCGCCTGTTGTTTGCAATCCCCCTGTTTGGCTGGCTAGCCAAGGATGCCGCTCATGCAAAGGGCGAAGAATGGGGTTATACAGCGGCCGCGATTTTCAGCATGTGGGGATGTTCTGCCCTGTTGTTTGGCTTGCCGGGCCTGTACATCCCGGCGGTGATGATGGTGCCGGTGATGTTCCTGATCCTCATCCTGATCTCGCGCGGCTGACACGCGAGACAGGATGTCACTTGGCACCGGCGGAGGAACCGAACTAGGGTCTGCCCAACACTCGGAGGCCAAGGTCATGAAAGACAGCTGTGACATCCTGATTTCCGGCGGAGGAATCGCCGGTCTGACCGCCGCGGCGGCCTTTGGAACCGCCGGGTTCGACGTTATTTGCGTGGACCCGACGCCCCCGATAACCGAGCGCGACGTGGACGGCTCTGATTTGCGAACCACCGCATTTCTTCAGCCCGCACACGGGCTGTTAGAGCAATGTGGGTTGTGGCAACGGCTGGACGCACTCGCGGCCCCTTTGCAGATCATGCGGATTGTGGACGCAGGCGGAGATGTTCCTGAACCCCGCGTTGTGCGCGATTTCAACGCCGCTGATATCTCGGATCAACCGTTCGGCTGGAACCTGCCCAACTGGCTGCTGCGGCGCGAGATGGTGGCACGACTGGCCGTACTGCCCAATGTCGATTTCCGTGCCGGTACAGGCACCGTCAGCCTGTTCACCCGCACTGCCGAAGCGCGTGTCGGCCTGAGTGACGGCAGCCGCATTCGTTGCAAGCTGGTGGTCGCTGCTGACGGGCGCAACTCTCCCATGCGCGAGGCGGCTGGGATCAAGGTCCATACAACGCGCTATGGCCAGAAGGCATTGGCCTTTGCGGTCACACATCCGATTCCCCATGACAATGTCTCGACCGAGATCCATCGCTCGGGTGGGCCCTTCACCCTGGTCCCCCTGCCCGATTGGCAGGGGCAACCGTCTTCGGCGATTGTGTGGATGGAGCGCGGACCCCGCGCGGTTGAGTTGCTCAACACCGAGCCCGAAGCGTTTGAGGCGCTGATGACCGAACGGTCCTGTGGGTTGTTCGGACCGTTAAAACTGGCTTCGCGCCGGACCATCTGGCCGATCATCAGCCAGTCCGCAGAACGTCTGGCTGGCGAGCGAGTCGCACTAATGGCCGAAGCTGCCCATGTGGTGCCGCCAATTGGAGCCCAGGGATTGAACATGTCGCTGGGCGATCTGAGCAGTCTGCTGGAACTGGCGCAGGCCCGCCCCGAAGGTTTGGGCGACGCGCAGATGCTCGAGGCCTATCACAAAGCCCGCCATACCGAGATCGAGATGCGGGTCAAAGGAATTGATCTGTTAAACCGCGCCTCGATGATCGAGGCGCGACCGTTAAGGGACGTGAGGGCAATGGGGTTGAATGCGCTCTATTCCCTGCCGGCTGTTCGCAAGACCTTGATGGAAATGGGCCTCGGCGTACGCTAAGGCCCGAACGGTTTCACAGAACCTGATCCAGCACGCGCTTGAGCCGCCCGATGGTGCCGTCAACGTCATACAATTTGTCCAAACCAAACAGACCGAGGCGGAAGGTGCTGAATCCTTCGGGCTCATCACATTGCAGCGGCACACCTGCTGCGATCTGCATGCCCAAAGCCGCAAATTTCTTACCATTCTGAACATCTGGATCTGAGGTATAACTGACCACAACGCCCGGCGCGCCAAATCCGTCCGCCGCAACAGAGATAATACCGTATCCCTTCAAGAGCTCCCGCACTCCATTTCCCAGATTCCATTGAGCATTTCGAAGAGTTTCCCAACCGCTTCGCTCGGTCTCGACCATCGTATCGCGGAACGCCTTCAACGCATCCGTGGGCATGGTCGCGTGATACGCGTGCCCGCCATTTTCATAGGCTTGCATTATCTGCCGCCATTTCTTCAGATCAACGGCAAAGCTGTCAGACGTCGTCTCCTCCAACCGCGCTTCGGCACGCTCAGAAAACATGACAAGGCCCGCGCAGGGCGATGCGCTCCAGCCTTTCTGGGGGGCCGAGATCAGAACGTCCACACCGGTGGCCTTCATGTCGACCCAAGCACAACCCGAGGCGATGCAGTCCAGCACCATTAACGCCCCAACCTCATGCGCCGCCGCGGCCATGGCAGTCACGTAATCGTCGGGCAGAATTACACCGGCCGAGGTCTCTACATGTGGGGCAAAAACAACGTCCGGACGCTGTTCACGGATTGTTGAAACAACCTCGTCAATCGGTGCGGGGGCAAAGGGCGACGGGCTGGAATTGCCGGTTTCACGAGCCTTAAGAACCGTCGCCGACGCCGTCAGATCACCGGATTCGATGATCTGGCTCCAGCGGTAGGAAAACCACCCGTTCCGAACGACAAGTACATTGGCATTGCGTGCAAATTGCCGGGCGACGGCCTCCATCCCATAGGTGCCACCACCAGGGATAATCGCCACACCATCCGCATTATACACATCCTTCAGCAACCCCGAGATGTCCCGCATCACCTGTTGAAACTGCACTGACATGTGGTTCAGAGACCGATCCGTAAACACGACCGAGAACTCTTCGAGCCCAGAGGGATCGACGGTGTCCAATAGCGCTGGCATGGTTTGTCCTTTCAAATTGTCGTCAGCGGCCTCGCGACCCGGGTTAGTTTGCCGAGACCCGTACTGAACCCGAATATCTGGCCTAAGGGAACCAAAAACAAAACACTCAAATGATATTTTGTTGGTCGAATCTGGCAAGAAATGACGCCAATTAGTGTCAGTCGCCCTTTACACTCTGACGTGTTTCTGACCAGATGCACTCACTTTGCAGAAGAAAGGTATTTCGACAGGTGAATGCGCATAAGCGGATCAGTTTTCAAGTTGTACGGGACGAAGTCAAACGGCGGATCGAAAGCCGCATTTGGCCGCAGGGATCGCTTCTGCCAACCGAAACACAGCTTGCCGAGGAATTCAATTGCGCACGCGCGACAGTGAACCGTGCCCTGCGCGAGCTTTCTGATCAGGGCTTTGTCGAGCGCAAACGCAAAAGCGGGACCCGGGTCAAAAAGGAACCCAGCAAGCACGCCAAGCTAGAATTTTCGTTGGCTCGTCAAACGGTTGAAAGCCAAAATGCAACCTATCGGTACTCGCTGGTTGAACGCAACGTGGTCGCAAGCCCCGGTTGGCTGGCTTCACAGATCGGTGTTTCCGCGGACATTCGCGTCCTGCAAGTCATCTGCATGCATTATGCCGACAACCGTCCCTTCCAGTTGGAAGAACGCTGGATCAACATAGATGCGGTACCCGAAATCGAACATGCTGATCTGAGCACCCAGGGCCCCCATGAATGGCTATTGAACGCCTCTCCGTTTACCGAGGCTGAAGTCTCCTTTTGCGCGATCTCCGCGGACGGACGATTGGCGGAATTCATGGGAACTACCCCCGGAACGTCGATGATCCAGCTAGAGCGCACGACCTGGAAGAACGGAAATCCGATGGCATTTGCCCGGATGACACACCATCCCGGATATTGCATCCGCACGCGGTACTGAACGGGCTTATCCGATCGGTCCCGGCAAACGTTCCTCACTTAGCAGGACGTTGGCTTCGACATCTCCTGCGCCGGGCAAGGTCATTATCCGACGGCGCAGGACACGCTCAAAATCCGACAGGTCGCGGGCAACAACCCGCAGGCGATAATCGTACAGACCCAGCACATGCTCAACTGTCTGAACTTCGGGAATTGCACTAACCGCGCGCTCAAAATCCTCCAAACTGATCTGTCCCTTGCGTGCCAGTTTTACGCCTAGGAACACGGTCACGCCGAATCCCAACGCCTCGGCATTCAAGCGCAGCCGGCGACCTTTGATAATGCCCGAGGTTTCCAGCCGTCGAATTCGCCGCCATGTCGCGGGTTGTGACAATCCCAGCTTACGTCCCAACGCCCCCGCGCTTAGCGAAGCATCCTGCGCCAGCGCGCGCAGTATCTTTCGGTCAAGTTCATCCAGATCGATCATACCGGCAGCACCTCTTCGCTTTTGACCCGCGCGATGTGCATCAAGGCCTCAATATCCGCGATATGCGGCAGGGTCAGAATGCGGTCGCGGTAGAGTTGTTGGTAATGTGCCATGTCCCTGGCAATCACCGACAGACGCACATCTACCCGGCCCAGAAAGGTCTGCAATTCGATCACCTCAGGCACCTGCCGGGCGGCCGAAGTGAATTCGTCAAACGCGCGCGATTGGGTCTTGTCCAGCGTGACCCGCAGCGAAACCTCGACCGCGTACCCAAGTGCCGCCCAGTCGATCACGGCCTCTTGCCCTTGGATGATGCCTGCGGCCTGCATCTTTTCGACCCGGCGCCAGCAGACCCCTTGGCTGATACGGCAACGCTCGGCGAGTTCCGCGGCTGACAGACTGGGGTCGGCCTGAAAATGGCGCAGAATTCGACGGTCTATGTCATCAAGCATGATTTTTTCGTATTTTTGGTATCACACGAATTATTCTTCATCTTTTTCGCAAATACTCAAGTGCAACCCTATCGCCAATTCAACATCCGGCAGGTAAAACCCTCGGCAATCTAACCAGAAAGGACCGGCGACATGCGCGTCTATTACGATCGCGATTGCGACATCAACCTGATCAAAGACAAAAAAGTAGCAATCCTGGGCTACGGCAGCCAAGGCCACGCCCACGCACTTAACCTGCGCGACTCGGGTGCGAAGAACCTTGTCGTCGCTCTGCGCGAAGGCTCGGCATCCGCCAAAAAAGCTGAAGCCGAAGGCCTGGAAGTCATGGGCATCGCCGAAGCGGCGGCCTGGTGCGACGTCATCATGTTCACCATGCCCGACGAACTGCAGGCCGAGACCTACAAGAAATACGTGCATGACAACATCAAGCCCGGCTCCGCCATTGCCTTTGCCCATGGCCTGAACGTCCACTTTGGCCTGATTGAGCCGAAAGAAGGCATCGACGTCATCATGATGGCCCCCAAAGGCCCCGGCCACACCGTACGCGGCGAATACGTCAAAGGCGGCGGCGTGCCTTGCCTGGTAGCTGTTGACAGCGACGCGACCGGAAAGGCTCTGGAAATCGGCCTGTCCTATTGCTCGGCCATCGGTGGCGGCCGCTCGGGCATCATCGAAACCAACTTCCGCGAAGAGTGCGAAACCGACCTGTTCGGTGAGCAGGCCGTTCTGTGCGGCGGTATCGTCGAACTGATCCGTTGTGGTTTCGAAACTCTGGTTGAGGCAGGTTATGCGCCCGAAATGGCCTATTTCGAATGTCTGCACGAGACCAAGCTGATCGTTGACCTGATCTATGAAGGCGGTATCGCGAACATGGATTATTCGATCTCGAACACTGCCGAGTACGGCCAGTACGTCACCGGCCCGCGCATTCTGCCTTATGAGCAGACCAAGAAAGCGATGAAAGAGACGTTGTCCGACATCCAAACCGGAAAGTTCGTCCGTGACTTCATGCTGGAAAACGCCGTCGGTCAGCCGACCATCAAAGCGGCCCGTCGCCACAATGATGAGCATCAGATCGAACAAGTTGGTAAGAAACTGCGCGACATGATGCCGTGGATCTCTGCTGGCAAGCTGGTCGATCAGGAAAAGAACTGATCCTGCCAAGCGAATGCGAAGGGGCGGCCCATAAGGCCGCCCTTTTTTGTCCTTACCCCAAGCCGAGACGCAGATGGTTCAGCACCCCACATCCCGCGATTGGAGCGGCGTTATCACCCTTGGCCTGATCTGGGGCGGTACGTTCATGGTCGTCACCATGGCGCTGGAAGGGTATGGACCTATCACAGTCGCCACCGCGCGGACGACGCTTGGCGCAGTAATGTTGCTGGGGCTGATGGCCGCTACAAACCGCAAGCTACCCTCGGGGTCGACCGCCTTGTGGGCTTCGGTCATCGTGATCGGTATCTTGTCCTCGGCCCTGCCCTTTGTTCTGCTAAGCTGGGGGCAGCAATACGTACCGTCCGCCTTCGCGGGTCTGTCCATGGCCGCAATCCCTCTGATGGTACTGCCGCTGGCGCATTTCTTTTCGGACGAGCCCCTGAACCTGAGAAAATTGGTGGGCGTGATCCTTGGATTCTGCGGTGCGTTGGTGCTGATCGGCCCCGGCTTGGCGCAACTCGGCCACGGGTCGGAACCTTTGGCGCAACTGGCCTGCATCGGGGCCGCCTTGTGTTATTCTCTGGCGTCGATCTTCACCCGTCAATGTCCGCCCATTGATCCGGTGGTTCTGGCCGCCCTGACCCTGCTGGTCGGCGCAGTAATCCTTTTGCCGATCATGTTCGTGACCGAAGGCGTCCCCACGTGGGAAGGTACCCGCCCAAGCATTGCCATCATCGTTTTGGGGTTGGTCCCTACGGCATTTGCAACACTGCTGCGCGTATCCGTCATTCGCAGCGCAGGATCGGTCTTTATGACGCTGGTGAATTACCAGGTCCCGATTTGGTCCATGGTGTTCGGCGCATGGGTTCTGTCCGAAGCGTTGCCGCTGCGCTTTTTCGTGGCGCTGGCCATGATCCTGACCGGGCTGGCCATCAGCCAGTGGTTCAGCCTGCGAAAGATGTTGACTGGGCGCTAGCCTGTGACGGCCTCGACTTCGGCAACGATGCCGTCGACAACCTGGGTCAGCAGCGCATCATCTTCACATTCCGCCATGACGCGGATCAGAGGTTCCGTACCTGATTTGCGGATCAGCAACCGTCCCTGCCCGTTCAGCCGCGCCTCGGCGTCAGAAATTGCAGCCTGCACACTGGCGGCCTCAAGCGGGGCTTGTCCTTCGCCATAGCGCACGTTCTTCAGCATTTGCGGTACGGTTTCGAACTGCACCGCCAATTCCGATGCTTTTTGACCCGTATGAACCATCTCCGCCAGGAAATGGAGGCCTGCCATAAGGCCGTCGCCTGTGGTCGCATAGTCGCTCATGACGATGTGGCCCGATTGTTCGCCACCCAGGTTGAACCCGCCTTCGCGCATACGTTCAACGACATAGCGATCCCCGACGCCGGTGCGTTCCAGACGCAAGCCATGGCTTTCTAGATGACGTTCCAGGCCAAGGTTCGACATAACCGTTGCAACCAGCGCGCCGCCTTTCAGACGGTCTGCTTCGGCCCAGCTGGTCGCCAAAAGCGCCATCAACTGATCCCCATCCGCGACTTGGCCATTCTCGTCGATCATAACGACGCGATCGGCATCACCGTCCAGACAAATCCCGATATCTGCGCCATGGGCCACCACGGTTTCGGCAGCCAGCTGCGGTTTGGTCGAACCACAGTTGAGGTTGATATTCTTACCATTCGGCGTGATGCCGACCGGGATCACCTCGGCACCCAATTCCCACAAAACCTCGGGCGCCGTGCGGTGAGCGGCCCCATTGGCGCAATCGACTACAACTTTTAGCCCGTCCAAACGCAAGTCACGCGACAGCGAAGATTTGACGCGTTCACCATATCGGAACCGCGCATCATCCACCCGTCTGGCACGGCCGATATTCCGTGCCTGCGCAGGTTTGACACCTTCTTCGATCAGCTTTTCAATCTCGAGCTCCGCCTGATCAGACAGCTTGTATCCGTCAGGACCAAAGAACTTGATTCCGTTGTCCTCGGCCGGGTTATGGCTGGCCGAGATCATCACCCCAAGATCCGCGCGCATCGACCGTGTCATCAGACCAACAGCGGGCGTCGGCACCGGTCCAAGCAGCAACACGTTCATCCCGGTCGAAGTCAATCCGGCCGTCAGGGCGTTTTCCACCATATAGCCGGACAGGCGCGTATCCTTACCGATCACAACACGGTGGACGTCGGATTGATCGCGGCGGAAGTAACGGCCAGCGGCGGCCCCGATGCGCAATGCCATTTCAGCCGTGATTGGATGGGTATTGGCTGTACCCCGCACCCCATCGGTTCCGAACAGCTTGCGCATAATGTCACTCCGTCATTTCTTGCCTGCCTCCGCCTTACCGGACGGCGGCCCAAAGGCGCAAGGCCTGAGCGGTTTCTGCAACATCGTGCACGCGCAGAATTTGAACGCCTTGTGACAATCCAGCCAGCCCGACGGCGATTGATCCCGGCGCGCGGGCGCCCTTGCGCGGCTCTTTGCCAATCTGCCCAATAATACCTTTTCGGGACACACCCAGCAGGATCGGGCAACCTAGACCATGAAACAGGCTGATCCCTTGCAGTAAGGCCAGGTTATGTGCCTCGGTCTTGCCAAACCCTATGCCTGGATCAACGATAATCTGATCCCGGTCCAACCCGAGTTTTTCGAGACGATCCACCTGCCCTTCAAGGAAATCGTAGACATCCAGCAGAACGTCGTCATAGGTCGGATTGTCTTGCATTGTGCCCGGATCGCCCTGCATGTGCATCACACAGACCGGAGCGCCAACTTGTGCGCAAAACGGCGCAAGCTGTGGGTCAAAGGTAAATCCTGTTACATCGTTGATCAGCCCTGCTCCGGCCTTCCACGCTGCTTTGGCGACGGCGGATTTGCGCGTATCGATGGATATCAGCGCATCAGTGCGGGATTTGATCGCTTCGATCAGGGGGCGGGTTCGCGCGATCTCTTCATCTTCGGGCACGAAAGTTGCTCCGGGTCGGGTCGATTCGCCGCCAATATCCAGAATGGTTGCATCTTGTGACACCATCTGTTCAGCCGCAGATTGGGCCGAACTGACCGAATTGTGCACGCCGCCATCCGAGAAACTGTCCGGCGTTGCATTCAGAATGCCCATAATGTGCGGGCGATCCATGGCAAGGCCGGCGACATCGGCACGCGGACGCGTCAGACGGTCCAGCGCGTCGTCCGGCACATCCTGCACGGCAATGATCCTTGGGGGCTCTTCACGGCTTAACCGTTCGACATCGGTAAACCACAGCGGCTGGCCCGCAATTGGTACAGCCCCCAACGGACGGTTCGGACCGTGCTGAACCAAAGGTCGAAAATACGCGGTCACAGTTGTGCCTGATCCACCGAGATCGCACGCAACGGGGTTTCAGGGGCGTCGGGCAGCGCGCCGCCGATCACCATCATCTCACTCGCTTCAAAAGTGGCAGCAAACCATGCCGCCAGCGCCACTGCATCCGAAGGTGCCGCCGATTGGCCGTCAACAGCATCCAGCACGATTTTTGAGGGTGCCCAGACGCAAATCTGACCATTTTTCATGGCCCAATCCAGCTCAGTCCGCGTTGAAACGACAACACAGCGGTGATCGCGGGCAGCCAAAACCCAGGCGTTCTGTTCAATCGCCAACAGATCAATTCGGCGTTGGGTCATCGCGTGGCCAGTCTGTGAAACAGGCATATCCGCCGCGCCGACACATAGGATCAACGGGCGTTCACGATTTTCCAGCTGATCGATCCATCCGGTCAGATTGGGCGATGCGATAGCCTCGTTCGACAGAAAGGCCAGCCGGGGATGCGGGCGCTCTTCCTCGACGACGTCGTGATGAGCCTTGTCTTTTCCGCGCACAATCTCGACACCCAAGGCGCCGGGACCTCGATCAAGTTTTTCTATTCTGACAAACGCTCTTACGGCCTGCGGCTCAAGTAAAATTCGCTCGGCCACCCGGTCTGCCAACGTCTCAAGCAGGTTAAGACGTTCCGCCGCAAGCTCGTACGCGATCGCCTCAGTCACCCGGTCGTAGGACAGGATGCGATCCACGTCATCGTCGATGGGATCGGTCAGCGGGCGAACTTCCACTACTATGTTAAAACAAATACGCTGGGTCGTACCACGCTCGGCCTGAAACGCGCCGATTTCAACCTCGACGATATGATCGCGCAGAGAAATTCGGTCCAACGGCCCCCGGGCAGCGGTCGCTTCGGACCGCTCGGACGGGTGCGCAAAGGCAAGACGGATTTCAGAGCTCATACAGGCGGACCTTTTCGGGCTTTGTGGACGTGTTTGCCCAAAATAAACGATGCGCGCGCGTATAGCACCGCAACATGCGTCTTTCCAGCCATCGAATGCGGCGTCAGCTGACGCGGAACCAGCTCATCATGCCCGAGGCGGCGTGTCCCAGCATGTGGCAATGCAGCAGCCAATCGCCTGGGTTATCTGTGACCAGAGCGATTTGACGGGTCTGGCCCCGGTCCACCAGTATAGTGTCGCGCCAAGGCCCCAAACTGCCATCCGGCAGGATGAGCCGGAAGTGGTGACCATGCAGGTGCATGGCATGAGGGAAAACGGTTTCGTTCACAAACTCGATCCGGTGCACCTGACCCAGACGCGCATCCAGAAACGGATCCTTGGGTCGTTCCGCGTATCCGTTCAACGCCCAGAACCTGCCCAGTTGAGCCAGCTCACGGCCTGTCAGGTCCTGATCGCCAAGCTTGGCCCCTTCCAGCCATCGCATCGCGCCGCCCTGCAGGGACATGCGATGCAGCGGTGCCTGATCATACTGAAATTCAGGCATATTGTTCGCAGGCAATGGTTCAATACCCTGCCTTTGCGATATGGAGGCCTCGGAAACTTGAAAGCGTACCAAGCCATAGCCGCCGTCCCGCTCGATACTGGCGAGACCCGCGACTTCCCCGGACGCGGACGTTACATCCACGACAAGGTCCGCCCGTTGTGCGGGCGCAAGTGGGAAGCTGTCCTCTACAGGCAATGGAACTGCCAGCGGCATCCCATCCAAAGCCACAATCCAACCTGCAAGCCCGTCTAACGCCAAATCAAATATCCGAGCGTTCGATGCGTTGATCAGGCGTAATCGCAATCGTTCCCCCGATCCAACAGGGTATGCCGGATCGAAACCGCCATTGACGGACACCAGATTACCCAGCCGCCCCGCATGGCTAAGATCGTGCCCATTGTCAAAATCGTCCACGATATGCGCGGTTTCCGGGTCCAGCCGCCAGTCGTCCAGCATCAGCGTCAGATCCTGATCAACATCCGGCGGGCTGGATTCTTCAACAATCAGAGATCCATAGAGACCTCGGGTAACCTGTTCGGTAGACCGGTTATGCGAGTGATACCAATAGGTTCCTGCATCGGGTGCAACAAAGTCATAGTCGAAGGATTGGCCCGTCTCGACCGCGTCCTGCGTCAACCCCGGCACGCCATCCATGGCGTTGTCGATCCGAATTCCGTGCCAATGCACTGCCGTCGGTTGAGACAGGTTGTTTATCAGCTTGCGACTGACGCGCCCGCCCTGAGGCAATCGGATGTCGACTCCGGGAACGCGGCCGCCATAGGTCCAAACCGGCGTAGCTGGATATCCGTCAGGCGCAATCTGTTGCACCGCTTCTTGCGCAACCAGATCGGAGCTGGCCGCATGCGCCACCTTTGGCAGCAAGGCAAGCGCGGTCGAAGTTTGCAGAAACCGTCTGCGGGATAACATCATGGCGGACCTCCTGGTCCGCTACATAAGGCAGAAAACGCCCCGCGCAATCAAGGTTCCAGCGCGGGTGCGTCAATCAGTTGCTCGCGGTCCGATAGTTGTGGCGGTAGAAAATGTGAACGCCGATCCGGGCCGTTTCTTTGTAGACGCGCGACCATGACGGGCGCACCGCCTTGGTGTGGTAATGGGTCGCCCCTTCGGTCAGCCCGACGCCAACGCCGTCGATTGCCGCACGGGCAACCTTGGACACACGCTCATAGGCTCTTTTCTCGCGGATAACTTCTTTCTGACCATCGCAGGTGTAGGTGAACTGGCATTGGTACTTCTTACCGGTTCCCTGCTTGATCACCCCGCACAGCGAACTTGGAAAGCGGCTACTTTTGACCCGGTTCAGGATCACCTCGGCCACGGCAAACTGACCGCGAACGCTTTCGCCGCGCGCTTCAAAGTAAAGCGCCTCAGCCAGACATTTGAAGTTCTCGTCACCAGCGGCAGTCGGCAGTTGATCCAGCCAATCCTTGGAATAGGACACCTGTTGCAGCACGGGTTCTTTACGTGGCTTAAACAGGCCCAAGTAATCACGGAACTTTTGCCCGGGCAATTCGCTTCGGGTTACAAGTTCGCGTTTGGCAGATTCGGTGGCTTCCCTCTCGGCGACGGAAACACTCGGCAGCACGGTTGCTGCCAATGTGGCAACAGCCAATATGTATCGTAGCATCAGATAACCTCGCACAGGCACAATTAGCGCCAGACCCTCCCCCGGCGGGCGCGATGAGGCTCATACCGAATTCAAACGGCGACGTCCAGTTCTGACGAAAAAGCAAGTGGAAAATCGCCGTTTCGTCAACAATATTTGACGACGGCGCTTTCTGTTACCTACTAATTCTAGAGTGCCGCCCTTCTGTCAACCCCCAAGTCTGGACGAAATCGCCAGTTGAGCGGCAGCCAGCCGAGCGACGGGCACCCGGAAGGGCGAACAGGACACATAGTCAAAGCCCAATTCCCGGCAAATGGCGATTGATTCGGGGTTCCCGCCATGTTCGCCGCAAACTGACAATGTGACTTCTGGTTGTGCTTGCCTGCCGCGTTCAGCTCCCAGTTTAAGCAATTCGCCAACTCCGTCCGCGTCCAACACATGAAACGGATCTTCGACAAAGACACCCTGCCGGACATAAGCCGACATGAACCGGCCTGCGTCATCGCGGGACAGGCCATAGGTCATCTGCGTCAGGTCGTTGGTTCCGAAACTTAAAAACGCGGTTTGCGGCGCGATCTCGGCTGCCCGCAAACAAGCCCGAGGGGTTTCGACCATCACGCCCAGCCGGTACTCAAATTCCTGCCCGCGTTCAGCGGCGACGGCTGCCGCCACGGAATCGATGCGCGCCTTGACCAGCTCGACCTCGCGCTTGGCAGAGACAAGCGGGATCATCACCTCGGGCACCACCGGTGCCCCGTCTTTGCTGGCTTCAAGCGTCGCCTCGAAAATCGCACGCGCCTGCATGTCGTATATTTCGGGAACCGTCACGCCCAGACGAACTCCGCGCAGGCCCAGCATCGGGTTGTATTCGGTCATGGCGTCGACCCTGCGTTCGACATCTGAGACCGGCAGGTCCAGCGCTTCGGCAAGTTCGCGTTGGCCGGTGCGCGTGGTCGGAAGAAACTCGTGCAACGGTGGATCGAATAGACGGATACAGACAGGCTGGCCTTCCATGATCCGGAATAGCTGCGCGAAATCATCGCGTTGCATCGGCAGCAAGCGTTCCAAGACCGCTTCGCGACCGGATGAGGTCTGCGCAAAGATCATTTCGCGCATCACGATCAGGCGGCCGGGGTCAAAGAACATGTGCTCGGTCCGGCACAACCCGATCCCTTGTGCCATGAAGTTCCGCGCGGTTTGCGCGTCTGCAGGTGTGTCCGCATTGGCGCGGATGGCAATATCCCGCTCTGCGTCCGCCCAGCCCATCAGGGTCTGGAAACAGTCATCCAGCGCAGCCTCCAGCATGGTCGGTTGCCCAGCCAACACCTGACCCGAGCTACCGTCGATGGTCAATGTGTCGCCTGTATTGAATACCCGCCCGTCGGGAGCCATCAGCTGTTTTTTCTTTGTCTGAAACCGCATCTCGGACGCGCCGACGATGCACGGCAGGCCCAAACCCCGGCCAATCACGGCCGCGTGGCTGGTCATGCCGCCCTTTTCCGTCAGGACCGCCACGGCGGCATGCATGCCCCGTACATCTTCCGGAGAGGTCTCGCGCCGAACCAGAATGCACGGTTCCCCACGCGCAGCGCTTGCCTGCGCCTCGGCCGAGGTGAACACGATCTTGCCGGTCGCAGCACCCGGACTGGCGGCAATTCCGGTGGTCAGGATGTCCCGTTCCGCATCAGGGTGAACCTGTCGGTGCAACAGCTCGTTCAGGGAATGCGGATCCACCCGCATCACCGCCTCTTGCGGCGGGATGATCCCGTCTTCCGCAAGCCGCACGGCGATGCGCATCGCGGCCCGGGCACTGCGTTGCACCCGTACACCGTCCAAAATGTGAACGTGGCCGTTTTCGATCACGAACTCGACCTGCATTTCCTCGCGCAGCTTGACCCGCATCAGCGCTGCATGCGTCTTGAGGTCCGCAAAAGCCTCGGGCGCGACATCTTCCAAAGACACTCCGCGCGGGTCCTTTTCGAGGTACAGCGCCGCGACGCCTTCCCCTAGCGCATCCCGTCCCTGACTTTGGCTCAGATACCGACCGGTGATCTGAGGCAATCCAGTGGTCGGATCAATCAGTTGCAGCACACCCGATCCGCACTCGCCCTGCCCGACGCCGGGGATCATCTCTTGGATCACCAAACCCAGACCCGCGTCCGCCGGCGCACCCTTGGCCTGACGCAACAATCGGGCCGAGGTGCCCTCCCATGCCCGGGCCATCGAACGCAGCACGGCAATCAGCTGCTCTCCGCGATCCTGTGGAAAGGCTTCGTCCGTCTCGTCCTCGTAAGCCCGCAGAGATTCCTGCAGACCTTCACGGCCATCTGCATCGATCTCGTCAAACACATCGGGGTCCAGCCGCGCAACATGAACGGCATAGCTTTGGACAAAGCGCAGATACAGCGCTGCGGCGGCCTCGACCCCCATCGAATCCGACAGGTCGACATAGCGCGCGTCATTCATGCCGATGTTCAGGATGGCACCCGGGCCGCCCCAATCGGGATCTTCGGAACTGGGCCGGACACACAGCAGCGCAGTCTGATCAAACTGCTCAAGAACAGCAGCTAAATCCGGCACCTGTCCGTCTGATATCTGATGCACCGCATCAAACGACAACGCGACCGTTCGTGGAACCGGCAGTTCCAGACGAACCAGACGTTGCAAACATTTCGCGCGCCCGCCATGCGTGTTGGCGGCAACGGGCGCTTCGGACGTGATAAGCGTAGTATGCGGATTATTCTGCACTGCGGCACCTTTTGGTTTCACCGCAGCATAAGCCCCTGCACCAATGGCGCAAGGGCGTTCTGGATCAGCCGTCGATGCGGCTCAGATCGGCAACACTGGAACAGACCTGACGGATCTGGCTTAGCAGGTTCAGACGGTTACGGCGCAGGATGTCGTTGTCGGTATTGACCTGAACATCCTCAAAGAACGCATCCACCGGGCCGCGCAGATCGGCCATGGCCGACATGGCGGCGGGGAAATCCTCGGCCTTCAGCGCCGGGTCTATCTTGGCCTGTGCAGCTTCCAACGCGCCGAACAGAGCTTTTTCACTGTCGGTCTCTGCAAACTTGATATCCGCACCATAGGAGTACTCGACCCCGTCCTTCTCCTCGGCCTGGGTCAGAATATTGTTGGCGCGCTTGAACCCCTGCACGAGGTTCTCGCCATCCTCTGTCGCGATCACGGCATTCAGCGCGCGGGCGCGTTTGACCAGCAGGTTGAGGTCGTCATTTCCCTCCATCGCGATACATGCGTCGATGATGTCGTGGCGGATGCCCTCGTCCCGGAGGAAGGTTTTGAGGCGGTCATGGAAGAAGGAGAGGAGATCGTCGGACGCGTCCGGGACTTTCTTCTCCAACCCCAGAAATTCAGCGGTCGGCTTGTCGCCGAGATTGTCTTTGACCGCTTTGAAGGCTGCACCGAAGACGCCGTGATCCGCGATTTCTTCCAGCAGGTCCTCGACATCTGATTTCGGCAACGCGTCATTGATGGCACCCTCTGCCCGAACCAACTGGCTATCAAAGAACCGATCCAATCTTAGACGCAAATCGTTTTCGAGTATCAATCGCGTCACGCCCAACGCCGCGCGGCGTAGGGCAAACGGGTCTTTCGATCCCGTGGGCTTTTCCTCAATCGCCCAGAACCCGGTCAGCGTGTCCAACTTGTCGGCCAGCGCCACAGTTACTGACAACGGCGCGGTGGGCACATCATCCGACGGCCCCAACGGCGAGTAATGTTCCTGCGCCACGGCGGCCACGGCGGCGTCCTCGCCGGCGGCTTCGACGTAATAACGACCCATAAGCCCTTGAAGTTCCGGGAATTCATAGACCATCTCGGAGCTCAAATCGGCCTTGGCCAGACGAGCGGCTTTCTCGGCCTGATCGGCATCCGCGCCCGTCACCGGGGCCAATTCGCGGGCAAGCGCCGCGATGCGGTCGATCCGCTCGACTTGAGTTCCCAGCTTGTTGTGGAAGGTCACATTCTCCAGCGCGCGGGTCCATTGGGCGATGTCCGATTTGGCAACGCGCAGATCGTTCTCCCAAAAGAACTTGGCATCCGCCAGACGAGCCGACAGCACCTTTTGGTTCCCTGCCAGAATGGTCGTGCCATTATCAGTGGTTTCACGGTTCGCAACAGTGATGAACCGCTCAATCCGGCCCGTCTTGGGGTTCTTCACGGAAAAGAACTTCTGATGCTCTTTCATCGAGGTCTGCAGAACCTCGGGAGGCAGTTCCAGAAACTCATCATCGATCTGCCCCATCAGGACAACTGGCCATTCGACCAGACCTGCGACCTCTGCCAGCAGGCCCTTGTCGTCAACGACCTCAAGCCCCGCCGCAAAGGCAAGGTTCTGGGCGTCGTTCCAGATGTGCTCTGCGCGCTCCGCAGGCGACAGCACCACAAACGCGCGCTTCAGCTTGGCGGCGTAATCCTCGAAGGACGAGACCGCAAAGCGACCCGGCGCCATGAAACGGTGACCTTCGGTGGTGTCGCCGGACTGGATGCCGTCGACTTCCATTGGCACAACCTGCGCGCCGGTCTCGTCGGTCAGAATGCACAGGATCGAGTGCAGCGGGCGCACCCAGCGCAGACCGCCACTGCCCCAGCGCATCGATTTCGGCCAGGGGAAATTGCGGATTGTCGCCTCAAGCACTTCGGCCACGATCTCGGCCGCAGGACGGCCGGGCTTTTCGATGGTGGCGAAATAGACCGAGCCTTTGGGGGTCTCACGCTCTTCCAACTGATCGCGGCTCAGACCTGCGCCGCGCAGAAACCCTTCGATGGCTTTGTCCGGCGCGTCTACCTTTGGGCCCTTGCGTTCTTCGCGGATCATGGGGCTTTCCGCCAGCAATCCTTCGACCGCCAGTGTCAGGCGGCGCGGCGTTGTCAGCGAAGCAGCAGATGCGTAGGTCAAACCGGCCTCGACCAAACCATCGGTGATCCGCTTTTTCAGGTCTTCGCCGGCACGGGTCTGCATGCGCGCGGGGATTTCCTCGGAAAACAATTCGATCAGCAGGTCGGGCATATTCGGTCCTTAGAAATTTACGATCGTCTGAATGACGATGGCATTAGCGATATCCACAAAGAATGCGGATACAAGGGGCAATACGATAAAAGCAATAGGCGATGGGCCATATCGTTTGGTGACAGCGGTCATATTTGCAATAGCGGTCGGGGTGGCGCCTAGGGCGAAGCCTCCGAAACCGGCGGCCAGAACGGCGGCGCGGTAATTGCTGCCCATGACAGGAAACAGAACCCAGATCACAAAAGCCACTGCGAACAAGGTCTGGGCCGACATGATGACCACAATGGCAAGGCCGAGTTCCGCGATGGTCCAAAGCTGCAGGCTCATTAATGACATGGCCAAAAACGCACCCAGCGAGAATTCCGAAATCAACGCCAGCGAGGGGGTGCGTTCAATTGGTGGGCGGCTGGGCGCAAGCCATGCGCGCAGGTTCGCGATGACGATGCCCATGATGAGACAAGGCACGAACAGCGGCAGCTTCAAACCGGCAGCGCTGATCGCCTCGCCCAGCGAATACCCCGCAATGATCGCCAGGTTGAGGAACAGGAGAACGCGCATGATCGACAGATGATCGATTTCGTTGGACACGTCATCGCCGTCAGTGGGAAGCCCCACTGTGTGATCCTCGTCGGGGCGTGCAGGGCTGAGGTTGCGCCCTTCGACCAGAAGCCGCGCTATCGGTCCACCAACCAAAGCAGCCAGAACAAGCCCAAGTGTTGCAACGGCAACGCCTAGCTCAGTTGCGCCGTCCAGGCCGGTGGCCTCGGCAACCTCGGGGGCCCAGGCAATCGCAGTTCCGTGCCCGCCGATCAGAGATGCCGAGCCGAACAAAACCCCAGCCTGCGCCGGATACCCGAACATAGACGCCCCAATTGCCCCGATCCCGTTTTGCGCAACAATCGTAGCCAAAGTCAGGATCAAAAGTAAAAACAGAGGCTTGCCGCCTGATATCAAGTCAGAGAGTCGTGCGTTTAACCCGATGCCCGCAAAGAACACCACCAAAAGAAAATCCCGTGTGGCAAGGTCAAACGACAGCTCAAGATCGAAGGCCAGATACAACAACAACACGACCAGTGAGGCCAGCAGGCCACCCGTGACAGGTTCGGGAATGTTAAACTGGCGCAATGCGGCGACGCGCGCATTGATCTCGACCCCCAAAAGATACACAGCAAAGCCCAACGTAGCGGTCAGGAAATCAGGTATCTGCAGGGTCTCGGCGGTCATCATATCCTCAATTCTGTGGCCGGTCCGGGCATTCTTCACCGATCACGGTGCCGTCATAGGCCTTTTCGCCGCAATTGTTCAGCGCGTGCCAGACATAGCCTTTGCCGCCATTTGTAACCGCAACAATTCGGTCAACGCCAAAGTGGATGTTTTTTGCACCCAGAAAGGCCTTGGCCTCGCCTGTTTTCAGGGCATTCGCTACCGCCACGGCGTCAAAGCAATCGAACCATCCGGGCGCGGTCAGCGGCTCTGCATTCTCGACTACGACATAGGTTTCCTCAATCTGCGCAAGCGTCAGGTCCGTTTCGAAACAGGCACGGTAGCGGATGGGTGAGCTGTCTGCGTCAATCGCCTGAAACGCACTGTAAGAAATTGGTGCGGGCGCCTCGGCCCCCTCAGTCATCAACATAACATCCTGTCCGGGCTTGGATTCCACGTCATAGTAAAATCCGTAGATCTGCAGGTAATACATCCCGACACCGGCTACTGCCGCCGAGATCAGCACTATGATCGCAAGCACTTTTCCTGTCATCGTCTTTTCCTTCTGCTCACGATGCCTCTTTCACGAACGGTGAAAATAGGACAAGTTCCAATTGATTACAGGCCGCAAAGAGACTTTTGAAATGGACAGCACCCTTGCAGTAGGATTCTTCGGAGCGCTTTTTGCGATCATGAATCCAATCACGAACCTGCCAGTGTTCCTTAGCGTCACCGACGGCCTTGCCCCGGCTGAGCAACGCAAAGTGGCTACAAAGACGGCGTTCTACTGCCTGATCCTTGGCGCATCGTTTGCGGCTGTGGGAAGTCAAACGCTCAGCCTGTTCGGCATCAGCGTCGATGACCTGCGCGTCGCGGGTGGTCTGGTCGTTCTGATGATTGGCCTGAACATGCTGAACGGAAAGCCCAGCACGTCGCATCACGGAACCGAGGGGGAACGGCAATCCTATCCTGAACCGGACACGGTTGCCTTTTATCCGCTGGCCTTTCCGATCCTTGTCGGACCGGGCACAATTACCACGTTGATTCTGTATGCGAACCACATCCATAAACCGGTAGATGCCATTGTTTACGCTGGCGTTTTTCTGGCCGTTCTGTTGTTGCTGTTCGTGACATTCTGGAACGCCGCAGCCATTGCCAAACGTCTGTCTGACAATGCCCGTGTTATCATGAGCAGGTTCATGGGCATGATCCTGTCTGCCATCGCAATCAGCATGATCGCGGCTGGCCTTAAGGTCTTGCTGCCCGGACTGGCCTGAGCGGCGCATCAAGCCTCGAACCCGGCGGCCTCGGTCAGCAGAAATGCGTCCGCGCATTGCTTCGCCAAAGCCCGCACGCGGCCGATATAGGCCTGACGTTCGGTTACCGAGATCACGCCGCGCGCGTCCAGCAGGTTGAACACGTGACTGGCCTTGATGCACTGATCATAGGCCGGGTGCGCCATGATGATGCGCTTGCCGGTTTTTGGGTCGTCATGCTCTTGTGCCAGAATGGCCGCGCATTCGGCCTCGGCTTCTTCGAAGTGGCGCAACAACACTTCGGTGTTGGCCACGTCAAAGTTCCAGCGGGCGTATTCTTCTTCGGTCTGTTTGAAGATGTCGCCATAGGAAAGCGGGCTTGGTGACTGCGGATCATTGAATGGCATGTCCATCACGTGATCGATACCAAGTACATACATCGCCAGACGCTCCAGACCATAGGTCAGCTCGCCCGAGACCGGTGCGCAATCATGGCCACCGACCTGCTGGAAATACGTGAACTGGCTGACTTCCATGCCGTCGCACCAGACTTCCCAACCCAAACCCCAGGCACCCAGAGTGGGGCTTTCCCAGTCGTCTTCGACAAACCGGATGTCATGCAGGTTCATGTCGATGCCGATGGCTTCGAGGCTGCCGAGATACAGGTCCTGCAAATCCGGCGGGCTGGGTTTGATCAGCACCTGATACTGATAATAGTGCTGCAACCGGTTGGGGTTCTCGCCGTAGCGTCCGTCCGTCGGACGGCGCGAAGGCTGCACATAAGCTGCGGCCCAGGTTTTCGACCCCAACGCGCGCAAGGTGGTCGCCGGGTGGAACGTGCCTGCACCAACCTCCATGTCATAGGGCTGCAGAATAGCGCAGCCTTTCGAGGCCCAATAGGTCTGAAGCCGCAAGATAATCTCTTGAAAAGAACGTGGTGCGCTGGACTGGTCGGTCATGACATTCCCTTTGGACGCCACTGCGCCCGGTTCCGTTGGGTTTTGCCCTTCCTATGCAAGGGGCCGTTGGGCGTCAACGGGCGGCAAAGCCTATGCTGTCACTGCGCAGCCACACTGTAAATTCCCCGTATTCCGGGCATGGCTTTCGGTACGTGAGTTCGCGTAGGGTCCGGCAAAGATAAAACACTGCGGACACGGGCAGACAATGACTCGCATATTTACGGCAATTTTGTTTCTTTTTCTCATCGGCGCGCGCGCTGTTTTTGCACAGCAGGACGCAGGCGTCTGGGTGCAGGTCGAAGCGCAGCCCTCGCTGCGCGAAGCGCAGGAACGCGCGCGGGCCTATGCCAGCACCCTACCGGACGTAAACGGGTTTCGCTTGAACTCTGGTTGGTATGCCATTGTTATCGGGCCCTATTTGCGTAGCGACGCGGAACAGGTTCTAAGCGTTTACCGCGCCGAGGGGCAAATCCCTGCGGACAGCTACATCGCTTTTTCCAGCGCATTGGGACAGCAATTCTGGCCGGTTGGAGAGAACATTCTGGACCGGGGCGTCGTGACGCCACCAGTTGAATCCCAGCCTGAACAGCCTGCTGTTGGCGTAACCCCGCAGGCCTCGGACGAGACACGCTCACAAGCGCTGCAAAGCGAACGTCTTCTAAGCACTCAGGAACGCATGAATTTGCAAACCGCTTTGCAGGCCGCGGGTTTTTACAATTCAACGATCGATGGCGCATTTGGCCAAGGCACGCGCCGCTCCATGGGCGACTGGCAGCGGTTCAATGGCTTTGAGCCTACCGGCGTTCTGACGACCGCACAGCGCAAGGCGTTGATTGACGACTTTAACGCCCCCCTTCTGAGCGTTGGAATGGAGCGTTATTCCGACCCGCAGGCCGGTATCGATGTGGATCTGCCGATGGGTGTCATCGCATTCGACCGTTATGAGGCCCCGTTTGTTCACTTCAAAAGCACAACCGATCTGAACGCCAAGGCCCTGTTGATCAGTCAGAAGGGCGACAAGGCCACGCTGCGCGCCCTTTATGAAGTGCTGCAATCGCTGGAAATCGTTCCACTCGACGGCCCACGACAACTGCGCGGCGACAGCTTTACGCTGGAAGGGCGTGGTAATGGGATCGTGACCTATAGCGAAGCACGGTTGGACGATGGCCAGATCAAAGGCTTTACACTGGTTTGGCCAGAGGATGACGATGCCCGGCGCGCCAGAGTGCTGGCCGCAATGAAGACCGGCTTTACTGCAACTGGCGCAGTACTGGACGCAGCAGCAGGTGCCAATGCCGAGCAGCGGATTGATCTGGTGTCCGGGCTGCAGGTGCGCACACCGCGTCTGTCCCGTTCCGGTTTCTTCGCTGATGCAAGCGGCACGGTTCTGACCGTTTTTGAGGCCGCTGACAGCTGCACACGCATTACGTTGGATGACGATCAAGAGCTTCAGCTCGCCTCGTCTGATGCCGATCTGGGTGTGGCGGTTCTGCGCCCCAACCGCAATCTGGTTCCGGTCAACGTGGCAGAGTTCAGTGCCGATGCACCGCGCATTCAATCTGAGATCGCGGTGTCGGGTTTCTCGTATGAGGGCGCTTTGGGCGCACCGACGCTTACCTTTGGCCAAATCGCTGATGTGCGCGGCCTGAACGGAGAAGACGGCGTGAAACGCCTGGCGTTGGCAGCCCAGCCCGGCGATGCGGGCGGGCCAGTGTTTGACGGCAATGGCCAGGTTGTTGGCATGCTGCTGCCGACCCCGACCGAAGGACGCACCCTGCCCGCGTCCGTCAGCCTCGCTGCAACGGCCAACAGCCTGAGTGAGGTTCTAGCCAAGGCGGGTGTATCCGGTCAATCGGGTCAGCCGACGGCACAAATCTCGCCCAATGAACTCAGCCGCCGGGCGACCGGAATGACCGTATTGGTTCATTGCTGGGATTGATCTCTGCGCCAAATCGCACAAAGCGCCGCTCGTCCGAGCGGCGCTTTTTTGTTGGCTAAAGGATATCCGGCGTGACACGGATCAGTGTCGGGACCGGGGCCGTAAAGGCGGCTCGGACCGCCTCCTGCATCTCGGGTAAGCTGGAGGGCGCAGACGACAACGCGCCGAAGGCCTCGGCCAGTTTGCAGAAATCCGGGTTGCGCGCGACAACCGCATTCGGTGCGATCTGACCTCTGACCATGCTGTCCTCGATCTCTTTGAGTTTTCCATTGTCCCAAAGGATGATCGGCAGAGACAGGCCCAATTCGACCGCTGCCCCAAGCTCTTGCATCGTATAGTGAAAACCGTAATCGCCAGCGATCACCGCTGTAGGCTTACCTCGACGCGCCACGGCGCCGCCAATTCCGGCCGGCAGCGCATAGCCAAGTGTACCGAACCCGGTCGGATGGTGCCAGTGATAGGGATAGACCATATCCCAAACTTCTTTGGCGACATAAGCGAACTGGGTCATGTCAGAATAGATCATGGTGTCGCCGGGCATCGCCGCGCGAAGGGCATCCAGCACCGGGACGATGCCCGGTCGTTCCGCATCCACTTCGGCCCGCCAACGTCGGCGGGCGTCGGCTACTTCTTCCGCTGTCCAGCCCGTTGCAGGTTTGACATGATCAATGGCTGCCCAAAGCGCATGGGCAAAGCTTTCCCCGTCAGCTTGCAGCTTGACCGCTGCGCGATGCTGATCCGACAGCACCTTCGGGTCCAGATCTATACGCACCAGATTGGCCGTGTGGCCCAATGTGCTTCGCCACAAGTCGACCTCGCCCAATTCCGCGCCCACGACGACCACAAGATCGGCCGAGGCGATAACATCAGCGCTGCCCGGTCGTGGCAACATGGCTCCATAGTCCAAGGCATAGCCCAACCCCGCCATTCCGCGCCCGGCATACGTGGTGAAACAGGCCGCGCCCAACTGCGTCAGGATTTGCCGCCACAGATTCGACCGCGCGCCCCCACCCAGAATAAACAACGGGCGCCGTGCGATGTTCAGCATGGACATTACCGGAGCCAAATCCGGCGGCAAAACTTTTGAGCGCAAACCAGGTTGGTGGGGAAACGGTGCAGGATCAGCATCGGCCTCAAGCTGTGCAATCGGCACTTGGATGTGTTTTGGGCGTGGGCGGTTGAGTTCGAACTCCTCAAAAGCACGCTCGACCAGATTGTAGGCTGCCTGCGCCGTATTGGCCTGATGCGACCAGTCCGTCACGGTTTCAGCCGCAGCACGCTGGTCTTTCATCTGGTGCAATTGCCCGTGCACCCCTTGCGTTTCATCAAGGCACGAGGACATCACCAGCATCGGGACCGAGTCCGTATAGGCCTGCCCCATCGGTGTCATGATATTGCACAACCCCGGTCCGGTGATGACATATGCAACACCCGGCTTGCCGGTCGCACGGGCATAGCCGTCGGCCATGAACCCTGCCCCCTGCTCGTGCCGGGCCAGCACATGGGTGATTCCGGCCTCTTCGATCCCGCGATACATTTCCTGATTGTGCACGCCGGGAATACCAAAGATCACATCCACTCCGCGATCCCGCAGCATATGCGAAATCTGCGCACCAAGGGGTCTTTTCATCAATTCCTCCAGAACTGGACAGTGAAGAGTGCATAAACGGCCAAAAGCTCAAGCCGCCCTACCAGCATTCCGATTGAAAGCAGCCATTTCGCGGTGTCGCTGAGCCCTGCAAAGTTGCCAGCCGGTCCGATTTGATCCCCCAGCCCCGGCCCTACATTGGCCAGCGCTGTGGCTGCACCGGAGACGGCAGTTATGAAATCCAATCCCGTCAGTGCCAGCGCCCAGGCCAGCACGCCCAACGAGAGCACGAAAAACATAAAGAAGCTCATAACCGAGGTCAGTACGTCTGGACCAATCGACCGGCCATCATATTGCGGCTTGAAAACACCATGAGGTGAGCGGATGCGGCGGATCTGGGTTTTGATCGAAGCAAACAGCAGTTGATACCGGAAGATCTTGATAGAACAGGCGGTTGAACCCGCGCAGCCGCCAATCAGACCGATCAGAAAGAACATCATGATCGGGAAACTGCCCCAGCCCATGTAATCGACGCTGGCATACCCGGTACCCGAAATGATCGAGGTGATATTGAACAGGGATTCCCGAACAGCCTGTTCCCAATGATGCGGGAAAACGGAGGTCAGAAAGACCGCCATAATGACCACCAGCACCAGAATGGTCGCCAGAAAGGTCCGTATCTGGCTGTCGCGGAAAATGGACCTCGCATTGCCATTGGCGAATTGGACGTAGCGCACGAAAGGCAGTGCAGCGAGGATCATGAAGACAGCGGCCGCATATTCTGCCGGGCCGGAAAACGTGCCAAAGGACGCGTCATAATTTGAAAACCCGCCCGTTGAGATCGTCGTCAGGGCGTGCACCACGGCATCAAAAAAGCCCATCCCCAGACCTGCATAGACCAGCGCGCAAACAATCGTCAGAAAGACGTAGATCAGGGAAATCTGGCCCGCGATCTCTTGCGCACGCGGCAGAATTTTCCCCATGGTTTCAAATCCTTCCGAGCGGAAGATTTGCATCCCCCCGACGCGAAGCTCGGGCAAGAAAACCATGGCCACGACGATGATGCCGATGCCGCCCAACCATTGCAGAAGGCCACGCCAAAGCAGCAACCCCTGTGGCAGGTTATCGAGGCCGGAAATCACTGTCGAGCCTGTCGTCGTCAGGCCCGACATCGCCTCGAAATACGCGTCGACAAAGCGCAGTTCGGTCTCGCCCAAAAGAAACGGAATGGCGCCAAAAAATGGCAGTGCGACCCAGACCCCTGTGGTCAGTAAAAAGGTCTGACGGATCGTTAGACCTTCGCCTACTCCGTTCGAGCAACTCATCGCCAGAACGACGCCGGTCAGAATCGTGATGACGCCGCTTTCGAGAAAAACGTGCCACTCGCCTCGGCCTTCGATGAAGTCCGCAAGCATAGGCAGCAGCATGGTCGCCCCAAGAATGGCGACCAATAGGCCAATCACATATCCAACCGGGCGCATATCCGTCATGAGGCGCAGCGTTGGCGCGCCTGCACGACTGTGTCAAGCCAGTGTCGGGTTTTACCCGTCCGTTTTGCGGGCCGTTGTTGGCATCGCGGGCGGATTAGACGGGGCGCGCGGGCGACGCGCCGGAGTTGCCTGTACCCCTTCGGGCTTTGCGGCAACGGCTTTTGCAGGCGCAGGCTGCGCCGCGACCGGCTTGGCGGGTGCAGGTTTCGCCGCGACCGGCTTGGGTGCGGCTGGTTTGGCCGGGGTCTTTGGCGCAGTTGTGTTCGCTGCCACAGGTTTCGGCTTGGCAACCGCTGCCGGTTTTGGCGCAGGTGTTTTTCTAGCAACGGCAGGCTTTGGTTTGGCTGCCGCTGCGGGTTTGGCCGATGGCTGCCCTTTGGCGACCGCAGGCTTGGCGGCAGGCTTTTCTGCAACTTCGGTCGATTTGGCCGCCACCGGGGTGGGTTTGGTCACTTCAGCCACCGTTTTGGACGCGGTCGGCTTTGGTGATTCGACCTTGGGCCTTGCAGCAGCTTTCTTGCGGGCCACAGGCTTGGGTTTGGCCACCACCGCAGGTTTTGCCTTGGCGACCGGTTTGGCCTTGGGCGCGGGTTTTGCCGAGGGTGCAGCCGGGGCCGGAGCAGCAGCCGACGCGTGCAAGGCACTAACCGACACAAACGGCAGCTCCATCGCCGAACGAGTCAAAATCTGCATAATTTTCATTTGGTTGCTAACCGCATAGCCGGCCATTCTGATGGCCGCAGCCTGAAATTCCAGCGGTTGGGAAATTGGATTCATACTTTAGTTCTCCTCTGAAAGCGATGCAGCCTGCAAAAGAGTGAATTGAGCTGCCCGTCCCGATTTTCGGGCGGATCAAGAAGTCACGAAGTCCTGAGCGTCGCACGTCTCAGCTTCCCTTCAGAGTGGCAGACGCACGAACAGAAATTCGCCTGCCACGGCTGCATTCCACACCAGTGTTACTTGAAGGATCGTGCAAATGCAGCACGAATTGCCGCGCTGCGGCGGAAAACCGCTCTTAGTCTAAAAATGATACTTTATTGATCCACCCTGCCCCGTCACCCGACGTGGAACAGGGTGGTGAACAGCCGCGGGTCCAGGCTGGGTGACACAAAGGTCGGACCTTCGGTCAGAACCGACACCGCATCGTGGCTGTGCAGGCTTTCCTGGTGGCTTGCGACCACGCGGAAATCGCCGATATGGTGATCGGCCAGCAATTCGGCACAGAACAAACGGGCAGCGTCTTCGACAAAGATCGGATTGGCCGCATTAAGCTCGGCAAAGGCCTGTTCATCCTCGCGTTTGACCATCACCTGCGTTTCTGTCGGAACGGCACGGCGGCACAAGGCAATCAGATCCTCGAACCACAGGCAATCCGTGTCGCAGTCGACCACAACAGATATCCGCGCCACTGAACGTTGCGAATGCGGTGTGGCCAGCTGTCCACGTGTTGCGCGTGCGTGCTCGCTGAGTTCCAGCGAACAGGGACATGTTGAGGAATAGACATAGTCCAGATGCATGATCTTCTGGCGCACTCCGCCCTGTTCAACCAGCTCAAGTGCGATGTCGTAATACTGGTACCCTTCCAAACCGGACCGCAGGCTTTGCACACGGTCGGGATAGGAAAACCGCATCTGGATACGGGCGTCAAAGCTGTCCAGATCGGTCATATAGTCATCCAGCGCGGCCTCCATGACTTCAAAGCTGAACGTACGCTCGGCGTGTTTGTAAAACGAGCGCATGATCCGGGACATGTTGATGCCCTTCTTTTCGGCATCCAGACTGACAGTCCCGGTCACCGAGGTCTCTAGCGTCAGATCATCGCCGCGCTTGCGATGAAACCGGATCGGCAGGCGGAAATTCGAGATACCAACATGCTGGATTTGCTGTTTTGCACCCCGGATCAGACTGGACGGGCCATTCTGCAGATCCGGCAAGGTCGCGCGATACGCACTGTCGACCGCGAACCCCTCGGGGTATTCGCGCGACAGGGACGGATAGTTTATGGGCACCAGACCAGGCACCAGACGCGCAATTGCCGGGTCGAGCTGGCTGATCTCGGTCTCGGTTGCTGACTCGGCCCATTTGCGCAGTGTCTTCAGAGCGGCTGCGGCTTCGTCATTGTCGGGCATATCCTCAATGTCGCGGGGGTGCACGTTCATCGATCGGGTTCCTCGGTTGGTCGCCGGACCATATTCGTGTTCGGCTTGCGTTCCAGTGTAGCTTTATACGCTGAAAAACACAGCCCGGATCGAAATTCGGCGAAAATCGCATGACTTACGTCATTTTCACCTAGTTTCGACCCGGTTGTCAGTAAACCGCAGCCGTCAGTTAACGTTGCGACACATCCAGCGCGTGTTTGATGTCTGCAAGCAGATCGCCCGCGTCCTCCAACCCGACGGAAAAGCGGATCAGGCCGGGCGTGATGCCCAATTCATCCTTCTGATCGTCGCTCAGACGCTGGTGCGTGGTCGTTGCGGGGTGTGTCGCGATTGATTTGGCATCGCCCAGATTGTTCGAAATGACAGGGATCGTCAGCGCGTTCAGGAATGCAAACGCTGCGTCCTTGCCGCCCTTGATGTCCAGTGACAGAACTGTTCCGCCTTTGCCACCCAATTGAGCTTGGACCAATGCGTTTTGCGCATGGGTTTTCAGACCCGGATAAAGCGTCCGTTCCAGCGCCGGATGCCCCTCAAGCGCTTCGGCAATGGTCTGTGCCGTCTCGGCCTGAGCGTTAACGCGCAGCGCCATCGTTTCCAGACCCTTCAGCATGACCCAGGCGTTAAACGGGCTCAGCGCTCCACCGGTGTGCTTCAGATAGGGCTCGACCGTTCCCCGGATGAAATCCTTGGTGCCAATGATGACGCCGCCCAAAGCACGCCCCTGCCCGTCGATATGTTTGGTCGCGGAATAGACCACGACATCCGCCCCCTGTTCGATTGCGCGCGAGAAGACAGGCGTGGAAAAGACGTTATCCACGATGACAAGCGCGCCAACCACATGGGCCAGTTTGGCAACCGCCTCGATATCAATGACCTCAAGCGTCGGGTTTGACATGGATTCGAAGAAAACCGCCTTGGTCTCAGGGCGGATCGCCGCTTTCCAGGCGTCCAGATCGGTGCCGTCAACAAAGGTGACGTCCACGCCATAACGGGAAAGGATGTTTTCGAGGATATACAGACAGGACCCGAACAATGCCTTGGCCGACACCACATGGTCGCCCGCCTGTAACATCGAGGTCAGCGCCGCGTTCACTGCAGCCATGCCGGATGCTGTGGCAAACGCGTCCTCGCCACCTTCCAGCGCCGCGATGCGCTGTTCGAACATCGAAACGGTCGGGTTGCCATAGCGGGCATAAATAAACTCATCCGGGCCGGATTCGATAAACCGCGCCTCGGCTTGTTCGGCTGTCTCATAGACGAAGCCCTGTGTCAGAAAAATTGCTTCACTGACTTCGTTGTATTGGCTGCGACGGATGCCGCCATGGACGGCTTGGGTGCGTTTGTTCCAGCTCTCGCTCATCTCATTCCTCTCGACCCTTGTCTGGCAAGGGCATCAAAAAAACCCCAGACGCGGTCAAGCGAAAGGGGCCTTTCATCCTGACCTTTTAGCGGTGTTGTTTAGCGTGGCCCGCAATCCGGTAACAAATCGCCACGTAGCTTCTGCGATGCAAATACGCCGCGCATTCTTGGCCGTCAAGCCCGGTTGCCCTGTGTCACGCTTTCGTAACCGCCTCTTGCTGATTGCGCAGAATACCGCATGATCGCTTCAACCTGAGGAGGCACCATGATCGATCTGTATTTCTGGCCCACGCCGAATGGCTGGAAGGCGTCCATCGCTTTGGAAGAGATGGACCTTCCCTACACCACTCACCTGATCAATATCGGCAAGGGTGATCAGTTCGACCCCGAGTTCCTTAAAATCGCGCCTAACAACCGGATGCCTGCCATCGTTGACCCGGACGGCCCGGATGGCGCACCTATCTCGGTGTTCGAAAGCGGCGCGATCCTAATGTATCTCGCCCACAAGACCGGGCGCTTTTATGGCAAAACCGAACGTGACCGGATCGCCGTCGAGGAATGGCTGATGTGGCAAATGGGCGGCGTCGGCCCAATGGCCGGTCAGGCGCATCACTTCCTGAAATACGCGCCAAACCTCGAGCCGCCGCAGGACCTGCCCTATGCCAAAGACCGCTACCGCGCCGAGGTCGGGCGGTTGTACGGAGTATTGGACCGGCGGTTGGCCGAAAATGAATACGTCGCGGGCGATTTCTATTCGATCGCGGACATGTCGATCTGGGGCTGGGCCAGCCTATGGGAAGGCCAGCAACAGGTGTTGGAAGACAAACCGCATTTCACTCGGTGGCTTGAAACGGTCAGTGCCCGCCCCGGTGTTCAGGCAGGGCGCGAGCTACATGCGGAGTTGCGCGGGGATCATCGGGATAAGCAATCGCAAGGGGTATTGTTTAAGCGGTGAAACCCATCTCATTCTCTGGTCACCACAAAACTCCGTTGTCAATCCTTGCATATAAATGACACACCGCGTACTGGGTTTTACTCGCTTTTTTTGACGAGAGATTTGAATGGCTTATGTTTGCTATTACCCTGCAACGGGTCGTTACCTAAAGGGTTTCGACTTACCCGGTTGGCAAGAAAGGTATAACGCATGAAAAATCTCGAATGATGTCCCGAGCGTTTTTCATACAGGCCAACGCCGATTGGAGTTAAGCGAAGCACCGGAGAAAGTGCTGTTTAAAAAACAGGCGGCGAGTCTCCCAGATATCTTTTCTGCGAGAAGTGGTGTACGGATCATCTCTGAACGAGTGCGTCAAATTTTGGAAACATTCGATCCAAGTGTACACCAAATTTTGCCAATCGAAGCCTTCTACAGAGATGGCTCAAAGCCCGATACAGCATACTTTTTCTTGAACGTGACCAAGCACCTCGACACAGCTATCGATGAGGCCTCCAGTGTTAAGATGGCCTTTCAGATAGTTGGCGAGAAGTCACGAGATCAAATGGAGTTAGATCCGCCCACGGCACGGAACCTTTTTATCCGCAAGGACAGGGCTGCAGAGCACAATCTTTGGCGTGAAAAACGATATCCATATCTACCACTGCTAATGTCCAACGAAATGCATGCTGAGTTTAAAGCTCAAAAGATCAAGGCCTACCATTTTTGGCGCGCAGAAGAGCGATAGTCTTATTCTGGGGTCAGCCCGACCCCTCTCCCCGCACCAGCATGTCCAGCATCCCCGAGATATCCTCGACCTCTTCCGCGATCACATGGGACACCGAATGCGCCCGCTGAATGTTGGTTTGAGCTCGGGCAACCGGGGCAAGCAAGCGCAGAGCAGTTTGTTCAAGCGATAAGGATTTTCTGCTATACTCTGGCTTTGCGCAGGAAAAGGATAATACAAAGCCCCGCCCTATCCGCACTTCGCGCAGACGTACCAAGACCGGTCATGATACAATCGGTCCGAGCCGACAAGGGAACGAGTTATTTTATGCGAGTATTGGCCCCTCTGTTTGTATTATGCGCAGGTATGGCGAGCGCCATGCCGGATTGCGAAGAACCTGCTCAAGCGCATGAGCTTGTGGCGTATGAACCGTCCACTGAACTGGACGTTCTTTTGGAGGAAGACACCGCACCTGTTCCCCCTAAGCAAGAGCTGACTGTGTCCCCCAGACCGCGGCTGCGGCCCTGCAAGTTTCGTCAGATCGAAGTCGGCCGCGAAAGGATGCGCGAACGTGGTGCAGTGTGTGGCGACTGGACTATTCTCGGCGAAAAGCGAAAACCCTTTAGAGGAAAGTACCAGGGATGCGGCATTGCTGATCCCGTGCGCATCCGCATGGTATCTGACGTCCTTCTCAGCCAATTGGCGTTGATGGATTGCGAAACCGCCGTCACACTCAAAACATGGTTGGAGAACACAGCCAAACCGGCCTTTGCGAATCTGGGCGGCGGCCTGAAAGGATTGCGTCTGGCTGGTCATTATGCGTGCAAGACGCAGAACAATCAGCCACGCGCGCGGATTTCGGAACATGCCCGTGGCCGCGCAATCGACATTTCATCCTTCATACTTTTAGATGGCACCGTGATCACTGTGCGCGACGGATGGGCAGCCGAAGATACAAGCGATGTTATGCACGAACTGCACGCAGGCGCCTGCGGTCTGTTTGGCACCGTGCTGGGTCCTGACGCCGATCGCTATCACAAAGGGCACTTCCATTTTGACACAGCGCGCCGCCGTAGTGGACCCGTTTGCCGCTGACGGACTACCCCTCCCCCCGCACCAGCACATCCAGCATGCCCGAGATATCCTCGACCTCTTCCGCGATCACATGGGTCACCGAATGCGCCCGCTGCATCCGGCCCGTGACCCGCAGCAGCCGCCCCGAGATCACCGCCCGGCGGAAACGTTCATAGATCTTGCGCCAGACCACCACGTTCACGATGCCGGTCTCATCCTCGAGCGTGACAAAGATCACCCCCTTGGCCGTCCCGGGCCGCTGCCGCAAGATCACCAGCCCCGCGACCGCCACCAGCGCGCCCTCGGGCGGGTCGTTCAACCGATTGGCGGGCAGACACGCGGGCGGCCGCGGCCAGTTCCGGTTCGTAGATATAGGGCGGGTAGGCAACACAATCATGAGAACAAAAATAGAACATACGCAAGGAAAGTCCATAGACGGCGTGACGAGTCGCAAATGAGGCTGGAAAGACCTAAATGCCTTCACTATGGAAGAATTCGACAAGCGAAAGAGGAAGACGCACGCAATGGCAAAGATTACCTATGTCGAGCACGGCGGTACCGAACATACAGTCGAAGTCGCCAGCGGCCTGACCGTCATGGAAGGGGCCCGTGACAACAATATCCCCGGCATCGAGGCCGATTGCGGCGGCGCCTGCGCCTGTTCGACCTGCCATGTCTATATCCACCCCGACTGGGTCGAGAAGGTTCCGGCCAAGGACGACATGGAAGAGGACATGCTGGATTTCGCCTTTGAACCCGACCCGGCCCGCTCGCGCTTGACCTGCCAGATCAAGGTCACTGACGAATTGGACGGGCTGGTTGTTCAAATGCCCGAAAAGCAGATCTGATGCTTTTCAAAGCGATCGCGGCTGCCGCGATCGCAATTGGAATCTTTCCGAGCCAGACAAGATCTCAGCAGCCATGGCAGTATGAGCCGCTGGGTTCGGCAGAGTACTCCGAACCCACTGCGCGATACCCGCACGGGGTACTCGGTGATCAGATTGAATACGGCGCCCTGATCCTGCAATATGCGCCGGAATGGGCGAAATACACAATCCGGCTGCCAAAAGAGCGCGTTTTCGAAGATATCCGACCGCGCCTGATTGATATTGACAACGATGGCCGTCGCGAAGCTCTGGTGGTTGAAAGCCATCGTGACAAAGGTGCACGGCTTGCAATCTACAATGGCGGCGGCCTGATCGCCGCTACGCCCTACATCGGAACCCGCTTTCGCTGGCTCGCTCCGGTCGGAGCGGCCGACATGGATGGCGACGGCAACGTCGAGATCGCCTACGTTGATCGCCCTCACTTGGCCAAAACCCTGCGCATATGGCGATTTGCAGACGGCGAGCTGACCGAAATCGCATCGCTGCCCAATCTCACCAATCACCGTATTGGAGAAGATTTCATCTCCGGCGGTCTGCGCGATTGCGGCGGCACTCCGGAACTGATCCTCGCCAACGGCAACTGGACACGCGTCATCAGCGTCACTTACGAAAACGACTGGACCACCCGCGACCTCGGCGCGTTTACCGGCCACAAAAGCCTGAACAACGCGCTCAAGTGCTGATCCGCCTCTTCATCTGGCTAAAAATTTCCTGTGAGTGAGGCGATAGGCCGAAGGAGCAAAGCCCCCTGACCTACCGACTGTTCAAAGAGCTCGCCAGCCGATATCGCGGCGGTAAAAGCCTTCGGGCCAATCCACACCTTCAACCATCGCATATGCCCGGTCCCGCGCCTCTTGCAATGTATTCCCACGCGCAGTCACATTCAGAACGCGCCCGCCTGCGGCTTGCACTTGCCCATCAACGGCCTTGGTGCCCGCGTGGAAGATCATGTTGCTGCTGTCTTCAGGAAGCGCATCCAACCCCTTGATCGCAGATCCTTTTACGTAGGAGCCCGGATACCCCTGTGCCGCCATCACAACAGTGATCGCATGATCGTCGGCCCAGTTTACCTGCGTCTCGCTCAAACGGCCCTCGGCCGCGGCATGAAGTAGGTCCAGAACCTGGGCACCAAGCCGCATCATCAGAACCTGGCATTCCGGGTCACCAAAGCGGACGTTGTATTCGACCAACCTCGGTTGGCCGTCCTTGATCATCAGGCCAGCATACAAAACGCCCTGAAACGGCATGCCTCGGCGCTTCATCTCGGCCATAGTCGGACGCACGATCTCTTCCATCGCCCGCGCCTCGATCTCGGCACTCAGGACCGGCGCTGGGGAATAGGCTCCCATACCGCCCGTGTTCGGGCCCGTATCACCTTCTCCCACGCGCTTGTGGTCCTGAGCCGTGCCAATGGACAGGATGTCCTCTCCATCACACAAGACGAAGAGAGACGCCTCTTCGCCCTCCATGAACTCCTCAATCACCACCTCGGCCCCTGCGCCACCAAAAGCGCCGCCGAACATGTCGTCGATGCCCTCCAGCGCGGTCTGTTCGTCCATCGCGACGATCACACCCTTGCCTGCCGCCAAACCATCGGCTTTGACCACGATCGGCGCGCCCTGTTCGCGGATATAGGCTTTGGCAGGCTCGGCCTCGGTGAACCTTGCATAAGCTGCGGTCGGAGCGTTCGCCGCGTCACAGATTTCTTTGGTAAAACTCTTCGAGGCTTCCAGCTGCGCTGCATCGGCCGACGGTCCAAAGACCAGCACACCCGCTTCACGCAGACGATCTGCGACGCCAGCGGCCAATGGGGCCTCGGGGCCAACAATCACGAAATCAATCGCGTTCTCTTCAGCAAAGCTGACAACCGCGCCGCCGTTTTCAGTATCGAGCGCTGCGCACTCAGCGATCTGCGCAATTCCGGCATTTCCCGGGGCAACGATCAGACGGTCACATTTGGGGTTTTGCATCACCGCCCAGGCGAGGCTGTGTTCGCGCCCGCCGCTGCCGAGAATAAGGATGTTCATGAAGGTCTCCGATCTGCTTGGCCTCGCCTTCCGGGCGTTCTAAGCTGGCCGGGCATTTGACACAAGGCGCTGAAATGTCCGACCTGCTTGATGACCCGATCCCGGGCCAAAACACACCAGAATATACCGTTTCGGACATCTCGGGTGAGGTGAAACGCACGCTGGAAGGCACGTTCGGGCGAATCCGTGTGCGTGGTGAGGTCGGCCGCGTGTTCACGGCGCGGTCGGGCCACCTGTACTATGACATCAAGGATGACCGGAACGTGTTGGCCTGCACAACATGGAAAGGTCAGGTTTCCGGCCTATCGGTGGTGCCGGAAGAAGGTCTTGAGGTCGTGGTCACCGGTCGCCTGACGGCTTTTGGCGCGCAGTCGAAATACAACCTGAACGTCGATGAGGTCGCGGTCGCCGGGCAAGGCGCTTTGATGGCGCTGCTGGAAAAGCGCAAGAAACAGCTTGAGGCTGAAGGTTTGTTCGCACCCGAACGTAAAATGCCTCTGCCCTACCTGCCCCAGATTATTGGCGTGGTGACATCACCATCTGGCGCTGTGATCCGGGACATCCTGCACCGCCTGCGGGATCGCTTCCCGCGCAAGGTGCTGATCTGGCCCGTCGCTGTACAGGGCTCCAACTGCGCACCAGAAGTTGCGCGGGCCATCGACGGTTTCAACAAACTGACGCCGGGCGGCTCACTGCCTCGACCCGACCTGATTATCGTCGCCCGTGGCGGCGGTTCGATTGAAGACCTTTGGGGGTTCAACGAAGAAATTGTCGCGCGTGCGACGGCCGCTTCGGACATTCCGCTGATTTCGGCCGTTGGTCACGAAACAGATACGACGCTGATCGACTTTGTATCAGACCGCCGCGCGCCAACGCCGACCGCCGCGGCCGAGCTTGCCGTGCCGGTTCGAATGGAACTACTGGCTTGGACGGGTGAGCAAGGCGCGCGTTTGTCTCGTGCCGCGACGGACGCGGTTCAAAGGCGGTCTCAACGGCTTCGCGACCTGTCCCGCGCGTTGCCGCGCCCGGAAAGCCTGTTGAACACCCCACGCCAACGACTTGATTTGATTGCAGATCGACTTGCGCCCGCACTGAATCGCGGCGTGCAAAACCGACGTCTGCAGGTTGTCGAGCTGTCCGCACATCTGCGCCCGTCGACGTTGCGCAATCTCGTTTCGTCCAGAAACGAGGCCTTGCGCAACCTGTCATCCCGGCTTTCCCTGCGCCCAATCCGGCGCGAAATCGAACAACAACAACAAAATATCAACAGGTTGGCAGAACGAATGAACACGGCGCAGGCCACGCGACTGGATCGGATGCGGCAACAGCTGGACGCCGCCGACCGCCTGCGTGAAACACTAAGCTACAAAGCTACACTGCAACGTGGTTATGCTGTGGTCCGGGCCGAGGGAGAGGTTCTTACGACCAAGAAACAGGCCTCGAAACACAGCACGTTCGAGATCGAATTCGCGGATGGCCTCCTAAATACTGGTCAGCCCACGGCTTCGCGGGCGGCACCAAAAAAACCGGCCAAGAAAGATGCACCTGATCAGGGCTCTCTGTTCTAGCGACCTTCAGACGCCAATCTCGGGGCCGAGACAGACCATCTCTTCATTGATATCTTCGGCCTCGTACAGCTCGGTGGCTTCCGAGTTGCCTTCGAACAAGGCGGTCAACCCCCTGTCGGTCTTGGAAAAGACCCAGCATTGCGGATCAATCCTGTCTTCATAGATGAAGCAGATCTGCCCTCCTTGTTCGTACCAAACGCCCTCTTTGCAATTGCCATCCAGAAACGACCAGATCACGCGTTTATTGGGCAAATAGCGTTCGACGCCGTAAACCGTTCCCTGAAACCCATAGAACATGGTTTTTCCGCGCGTATAACTGTCAAACTCAGACCCGGACAAGGCCGGCTGGGCAACGGCCGCCTGCGCAGTGAGTGTCATAAGAATCGCAAGACGCGTCAGCATGAGATCATTTTGGCAGATGCAGTTCGGCATCGCCAATAAACAATTCCCCACAAACGGCTGCCTTCACGTCACCGCTTGAGTTGTAATGGCGATCCCGGTGATGCTGCCAAAAAAAGCCAAATGGGGGACATTTGATGACAACCGCTTTTTTCTGGATCGCTGCCGCGAGCGCGCTGGCCTATTTGCCGATGTCACCGCGCCCGGCCAGCCCCCTGCGATCCCTCTTCAAGACGGCCTCTGTCGCGCTACTGGCGCTGGTTGCTGTCTTAAGTGGCGCCCCCATGCTACTGACCCTTGCGCTAGTCCTGTGCGCCTTGGGCGACGCGCTGTTATCACGCGAGACGGACTCGACCTTCATGGCAGGGATCGGTGCATTTGCAGCAGGCCACCTGGCCTATATCGCTCTGTTCCTCAGCCACCCATCCAGCGACACCGCTCTGATCTTCGACAAGCCCGGCATCTTTTGGTCGCTGATCATCCTCGGGATCGTTGCTGCAACCCTGCTCGCCCCCCGCGCCGGTGACCTCAAGGTACCGGTTCTGGGCTATATCCCGATCATCCTTGGCATGGGCATTACGGTCCTCGCCTTGCCCGAGGCGGGCGCGTTACGCTGGGCCCTGCCCGCCGCACTGGCCTTCATCGCGTCGGACCTGATACTGGCGACTGAAAAGTTTCTGCTGCCTGACGGCCATCCGGCGCTACGCATCACGCCCTATATGATCTGGATCCTATACTGGGGCGCGCAAGCGGGGCTGTTGATTGCGTTTTTGTGACCCTTTGCAACTGCCGCAAATCCGCATTAGGTGAGAGGAACACCTGCGGAGACTAAAAATGGCGTTTTTCTCAAAGCTCAAGGACAAGCTGTTCAAATCCTCGTCCCGCCTCGAACAGGGGCTGGATGCCATCGTCGAAGACGGTGGCGAGGAAACGACCGCGCCCGATCCAGTTATCCCCGAGCCTGAGCCGCAGCCAGAACCGGTTCCCGAAATTCCGCAGCCGGTGCCAGAGACACCTGAACCCGCCCCTGTGCCACAGCCGGTCGAAACACCTGAACCCGCACCGGTCGATCCAACCCCTGCTCCGCCCCCGCCTGAGGCCGCGCCATCCAAAGGGGTGTTGGGACGCCTGTTTGGCCGGAACGAAGCCAAGGCCGTCATCCGTCGTACGTTGGACGACGATATGCTTGAGCAGCTAGAGGAACTGCTGATCGCCTCGGATATGGGCGTCGACACCGCTTTGCGGGTCACATCCAACATGGCCGAGGGGCGATTGGGCCGGAAACTCTCCACGCAAGAGATCAAACAATTGCTCGCCCAGGAAGTCGCCCGTGTGATGGAGCCGGTTGCCAAGCCTCTGCCCATCTACCCCAAGCGCCCGCAGGTCGTGCTGGTCGTTGGCGTCAACGGGTCCGGCAAAACCACAACCATCGGTAAGCTGGCCAGCCAGTTCAAGGCCGCCGGCAAAAAGGTCGTCATCGCCGCCGGGGACACATTCCGCGCTGCCGCCGTCGAACAGCTCCAGGTCTGGGGCGACCGCGCCGGCGTGCCGGTGCTGACCGCACCCGAGGGGTCTGACCCGGCCTCCTTGGCTTTCGACGCCCTGACCCGCGCGCAGCAAGACGGCGCAGACCTGCTGATGATCGACACGGCCGGTCGCCTGCAAAACCGGGCGGACCTGATGGAGGAACTGGCGAAGATCGTCCGCGTAATCCGCAAAATCGACGAGACCGCCCCGCACAACACGCTGCTGGTGCTGGACGCCACTACGGGCCAGAACGCGCTAAGCCAGGTTCGGACATTCCGCGACCTCGCTGACGTGTCAGGGCTGGTCATGACCAAACTCGACGGCACCGCCAAGGGTGGCGTATTGGTTGCACTGGCCGACAAATTCGGCCTGCCAATCCATGCCATCGGCGTCGGAGAACAGATCGACGACCTCGCCCCCTTCGACCCCGAAGAGTTCGCCGCCGCCCTCACTGGCCTGGACCAAACCTGATCCCCCCTCTATCTCGCCCCAAATATCCTCCGGGGGTCTGGGGGTGGAAAGCCCCCAGCCTCTCCACCCAGCGAAAAGACTGACATTTGAGCGACTGGCTGATTTCTCTCGAAGGCACCGAAGCGGGCCATCAGCTGGCTCTTGGCCTCGCTCTGATGGCCGCCTTCCTGCATGCGGTATTTGGAGCGCTGCAGAAAGGCCGTCACGATCCCTGGCTGTCCCGTGGCGCAATCGACGCCTGCTATTGCCTGATGGCGGCCCCTTTTGCCTTTTTCGTGGTGCCGTGGCCTGAACCCTACATGTGGTCCATCTTCGCCGTGGTCTGGGTGATCCACATCGCCTACAAGGTCCTTCAGGCGATGGCCTATACAAAGGGTTCATACACTGTCGTCTACCCGGTCGTACGCGGCACTGGCCCCCTATTCACGGTCATCGGCGCCTATCTGCTCTTCGGCGAGACCTTTACCGGGATTCAATGGTTTGGTGTTTTGGTTCTGCTGGCCGGTATCTTCGGCCTGGCCGCCTATAATTTGCGTTTTCTGGAAACCAACCGGGAAACGCTGGGCATCGCGCTGGTACTGGCCATCGCAACCGGCCTGTTCGTCGCGCTCTACACCACTTATGACGCCTATGGTATCCGTGCCACCGCCGACCCGTTCACCTTTCTGGCGTGGTTTTTTATGATCGACGGGTTTGCGATGCCGATTTACGCATTCCTCAGATGGCGCGCCATGATCAACCGCCCTGCCGTTGGCCCATTGATGTTGCGGGGCTTGGCCGGAGGCATCATCGCCCCTATGTCCTTCGGAGCAATCATGCTGGCCACCCGTCTGGACAAGGTCGGCGAAGCCGCCGTTCTGCGAGAAACCTCGACAGTCTTCGCGGCGCTTATCGGGTGGCTGGTGTTAAAAGAAACTGTGGGGCCAAGACGGGTCGCGCTGATGGCATTGATTGCATTGGGCGCCGTAATAGTTGAAATGGGTGGGTAAAAATCAGGAAACAGACATGCCAGGCAAAAAAGAAATCAATCCATTTCTGAAACAAGCGTTAGAGCTTGGGCCGCCACTGGCCTTTTTCTTCATCTACCTACGTCTGCGTGACGACAGTTTCCTGATCGGAGGCATTGAATATTCAGGCTTTATCATTGCGACGATCATCTTCGTCCCGCTGATGCTGGCCGCCATGGGCATCCTCTGGGTCCTGACCGGCAAACTGAGCCGGATGCAGATATTCACCGCCTTCATGGTCATCTTCTTTGGCGGCCTGACCGCTTGGTTCAATGATGAGCGGTTCTTCAAGATGAAAACCACGCTGGTTTACGGTTTTTTCTCGGTCATCCTTGGAATTGGCCTTCTGCAAGGGAAATCTTACCTGGCCTATGTCCTCGAAGATATGCTGCCGATGCGCCATGAGGGCTGGATGATCCTGACCCGCCGGTTGTGCGGCTGCTTTGCGGTTCTGGCCGTTGCCAATGAATTTGTCTGGCGAACAATGTCGACGGACCTGTGGGTCAAAATTGAAACTTTCGCCTTTCCGATCGCGCTGATGGCGTTTCTGATGCTTCAGTTCAGTCTGTTGCAACGCTACATGGATGACCCCGACCACCAATAGGCGAACACTTATAATCGGCGCGCAGCTTAAGCGTTTGCTTTCATATTGAGCCATCGCACAGCGCGCAATCAGACAAACCAATAAAAACCTTGGAATAATAGCCCGGCTGTGGAACATTGGGGCACCACTCAACACCAGCAGCCGGAGACCCCTCAACCACATGAAGGCACTCCCAAACAGCGGATTCCTGTCCGAGGCATCAGACCGACTCAGGGCTATGCTTTCGGCACTCGCGACCGAGATTTCCTTGGATCAAGGCCAGGTGCTGTTTGAGCAGGGGGACGAAGGCGATGCGCTCTATGTGATTTCTGAGGGCACGCTTGAGGTTTCATTCCTTGCGATGAGCGGGCGCAAGCTGTCTTTGACCCTTATGAAGCCGGGCGAAGTGTTTGGCGAAATTGCGTTGTTCGACAGCGGGCCGCGGACCGCCACGATAGCAGCGGCCGAGCCATCTAGCGTGCTGCGCGTGCGCCGCAGAGACGTGATGGACCAGATCCGCCAGCATCCTGACCTTGCCGTCGACATGATCCGTCTGGCGGGCCTGCGCATGCGCTGGATGGGGTCACAGCTGAACGAACAGGTATTCCTGCCGATGCCCATTCGTCTGGCGCGCAAATTGCTGCATCTGTCTGCCCTTCAGGACGACCCCGCCATGCGGATCACCTTGTCCCAAAGCGAATTGGCCGAGTTCGTCGGTGCCACGCGCGAGGCTGTATCCAAGACGATTTCCACCTGGAAACGCGACAATGTTGTCGAGGCATCCCGCGGCGGGTTGATGATCCAGGACTTCAACGCCCTGAAAGAACTCGCCGAATCCGACTTAATCTGACCTTGTGACCTCCTTCACATACGATGTGTGCCGAAATGGCTATCGTCGTAGCTGTTACCGTAGGGGGCCAGAGAATCATCCCCGATATCTGTCCACTGGCCTCTCCCTGTACCAGAGCCATGCGCCTCCCCGGCGTGTGGCTCACTTACTTTCAGCGCAACGTAGAACGGAAAAGGCCGAGGCATTGCCCCGGCCTTGTCATCACGTTTGATGTGGTGCGTTACTCGCCCAAGCTCAGCGCCACAAAGCGGGGGTCGCCACCGCGTCGTACAAGCAACAACAGCGATTTACGCCCGGCCTCACGCGCTTCTTCCATGCGTGCTTCCAGGTCTTCAATCGACGTCACCTTTTGCTGTCCAGCCTCGGTGATCAGATCGCCGGCGCGCAACCCTTTGGAGAACGCCTCAGAGGCTTCATCCACTTCGGTCACAACCAGCCCATCGGCGTCTTCTTCCAGACCAAGATCCGTGCGTAGCGTGTCCGTCAGCGGCGAAATGGTCAGACCAAGAATGTCAGCATTCTCTTCCGTTGGAGCCTCAGACGTTTCCTCGTCGCCCTGATCAGCCCGTTCGGCATCCTCACGACGCCCCAGAGTAACCAGGACGGTCTGTGTTCCGCCATCGCGATGCACGACAACACGCACGGCTTTGCCCACGGTTGTCTCGCCGACCTGACGCACAAGGCCGCGTGTATCTTCGACCTCGACCCCATCAAAACTGAGGATCACGTCACCAGCCAGCAGACCAGCATCTTTCGCCGGCCCATCCGGAACATCGCTGATCAGCGCACCGCCCGGCTTGGCCAACCCCATTGCCTCGGCCATGTCCTCGGTCACATCCTGAATGCGAACGCCCAGCCAACCGCGGCGGGTTTCGCCGAATTCGCGCAGTTGGTCGACCACCTTGACCACAACGTTGGACGCCATCGAAAAGCCGATCCCGATCGAGCCGCCGTTGGGCGACAAAATCGCTGTATTCACACCAATCACTTCGCCATTCATGTTGAACAGCGGACCGCCCGAGTTGCCTCGGTTGATGGCCGCGTCGGTCTGGATGTAGTCGTCATACGAGCCGCTCAGCGCCCTGTTGCGGGCCGAAACGATCCCGGCCGAAACCGAGAAGCCCTGCCCCAACGGGTTGCCCATGGCAATAACCCAATCACCGACCCGGGCGACGTCACTGTCGCCAAACTGCACGTATTGCAGCGGGCCCGGGGCCTCGACCTTCAGCAGCGCAATATCGGTTTTCTCGTCTGTGCCGATCACCTTGGCGGGTAGTTCTTCTGGCGGCTGCCCATCACCGGGGAAGAACTCCACCAGGATTTCATCGGCTTCGGCGATCACGTGATTGTTGGTGACGATGTAGCCGTCCTCGGAAATCACGAACCCCGAACCCAGCGCGTTGCTGCGGCGTGGGCGATTTTCATCATCACCGTTCCGGTCCTGAAAATCGCGGAAGAAATCCTCGAACGGCGATCCTTCGGGCACAATGCCCTGCGGGCCGGTCTGGCCTTCGATCAACGTCGAGGTGGTAATGTTGACCACGGCCGGGCTGATCTTTTCTGCCAGCGGCGCCAGGCTTTCGCTCCGCGCCTGTGCTGCGACGGATTGGGCCAGAACAAGAATCATCCCCGCAATGGCCAGCCACATCAGCCGCATGAAACCAACACCCTCGTCCTGCCGGACTGAAATACTGCGTGCTTGTGCCTGCACTTGGGAACTCCTTGTCAACAAGTCTTGAAATACTGCCCTCGGGCAAATCTTCTCAGGAACCAATGTAGTCGGTTTGTCCTTGCCCGCAACTCGGGATCTCGGGGAAATCACCTGCAAGTGAGGTCACCGCATCAAAACCCGACCTGATAAGCCCCCCAAAGCAGGATAAACCCACTGACCAAGCTCAGCAAACCGGCCAGCCGCCGCGCCTGCTCGGGCAGTGACCGCAATGCCTCTAACATGCGCTCAATAAGCGAAGGGGCCAGCGCATAGGCCAGCCCCTCTACAATCAATACCAGCCCGAAAGCCAGAAGGATCAGCCCCATTATTCGGAGGCCGCAGCAGCCGGAGCTTGCCGTCCGGTTGGCGAACCGAGGTAGTTGAAGAACTCGGAATCCGGGCTCAGAACCAACGAGCTATTGCCGCCCTGCAACGCATTCTCATACGCGGTCAGCGAACGGTAGAATTCAAAGAACTCCGGGTCCGCGCCATAGGCTTCCGCAAAGATCGCGTTACGTTCGGCGTCCGCTACACCACGGGTGATCTCGGCCTCACGACGTGCATCTGAAACTAGTTCGACCACCGTCCGGTCAGCTTGCGCACGCACACGCTGCGCCGCCTCGTTACCACGGGCACGTTCGTCTGTTGCTTCACGCTCCCGCTCGGCCTTCATGCGATCGAAGGTCGCCTCAAGGTTGGCCTGTGGCAAGTCGGTCGCCTTCAATCGCACGTCGATTACAGTCACGCCCAGCGCCTGAGCTTCGGCAATCGCGCTGTTTCGGATGCGCAGCATCAGTGCCGCACGGTCCGAGCTCAGGATGTCACGGGACGAAACCGAGCCCAGAACTTCGCGGGTTTCGGCCCGCAAAATACGATCCAGACGATCCTCGGCAACCGGGATACCACCGACACCAACGGCCTGACGGAACTGGTTCAGATCTGAAATCCGGTAACGTGCGAATGCATCGACAACCAGACGCCGATCGTCCAGAGGGGTCACCTCAAGGGGCTGTACGTCAATAGACAGGATACGGTCGTCATAGCGGACAACTTCTTGAATCACCGGGATTTTGAACGCCAAACCGGGGTCTTCCTTGACCGCGACGACACGACCAAATTGCAGGACCAGCGCGCGTTCACGTTCATCCACGATGAAGATCGAAGACAGGCCAACGACGCCAAGGATCACGACAAGAATGAGGATAATGGGTGATTTACGCATCAGTTGCTCTCCCCGGCTGGGCTACGACGCAGCTCGTTCAGCGGCAGATAGGGCACAACACCCTGCCCTTGCCCGGATGAGTTCTGGTCCAGAATGATTTTGTCAACGTCACCCAGAATCTGCTCCATACGCTCCAGATACAGACGCTTACGCGTCACATCGGGTGCTTTGGAGTATTCTTCCAGAACTGCGCTAAAGCGGCTGGCTTCACCCCGCGCACTGTTGATCTGTTGGGCACGATATCCTTCTGCCTCTTCCAGAACCTGCGCAGCTTCGCCGCGCGCTTCTGCCAACACCTTGTTCGCATAGGCATCGGCTACGTTCTGCAACCGGTCCCGTTCCTGCGCAGCAGCTTGAACGTCGCGGAAGGCGGCGATCACATCCTGAGGCGGGTCGGCTTTGTCAAAGTTCACGCGGACAATGTTGATCCCTGAATCATAGCTGTCCATTGTGGACTGGATCAGTTCCTGCAAGCGATCCGCGATAACACCACGATCCCGGTTCAGGATCGGTGCAAGCTCGCTTTGAGCAATAATCTCGCGCATCGCTGATTCCGACACCGCACGGATCGTTTGGCGCGGATCACGCAAGTTGAACAGGAACTTCGCAGGGTCGTTGATGTTCCAGACGACTTGATAGTCGATATCGACCACGTTTTCGTCGCCGGTCAGCATCAAGCCATCATCGCTGCCGCGCGCGCCGCCCATATCTTCGTTCTGTTCGCGGGTGACCGGGATGACCTCGGCGGTAACGAAAGGCCACGGCGCAAAGTTCAGACCCGGATTTCCGACGGCCGAGAATTCGCCGAGGAACAACTCAACCGACTGTTCTTCAGGCTTGACTGTGTAAAAACTGGCCGCCCCCCACAATACCGCCGCGACGACGACACCAATAAGAACCGTACCTTTTGTGAAGATAGGGCCACCGCCGCCAGAGCCCTGACCGTTGCCACCGCGGCCTGAACCACCGCGGCCGCCCATCAGGACGCGCAGCTGTTCCTGGCCTTTCTTCATCAATTCATCAATCTCGGGGATCTGCGGACCATCGCCTTCGGGGGGCTTGCGCCCATCACCGTTATCACCCCGATTTCCTCCGCCGCCCGAAGAGCCTCCGCCCCCCCAGGGGCCGCCGCTATTGCCCGCCATATGTATCTATTCCCTTGTGTTGGACCGTGTGATCACGGGTTCCCTTGTAACTTGTGTGCGCGCGGTTGCAAATCAAGCAGTGCGCACAGGTTGCCGCATTGTTACCAATTCCTCTGCCATCACCGGATGAACGGCAACCGTGCGGTCGAAATCTTCCTTGGTTGCGCCCATTTTAACGGCGATGCCAGCCAGCTGGATCATCTCACCCGCGCCCGGCGCGACGATGTGGCAACCCAGAACCTTACGGGTCGCCTGGCTGACAATCAGCTTCATCAACACGCGCTGCGTTCCACCGGCAAAGGCCTTTTGCATCGGCTTGAACGATGTCGCGTAAACCTCAATCGGTTCCTGTGCCGCGCCTTCTTCTTCGCTTAAGCCCACAGTGCCGAATTCCGGTTGGGTGAAGATCGCGGTCGGGATCAGTTCATGATCCACCGGAGTCGGGTTGCCTTTGAAAACGGTCTCTACAAACGCCATGCCTTCACGGATCGCAACCGGCGTCAGATTTACGCGGTCGGTAACATCGCCAATGGCATAGATCGAGGGCACGCCTGTCTGGCTGTACTCATCGACTACAATCTCACCTTTGCGGCCACGTTCCACGCCCAGCGCCTCAAGGCCCAGGTTGTCTGCATTCGGCGCACGCCCTGTGGCGTACATGACCACGTCGAACTGATCCTCGGTGCCATCGGTGGCCTTAACGCGGATCTTGTCGCCTTCCTTGGTCATTTCCAGCACGTTGGTGCCCAGACGAACATCAATGCCGTTCTGGCGCATCTCTTCGCAGATCAGGCCACGTGCTTCTTCGTCGAAGCCACGCAGGATTTGCGCACCGCGATAGAACTGAGTGGTCTGGACTCCCAACCCGTTCATGATTCCGGCAAACTCGCTGGCAATGTAGCCGCCACCGACGATCAGAATGCTTTGGGGCAGTTTTTCAAGGTGAAAGATCTCGTTCGACGTAATCGCCAAGTCCGATCCCGGGAACTCGGGCACGACCGGACGACCACCTGTGGCGATCAGGATGTGCTTGGCTGTCTTGCGTGTCCCATCCGCCAATTCGACCGTATGTGGATCGACTACGGTTGCACGTTGATCAAAGCTTTCGACGCCGTTGTTTTTCAGGATATTGCGGTAGATGCCTTCAAGCCGGTCCAGTTCGGTCACCAGCTTGCCGTGAAAGGTATCCCAATTCAAAGCACCGGTCTGAATGTCCCAGCCATAGGCCTGCGCATCACCGACCATGCCCGAGAATTCACTGGCGAAGACCATCAGCTTCTTGGGCACACAGCCCCGGATGACACAGGTTCCGCCATAGCGATCCTCTTCGGCCAGCGCCACTTTGGCACCGTTTTCGCCAGCTGCCACACGCGCCGCACGGACCCCGCCTGAGCCTCCGCCGATAACGAACAGATCATAGTCAAAGCTCATTTGTCCTGCCTCTTTCAAATTTCCGCAAGCGCCCGCAGGCCTTGCATGAGGTGTACTCTATCTCGCGCTGCTGTCCAGAGTGATCGCCGGGACTCCAGCCTCTCCGAGTTCTCGAACTTGCGCAGGGAACCGCTGCAGCGTTGTGATCAAACGCCCAGATATGGTTGCATTTGTTTTATTCAACGGCAGCCTCTGCATCTTGGAGTAGTCACGCCAAGTGTCCAATAAAACGTGTCCCAAATCGTTCGTGGTTACGACTTCACTTAAGTCAATGCATCGCCCACAAATAACGAGTGACCTAGAGCGATCTGTGTCTGTTCCGCTTAATCCGCCAGATCCGAAAACAGGTTTTCACCACCATCGACCAAATGATCCAAGTCGATCACTCCATCGTTGATATCGCGCAGCTCGACCCGACCATCGCCGTGGCCGATCACAACTTTGTCACAGATGTCGATGAATAAACCATTTTCGACCACACCCGGCACCTGATTCAGCACCAGCGCCAGTTGCCTGGCATTTCCGATGCGCTGAAGGTGAAGGTCCAGAATGTGATTGCCCTCGTCCGTGACAAACGGTGCTTCGCCGTTCATACGCAACACCGCCGAAGTGCCAAGAACGTCCATCGTATCGAGCGCTTCTTGAATCAGAGTTCGCGTGGTCTGCCAGCCAAAAGGGATCACCTCAACCGGCAACGGGAATGCGCCCAGCGTTTCGACCTCTTTCCCGGCATCTGCAATAACGATCATCTGATCGCTGGCCGTGGCTACAATCTTTTCCTGCAGATGCGCGCCGCCTCCACCTTTGATCAGGTTCAGATCGCCGTCGAATTCATCCGCGCCGTCGATGGTCAGGTCCAGCCAACCCGCCTGATCCAGCGAGACAACCTCGATCCCCAACTCACGGGCCAGTTGCGCGGTACGGGTTGAGGTCGGAACAGCCTTGATCCGCAAACCTTCCTGTTGCACCCGCTCTCCCAGACGGCGGACCATCCAGGCGGCCGTTGATCCGGTGCCCAGCCCAACACGCATCCCGTCCTGAACTATATCGGCGGCCCGTCGCGCCGCGACAAATTTGGCTTTGTCTATGGGTGACAAATCTCCGGTCATTGTTGCATTCCCCCTTGGTATTGCGGAATTTATACGGAATGTCCGACGCAACTGCGAGCGCCAATTCGCCGATCCAACAGGCCAACTTGTCGCGAAACTACGCGTTTCCTATTGGAAACGTCGCAATCGAGACGTTCGACATCCCTGCTGGTGTATAGATACAGCCCATGAACGCGCCCTATAGATTGCACTTTGCCCCCGACAATGCCTCTCTGGTGATCAGACTGGTGCTGGAAGAGATGGGCCTGCCTTATGAGACGGCTTTGGTGGATCGTCGGCAAAACGCACAGGATGGCGCGGCTTACAGAGGGTTGAATCCGAACGGCCTGATCCCGGTTCTTGAAACGCCACAAGGTCCGATCTTTGAAACAGCCGCCATCCTTTTGTGGCTGGCAGATACGCATGCGCAACTGGCTCCCGCCCCTGACAACCCGGATCGGGCTGCGTTCCTGAAATGGCTCTTTTTCGCATCGAACACTTTACATGCCGATCTGCGCATCCTGTTCTATGCCGAAAAATACATCGACACGGCACAGGCCGAAACCTTGCGCAACGGTATCCGCCCGCGCCTGCGCCAACATCTTCGGGTTCTGGATGACGTGGCAAAAACTGCGCCCAACTGGTTGAACGCGGATCAGCCCTCGGTTCTTACATACTACCTTGCCTGCCAGATGCGGTGGATGGCCCTTTACCCGGAGCGCGCTGATCGCAGTTGGTATCAACTGGCGGATACGCCTTACCTGCAATCCATTCTGATGCGCCTGGAAAGCCGTCCCGCAACCCGGGCTGCCATCGCGGCCGAGGGGTTGGGGGTTACCCCCTTCACCAGTCCATCTTATGCTCACCCTCCAGAAGGCTCTGCTACCTGATATGTTCTTGTCTGTTTTTGATATGTTCAAAGTGGGCATCGGCCCGTCCTCGTCACACACAATGGGGCCGATGGTTGCCGCCGCACGGTTTCTGGACCTAATGCGCGCCTCGCCGTTTGAATTCGCCGGTCTTCGCGGATCGCTGCACGGATCGCTGGCCTTTACCGGTGTGGGCCACGCAACCGACCGGGCTACGATCCTTGGGCTGGCCGGGTTTGTTCCTGACACCTATGACAACGACAAGGCCGAGGCCGCGCTGGCTGCTATTGCTGAAACGCACTCTGTCACGCCCGAGGGGTTGCCGACCCTGCAATTCGATCCAAAGGCCGATCTGATCTTTGACTACGACCACAACCTGCCCGGCCATGCCAATGGGATGATCCTGATGGCCACCGATGCGCAAGGCGACGTGATTCTGCGGCAAGTCTATTATTCCGTAGGCGGCGGTTTTGTTCTGACCGAAGAGGAACTCGCCGAAGGCAAAGCCACCAATGACGGCCCTGCCGTGCCTTTCCCGTTCCACTCGGCGGCCGAAATGCTTGAGATGGCAAACGCCAGCGGCAAAAGCATCGCCCAGATGAAGCGCGAGAATGAAATCGCGCGGGGCTGTGCGGACAGTTTCGCCAAAGGCACCGCCCGGCTTTGGGAAGTCATGAACAACTGTATCGAACGTGGACTGAAGACGGATGGCATTCTGCCCGGCGGCCTGAAAGTGCGCCGCCGCGCCAAGGGCATCCATGACGCGTTGTTGGCCGAACGGGGTATGAACTTGAACGCGCCGCACACCATCAACGACTGGATGAGCGTCTATGCGATGGCGATAAACGAGGAAAACGCGGCTGGCGGGCAAGTCGTCACTGCGCCCACAAACGGGGCAGCTGGTACGATGCCTGCCGTACTGCGCTATTACCTCGACCACGTTCCCGGTGCCTCGGAAAGCCATATCGAGGACTTCCTCCTTACGGCAGCGGCCATTGGCGGGCTGGTCAAATACAACGCCTCGATCTCGGGTGCAGAAGCCGGTTGTCAGGCTGAAGTTGGAAGCGCCTCGGCAATGGCTGCAGCGGGCCTCTGCGCCGTGATGGGTGGTACGCCCGAGCAGGTCGAAAACGCCGCCGAAATTGCATTGGAGCATCATCTAGGCATGACCTGCGACCCGGTCGCTGGTCTGGTGCAAGTTCCTTGCATCGAACGCAACGGGTTGGCGGCCATCAAAGCCGTCTCGGCTGCTTCACTTGCGCTGCGTGGCGATGGGAAACACTTCGTGCCGCTGGATTCAGTGATCGAAACCATGCGCCAAACCGGGCATGATATGCACGAGAAGTACAAGGAAACGTCTCTGGGCGGGTTGGCCGTAAACGTGCCAAACTGCTGACAGTGACAGCAATGGAGGTCAACGATGCAAGGACATTGCCTGTGCGGAACGATTCGGTACGAGGTTGTTCCTCCGGTCCTGTCCTGCGTGAGCTGCCATTGCGATAGTTGCCGCAGGCAATGTGCGGCCCCGATGACGACCTATTTTGGCGTGCGCGACGGGCAATGGCGCTGGATTGGCGAGTCTCCGAAAACCTTTAACTCCTCGCCCGGTGTCGAGCGCAGCTTTTGTCCCAATTGCGGCACGCCGATCTCGTTTCGATCCCAAGCCATGTCGGACGTGCTGCATCTGTATGTCGCCACATTAGAGGATCCCAACCAATTGCAGCCCACGCTGCACGTGGCCCATGAAGAACGGCTGGATTGGCTGAAACTGGACGACGACCTGCCCGTCTGCATCGGACCCGACTACACGAAGGTGCAGCCGATTTCATAGAAGCTTTCAACCGGGTGCCAAAACCCGTAGCGTCGCCGCATGACCCAGGATCGTCCCGTCTTTGGCATCTTCTTGATGCTGTGTTTTTGCGTGCTTGCACCGATGGGCGATTCCATCGCCAAGCTGCTGGGTGAGACGACACCGGTCGGCGTTCTGGTGTTTATTCGCTTTGCCGTTCAGGCGTTGATCCTGATACCTTTGGTGGCCCTGACCAGGCGGCACTGGCGCATGCGTGGACGTCTTGTGTGGCTGGCGTTCATCCGAACGGTTCTGCATATCGTCGCTATCGCGGCAATGTTCAGCGCACTGCAATACTTGCCGCTGGCGGATGCAGTCGCCATCGCCTTTGTCATGCCCTTCATAATGTTGTTGCTGGGCAAGTACGTGCTGGGTGAAGAGGTCGGTATGCGCCGCCTGATCGCCTGTGTTGTCGGGTTCGTGGGCACTCTGCTGGTCATCCAGCCCAGCTTTGTTCAGGTCGGTGCCGCCGCTCTGTTACCCTTGGTCGTTGCGATTGTCTTTTCCCTTTTCATGTTGGTGACACGACAGATTGCCAAGGAAACCGACCCAATAGCCTTGCAGGCCGTATCCGGAGTGATGGCGACGGTTCTGCTGCTGCCGGTTCTGGCGCTGGGAACACTCGGCAATGTTTGGGAGCTGTCTTTCATTGTTCCCGAGCGTGAAAGTCACCTGCTGCTGATCGGAATCGGTGTCCTGGGCACTGTCGCGCATCTATTCATGACGTGGTCGTTGCGCTATGCGCCGTCCGCCACGCTGGCCCCCATGCAGTATCTTGAGATCCCGGTGGCGACGTTCTTTGGCTGGTTGATCTTCCATGACCTTCCGGATGGCATGGCCGCTGTCGGCATTGGTATCACCGTCGCCGCAGGCCTGTATGTCATTCTGCGCGAGCGGGCCAGCGCCCGGTCTGCCCCGACAGAAACGCCTGCATAACCTGATCCAGAGCGTATCGCGGCACCATCACCAGCAATCCCGGCGCATCCACCGTCAGCTCAACATCTGCCAGCGCACGGTTGGATGTGCCTACTTGCCCGCCGGGTTCCATAACCAGATCGTCGATGGCCCATTCAAGGCCTTTGCTGGCACCGGTTACCCGTTGGAACGGAAACAGTGAAACGACATCGCCGGGTGTGATACTAAGGGAAACCCGCGGCGGCGCGTGAAAGACGACCTCAGTCTCACCCAATAAGACGCAGGGGCGATCCTGCCTCTGGACCAATGTGTTAAGAACAGCAAGCTGATGATCCAGCCGCCCGCCCAGGAACCCGGCCCCCAACACGACAGGCGCTTCGATGCTGCGCAGAGCCTTGTCAAAATCCGTGCTGTTTTGTTCCCGTATAGGATACAACCGGTCCACCGGAATTTGGTCTTTGTGCCGGCTGTCCAGCGAATCAAAATCGCCAATCACGGCATCCGGAATGCGACCCGATTCTACCAAAGGGGCTGCCCCACCATCGGCCGCCACAACCGTCTTGGCGCGAATCAGCATCACATTTAGGTCGTCAGGGCCGATTTCCCCGCCTCCGACCAGTGCAATTGGCTCAAATGACCGCACAATTGGGCGATTTTTACTTAGATTGATCATTTTTCCCGGATTTGGACACATTGAGACCACAAAATGATAGGTTCATGCAAAGAGTTCCGAGCCAATGGGTGTGCCTGCATAAGGTGGTTGGCTCTCGTAGTTTGTAGAGGACGTGCGTCTGATGGTACAGAACAACAAGGTATTGACCGTTTCTTATGGAACCTTCTCCTGCACTTTGGAAGGATTCGACGATTCATTCGAAACGATGAAGGCAATCGCTGAATACTTCCGTGATCTTTCTGCCGATGATCGGTATTTTGGTTCTGAACCCCCGCAACCTGACGCAGAAATGCTGACCCGGATCGCACGGCGCGACGCCGCAAAACATGTAGAAGCCAGCCAGAGCGATTCCGGCCTGTTGCTGCGTGCAACCCAGCAGGCTGCAAAGCCAGCCCCTGCTGCGGTTCCAACCGCTGCGCAAGCAGACCCCCATGTGATGAGCCACAGTGCCACCCCCCCTGCACAACGGGCCGACTCGTTTTTCGCTGACGCCGTGCCGGTCGAAAGCGCGCCTGCCCCGGCTGCGGACAGCATTGCCGCCAAACTGCAGCGCATCCGCGCCGTCGTTTCGCATTCCGAAGAAAACTCGGTGATTTATACAGAAGACGAGGACGCAAGCCTGGGTAGTCAGCCAGCTGCACCGATGGATGCGATCGCCGCCGCGTTTGAGGCAGGCTCGCTCGACGCATCGGACCTTTCGGAAACGGACAAGCCCGACGCAGCTGTTGAACCGATGGCGCCGGCTTTTGAAGCAGAAGAAATCGCGGATACCCCCGCCGTGGCAGCGCCAGCGGCAGAGGCCGAAGCAACGGAAGAACCGGTAGAATCCGTGCAGCCATTCTCGATGCAGCAGGACGCAGATTATGAAGACGAGGAAGAGGCGCCTGCACCCTCGGCGCTGTTCACCGATCTTGAGGAAACGACCGAAACTGATGAGCCCGTCAATATCCTGAGCGAAGAGACCGAAGAGGATCTGATAGATGAAGTCGCAGAGACCCAAGAGGGTTATCTGACCGCCGAGGATGAGGCCAATGTTCTAAGCGAGATCTCGAAGGTTGAGGCCGCAATGGGTGGTCAATCACCGAACGAAACGGCCCTGGATCAGGATTTGTCCCGCCTGATGGACAAGGCGGACAGCCAGATGGATGACCCGGCGACCAGCACGCAGCGCGAAACATATTCACATCTGCGCACGGCAGTCGCTGCGACCGAAGCTGAGCGCGGGAACCAGCCGCGGGACGAAGACTCCGAAGAAAGCGGATATCGTGGCGATCTGACGTCGGTCGTAAGCCCGCGCCGCCCCGAGATTCAAGTCACCAGCATGCGCCCGCAATCCGACACTTCATCCCCCTTGAAGCTGGTTGCAGAACAGCGGGTTGACACAAATGAACAGGACGCCGGCCCCGTGACCCCCCGCCGCGTCACGTCCAAATCAGAAGACGAAGCCGACGATTCCAACGAAGAAGGTGGTTTTGCCCTTTTTGCACAGGAACAAGGTGCACAATCTCTGCCTGACCTGTTAGAGGCTGCCGCCGCTTACCTGTCGTTCATCGAAGGTCAGGAACAATTCTCGCGCCCGCAGCTGATGAATAAGATCCGCTCACTCAAGCAGGACGACTTCAACCGCGAAGAAAGCCTGCGCTCGTTCGGTCAATTGCTTCGGGACGGCAAGATCGAAAAAGCCGGTGGTGGTCGTTTTGCCGCCTCAACACAGATCGGGTTCCGCCCCGATGACGAGCGCGCTGCAGGCTGAACTTAAGAAAATCAAAAGAAACGGGGCCGATGCAATCATCGGCCCTTTTTTGTACGGGAAATGAATCGCCCTCTCAGTCTTGCGACTGATCCGGGTCTGCTTGCCCAACGCCTTTGAACACGAATTTGAAAGGCAAGGCCCACACGATGCCCAGACCGATATAGACTAGCAGCTCAAGCCAGAGCGGCGGGCGGTCTAGCCAATTCACAACCGTCACGACCGCCACAATATAAAGAGGCAACCCAACCAGCAGCAGCACTAGTGACCAGCGACGGCGCGCTTTATAGCTGAGGCCTCGTTTCTGTTCCTCTGCCATCAGTCTGCAAACGGGTCAGTCACCAAAATGGTGTCATCCCGCTCCGGGCTGGTGGACAAAAGGGCGACAGGGCAATCGATCAGCTCTTCGACCCGGCGCACGTATTTGATGGCATTGGCCGGCAGATCCGCCCAGCTGCGCGCCCCTTCGGTGGATTCGCTCCAACCCGGCATCTCTTCGTAAATCGGTTTGCAGCGCGCCTGTTGATCCGCGGCCGTCGGAAGGTAGTCCAGACGTTCGCCGTCCAGCTCATACCCAACGCAGATTTTCAGGGTCTCGAAACCGTCCAGAACATCCAGCTTGGTCAGCGAGATGCCGTTCACACCGCTGGTCGCACAGGTCTGGCGCACAAGGCAGGCGTCAAACCACCCACAACGGCGCTTACGGCCCGTGGTGGTCCCGAACTCGTGCCCGCGCTCACCAAGCCGCTGACCATCGTCGTCGTCCAACTCGGTTGGGAACGGGCCCTCACCCACGCGGGTTGTATAGGCTTTGACAATGCCCAGAACGAAGTCAATCGAACCGGGACCGATGCCGACGCCTGTTGATGCCTGACCGGCAATGACGTTGGACGAGGTTACAAACGGATATGTACCGAAGTCGATATCCAGCAGCGCCCCCTGTGCGCCCTCGAACAGGATGCGTTTGCCAGCCTTGCGCTTTTCGTTCAGCACTTTCCAAACCGGCGCGGCAAAGGGTAGGATTTTTGGCGCGATCTCTTTCAGCTGGGCAATCAGTGCATTTCGGTCAATTGGCTCCAGTCCAAGCCCGTTTCGCAGCGCATTGTGGTGAACCAGAGCGCGATCAACTCGCAATGCCAGCGTTGCATCGTCAGCCAGATCAGCCACACGGATCACGCGGCGACCAACCTTGTCTTCGTAACAAGGACCAATTCCGCGACCGGTCGTCCCGATTTTCGCAACCGAGTTTTGACTTTCACGTGCCCGATCCAGTTCCCCGTGGAAGGGCAGGATCAACGGTGTGTTTTCCGCAATCATCAGGTTTTCAGGGGTGATTTCAACGCCCTGCGCCTGGATGGTTCCGATCTCTTTGATTAGGTGCCATGGGTCCAGAACGACACCGTTGCCGATGACACTCAACTTGCCGCCACGCACAACACCCGACGGCAGCGCGTGCAGCTTGTATACTTCTCCGTCGATGACCAGCGTGTGCCCGGCGTTATGTCCGCCCTGAAAGCGTGCAATCACGTCTGCACGCTCGCTGAGCCAGTCGACGATCTTGCCTTTTCCTTCGTCACCCCACTGGGCGCCGACAACAACCACATTGGCCATATCCGGTCCTTTTGCGCTGAGTTATCAAACTCGGCTCGTATAACGGGGGGAAAGCGACAGGGAAACCGGTAATTCGACGCATGCAGAGATCGTGCTGCGCACGATGCCTCCGGCGGGGATATTTTTGGCCAGGTGAAGAAACGGATCCCCCGCTTCATCTGGCTGAAGATACCCCCGGGGGAAGTGCCCGGCACGGGCAACGAGTGCAGAGCCCCCTACCCCTTGGCCAACCGCACCGGCTGTCCATGAGAGGTGGTCAAATAAGCCTCTTCCCACTTGTCGCGAAATTGGACCACTTCATCTGGAGCTGCGACACCTTGCTCGGCCAAAAACGCCTCGAGCGTTTCCAGCCAGGCAAAAAAGTAGTCATCCCCTCCATTCAGTTCGCGATCCAAACCGTTCTGTTTCAAGCTGGCCGAAAAGCGCGCCGCCCAATCCGGCCAGTCGAACCGTCCGGCCTCGTTTAAGGCAACCGTCACAGCAAAGACCTGAGCGTGCCAGGGCTCTGCGAAGGCTGGTTCGGGAGCAGTATGAGTTATGCAGTCGCTCATGCGAGTTCCAGATAGCTTTGCCAAAGATCCAAAACGACTTCATCCTGCGAGTGTTCGGGATTGGCCCAAAGCTCGGATGCCGGAAAGACCACGGCGTAAAGCGGCTCGGGTGCATCCCCCAACCTATGAGCACTAGAGTCCGGCAGCACATGCGTTCCGTGCATCATAAGGATGCGCCCTTTTGCCCCGGTGGCGTACATGGGCAAACGCGTATGCCCGCCGTCGACAAGGCGGTTCGCGGCTTGACGGGCGGTCACAACTTTTTGCCCCGGTTCAAATTTCACCCGCACATTTGAAGGGCGATCCGCAGGCCCGCCGCTGGCCAACACTTTCGCAACCGCGTCAGACTTCAGCACGCGGCTTGCCAGGGGGTGATTGTCGCCGTCTGTCTCGCCGCGCAGATCCTCATCTGTCAGCACGCCTGTTTCGACGAGAAGGTCCGCAAGCCCCGAAATCCATTTCTCGTAATAAGAAAAACGGGCGTAGTCCTTAGGCGACAATCTCTCGCGCGCATGCCGGGATACGTCGATGTTCCACTGCCCAAGCGATCCCGCTGCCAGTGTTACGGCCAATGCCCTTGCATGCCAGTCTTCGGCAAAGACCGGGGCATCTTCGGGTTCAGGGAGCACAGGCCCATCGCCAAAGCGCCCGCCCATATCGTGAACTCGGGTCATGATGGCACCTTTGGCAAACCGGTTCCGATCATGCTGTCGCGTGTGACAAGCGCCGCCAACTCGTCTTCTGTTAAGCCATCCGTGTCTTCTGGCCGCATCGGAAGCACAAGGTACCGCACCTCGGCCGTCGAATCCCAAACGCGAACTGAGGAAGTTTCGGGCAGGGTCACACCAAATTCCGCCAGAACCTTGCGCGGCTCACGCACAGCCCGCGCCCGATAGGCATCGGATTTGTACCAACCCGGCGGAATACCAAGCAGCGGCCACGGGTAACAGCTGCACAGGGTGCATACGACCATGTTGTGCTGTTCATGGGTATTTGCGACGACAACCATGTGTTCACCCTGACGCCCGTAATAACCCAGATTGGCGACAACCGATGTGGCATCTTTCAGTAATGCGGCTTTGAAGTCCGGGTCGGTCCAGGCTTTGGCAACGACCCGCGCGCCATTCTGCGGACCTATCTTGTTCTGATAGGTATCAATAATTTCATCCAGCGCCGCCGGATCGATCAGACCTTTACGAGTCAGAATCGTTTCCAGCGCCTTTACCCGCAGCGCAGGATCAGGTGGCAAAAGGGTGTGCGGGTGGTCGTGATCATCATGTGGCATGGCCGCAGCCTGCGCGAGGTGCGGCCATGCTGTCCAGTCCCTTTGCCGTGATCCGGAACATCACCGATCTTGATGCCAACTCCTCACTTGCCCCCGCTGGCAAACTTGCATAAGTACCACGCGATACACGCCACGCTGTACAGGAACACCATGGAAAACGTCGTTCTCATCATCCACCTCCTCCTGGCCCTTGGCCTGATTGCCGTTGTTCTGATGCAGCGGTCCGAAGGCGGTGGCCTTGGCATGGGCGGCGGGGGCGGCGGCGCCATGACCGGACGCGCCGCAGCGACTGCTTTGGGCAAGGTGACGTGGATCCTGGCCGCTTGTTTCATCGTGACTTCAATCACGCTGACCATTCTGGCCGCTCAGAAATCCTCGGGCAGTTCGGTGATCGACCGTTTGGGCGTTCCGGCACCAGCACCGACCGAGGAAAGCACACCTGCGGTTCCGTCGGCTGACGATCTGCTGCCTCCGGCAGATGGCGACAACGCGCCGCTGATCCCACAAGCCAACTGATCCACAAAACCTAGAAACTTGAAAGAGAACTGCAACAGCATCTTGCGGTTCTCTTGCGCTATTGGCGCGAATCCTTTATATGTGAAGTCCCGTGGTGCAGCGGTTTTTCGGAACCGTCGGGCAGCTGATTTTGACGTCTCACGGGAGCAGCCGAAAACATGGCGCGTTTTATTTTCATCACTGGTGGTGTGGTTTCGTCTTTGGGTAAAGGACTGGCTTCGGCGGCTTTGGGCGCGCTGTTGCAGGCCCGAGGGTATTCGGTACGTCTGCGCAAGCTGGACCCCTATCTCAACGTTGACCCCGGCACGATGTCACCGTTCGAGCATGGCGAAGTGTTCGTGACCGATGACGGAGCCGAAACCGACCTGGATCTTGGTCACTACGAACGTTTCACCGGTGTGGCAGCGCGCAAAACCGACTCGGTCAGTTCGGGTCGGATTTATTCCAACGTACTCGAGAAAGAGCGCCGCGGCGACTATCTGGGCAAGACCATTCAGGTGATTCCGCACGTCACCAACGAGATCAAAGACTTTATCTCGATCGGTGAGGATGAGGTCGATTTCATGCTGTGCGAGATTGGCGGCACAGTCGGCGATATCGAAGGCCTACCCTTCTTCGAAGCCATCCGTCAGTTCAGCCAGGATAAGCCACGCGGCCAATGCCTGTTCATGCACTTGACCTTGCTACCTTACATCAAGGCCTCGGGCGAATTGAAAACCAAGCCGACGCAGCACTCGGTGAAAGAGCTGCGCTCGATCGGTCTGGCCCCTGACATTCTGGTCTGTCGCTCCGAGGGTCCCATCCCGGTCAAAGAACGCGAAAAGTTGGCGTTGTTCTGTAACGTGCGCCCCGACAGCGTGATCGCGGCACAGGATCTGTCGACCATTTATGACGCCCCACTGGCCTATCACCGCGAAGGACTGGATCAGGCGGTTCTGGATGCGTTCCAGATCAGCCCTGCCCCCAAGCCCGATCTGACAAAATGGGAAGATGTCAGCGACCGCATCCACAATGCTGAAGGCGAAGTCAAAGTCGCCATCGTCGGCAAATACACGCAGCTTGAAGATGCCTATAAGTCGATTGCCGAGGCCCTGACCCATGGCGGTATGGCCAACCGGGTTCGCGTAAAGGTCGAGTGGGTCGATGCCGAGGTATTTGATACCGAAGACGCAGCCCCGCATCTGGAAGGCTTCCACGCGATCCTCGTTCCCGGTGGATTTGGCGAACGCGGCACTGAAGGCAAGATCAAAGCCGCGCAATACGCGCGCGAACACAAAGTGCCCTATCTGGGAATCTGCCTTGGTATGCAGATGGCTGTAATCGAAGCAGCCCGCAACGCCGCTGGCATCACAGAGGCGGGCTCAGAAGAGTTCGACCACGAAGCGGGCAAAAAACGTTTTGAGCCTGTTGTTTATCACCTGAAAGAATGGGTGCAGGGCAATCACAAGGTCGAACGCAAGGTCGGTGACGATAAAGGCGGTACCATGCGTTTGGGCGCCTATGACGCGGTACTGGCCGATGGCTCGAAAGTGGCAGAGGTATACGGCGGCACCAATATCGAAGAACGCCACCGGCACCGTTATGAGGTGGACATCAAGTACCGCGACAAGCTGGAAAAAGCTGGCTTGAACTTCTCGGGGATGTCGCCCGATGGCCGTCTGCCGGAAATCGTAGAATGGTCAGACCATCCGTGGTTCATCGGCGTACAGTACCATCCGGAACTGAAGTCCAAGCCATTTGATCCACACCCCCTGTTCCGCGACTTTGTGCGCGCAGCGAAAGACACCTCGCGCCTCGTTTAAGTGGTGTCTGTGTCGGACTGTCACCCCGCATTGTTTTGTGGGGTGTAACCTCCTAACTATTTGAACAAGCAGGTCCACCTGCCGTGCACCATGGATGCAGTTCAAAGATTTAGGAGTTTTCAGATGAGCAATGCGACAACGATAACAAACCTCCAACAAGCGCTTCACATGGAAATGACCGCAGCGCATCAATACCAGCTGCATTCGCATGTACTGAACGATTGGGGTTTGGACATCCTGGCCGAGAAGATGCGAGGCGAGATGCAGGAAGAGTTGGGGCATTCTGATGCCTATATCGAACGCATTCTTTTCCTTGGCGCAAAGCCAGAGCTTGAGCTTCAGAAAAACCCAAAGGCGGCGGACGACCTGGAAGAGATGTTTACCGCGGACCTGAAGGATGAAATGGAAGCCATCGACTTCTACACCCAAGCTGCGGCACAGGCGGCTGAGGCCGGTGACGTGGGAACCCGAACCCTGTTTGAGCGAATTCTGCTGGAAGAAGAAGGTCACAAGGCGTGGCTGGAGACCGAATTGTCGCTGCTCAAACGATTGGGTGAGCCGGCGTTCAGCGCTCGATACGTGTCGAGCACAGCCGGCGAAGACTGACTCCTCAGCAACTGATCTCACCATGTCGAAGGATTCGGGCCAACAAATGTTGGCCCATTTTCGTTCGTCACCGCAAAGTGACGGTGTGCGGCCAAAAAACACTACTCGGGCACGGTTCCAAGTGGTTACTGTTAAGTAAATGATGACAGGAGAGGCCCAAATGACCGATCAAATCCAAAACGCAGAAACCTTTGCGGCCCTGCACAAAAAGGGCGATCCGGTCATCCTTTTTAACATCTGGGACGCTGGCAGCGCCGGTGCCGTGCGGGATGCAGGCGCCATGGCATTGGCGACCGGCAGCGCACCCGTTGCAATGGCGCAGGGGTTTGGCGACGGCCAGAACATCCCGCTGGATGTCGCTTTGGACAACGCCGGCCGAATCGTCAGCGCCGTAGACCTTCCTGTTTCTTTGGATTTCGAGGGGGCCTATGCCGAGGACGCGGTGGGAATCATCGCCAATGTCCAAAGTGCACTTGAAACAGGTGTCGTCGGCTTCAACTTCGAAGACCAGATTGTCGGCACCAAGGACCTATACGACATCGAAACCCAAGCCGCCCGCGTTGGTGCGATGCGCGAAGGGTGTGACGTCGCTGGCGTCCCTGCTTTTATCAACGCCAGAACGGACATCTTCCTGAAGGCTGCGCCGGAAACGCATGACGAGGCGATGCTGGACGATGCGATGGCCCGCGCCAAAGCCTATGCCGATGCGGGTGCCAACGGGTTCTTTGCACCCGGCCTCAAGGATGAGGACATGATCGCCCGGCTTTGCGAATCGACTGATCTACCTGTGAATATCATTGCCCTGCCCGGGACGCCGGATACCGCGACGCTTGCGTCGCTGGGCGTCGCCCGGATCAGTTATGGGCCTGTGCCGTATCGGAAGATGCTGGGCTGGCTGCAGGAACAAGCGAAACAGGCACTGCAGTCAGGCGCCTAGCCAGCGGGTAGATACCGATACAAGCGGATACCGGCAAAGTTGTGACCATTCAGGGCTATGACGGGTAGTCAGCGCTTGGCGGGCCACAAAATATGGAATAACCTCGCGGCATGTTGAAAAAATTCCTTCAGGCGTTTCGCCCGCCACAGCACGACCATTTGCCCGATCCTGACGCCGAACTGGCTTTGGGTGCTTTGATGGTGCGCGTGGCGCAGGCGGATCGGGATTACAAACTGGAAGAAATCAGCCTGATCGACCGCATTCTTGCGCGGCTCTATCAGCACAACGCGATCGAGGCCGCCAAGGTCCGCGCCACCTGCGAAAAATTGCACGCCGCCGCGCCAGACACCGATACATTCGGCAAGTTGATCCGCGAAACAACCGACCTGCAGGAACGTCTGGCCGCGCTGGACGCTTTGTGGGAGGTCGTTCTGGCCGATGGCAATTCGGACGAAGGCGAAATGAAGATCGTCGAAGAAGCCCGCATCGCCATGGGCCTGAGCTTTAAAGACAGCCAAGAAGCGCATGAACGGGTACAAACGCGCTTGGAACAGAAGTAGTCCGCTTCTATAACCAATTCATGTTCAGCGATTTTCTGTCCCGGCTCACGCAGCCGCAGCCCGACCCACTTGCCGATAACGACGCCCGTTTGGCCCTTACGGCCCTTCTGGTTCGCATCGCCAGATCCGACAACGACTATGCCGACACGGAAATGGCCCGAATCGACCGGATTTCGACGGAACGCTATGGCCTGTCCCCTTTTGAGGCCGCAGCCCTTCGCGCTAGCGCCGAGGATCTAGAAGCCGAAGCCCCCGATACTGTCCGCTTTACACGCGCGATCAAAGAGGCTGTCGCTTACGATGACCGATTGGCCGTGGTTCAGGCGATGTGGTCGGTCGCACTGGCCGATGGGCATCGGACCGGCGAAGAAGACTCGCTGCTGCGTCTGGTTGTCAGCTTGCTGGGTGTCAGCGATGTCGATTCTGCCCTGGCCCGGCAAAAGGCAGCCAAATCGTGATTGCAATGCTGGGCATGTATGACATGCCCGCGCTGCAACCAGCCAATGATCGGTTCTGGTCGTTGATTCGGGCGCATCTTGGTTTTGGCCCCACGCACCTGACACGTGGCGCCGACGTTTGGGATATCTGGCATAGCCCCGACCTTGTTTTCTCCCAAACCTGCGGCATGCCTTACCGCACCCTATTGCACGGTAAAGTTCAGCTTGTTGGTACGCCGGACTACGGTTTGGCAGGCTGTCCGCCAGGATACTACCGGTCTGTTATCGTGGCCCTAAAAGACGATACCCGCGATCTGGATCAGCTTGCCAACGGCACCTTTGCTTACAATGAGGCATTGTCTCAATCCGGTTGGGCTGCGCCCATGGTTCATCTGTCACGTCACAGCCGCCTTCCAAGTTCTGTGTTGGAAACTGGCGGTCATGCCCTTTCGGTAGCCGCTGTTGCGGAAGGCCGCGCGGATTATGCCGCGCTGGATGCGCTTACGTGGGAATTGCTCAAGGAACACACGAATTTGGACGCTGAGCTTCGCGAGGTCTCAGCAACGGAACCTTCGCCCGCCCTGCCCTACATCACGGCCAATGGTCAGGATGCGCCCCAGATTGCAAAGGCGGTTCGTGCAGCCATCAACGATCTTTCCCCCGCTGACCAAAAGAGTTTGCATTTGCGCGGTCTGATCGACATTCCAGCCGAGCATTACCTTGCCGTTCCCGACCTGTCCCCTGAGGCTGCCAAATTGATCGATCCGTGACCACTTTGGCCAGAACGTCTGATCAATTTGACAGTTTGTGGCCCGTTCCGTGTCATTTGCGCATTGCATTGCACTGAATTTTCAGCCCTAGTACCGCACCAACACCAATAACAACTGGACCACCCGTGACAGATTCCACTCCGGTCATCGAGATCAAGAACCTACACAAGAGCTTTGGCAATCTTGAGGTATTGAAAGGGGTGGATATCACCGCCAGACGCGGCGACGTCGTTTCTCTGATCGGCTCATCAGGGTCCGGAAAATCGACACTTCTGCGTTGTTGCAACCTGCTGGAAGACAGCCAAGAGGGCGAAATCCTATTCAAGGGCGAACCTGTCCGCTGGACTGGCAACGCACATAACCGCCGTCCGGCCGATCCCAAACAGGTCCTGCGTATTCGCACAAACCTGTCGATGGTTTTTCAGCAGTTCAATCTGTGGGCCCATATGACCATCCTGCAAAACGTGATGGAGGCCCCAGTGACCGTCATGGGCCGCGACAAGGCCGAGGTTGAAGACAGCGCCCGTAGGTATCTGGAAAAGGTCGGCATCGGCGACAAATGCGACGCGTATCCTGCGCAACTGTCGGGCGGTCAGCAGCAGCGCGCCGCAATTGCGCGCGGCCTGTGCATGGAGCCTCAGGCCCTGCTGTTCGACGAACCGACTTCGGCGCTGGACCCCGAACTGGAACAGGAAGTGATCAAAGTGATCAAGGATCTGGCCGCCGAGGGTCGCACCATGATCATCGTGACACACGATATGAAAATGGCTGCCGATATCTCAAGCCATGTGGTGTTCCTGCATCAAGGCCTCATCGAAGAAGAAGGCCTGCCGGAAGACATCTTTACGACCCCTGAATCCACGCGACTTCAGGGTTTTCTCTCCGCCACCATGGCGGCATAAATTCAGGACAGAACCAAAAAGGGGAGTAACAATGAAAAACCTGATTCTGACCACAGCAGCACTGGCGCTGAGCGCCGGTATGGCCATGGCCGATACGGTCCGCATGGGCACCGAGGGTGCCTACCCTCCGTGGAACTTCATCAATGACGCTGGAGAGATCGACGGTTTTGAGCGTGAGCTGGGTGACGAGCTGTGCAAGCGCGCAAATCTGGAATGCGAATGGGTCAAGAACGACTGGGATTCGATTATTCCGAACCTGGTGTCGGGCAACTATGACGTCATCATCGCGGGCATGTCGATCACTGACGAGCGCGACGAAGTGATTGATTTCACTCAGAACTACACGCCGCCAGATCCGTCGGCTTATGTTGCAACCTCCGACGACGTAGATGTCGCGAACGGCGTTGTTGCGGCACAGACCGGCACCATTCAGGCCGGTTACATTGCTGAATCCGGTGCAACTCTGGTCGAGTTCGCCAGCCCCGAAGAAACCATCGCAGCCGTGCGCAATGGCGAAGCTGACGCCGTTCTGGCCGATAAGTCTTTCCTTGCGCCGATTGCAGATGAAGACGCGGACCTGCGCTTTGTCGCCGAAGATGTCCCGCTGGGCGGTGGTGTCGGCATCGGTGTGCGCGAGTCGGACGGTGATCTGAAAGAGAAGCTCAACACTGCCATCCAGTCCATGAAGGACGACGGCAGCCTGAACGAGCTGATCACCAAATGGGAAGTGTCCTCGACCTTCTGATCTGATTCAGGTTGCGCGCCCCAATACCGGGGCGCGCCGCCCCTGAGCCTTAGCACCTCAAGAGGCCCGCCATTTTCTCGTTTTGCACTGATCCCGATACGCTGGGCACGTTCCGCTGGTTTTCTTGCTACCTCACCAACGGCGTACACTGGTCGTTCTACCTGTCGTTCCTGAAGGTTCTGCTGTTGCTAGCCGTCACAGCGCCCGTAGCGTTGAGTTTCGGGTTCGTTGGTGCCATGGCCGCCCGCTCGCATATCCCCCCCGTCAGCTGGCTGGGCAAGGGCTATATCGCGATTGTACGGGGTGTGCCGGACATCGCCTTCTTCATGTTCTTCGTGATCGCCTTGGATCAGGCTTTTGAATGGACGCGCCATAAGATCCTTTGCCCCGATTGGCCGGACCCGATCCGCCAGGGCAACGACTTCATCGTTTGCCAGTCGGCAAAACTACCGCTCAGCACCGCGCCGGAATTTGTGCATGAGACCTATGGTTTCTTCCTCGCAGTCATCACATTCTCGATCGTTTTCGGTGCTTTTGCGGCCAACGTGCTGTTTGGCGGCATGCGGGCGGTTCCCCATGCGCAGCTGGAAACAGCAGCCGCTTATGGCCTGTCCCCAAGCCAGACATTCTGGCGCATCCTCGTGCCGCAAATGTGGGTTTACGCCCTGCCCGGCCTGTCGAACCTGTGGATGGTGCTGATCAAAGCCACTCCATTGCTGTTCCTGCTTGGTATCGAAGACATCGTCTATTGGGCCCGCGAATTGGGCGGCACGAAAACCACAAAATTCACGCAATACCCCCACGGCGATTGGCGCATGTGGTACTTCCTGGCTCTGCTGATCTTCTACCTCGGCATGACCCGCGTCTCGGAAATCGGGCTTGAAAAGCTGATGCGCCGCCTGTCCCACGGCCAGGCCACGTCGGGCGGAGAGCTTCTGCGCAAGGAGACCACCGCATGAGCTGCATCCAGACCATTCAGGACTACGGCCTGCGTTCCCTGGGCCTTGGTGAGCGGCTACTGCCGCGCAACGATTTTACCCTGTGTGAGCAATTCACCCTGATCGGTTCAGGTATGATCTGGAATATCTATTTCGGCATCATGGCACTGGTCACCGGGTTCTTTCTGGCAACCGCCGTGGCAATGGGTAAAGCATCTACCAACAAGTGGCTGCGCAAACCCTCCGAGTGGTTCATCTTTATCTTCCGCGGCTCACCGCTGTTCATCCAGTTCTTCTTTGCCTATTTCTTCTTCCTGTCGCTGAAGAAATCTTACCCGATGTTCGACGCCCTGACATCGGCATGGCTGGGGGCGTTGATCGTTCTGTTCCTGAACACCGCCGCCTATACCGGTGAGATCTTCTATGGCGCGCTGCGCTCGATCCCCAAGGGCGATATCGAGGCCGCTGATGCCTATGGTATGTCGGGTTGGTCGCGGTTCCGCCGGATCGTTTGGCCCACCATGCTACGTCTGGCGTGGCCTGCGTACACGAACGAAGCAATCTTCTTGTTTCACGCCACAACGCTGGTCTTCTTCTCGGCCTTCCCCGCCTGGCAGCAACGTGGCGACGCGCTTTACTACGCCAGCTATTTCGCCGACAAGACGTTCAACCCGTTCATCCCCTACCCGATCCTGGCCTTCTACTTCATCCTGCTGACGCTAGTGGTGGTCGGAGTGTTCGGGCTGATCAACAAACGACTGAATCGCCACCTGCCGGCCGCCAGAAAGGCCAAGATGAGGTTTCGTTTGAATCTGGCGCGCTAATTCAAACAATCCAACACTGTAACAACCGGGCTTGTTTTAAGCCCGGTTTTTTCTCGTCAAAACTTCCTAGGAACGTTCTGCGGAGGCTTGCGTATCAGGGGAAGATGGTACCGCCTCCCTGGCTTGAACAGGGGACCTCTGGATCCACAATCCAGCGCTCTAACCAACTGAGCTAAGGCGGCACTCGTGAGGGGCGATGTACCGAACGCGCACACGGATTGCAAGAGGATTAAAGACGAAATTCCCAGCTTTGTTCGACAAGATCGCGGCCAAAGGAATGAACCTTTTTGCTGCCGGTCAATTGCCACCCCGACGCCTTGTAAAGGGCGCAGGCCGCCCGATGGCTTTCATGGGTCCATAAGGCCATATCACGATAACCAGCGCTGCGCGCGAACCCCATGCATGTGTTGAGCATACGTTTGCCCAAGCCCTTCCCACGAGCCTCTGGCAGCAGCAAAAACAATCGCAATTTTGCGGTGTGGTCGTCTAGTGCGACGCAAAAGATACTGCCCATGCGCGCGCCACCCAGCTCCGCGATCCAACCCCTCTCGCGCGCTGGATCGTGTGACGTGACGAAGTCGGCCAGAATGCTTTCGACAAGGGGCGCGAACGTGTCATCAAACCCGTTGTCCCGCTGATAGAGGCGGCCGTGCTGTTCGACCAACCAGGGCGCATCATCTGGGCGGAAAGCTCTGATCAGAATATCTTCCATGCTTTACCTGACCTCAAAGGCGGCTTGATTCTCAACCCTTTGCGCGCTAGCAGGAACGCTCAGTCCCGGAGGCGCAAATGGGCATTAACACCGAACGTGACATTCAGGCGAACCTTCAGATCGGCCCGACCGACCATGGCATGGTGCGCCTGTTCATCGAGGCCGACGGCGTCGAAATTCCAATGGACTTCGAACCTGAAGAAGCGGAAGAAATCGCTGACGAAATCCTCGCCGCTGTGCAAGCTGCCCGGATCGTAAAAGACTGACAGTTCAAATTCTTGGATCACGCAATGCCTGCAATCTGCGGGCTGTGTCTGTTGCAAACTTCTGAATCATCTTCTTGCGCCGCGCTGGCGCCAGCTTATCTTCCGGTGCCATTCGGATGATTTCGGCGTCATAGGCATCTGCGATGATCAGACCGGTCTCTACTGGCAACAAGTCTGTCGGGAAATCGGTGTCCACCGCCCAGAAAAAGCGATCACACCAATCCAGATACCCCTGCCATTTAGAATCCGTCAGATAATCTGCGCGGCTGGATTTGCACTCGATCACCCACAGTTCCCCCTTGGGACCCAATCCCATGACGTCGACTCGCAGACCGCGGGTGGGGACAAATTCCTCAACAGATACAAAGCCATGAGCCAATAAATGGCGCGAAACCCCACGGGCCAGTTTTTGTCCGGGCTGTAAATCCAGTGTCATTCCCGAAATGTGAACAATTCGTGAACAAAAATCAAGCGCCTGAAAGACTCTTGACGTGATACCATTTGGTATCCCATAAACTACAATACCAAATGGTATCACTATTGTGGTGACGAATGCAGACGCAAATTCAAAACGCGTTCCGCGCCCTTGCGGACCCGACCCGACGGGAGATCGTCCAGATCCTTGCCTCTGGCGACATGACGATCGCGCAGCTGACCGATCAGTTCGATATGACCCGTGCAGCGGTCAAAAAGCACCTGACTGTTCTTTCCGATGGCGGCCTCATCACCGTCGAGGCACGTGGACGTGAGCGCATTAACCGGCTGGAGCCGAATGGAATGGCCCCCATCCTCGACTGGTTCAGCTATTTTGACCAGTTCTGGGATGATCGCCTGAATAATCTGAAGGAAGCTATTGAAAGGAATAAAAAATGACGAATGCAGTTCTGCAAAAACAGATTTTCCTGAGGGCCACGCCGGAAACCGTATGGGCCTATTTGACCGAACCCGCCCGCTTGGCAGAGTGGTTTCACAAACCAGAGCGTCCGTTGGCCACCGGTCAGAAACTTGAGATGTTCGGGACTACCAGTGGCGATCTTCTGATCTGGGGTGAGGTACGCGCTGCCCGTCCGCCCGAATATCTGGAATATACATTCACCATCAAACCCATGGGAGACGCTGTTAGTGTCGTAAAATGGACGCTGGACCCTGTACCGGGCGGTACCCGGCTGGGCTTGGTTCACGAAGGGCTGCCGCAAGGCGCAGAGGCATTTGGCCTGATCCTTGCACTCGATGACGGTTGGGACGAACATTTGGGCAAGATGCGCAATGCGCTGCACGAAACTGTTGACGCCTGACCCCTTGTGCAAACCCGCCGCAACCCCTACTTAGGCCCGTGGCGGGTTCTGCCCTTCTTGTGATTGGTAGCATTCTGGTGGCCTTAAGCAATTCCGAGGGGGCTGGCTCTGTTCAGGTCCTGGCCTGATTACCTGGCGCCCACCTGTACATACAGGTCCTCGGGAATCACACCGCACGGTTGACTGGCGGTCCCGCCACATAAACTTATCTCTCGCCCGGTCTGGGAGAGTCTTCATTTTCCGAAATAGGTTGGCTCAGCCCTTGTCCACCGCAACGCGGGCGGGTTCGAACTTGGCCGCAACGGGTGTACCGCGCCTGGGGCCTGTTGGCTTTTCCGCCAAGCTCATGATCGCGTAGGCGAACTGAACACCGGCGAACACGATGCCGTTCATGAACCAGATCATTGCCAGAGCGATCAACCCGATCTCGGATCCGAAAATCAGGCCGCGCAAGTTGGCCACGTTCAGGGCCAGCAGCACCCCGACAAACAGGGCCGAGATGACAAATCCCCATGCAACTTGCGTGATGTAAAGGCGGATCAGTTTGGGCACGACAAAGCTCCTTGTCTGATACCGTGATGATAGCGCATGGTCGTGCTGAGTAAACCGCGGCCTCAACGGGTGCGACACTATATTCGGAGTCTCTATGAATGCCCTCAGCCTGTTCACGTTGGATCTTCTCGAAGAACTTTCTCTGCGCCATGATGATCAGGAACGGTGGGAGTTCACGTTAGACCGGCTGGCTGAGATCGGGTTTAACGCACTGAACATGCTTTGCTTTACACCCGAGACTGGCGCCATTCATTGGGTTCGAAGTTCAATGTCCAAAGGTTGGCTGAACCGCTATGACAGCCAAGGGTACGCCGAAGCGGATCCGATGCTGGCGCAGGTTCAAAATGGCGGGGAAAGCCTCTACGTGCAGGCCGCAAGCCTCCGGCCTGCGGACGGCCATTCCACCAAGGCGCTGGGTTTGAACCACGATCTGGAAAAGGCCGGATATATTCACCTTTACTCTCTGGTGGTTCCCTGCCCCGACAACGAGGCCAAGCTGGTGGTTCTGTCATCGGACCGACCGGACGCCCAGGCTCAAATGACTGAACGGCAGCGCGAAATGCGTGTCCTGGCAACCGTGCTGGCCACCAATCTGGGATCGGATATCCCCAGCAATCACGGTCGTGTGTACGACATCACAAGCATTGCTCCAACCACTCCGGACCTGACGCCACGAGAGCTGCAGGTCCTGAACCTTTTGGCTCTTGGGCACCGAAACGACAGAATCGCCGAACTGTTGAACCTCTCGGAAATTACGGTACGAACCCATTTGAAGAATGCGCGCGAAAAATTGAGAGCCCCGACCCGTGAATCCGCACTGGTCCGTGCGATGCAACTTGGCCTGATCAATCCGCCGGGCTATCGGAATCGATAGGTGGCACGCCGGCTACGTTCCGGTAAAATGTTGGTGTCTTTGGAAAAAACTGTGAGTGGTGGAGGCCGAAGACTTGTTTGAACAAGTGTATTTTTAGATTTCAGGCGCAGCGCTTTGTGTGGCTGCGCCTTATTCAACTGGACTAAGGCTTAACTCAAAACGCCTCTGGCTGTGCTTCGCGGGCCATGTGATCCAAAACTGCGTTGACGAATTTCGGTTCTTTACCTTCCGGGAAGAACGCGCGCGCCACATCAACGAACTCGGTGATGACGACCTTTGGTGGCGTATCGCCTTGGGTCAGTTCGGCCCCGGCTGCACGGAAGGTGGCGCGCAGGGTCGGGTCGATGCGCGCGATCGGCCATTTGGCGACCAAAGCGCGGTCGGTCATCTGGTCAATCGGCGCCTGATAATTCACCGCGTCTTCAACCAACTTGCGGAACACGCGGATATCGCCGTCCAGCATTTCCTCACCCTCATAGACAGCGCCAAACCGATGATCCAAAAACTCGTTCACGACTGCTTCCGTCGTTTGGCCCGATTGCTCCATCTGGAACAGCGCCTGCACGGCATAAAGCCGGGCGGCGGATTTCATCAGGCGTTTCTGGTTGGCCGGTTTCGGCGCGTCTGTCTGGGTCATGCTGTTGTGGGTCCGTTGTTGTCGCCCGCCACAAGGATGGACTCGGACGGCGGCTTGAACCCGACGCCCTTTTTGGAAGAGCCCCACTTACGGCTGAGTGCGATCAGATGCAAGGCCGCAGCGGCCGCACCACCGCCTTTATTCATCTTTTCGGGATTTGCGCGTACTTCGGCCTGATCGTCATTCTCGACCGTCAGGATGCCATTTCCAATAAGAAGACCCTGCAGACCCATCAACTGGATCGCCCGACTCGAGTCGTTGCACACCGTTTCATAATGCGTGGTCTCGCCACGAATGACACAGCCCAGCGCCACGTAGCCATCATAGTTGCACTGGCGATCCGCCATGGCGATGGCGGTCGGGATTTCCAGCGCGCCCGGAACCTCAACAACTTCGCATGTGCCGCCGGCGGCTTCGATCTCGGCCTTGGCACCAGTAACCAGATTGTCGGCAATGGCGCGATAGAACGGGGCCACCACGATCAAAAGTTTCACAGGCTTGTCGAATGTCGGCGTTGGCAGCACGCCGTGTTTGTCTTGTTCAGCCACGATCAATCATCCTTGAGAATGGAACGGGTTCCGACGATGGAGATTCCAAACGCGTCGAGCCCCAGATATTTCGTTTCCGGTGTATCGGTCAGTAGCACCAGTTCCTGGATGCCCAGTTTGGACAAGATCTGCGCCCCAAGACCGGTTTGCTTGATGGTGCGCGGGCCTTCGTCATCGGTTGCGTATAGCGCGTTGCGCGGTTCACGAAACAGGCAAACTACGCCCCGCCCCTCGGCGGCGATCTTTTCCATAGCACGCGGCAGTTCCTGCGGCGATTTTGGACCCAGGCCCAGAACATCAGGCGCTTCATGCAGTGCATGGGTTCGTGTCAAAACCGGCTCGGGCGTGGTGATGTCACCCTTGATCATGACGACATGTTCGATGCCATGTGTCTGATCTGTGAACAGGCGCATTTCCCATTCGCCGCCATATTCTGACGCCACCGTCCTGCGCGAGGTTTCGACAACCAGATTGTCGTTGCGCGAGCGATATGTGATCAGGTCGCTGATCGTGCCGATCTTCATGTCATGTTCTTTGGCGAACGCGACCAGATCGGGCAGACGTGCCATAGTGCCGTCAGGCTTCATGATCTCGCAAATCACCCCTGAGGGGTTCAACCCGGCAAGCCGAGAGATATCGACCGCCGCCTCTGTATGACCGGCGCGCACCAGCACCCCGCCCCGCTTGGCGCGCAGCGGAAAGATATGACCCGGTGTCGCGATGTGCGCCATCGTATTTTGCTCGTTGATCGCCGTTTCAACGGTCAGCGCGCGATCTGCTGCCGAGATGCCGGTTGATACGCCTTCGCGCGCCTCGATGGACACGGTGAATGCGGTTTCGTGACGGGATGAGTTGTTCACGGCCATCATCGGCAGGCCAAGGGCTTCGACGCGCTCTGCTGTCATCGGCAGGCAGATCAGCCCGCGCCCGTGGGTGGCCATAAAGTTGATCGCCTCGGCATCCGCAAACTCGGCCGCAATGACCAGATCACCCTCGTTCTCGCGATCTTCATGATCGACCAGAATATACATCCGGCCCTTGCGCGCCTCTTCGATGATATCTTCAATCGGGCTGATCGCGTCGCGCAGCTGGGCCTCGACGGGACCGGGGGTTTCAAAGCTCATGGGGCAGCCTTTCACAAGAGCGTGTCTGGACGGCTGGATAGACCACCAAGCGCTCAAATACCAGAGCGCTTGCTGCTACACTCCGCCGAAACGCGACGTCTCAAACTGTGGTTCAGGACATCTCAGCCAAGCGGGCGACGTAGCGGGCCAGCGTGTCGATCTCAAGGTTTACCTGATCTCCGACCGAGACATCGCCCCAGGTCGTCACTTCTTTGGTGTGGGGGATGAAATTGATCCCGAAATCGCAACCGTCGACATCATTTACCGTCAGCGAGGTTCCGTTCAGCGCAACTGATCCTTTAGGCGCGACAAAGCGGGCCAATTCCTTGGGCGCGCGCAACGTTACACGGGTGCTGTCGCCTTCGTCCTGCAGGGCAACAACCTCGGCCACGCCGTCGATATGACCGGAAACGATGTGCCCACCCAGTTCGTCCCCAACCTTGAGGGCGCGTTCAAGGTTCACGCGTTTGCCAACTTGCCATGTGTTCAGATTGGTTTTCGACACCGTCTCGGCGCTGATCTGCACATCGTACCAATCATCCCCAATGGCGATCACGGTCAGACAGACGCCGTCACTGGCGATGGATGCGCCAATATCAATACCCACAGTGTCATAGCCCGTTTTGATCCGGGCACGCAGATCCCCTTGCTGGTCCAACTCGGTAACAATTCCGATATCGGTGACGATCCCTGTGAACATTGCTTTCACCCTTAGCTTATAACCTGTGCGTATGTGTAACCGCCGAGGTAAGCCCAAGAAACGCTGCGGGCAAGCCCTGCCTTGCCCGGATTGATGTATACAGGCATAATTTTGGTACCAAACGATAAAGAGCAGTCCCGGATGCATCCACTCACCTCGCGCTCGCATCGCCGTGTATTCCTGTTTTTGCAGGGACCGCATGGCCCTTTCTTTAGCGCACTGGCACGCGCTTTGCGCGCCGCCGGGGCTGATGTTTTGCGCGTGGGGTTTAATGCGGGCGATCAGGCGTTCTGGTTTGACCGCAGCACCTACATCCCGTTTTTGGACAATTCCGAGCAATGGCCCGAAACCCTTAGGGAACTGATCCGGTCACAGTCGGTCACAGATATCGTCCTATACGGCGACACCCGTCCGGTTCATGCCAATGCTGTGGATATTGCGCGCGAAATGGGAGTGACTGTCCATGTTTTCGAAGAGGGGTATCTGCGCCCGTGGTGGGTCACTTACGAACGGAACGGATCAAATGGACACTCACGACTGATGTCTTTGGACGTCGCGCAGATGCAGGATGCGCTTGACCAGTCCGAGGCGCTGGTTCCACCGCCACCATCCCATTGGGGCGATATGCGGCAACACATATTCTACGGCGCGCTTTATCACTGGTTTGTCCTGTTCCTTAACCGGAGGTACTCCAACTTCAAGACGCACCGGGAATTGCCTGTTTCAAAAGAGTTTCGCCTGTACTTCAAACGACTTGCACTGATGCCTTTCCACAGGATTAGGCGTCGCTGGGCCACCATGCGCGTTCGGCAAAACGGTGCACCCTATCACTTGGCCCTGTTGCAACTGGGTCATGACAGTTCGGTGCAGGCCCATTCAAACTATACCTGCATGTCGGATTTTCTGAAGCATGTCATATCAGGTTTCGCCAAAGGCGCTCCGGCCCATCACCTTCTGGTTCTGAAGGAACATCCGCTCGAAAACCACCGCGAGCCGCTGCGCCGCAAGGCGCGCGAAATAGCCCGCGCGCACCAAGTGGCGGATCGCGTGCACTACGTTCCCGGCGGCAAACTGGCCGGATTGCTGGATGACGCGAACACAGCAGTGACGATCAATTCCACAGCCGGTCAACAAGTTTTGTGGCGCGGAATCCCGTTGCGCAGTTTTGGAAAGTCCGTCTACGACAAACCCGAGTTTGTCTCGCAACAACCCATTGCCCAGTTCTTTGCCGACCCGGACGTACCAGACCACGAATCCTACCAAGCTTACCGGAAATTTCTATTGAAAACCAGCCAGTTACCCGGCGGCTTTTATTCGCTGCGTGGGCGACGGCAACTGCTGCGCCGCGCCACCGACATGCTGCTGCAGGCGCATGACCCCTATCAGTCCGTTCTGTCCGACAACGAGGCGTCGACGCCACAGTTGAAACTCGTCGATTAAGCCGGGTTGGTTGGTGCTGGATGTTGGACCCCGAACAAGTTAACTTGACGCAAACAAAAGACGACTGAGGATAATCGGCAGTGCAGTGCTTTCCAATTCGCTGGGTGCGAGGGGCCGCCCTTGTGGCTGTATGTGGTGTACTGGCCGCGTGCCAGCTCCCTAAATCTGGCCCCAACAAATCCGAGATTCTGGCCGGTTCAGTGGAAAATGGTGGCAATGCCTTCGTCGTTGAGGTGGATGACAGAATCGCGCGAGCGACATCAAAAATCCCCCAATTCGGTTTTTCGTCCTCCTTCACCAGCGCGCAGAGCCTGACGGCGGATACCGTTCGCCCTGGCGACGTGTTGGGATTGACGATCTGGGAAAATGTCGATGATGGTCTGCTGTCAGGTGACGTCAGCTCTGCCACATCACTCAATGAGGTTCAGGTTGACGCCGATGGCTTCATCTTTGTGCCCTATGCAGGGCGTGTGCGCGCCTCTGGAAACACGCCCGAGCAACTGCGTCGAATAATTACTGAAAAATTGCAGGATCAGACGCCTGACCCTCAAGTTGAAGTCCGCCGGGCTGCGGGAGATGGTGCGACCGTTTCACTAACAGGAAGCATTGGGTCGGCGGGGATCTATCCAATTGAACTTCCTACCCGTACCCTCTCAGGCATGCTGTCACGTGCGGGTGGCGTATCCGTTGGTTCCGACATAGCGCTTGTGACGCTGCTCAGGGGCAACCAAAAAGGGACAGTCTGGTACGACGATCTGTTCAGCAACCCCAAGCTGGATGTCGCACTGCGTGGCGGGGATCGCATTCTGGTTGAAGCCGACAGCCGGTCGTACATTGCACTTGGCGCAACCGGTGGTCAGTCTCGGGTTGCATTTGACACTCAGGACCTTTCGGCGCTCGAAGCCTTGGCGCAGGTTGGCGGATTGCTGCCCCTGTCCTCGGATCCGACCGGCATTTTCGTGTTGCGAAAGGAACGTCAGGACATTGCTCGTTCAGTGATGGGGCGTTCGGACCTGCAGGGCGATCAGCGCATGATTTACCTGCTGAACCTGACGGCCCCCAACGGGCTTTTCATTGCACGGGATTTCGTGATCCGTGACGATGACACAATCTATGTGACCGAAGCACCATATGCGCAGTGGACAAAGTCTATTTCCCTGATCTCCGGCGGCCTTACTCCGCTGGCCAATGTCGCCACGCTGACAGGCAACTGATGTCGCCTGAAACAACAGCCGGGTCTGAACGCACCCGGCTGCTTGTCTACAATGGTGGTTTCCTGACATCCCGCCGAATTCGCCGAATACTGTCCCTGTCCGGTTACGACATCCGGATTGGCCTGCCAAAAGGCGGTGATGCCGTCGGGGTTTGGGGCAATAGCCCGACGGCCCATCGCGGCCTTGCTGTCGCGGATCGGCACAATGCCCCGGTGCTGCGCGTTGAAGACGCCTTTCTTCGGTCTTTGCATCCAGGTCGCAGCGGAGAGCCGCCTCTTGGCCTGTTGCTTGATCGGTCCGGACTGCATTTCGACGCGGCCCAGACGTCCGATCTGGAAACATTATTGGCCACTCATCCGTTGGATGACACCGCCCTGCTAAACCGCGCACGAGGCGGGATCGAACGGATGCGCGAGCTGCATCTTAGCAAATACTCGGCCTTTGATCTGACCGCTCCGCCCCCTGACCCTGGCTATGTACTGGTGGTTGATCAGGTCCGCGACGACGCGGCTGTGACGGCCAGCGCCGGGGATGAGGCCCGGTTTCGCGAAATGCTGGTCATGGCGCAGGAAGAGAATCCCGGCGCCAAAGTTCTGATCAAGACACATCCCGACACCATCGCCGGGCATCGTTCAGGTTATTTCTCCACCGCTGACCAATCCGATCGCGTCTCGGTCATCAGCACACCGGTCAGCCCGTGGTCTTTGTTGGAAGGTGCGGTTGGCGTTTACACCCTATCCTCACAGATGGGGTTCGAGGCAATTTTGGCCGGGCATAAACCGCGTGTTTTCGGCCAGCCCTTCTATGCAGGCTGGGGGCTGACGCAGGATGAAGCACACCTGCCACGCCGCCAACGCAACCTGACGCGCGCGCAATTGTTTGCTGCAGCGATGATCCTCTATCCAACCTGGTACGATCCATACCGGGACCAGCTGTGCGAGTTGGAAACCATTCTGGACACGCTTGAGGCGAGAACCCGCGCCTGGCGGCAGGATCACAAGGGATGGACCGCCTCGGGTATGCGCCTGTGGAAACGCAAACACCTGCAACGGATGTTTGGGCGCGAGAAAACGGTCCTCTTCACTGACGATCGACCAGCGCAATCAGATCGCCCTCACATGGTCTGGGCAAATAAAGCCACGGGCACGGAAAGTGCCGTCCGGGTCGAAGATGGATTTCTGCGCTCGCGCGGGCTGGGCGCAGATCTTGTTCCGCCCCTGTCATTGGCAACGGACAATCAGGGGATTTACTACGACCCGACGCATCCCAGCCAACTGGAAGGGTTTATTGCCGCCCGGGAAACTCTGCGGCTAGATCAGGAATTGCGTGTCGAAAGGTTGATCGCGCAAATCGTCTCCGCCCAAATCACCAAGTACAACACAGGGGTCGGCACCCCGGATTTGCCAGTTGGGCATCGCATACTGGTGCCCGGTCAGGTCGAAGACGATGCTTCAATCCAGTTGGGCACCAGCACTGTTCGCACAAATGCCGATCTGTTGCGCGCCGTGCGCGAGGCAAACCCAAACGCCATTCTGGTCTACAAACCGCACCCCGATGTCGAAGCAGGCTTGCGCGATGGGGCAATCGAGGCCGCAGACCTCGCCGATGTCATCGCCACCCATTGCGACCCGGCAGCTCTGCTGCCGCAGGTCCAAGAAGTCTGGACCATGACCTCATTGCTGGGGTTTGAGGCTTTGATGCGCGGTGTCAGTGTTACCACCCTGGGCGCGCCTTTCTATGCGGGTTGGGGGCTGACAAACGATTTGGGAACCGTCCCAGTCCGCAGGGGCGCTCGACCACCGGTTTTAGGTTTGGTCCACGCGGCGCTGATCGACTATCCCCGGTATTTGGACCCTGCGACAGGTGAGCCCTGCCCCGTAGAAGTTGCGGTTGAACGGCTGTCACAAGGTTCTGCACCCGCAGGCGGTCCACTGCTTCGAGTTCTGTCAAAACTACAAGGCGCATTCGCGACCCATGCACATATCTGGCGTCGTTAACGCAGCACCCGCGCCCAACGGTGCATGATGTCCGGCCCGATGACCTGGGTCTCGATCAACTCAAAACGCGGGGCATTGTCCAACTTGTCCAGCCCCAGCGTACCGATGGCTGACAACCCTTCGGCACCGATTGCAAGCCCGGCGGTGAACCCGACCAATTCATCGACCATATCCGCGGCAAGTAACGACGCGGCCAAAGCCGCTCCGCCCTCGCAGAACACGCGGGTCAGACCTGCTTTACCCAACCGCTGCAACAAGTCCGCTGCATCGATCTGGTGGTCGTCCAGCGCGCAGGGCAGCAAGCGCGCGCCCAGCCCTTCCCACGCGCGGGCACGCTCGGCATCCGGGGATGGGCCATGACATAGCCAAACGGGAACCTCTGCTGCAGTGCGTGCCAGCTGCCCCAATAAGGGAATGTCCAAATGGCGCGAGACCACAATTCGCACAGGCTGAGCGTCGACCCCAATATCCCGAACGGTCAGGGATGGGTCATCGGCGCGCGCGGTTCCCGCCCCGACCATCACCGCATCATGACGCGCACGCATGGCATGCACCGCACGCCGCGCCTTTGGGCCGGTGATCCATTGGCTATGCCCCGTCGCGGTGGCAATGCGCCCGTCAAAACTGCTGGCCAGTTTCAGGGTGACGAAAGGGCGCCCCTGTTCGGTTTTCAGGAAGAACCCCGCAAGATCCTGGGCTGCTTGGTCGGCCAGAACACCGGTGACAACTTCGATCCCCGCCTCGCGCAGCATGGCAAAGCCCTGCCCCGCAACACGCGGATCGCTGTCTTCGATGGCCGCGACAACACGGGCCACACCGGCAGCAATCAGGCCCTCGGCGCATGGGGGTGTTTTGCCGTGGTGGGCGCAGGGTTCAAGCGTGACATAGGCCGTTGCACCCCGCGCCGCGTCTCCGGCCTGTGCCAGCGCTTGGGGTTCGGCGTGTGGGCGGCCACCCGGCTGGGTCCAGCCGCGCCCCATAATGCGCTCATCACGCACGATCACGCAACCGACGGCTGGGTTTGGCCAGCACGTTCCTTGACCGCGCCGCCCCAAAGACAGGGCAAGCGCCATATATCGCTTATCTGTTTCGCTCACTCGTCCGTCGAAGGCTGCGGCGGGCGCAGTTCGTGGACAAACTCCTCGAAGTCATCGGCCGCCTGGAAATTCTTGTATACGCTCGCAAAGCGAACATAGGCGACGGTGTCGATCCGCGCCAGAGCTTCCATGACGATCTCGCCAATTTTGCTGGACGGGATGTCGGTCTCACCCATGCTTTCCAGACGACGCACAATTCCAGAAATCATCTGGTCAATACGTTCCGGATCAATCGGGCGTTTCTGCATCGAAATGCGGATCGAACGCTCCAACTTGTCCCGATCGAAGTCTTCGCGTTTGCCGTTGGTTTTGATGACCACCAAGTCACGCAGTTGGACACGTTCGTAGGTCGTAAAACGTCCGCCGCAAGCAGGGCAGAACCGGCGTCTGCGGATCGCAACGTGATCCTCTGCCGGGCGTGAATCTTTGACTTGAGTATCGATATTTCCGCAAAACGGGCAGCGCATCCACCGTCTCCTCGTCCCTGGTTCCGCCTCTTTTTGTAAGCACTACGACTTACTTATCCACAACTATAGGGTAGCCGCTAGGATTTGGGTAGTCGGAAATTTCCACCGCAACATAAAGGGGTCAGGCGAAGTGCGCAGCGACCTTTCGCACATGCGCTGCGGTGCGGTGTTCAAACAGGTAAATGCCCTGCCATGTTCCCAGCACCGGTTGCCCCGCGGACACGGGAACAGAAAGCGAAACAGGCAAGAGAGCCGCCTTGATATGGGCGGGCATGTCGTCTGGGCCTTCGTAGGTATGGCGCAGATAGGCCATAGCGGGGTTGTCGGACGGCGGCACCAAACGTTCAAAAAATGCGTGCAGATCTGTTTGCACCTCAGGATCAGCATTTTCCTGAATGGTCAGCGAACAGGACGTATGTCGTACGAAAAGCGTAAGTAATCCATCGCCTGAGACCGAGTTAAGCCAGTTGCGCACGTCCCGGGTAAATTCGTACAACCCTGGTCCGTTCGTCGAAATAATAAACTCGTTCTGCATATGGCGATCAGTCCTCGATCAGTCGCGGAACGGGCGGATGTTGCAACGTCCGTTTGCCCCCTGAACCGACATGCTTTCGCCAGCCTTAAAGCCGACCGAGATCGAGCTGCTTTGCTGGGCAACGTTTGTAGGTTGCTGCAGCGAGAATTGAACGGCTGTGCGGCGACCCGTCGCTTCGCTGGGGCCATAGCCGCGCCAGACGTAAATTCGCTGCTGCCAACCGGCACCCAAAGTTCGACGCGCATAGTCCGCAGCCGCGCACCAATACCCATCCACATCCTGTCGTGCCCGCGGGATCACTTCGAACACAATGTTGTTGACTGAAACCGTCTGATACCCGTTTCGTGCGGCCGAAGCCGACGACACTGGCACGGTCAGCAAGATCGCGGCGGAAACCGCCAAAGTCATAACCTTTTTCATAATCATACTCTCATTCGCTTCGAGGTAATTTTTCAAATAGTATACATTCTTACCGGGCAAAGCTGGTTCACAATCATTTCAGTTCAAGCTGGCCAGCGCGTGATCGTACGTAAGCCAGCCCTTGTACCGGATCAAGTCCCCGACAAAGGGCATTCGGGCCGCAACATCAAACCGGAATCGTCCGTCATCATCCTGCCATTCCACGGTCTTTGATTGCGGCAGAAGCACCTTTGCGAAAGGTACTCGCAGCATGCTGAGGCGCAGGATCTGGATCTCTAACCGCTCGTTCGCAACAACCGGTTTCAGCCAAACGCAAACCTGTCCAAACTGCTCGCGGACGCATCCCATGTCCTGGTCCAAAGTCAGCTGCGATCGGGTGATGTGACCATCGAAATCGCGCGTCCAGATCCAGGCGCTCCCTTCTTTCTCGACGCCGAGCCGCACCGGGATATCGTCGCCCCCAAACGGCATACCGGCAAAGCGCAACGCGAGTTTGGCCAGCCATCCCCTGCCCGGCGTGACCGAACATCGCCCGGAATAAAACCCGCCCGTACTATGCAATGCCTGCAACGCTTTGGGCAGGCTTGTTCCCATCGGCAACGTTTGCAAAAAAGGATCAGGCTGCACTCAGAACCCCTCGGGCAGGAAACGAGCCCGCAGAGCTTTGTCCGGGACCATGCAGGTCGGTGAACGTCCAAAGATGGCATACCGGTTTCTGGCGATCGCGTAGTACAGTGGGTCTTTGATGATACTTGGAAAGTATTTGCAGATCGAAAGAGCACGCCAGAACCCTGGCAGCTTGTGCATCGCGGCAGCGAAAGCATCCAACCGTTGATGCACCACGCCATCGGTCACAACGAGATTGGTTTCAAAATCCCGGGTCGGCAGTCCAAGTTCTTTGTATAGCCTTTGTCCCAAAGGCGATTGCGCGGTGGCAAATTTGAACCGCTGCGCCTTGTCCCGGGCAACCATGAAACGAAAAAACCCCGAGCACAGAGCGCATTCGCCGTCAAAGACGATGAAATCCTGACCATCCGCCGCATCTGTTGCCAGTTTGGTCATGCCAGTTACGCTCGCTATCCCGTTTTGACGCACATTCGCATCACTGCGCATTTCGGGCAATGCGACACTGGGCCATCTTTGCGAATTGATATGTGTCGGGGAGCCGCGGGTCATCTGCGCGACAAGTTTCCTGGGCTCTGACCTCATCCCCACAAGGCTTAACCCGACAGCACGCGGAAAATACGTATGACACCCACTGTAGGCTTGCGAAATTCTGCCATTGTTATTTGAATAGATGACAGCGGCCGGAACAAAGGCCGCGAAATGAAATACGCTGCTAACTCGGGTTTGAACATGGACGTCGATATTGCCCGCATTCAAGTGTTGTCCAAAACACTAGATCAAAGGGCAGAAGATCCTTCGATTGGTGATCGCGTGCTGGCCAAATCCGGTCTGAGCCGCAGCGACATTGCGCCACCTGCAACAGCCTATAGCGCGCACAAAGAGGCGTTGTTTGTCCGCTACGCCTGCGACGCGCTGAATGACATCACCTTTTCGGCCAGTGCTGGGCTTGGCTTCAGGTCGTCCTCCAGCCTGACGGCGTATATCAGTAAATACTCGCGTGATCTGAAGCAGGTGATCGAAAACTCGTCGCGATTTCACGGGATGATAGACCCGGCGTTATACTTCAGTCTGCGCGTTTCTGGAAATTTTGCTTCAATCGAAGCCGACTGGAAGGATGCCAGTTTTGCCCGATATCACCGTCGTACCGAATTTTTGATTTTCGCGGCCCTCGCCCGCATTCGCTCGTTAACGCAGACAAGTTTCTTTCCCATAGAAATCCGCTTTCAGCACGAGGTCGGCGAAGCCGGAAAAGAGTTTCAGAAACTAGCGGGCTTTCCTGTGTCCTTTGGTGCAGAGCGGTTGGAAATAATACTGACGCTGTCCTCATTGGATCTGCCGGTGCCGACATATGACCCCTCTCTGCGCGAGCATCTTCTGTCATATGGCGATAGGGTTCAGGCCGAAAGTGACCAGCCCGCGCAAAAACTCAGGGCGCAAGTCGAGGGGTTGATCACCCGGTCTATGCCCGGCGCGATTATTCAAGCGGACGACGCAGCCTCGAACCTTGGGATGAGCCCGCGCACCTTTGCCAGGCGGTTGAATGATGAAGGCACAAGCTATCGTGAGATTGTCGAAGACTTGAGGTGCGATCTGGCGCAGACTTTTATCACCAACGGGATGCCCTTGTCGGAAATCGCCTATTCGCTGGGTTATGCGGATCAACCTGCGTTTTCTACGGCCTTCAAACGCTGGACCGGTCAGGCACCCAGCACGTTCCGCACTCGGTTGGGACCGTAACACGGAAAGGGTGGCCGGGGGTCGTCAGCGGCACAGCCTCGCCCCGGCCTGTCCCATGAGTGGACAAGGCAGAAATAGGGGCCACATCGCCGCATGACTTGTGAGTTCTCGCCAATTTGAGGTTTGAACCGGTCACCGTGATCAACGCGTGAACGGATAAGAAAAAGGCGCCTCGGTTGAGGCGCCTTTTCGATTACTGATCCAGGAAGGACCGCAGTTTGCGCGATCGGCTTGGATGTTTCAGTTTCCGCAGTGCTTTCGCCTCGATCTGACGAATACGTTCGCGGGTCACGCTGAATTGCTGGCCAACTTCTTCCAGAGTGTGGTCCGTGTTCATACCGATGCCAAAGCGCATCCGCAGAACACGTTCCTCACGCGGTGTAAGCGACGCCAGAACCCGGGTGGTCGTTTCCTTGAGGTTTTCCTGAATGGCGCTGTCTAAAGGCAGCACGGCATTCTTATCCTCGATGAAATCGCCCAGTTGGCTGTCTTCCTCGTCGCCAATCGGCGTTTCAAGGCTGATCGGTTCCTTGGCGATCTTCATCACCTTGCGAACCTTCTCCAGCGGCATCTGCAGCTTTTCGGCCAGTTCTTCCGGCGTCGGCTCACGTCCGATTTCGTGCAGCATCTGACGACCGGTCCGGACCAGCTTGTTGATCGTTTCGATCATGTGCACCGGAATACGGATCGTACGGGCCTGATCCGCGATGGAACGCGTGATCGCCTGACGGATCCACCAGGTCGCATAGGTCGAGAACTTGTACCCGCGGCGGTATTCGAACTTGTCCACCGCCTTCATCAGGCCAATGTTACCTTCCTGAATAAGATCAAGGAATTGCAGGCCACGGTTCGTGTACTTTTTGGCAATCGAGATCACCAAGCGCAGGTTGGCTTCGACCATTTCTTTCTTGGCCTGACGCGCCTCTTTCTCACCCTTTTGAACCTGCTGCACGATGCGGCGGAATTCAGGGATGTCCAAGCCGACATACTGACCGACCTGAGCCATATCGTTGCGCAGTTCCTCGACCTTGGCGGTCGAACGTTCGATGAACATCTGCCAACCCCGGCCCGGCTTTTCTGCCATCTCGGTCAGCCAGTTCGGGTCCAGTTCGCGCCCACGATAGGCGTCGATAAACTCACGACGGTTGATGCGCGCCTGATCCGCCAGTTTCACCATCGAGCTGTCCAGAGACATGATGCGACGGTTAATGCCGTACAGCTGGTCAATCAGCGCTTCAATACGGTTGTTGTGCAGATGCAGACCGTTCACCAGTTCTACGATCTCAGACCGCAGCTGTTGATAGGTCGCCTCTTGTTTTTCCGAGAACGTGTCGTCTTCGTTCAGGGTCGCCGAGATCCGGCTATCCTGCATTTCCGACAGCATCGAGAAGTCAGTCGAGATCCGTTCCAGCGTAGTCAGAACCTGATCTTTCAGCGCGGCTTCCATCGCGGCCAACGACATGTTGGCCTGCTCATCATCGTCATCGTCGTCGTCATTGTTCAGCGGGTTGCCGTCGGCATCCAGCTCGGGGCCGGTATCCTTGGCGGGTTTTGCCGCCTGAACCGCAGACGTGTCGACAACCGGCTCTTCGACATCCCCGTCTTCATCCAACTGGTTGCCAAACGTGGCCTCCAGATCGATGACATCGCGCAACAGAATGTCTTCGGACAACAATTCGTCGTGCCAGATGGTGATCGCCTGGAAGGTCAGCGGGCTTTCGCACAGACCGGCAATCATGGTGTTGCGACCGGCTTCGATCCGCTTGGCGATGGCAATCTCGCCTTCGCGGCTCAGCAGTTCGACGCTGCCCATCTCGCGCAAATACATGCGGACCGGGTCATCTGTGCGATCCAGCTTTTCAGCACCAGCACCCGCCAGCGCAACCTCTCGGTTGCTTTCTGCAGCAACCAGTTCGGTCGAGCCTTTGTTCTCTTCTTCCTCGGCCTCTTCATCTTCGATGATGTTGATGCCCATCTCGGACAGCATCGACATAACGTCTTCGATCTGTTCCGAACTGACCTGATCAGGCGGCAGAACCTGATTGAGCTGGTCGTAGGTGATGTAACCTTTCTCGCGGGCCTCGGCGATCATTTTCTTGACGTTGGCCTGGCTCATGTCCAGCGAGATTTCCTGTTCCTGCTCGTCGGATTTGCGGTCTTCGTTTGTATCCTTGGCGGCCATTCAATGCTCCTGCAGGGATGGGTGATTCGTTTGTACCGAATCATTAGCGCGTAGAAGTGATTCGGCCACCCGTTTACCCGTTTTTCTTTTCCAGTGCCTTACGAAAACACCACTTTAGCGACGTTTCCGTTCAAAATTGATGCCAGACATGATCGCCTGAAACGCGTCTTTCTCGTCGCGGTTGATTCGTGCGCCGTTATCGGCGATGTCAAAAACCGACCTATCCTCGTTCTGACTGCGGCTTGTGCGGTTACGCTCTTCGGCGGCCTGGGCCAGCCGGTATGTCAGCGCTTCATCAGCCAGATCAGACAGTTCCTCTGCAGCTTCGGCAATCTCGGCATCCAATCCCCGGAGCGCTTTGATTTTCGCGAGTTCCTCGGCCAGAGTCATCTCGGCCTTTTCGACGTCGCCTGGTTTGAACACACAAGGGATTACTGCGACATGGCGAAGGGCCAGCAGGTTTTCAAGGATTTCGCCGCCCAAAGTTTCAAAAATGTGGTCTTTCAGATGCTCTGGGTCGTCGATCGCATGTCGAAGGATGGCGGCGCGCAAGGCGGCATGATCGGGATCGTGGCACTCCATCTCTTCAAGTTGATGTTCGAATTGGACCACAACAGTGGGGTTCAGGATGGCGATTGCCAGAATCGCAGCCTCGCGCATCTGGATATCCGCAGTTTCTGAAGACGCCAGAAAAGATGAGCGCGCACCGGGGGTTGCTGGCTGTTTCGGAGGTTGCCACTTGCCGCGTGGCTGCCATTGGCGATTTTGCGGCTGACGTTGCGGGCGGAACAATTGCCAGCGCAGGTCTTTGATCTCTTGCCCGTAATGCGCCCGGATCGAGGGGTCGCGGATCAGTTTGATCTTGTCCCTCAGCGACTTATCCAACGCAGCTTTGCGTTCCGGGCTGTCGAACACCTTGCCCTCTGTCTCACGCTGCCACAGCAGCTTGACCATCGGAATCGCGCCTTCAAGCACTGTTTTCACGGCTGCCGGTCCCTCGGCTCGTAGTAAATCATCGGGATCCTTGCCCTCGGGCATCAGGGCAAAGCGCAGAGATTTCCCGGCCTCTAACAGTGGCAACGCCAGATCAACGGCCCGCATCGCGGCACGCAGGCCGGCCGTGTCGCCATCCAACGCGATGATCGGCTCATCCGAGATGCGCCACAGGAGTTGCAACTGATGTTCGGTGATCGCCGTGCCCAATGGGGCGACCGACGCCCCAAATCCAGCTTCGGCCAGGGCGATCACATCCATGTACCCTTCGGCCACGATCAGAGGTTGCCCTTTGCCTGCGGCCTGACGCGCAGGGCCGTGGTTATAAAGACTGCGCCCCTTGTCGAACAATTCCGTTTCGGGCGAGTTCAGGTATTTCGCATTGTCATTGGGGTCCATTGCCCGACCGCCAAACGCGATGCACCGCCCGCGCGGATCGCGGATAGGGTACATGATCCGATTGCGGAACGTATCATAAGGCTTTTTGCCCTTGTTCGAAGGTTTGGCCAGCCCGGCCCCAAGGATCAGGTCCTCGGCCACGTTCTTTCCGCGCAGGTGATCCCACAACCCTTGCCAGCCATCCGGCGCAAACCCGATCTCCCACCGGTCCAACGCCTGCGCATCCAATCCTCGACGCGTCAGGTAGTCTCGCGCCACGCCCCCTGCCCCGGTCTTGAGTTGCAAGCGGAAGAATTGCGCGGCCTGCTCCATGACGTCGGCCAGTTGCGACCGGCGATCCTGCTTTTCCTGCGCTTTCGGGTCGCGCGCGGGCATGGGCATGCCTGCCTCGCGCGCCAAAATCTCAACAGCTTCGATGAATGAGACATTCTCGGTCTCTTTCACAAAGCTGATCGCATCGCCTTTGGCGTGACAACCAAAGCAGTAATAAAACCCCTTTTGGTCATCTACGTGGAAGGACGCGGTCTTTTCGTGGTGAAACGGGCATGGCGCCCACATGTCCCCCTTGCCCTGATTGGACTTGCGCTGATCCCACATGACTTTGCGCCCGACGACCTGAGACAGGCTTAGGCGGGTGCGCAGTTCATCCAGAAATCCGGGGGGCAGTGACATGGGTCAAACCTGACAGAAACAAGAACGCGCGCCAAGGGTATGGCGCGCGTTTGTCCACAGGGAAATGATGGGGCTGTGGATTATTGCTGCAAACACAGCTCAAGCCAGGCGGCGCCCAGATCCTTTTTGCGCACGTCGCGCATCTTTTGTTCGTAGACCCAAGGCGCGATCAACGGGATGGCAGCATTGTAATTTTCGGGCCAAGTCGGGCTGGTTTCGGCAACTGCCTGGGGCACGTTGCGCTCTTTTACACGGTCCAGCCGTGCCTTCTGGATCGCCGCAACAACGTCTGCCTGATATTGGCAGCTTTGCTCTTTGGTCTCTTCCGCAGCTAATGGGGTAGCCAGCAAAGCGGCTGCAATGGCGATACGCAACATAGAAAACTCCGGTAATCGATTCTGTCGCTGCAGCTTACCTGTCGCAGGCACGGCCCGCCATTACCGTTTTCGGCGTATCTGCCGGGGTTGAGGCCGCCAGCCCTTATCGTAGGGGCAGCCTGACAAAGCCAGGCTGCCCCTGATTTCAAACCATCATAGCCCTTTGGCGCGATAGCTTTTGGACACACGGTCGATGGCCACAATATAGGCCGCCGTCCGCAGATCCTCGACATCATCACGGCTGTGCCAGACTTCGCGCATGGATTGATAGGCAATGCGCATCGTGTCATCGAGGCCCGAGCGCACCAGTTCCAACTCGTCCGCACCGCGAAGGTACTTGGCCTTAAAGTCCGGCGACATCGACCAGGCATCGCCTAGGTAACGGTCCAGCCGCTCCAACTCGCTGACGATCAGCTCATGCCGCGCCTCTTCTTGACGGCGCTGCATACGGCCAAAGCGAATATGGCTGAGGTTCTTGACCCATTCGAAATAGGAAACCGTCACACCACCCGCGTTTGCGTACATGTCCGGAATGATCACCGTACCCTTCTTGCGCAGAATCTCATCCGCACCGGCAGTCACCGGGCCATTCGCAGCCTCAATGATCAAAGGCGCTTTGATCCGGTCTGCATTAGACAGGTTGATAACCGCTTCCAGAGCAGCCGGGATGAGGATATCGCATTCTTCTTCAAGAACTGCACCACCCTCGGCCGAGTGCGTCGCATCTGGATAGTCACTGACGCCGCCATGCTTGACGATCCACTGGCGTACGGATTCCACGTCGATCCCGTCGGGATTATACAGCGCACCATCCCATTCGATGATGCCGACAATTCTGGATCCGTCCTCCTCGCTCAGGAACTTTGCGGCGTGATAGCCCACATTGCCCAGTCCCTGAACAATGATACGTTTCCCATCCAGCTTGCCGGACAACCCTGCCTTTTGCATGTCTTCCGGGTGGCGGAAGAACTCTCGCAGAGCGTATTGGATGCCACGGCCCGTTGCTTCGACCCGGCCGGCGATTCCGCCTGCATTCAGTGGTTTACCGGTCACACAGGCGCGCGCATTGATGTCCGTCGTGTTCATCCGGGCGTATTGGTCCGCCATCCACGCCATCTCACGCTCACCCGTTCCCATGTCGGGAGCGGGTACGTTTTGCGAGGGGTTGATCAGATCGCGCTTGGCCAGCTCATAGGCAAAGCGGCGGGTGATCTGCTCCAACTCGTGCTCTTCGTATTTACGGGGATCGATGCACAATCCCCCTTTTGATCCGCCAAAGGGCGTTTCGACCAGAGCACATTTGTAAGTCATCAGAGCGGCAAGCGCCTCGACCTCGTCCTGGTTCACAGCAAGGGCGTAACGAATACCGCCCTTTACAGGCTCCATATGCTCGGAATGAACCGAGCGGTAGCCGGTGAAAGTATGAATATCGCCGCGCAGGCGGACGCCGAACCGAACGGTGTAGGTGGCGTTGCAGACACGGATCTTTTCCTCAAGCCCCGGCGGCAGGTCCATAAGGGACGCTGCCCTGTTAAACATCAAATCTACACTTTCGCGAAAGCTGGGTTCATTAATGGCCGTCATGTAATCCTCCGTGCCGACGAACGACGAGCGTTCTGACGTTTTGTCGCACCCATTGGCTAAACGATCAATAATTAAGCAACAATAAAACCCGAAATCGTCATTAAGGCGCTCAGACCGGGCTGAGTCGCGCGTTGGGCTCAACACCTGAATAATTGTCGCCCGACCGAAAACAGAGGCGAAAAAGTCGTTCAATTATCTACGGTTCCAGCCCAAAGTTGCCATAACTCTGGCGCTTCCGCCCAATTCACGCCACGATTCGCCGTTAGTTTTCATACGTTAACTTTTCCTTAGCAGCGTCGGATATCTGCTCAGCGAGGACGGCTAGATGAAAATGCGCGTATTTAAGTGCAACGCCAAGAATTATAAGAACGCAGCCGCTGCTGCTCGTCGTTTTTCACGCGACGAGGACGGTGGCGTGTTCACGATCTTTGTGGTTGTTGGGTTTTTGCTCATATTTGCGACAGCAGGTATCGGCGTTGACATTATGAATTTTGAGCGTGACCGAGCGAGCCTTCAAGGAACTCTGGACCGTGCGGTTCTTGCAGCGGCCAACGTCAAACAAAAACTCGCCCCAAAAGATGTAGTCATTTCTTACATTGAGAAATCCGACGTCCGCGGCGATCTTACCGAAGAACCTATCGTTTTTGATGATCCGACCATCGGATCAAGAAAAGTTACCGCAAACGCTAAAGTCGACGTCCCTACACACTTCATGTGGTTTTTTGGGTATCCCACACTGACAGCTTCGGTAACAAGCGTTGCTGAAGAGGCCATTGGGTCGCTCGAAATCGCGTTGGTTCTGGATATTTCCGGCTCAATGGGCGATCCATCCGCAACAGAGGGTAAAACAAAGATACAGGCGCTTCGAGAGGCCGCCGTACAATTCGTGGATACGATCTATCTTGGCGAAGACCCGGACAAGATTTCTATCTCGATCATACCCTACAACAACCAGGTGAACGCTGGCGCGAACCTTTTGGACAACATGCCGGGTGTTACGACAGAACACAGTTATTCCAATTGCGTGGATTTCAAGGACACCGAAATCGAAGACCAATTCAAAGAATCTTGGATTGATCCGAACAAAACACTCAATCGCACAGCGCATTTCGACCGCTCTAACAAAAGTGACCGATACGATCGAGAATCCCACTCCTATTCAGTTTGCACTACCCGAGCCGGCAGTTCCATCACGCCGGTAACCAATATCAAAACTGACCTGCACAAGCAGATAAACGCCATGACTGCGGGCGGAAACACGTCGATTGATATCGGAGTCAAATGGGGTGCCGCACTGCTGGATCCCCAATTCCAGCCGGTCATCAGCAGACTATCAACGCAGAACGCCGACCCGAACGTCGTAGTTGATCCGGAAACGGGAAAAGACGCGGATGGAAACATTCCCCCCAAAGTCGTTCCACCGACCTTTAGCAACCGCCCTCTGGCATATGAGTCCAATGTCAAAAAGATCATGATTGTCATGACAGACGGGCAGAACACCAGCAATTGGATTTTGGACGAGGACTTGCGCGACGGATTATCGGATGTTTGGTACAATCCCAGCACAAGTATTGAAAAGGACTATAGGAACTGTCGCGAGTATTATGACTGGGACGTCGGAGTATGGGTTAAATACGACTGCTGGAGAACATTGACTCGCTCTGGTGAGTACAGTGTTCAAATCTCAGAAAACCCGCCCGAGTTTTTCTATACCCGGAGGGGAACAAGAGGGCACACGGAACCCTTCAACGAAGAAGGTGAATCCGTCCGCCTGACCTACCCGGAACTGTGGAATCGTGTGAACTTGGACTGGAACGCCGAGTATAACTATGCATTCGAATACCAGCGCACTCGAGACTGGTACAACAATGCCTTCACAACGATTGGTAGCGGAACCAAAAACACTAGGGTGAGTGATATTTGCGGTGCGATCAAGGCTAAGAACGTTGATGTCTATGGCATTGCATTCGAAGCACCGGAAGCAGGTGCCACGGTCATCGATAACTGTTCTAGCGGCGACGGCTTCTTTTTCAAAGTCAACGACGGCGGCGGCCTGGGCGACGATAACCTCTCGCTTTCACAAGTTTTTGACTCCATTGCCGTTTCAATCAAACAACTGAGACTGACGCAATGATCCGCAAAGCTCTGGGAAAAGTGATCAGGTTCAAACGAACTGAGGACGGTTCGTTGACCGTCGAGTTCGCCATACTGTTCCCTTTGTACATATTCTTCATTCTAGGCGTCATCGAATACTCGTTGGTCACGATTCAGAAAGCGATGCTGGATCGCTCTATGGATCTGGTCGTGCGCGACATTCGACTTGGGATCAATTTGCCGGATACTGAGCACGATACAATCAAGAATGCCATCTGCGACCATATGGTTGTTATGCACGCATGCTCTGACAACCTGCTTTTGGAGATGATTGTTCAGAATCCGCGTGGCGTTTTGGATTTTCCGGTCGAGCCCACCTGCGTTGACAGAGCGGAAGAGGTTCAACCTGTTACCGTGTTCCAAAACGGCGGATCCAACGCACTGATGATCATGCGCGCCTGTGCAAAGGTCGATCCAGTATTTCCCACGACGGCAATGGGGCGAGCTCTGTCAGGCGAAGATGGTCTGGTCACTCTTACGTCGACGACGACCTTTGTTCAGGAGCCTTAAAATGACGCGTATTGCTTCACGTATCCGTCACTCGCTTGGCACTTTTGCGAGCAACGAAAACGGCAACCTGTCCGTGGAGACGGCTATTATTTTACCTCTCCTCGTATGGACTGTTACACTTACATATACGTACTTTGATGGTTTTCGCGAAAACACCGCCAACCTAAAAGCTGCGTACACAGTAAGTGACTTGATTTCACGTGAAGGTGAGGATGCAATTACCGATAACTATGCGGAATCTATGTATTTGGTATACAACCGTATGGTGACCGACAATTCACCGCTAAAAATGCGTTTGTCGGTAATCCAGTACATCGCTGCAGATGTAGATGCGGGTACAGAAGAGCGCTATAGAATTGAGTGGTCGACAACTTGCGGGTTCGAGGGCAATTGGACCAATGACAACCTCGACCCTTTGATTGAATTGCTTCCGGAAATGGCGGATTTGGACACTATGATCATTGTCGAAACGTCGAAAGACTACGTTCCATTGCTGAACACCACTTGGCTGGACAGAGATCACACATTCAATAACTTTGTTTTCACGCGTCCGCGTTTTGTTCCAATCGTCAAGGGGAACGTTTCTGATCACTTCTGTCAGCAGGATGTAGAGCCAGTGGGTGTAGCACCTGTATCATGAATTTTGTTTCGGCGGCCGTGGTCAGGCCGCCGATGCCAACACGGCGCCCCAATCGCCACCAGAGTCCCGGTGCCCAGCTGTTTCCTGCGCTTTCCTTTGTCCTCAACAAAAATCCATTTGACGGTTTGAACGCAAACACCCCCTGATCGATGGTCTCGATATCTTCGACACGCGTAATCACCTGCCCCGATCCGGTCCGCAATTCAGTCTCTGTCAGCTCGATCCAGTCGCTGGTGGCTTGCCACATGCGATAGGCTAGCCAGAACGCCGCCACACCAACGACAAGCAAAAAAACAAGCCAGGCCGGTTCCGGTGGCGTGGTCAAAGCGACATAGATGACCAACACACCCACGGTCGACAGCATCCCGACCCCTATCCAGCGCCTGGATGATGAAGGTCGGACCGTGGCCAGAATTTCTTGTTGCATTGACGTCCCCTGCTCTGCTCGGTCCGGGTTTATCCGCTTTGTCCGCCGAAAAACAGAGGGAAGCCGACTATGGAATTGCGCACAGCACCCGTGTTTGCACGCAAATTGACGCATATCGCCAACAGCATACATGATCCCCACAAATTCAGGAGGCCGTCATGTCCCTTAGACCAACATTGGAAACCCGCAAAGCCATGCCAACCATGGAAGGCGCAGGCGTCAAATTGCACCGGGCCTTTGGATTTCAGGACCCGTCCGAGCTTGACCCGTTCCTGTTGTTCGACGACTTCCGCAATGATCACCCCAAGGATTATCAGGCAGGCTTCCCCTGGCATCCGCATCGCGGCATCGAAACCATCACTTATGTCCTGTCCGGCTCGGTCGAGCATGCGGATTCGCTGGGCAACACCGGCATTTTGGGCGCAGGCGACGTTCAGTGGATGACCGCCGGGTCCGGAATCCTGCATCAGGAAATGCCCAAGGGAAACGGTGCGGGCCAAATGCACGGTTTCCAGCTGTGGGGCAATCTGCCGTCAGATCAAAAGATGACAGCCCCCCGCTATCAGGATGTCCAAAGCAAAGAGATCCCCGAGGTCACTGATGATGACGGCACCACCGTGCGCGTTATTGTTGGTGAGTTCTGGGGCAAAACCGGCCCGGTAGACGGTATTGCCGCCGACCCGCAGTACTTGGATATTCAGGTTCCGGCCGGTGTGAGAAAGACCTTTCGCATCGACACCTACCGCCGGGCGTTTGCCTATGTGTTCCAAGGACAGGCGGCCTTTGCCGATGCATCACAACCTACCGGCGTGCTTTTGGAAAAAGAAGTCGCGGGACAAGAGGTTAACATCCGTGATCTGTCCGGTGACCGCACTCTGGTTCGGTTTGGCACCGGTGATGAGGTCACGGTTCAAGCTGGTCCGGAAGGTGTCCGGTTTCTGTTGATCTCCGGCGCGCCCATTGATGAGCCTGTCGCATGGCATGGTCCAATTGTCATGAACACGCGTGCCGAACTGGAACTGGCGTTCAAAGAACTCCGCAATGGCACATTCATCCGCGCCGCGCACTGATTAAACAAAGTTGGTCAGGCGGTTACGGCGCGTCTGACCATATCCCAATAAACCTGCTCTACTTCGTCCAGCGACAAGCGTCCGCCTGCACGATACCAGGTCATCACACCGTTCAGCATCGCGATCACGGCCAAGGTCGCGATTTTGGTATCGGCAACCGAGAAGAGCCCAGACTTCTGCCCATCCTGCAAGATGGCTTCAAGCGAATCCTCATAAGCCCGGCGCAGGCCTTCTATTTCCGAGAAGTTTTCGGGCGTGAGGTTGCGCAGCTCCATATAGGCAATAAAGACTTCATCCGGTCGCTCCAAATGAAACCGAATGTGAAAGCCGACAAAGCGGCGCAGCGCAGCCTCTGCATCGGCAGGTTTTTCAAGCTCATCGTATGCGGCCAACAGATCCTGCATATGGTCATGCATCAGGCGATAAAGCAGGCTTTGCTTGTCTGGCGTATAGTTATACAGAGCACCCGCTTGTACGCCCACCTCCTTTGCGATCTGGCGCATGGACACGGCTGCATAGCCATGTCGGGCAAACAGCCCCAGCGCTGCTTTTCGAATGCGCGGGCCGGTGATATCGGAATGTGAACCTTGAGTACGTGCCATACCGCCATCGTATATGAACAAGCGTTCATATAGAACCCCGCTTGAACGACCCCAGCAAAAGGTGCATCACAGTCTAAGTCGTTATTGAAAGGGTTCGTTATGAAGCCTCTGCCATTGTTGGTCCTGCTTCTGACTTGCGCTGCCTGCACGGACTTTCCGGAATTGGAAGGACGCGAGCAGCCGAATGTGCGCTCGGCCGCGTATCCGAAGCTGGTCCCACTTCAGGATATTCTTGGCCCGCCCATAGATCCCGTGAACGAAGCGGCCGAGGTTGAAGAAGACCTGACCGCGCGCCGCGAAGCGCTGGCCAAAAGGGCCGAAGCGCTGCAGAACGCGCAAACCAACTGACCTTTAGCGTTTCAACCGACTGTTACCGCTGTCTCGGATTGCGCCTCGGCGCCGAACCCGTTAAGGCACCTTTGAACGGGCAAACAGCCCGAAACCAAGGACATTCGAGCGGAAAGGAACCCACGGGATGACACAGGCGCTGCGGCTGGGAATTGCGGGCTTGGGAACGGTTGGCGTGGGTGTCGTGCGGATCGTGCGCCGCCATGCGGACCTGCTGCAGGCGCGTACAGGTCGTGCGATCGAAATCACAGCTGTTTCTGCACGCGACGCAAACAAAGACCGTGGCGTGAACCTGTCGGAGTATGCATGGGAGACTGATCCCGTTGCTTTGGCGCAGCGCGACGATGTCGATATTTTTGTCGAACTTATGGGCGGCGAAAACGGCCCCGCCAAAGCATCTGTCGAGGCCGCGTTGGTCGCCGGCAAGGATGTGGTGACCGCAAACAAGGCTTTGTTGGCCATTCACGGTCAGGAGCTGGCTGAAAAAGCCGAGGACGCAGGCCGTGTAATCCGTTTCGAAGCGGCCGTTGCTGGTGGTATCCCTGTGATCAAATCCCTGACCGAGGGGCTGGCCGGGAACGAGATCACCCGCGTCATGGGCGTGATGAACGGCACCTGCAACTATATCCTGACGCGGATGCAATCGCAGGAGTTGGGGTATAACGCGCTGTTCGAAGAATGTGCCGAGCTGGGCTACCTTGAGGCTGACCCGAACCTGGACGTGGGCGGCATCGACGCGGCGCACAAGCTGGCGCTGTTGTCCTCGATCGCGTTTGGCACCAAACCGAATTTCGACGGCATCCAGATCGAAGGCATCCAGCATATCAGTCTGGATGACATTCATCAGGCAGCCGACATGGGCTATCGTATCAAGTTGCTGGGTGTCGCTCAGCGCTCGGCACGCGGTCTGGAACAGCGGATGCAGCCATGCCTTGTACCCAGCGGCTCGCCCTTGGGTCAGCTGGAAGGCGGCACGAATATGGTCGTCATCGAAGGCGACGCAGTCGATCAGGTCGTCCTGCGCGGCCCCGGTGCGGGCGAGGGTCCAACGGCAAGCGCCGTGATGGGTGACGTCTGCGATCTGGCGCGGGGGTTGCAAATCCCGACCTTTGGCCGCCCAGCAACAACATTGGAAGACGCAAAACCCGCTATTACCGGCCTGCCCGCCCCCTACTATCTGCGCCTCGCGCTGTTCGACAAACCCGGTGCACTGGCCAAAGTGGCCGCCATTCTGGGTGACGCGGGCGTCTCGATCGACCGGATGCGCCAATACGGGCACACCGAAGCCACCGCGCCGGTTCTGATTGTGACCCACAAAACCACGCGGGCCACTTTGGATGTCGCTTTGGAAGGGCTTCGCGCGACCGATGTCGTGTCGGGTGAGCCCGTCGCACTGCGGATTGAAGAGGTTTGACCCTTGCGGCTTGCACAAAACGCAGGCTATGCCCGATGAAACGCCTTTATTGACCTGAGGATACGAAAAATGAGCGCTGCCAAAATCGATTTCAACGACCGCCTGTTGTCTCTGGGCCTTGCACGGGTCGCAGAGCAGGCCGCACTGGCATCGGCCTCGCTGGTCGGACGTGGTGACGAAAAGGCTGCGGATCAGGCGGCTGTAAACGCGATGCGCGAGCAGCTGAACCTGCTGGACATTGCCGGCGTGGTTGTCATCGGCGAAGGCGAGCGTGACGAAGCACCGATGCTGTATATTGGCGAAGAGGTCGGCACTGGAAACGGCCCCGGTGTGGATATCGCACTGGACCCGCTTGAGGGCACGACTCTGACCGCCAAGGACATGCCGAACGCGCTGACCGTGATAGCTATGGGGCCGCGCGGATCAATGCTTCACGCACCCGATGTTTATATGGACAAGCTGGCCATTGGTCCGGGCTTTCCCGAAGGCGTCGTGAACCTCGACATGAGCCCACGCGAGCGTGTTGAAGCGCTGGCCAATGCCAAAGGCTGCAAGCCTGCCGACATCACCGTCTGCATTCTGGAGCGTCCCCGCCACGAAGCGATGATCGCTGAAGTGCGCGAAACCGGCGCCTCGATCCGCCTGATCACCGATGGTGACGTGGCTGGTGTCATGCACTGTGCCGAAAGCGAAGAGACCGGCATCGATATGTACATGGGTCAAGGCGGAGCGCCCGAGGGCGTTCTGGCCGCTGCCGCGCTGAAATGCATGGGTGGACAGATCTTTGGCCGCCTGCTGTTCCGCAATGATGACGAGCGTGGTCGTGCCGCCAAGGCGGGTATCACCGATCTGGACCGTGTTTATTCTCGTGATGAGATGGTGACTGCAGACGTGATCTTTGCCGCAACTGGCGTGACCGGTGGTTCTTTGCTGCCGCGGATCAAACGCCAGCCGGGTTGGGTTGAAACCACCACCCTGTTGATGCGTTCCAAAACCGGGTCGGTGCGCCGCATGTCCTACCGCACGCCAACCTGGCCGCACGACAACGCGTGATGGCTTGCACCTTTGCCTTTGGCATAGGTATCGATAGATACATTGAGGCCGGGTCCGAGAGGGTCCGGCCTTAGCATATGAGAGGCAGGCATGAGCTTTTTAGGGGTTGAGCAGTCACTGACCGGGCGGCGCTGGATCGGACCGGAGGCCGAGGTCGAACGGGCAACAGAAATGCTGGTGCAACAGACTGGCCTGCCTCGTGCAGTGTGTCAGGTTCTGGCGCGGCGCGGAGTGCCCCCCATGGAAGCCGAAAGCTTTCTTGAACCAAAGCTGAAGGAATTGCTACCCGATCCCCGGTCCATGAAGGATATGGAGACCGCCGCAACGCGGTTTTTGGAAGCTGTCCGGAATAAGCAGCGGGTCGCGGTTTTTGCCGATTACGACGTCGATGGGGGCAGTTCGGCGGCTTTGCTACTTGTCTGGCTGCGTCAGATGGGGCTGCAAGCCACGCTGTATGTGCCAGACCGAATTGATGAGGGTTATGGGCCGAACGTGCCTGCAATGCAGGAACTGGCGGCCGCGCATGACCTGATTATCTGCGTGGACTGCGGAACGCTCAGCCACGAACCTATCGCGGCGGCAAAAGGCGCGGATGTCATTGTGTTGGACCACCACCTTGGTGGTGAAACGCTGCCGGATTGCGTGGCCGTAGTGAACCCGAACCGGCAGGATGAAAGCGGCGACCTGGGTTATTTCTGCGCCGCTGGCGTAGTGTTTCTGATGCTGATTGAGGCTGGTCGGCAACTGCGTGAGGCTGAGGTTAAGGGTCCCGACCTGATCGGGCTGCTGGATCTTGTGGCATTGGCAACCGTTGCAGACGTGGCCCCGCTGATTGACGCGAACCGGGCGCTGGTGCGGCAAGGCCTTAAGGTCATGGCACAGAGGCAACGACCAGGATTAGTGGCGCTGTCGGATGTGGCGCGTATGGATTCAGCGCCTACCAGCTATCACCTGGGTTTTCTTCTGGGTCCGCGCGTCAATGCGGGCGGGCGGATTGGTCAAGCGGATCTGGGCGCGCGACTGCTCAGCACGGACTCGATGACCGAAGCCGAAGCGCTTTCTCAAAGATTGGATGAGTTGAACACCGAGCGTCGTGATATCGAAAACGCAGTCCGTGCAGCGGCGCTGGAACAGGCCGAGGAACGTGGGCTGGATGCCCCCTTAGTCTGGGCGGCGGGCGAAGGGTGGCATCCCGGCGTTGTCGGCATCGTGGCATCCCGCCTCAAGGAAAGCGCCAACAGACCCGCCATTGTCATCGGCTTTGATGGTGATGAAGGAAAGGGTTCAGGGCGGTCGGTTTCTGGCGTTGATCTGGGGGCATCAATCCAACGGTTGGCGGCCGAGGGACTCTTGGTTAAAGGCGGCGGGCACAAGATGGCCGCTGGGTTGACCGTTATGCGGGATCAGTTGGAGCTGGCCATGGAACGCCTCAGCGAGTTGTTGGCCAAGCAAGGCGCGGGCAAAGGCGGTCCTGCAGACATGAAGCTAGACGGAGCGCTTATGCCGGGCGCAGCTTCGGTCGATCTGATCGAACAGATAGAAAAAGCCGGTCCTTTCGGGGCCAGCGCCCCTGCCCCGCGCTATGCGTTGCCGGACTTGCAGGTGCGATTTGCCAAGCGCGTGGGGGAATCGCATCTGAAACTGTCGCTGTCCGACGGGGTTGGTGGTGGTCTTGATGCCATTGCCTTTGGAGCCTTTGACGGACCAATGGGTGAAAAGCTGTCCAACCATGGCGGCGCGCGCTTTCATTTCGCCGGACGGCTTGAAGTGAACACATGGGGTGGACGGCAAAGCGTTCAGCTGAGGTTGGAGGACGCGGCAGAGGCAAACTGAGCCCATTTCCGGCCCTGCCAAAAAAGTTTCGCATCCCTGCATTTTTCGGCTTGCGGGGGTCAGAGGTAAACCGTAAAAGGCCCTCCACAAGCCAGCGTGGCCCGTTCGTCTATCGGTTAGGACGCCAGGTTTTCAACCTGGAAAGAGGGGTTCGATTCCCCTACGGGCTACCACTTGTGCTTGTGCCATTGGCAGATGGCCCGTTCGTCTATCGGTTAGGACGCCAGGTTTTCAACCTGGAAAGAGGGGTTCGATTCCCCTACGGGCTACCAC